>NZ_JALPRJ010000059.1 GCF_030464885.1 Caballeronia sp. SEWSISQ10-4 2 | reverse complement strand
ATGCTGCGCCCGGACGTGGCCGTCTTGCAGAAGGAATCCCGGTCCTTTAGGACCGGGAGGACGTCAACGAGTTCACAGATTGCGTCATTAGCTTCGAAGCATCGCTTATTCGACGCCGAAACGCATCGCTGCTATGGTCGACGACATCTCTTTCCTGCATAGAAATTGCCATGAAAAAGCTGTGCCTGTCGTTATCGTTCGCTGCCGCGTTCGCGTTGTTGCCTCTGTGCGCATCGGCACAAGATCCGGGGAGTTCGCCACCCAGGCAATTGCGCATTGGTTATCAGAAAGCCGGTCTGCTTGCCGTGCTCAAGGCCCAGGGTTCGCTTGAACAAAAGCTGAAGCCGCTCGGCTATACCGTCAGTTGGTATGAGTTTCCCGCCGGGCCGCAATTGCTCGAAGCGCTCAATACAAGCAACATCGATTTCGGATACACCGGCGCGCCGCCACCGATTTTCGCGCAGGCCGCGGGCGTGAATTTTGTTTATGTCGGCGCCGAGCCGGGCGGACAAACCAATGAGGCGCTGTTCGTCAAAGCCGATTCACCGATTCATTCGCTCGCCGAGCTAAAAGGCCGGCGCATCGCGTTGCAAAAAGGATCGAGTTCGAACTTCCTGCTGCTTGCAGTGCTGCAGAAGGCCGACTTGAAACTCGACGATATCCACCCGGTTTATCTCCCGCCCGCCGACGCCCGCGCGGCCTTCGAGAATGGCGATGTCGATGCATGGATTGTCTGGGACCCGTACTACGCCGCCGCGCAAAAGGCGTTGACCGTCCGCACGCTCGCCGACTACACCGGTTTGCCGAAGCCGTTCTGTTTCTACGAGGCCACGCGTAGCTTCGCCACGCAAAATCCCCAGGCGGTGCGTGCCGTGATCGATCAGTTGCGCACGACCGGTGCATGGGTCACGCAGCATCCCGCGGACACGGCGGCGTTGCTTGCGCCGAAAGTCGGGCTGGACACGGGGCTCGTGGAGACGTGGGTGCGGCGCGTGCCGTACGGCGCGACGCCGATCGACGAGAAGATTGTCGCGACCCAGCAGAGCGTCGCCGATACGTTCTATCGCGCGAAGCTGATTCCGAAGGCGGTGACGGTGAAGGACAACGTGTGGCAAGACCAAGACGCGCTGACAGCGCGGTAGGCGGAAGGTCTTTTGAGAGATTGCGAATTCGAACGAGCAGGACGCCGGTGAAACGCGATCGAGCGTTGTGATGAACCCGAGGGTCTGGCACGGCAGGAGGGACTCGAACCCCCGCCCCTCGGCTTAGAAGGCCGATGCTCTATCCAGCTGAGCTACTGCCGCGTCGCAGATGATCCAGGATTTTACCTCATCGAAAGGATGCGAGGCCTCATTCCGGAACCTCGCTCGCTTCAACGCGTATTAAAACCGGTCAAACCGGTTGCGCATGCAACATGAACCAGCCGAGACAGAACGCACCGGCAATCACGCAATACAAGCCAAACGCGGCCAGCCGCCCCTTTCCTTCGAAGTAACGCATCAGGAAACGCACGCTCAGGTACGCAGCAATCCCCGTCAACACGCCGCCAAGGAGGGCGTCGGCGAGCTGATCGGGTGCGTGGAACAGCTTCGGCAATTCGAGCACGCCGGCCGCGAAAATAATCGGCGTGCCGAGCAGGAACGAGAATTCCGCCGCTTTCTCGGCGCTCAAGCCAGCGCCAATGCCCGCGATCATCGTCAGCCCGCTGCGCGAAAAGCCCGGAATCAGCGCGCCGATCTGCGCAAGACCCACCAGGAACGCCTGCTTGAACGTGAGTTCTTCAGGCGCGCGCTCCGCCCGCGCACGCGTCAACCGGTCGCCGACCCACAGCAACACGCCGTTGACCATCAGCGCAGCCGCGACAATCCGCAGATCGTGGAACAGCGCCTCGAGCCGCTTTTCAAGCACCAGCCCGACGATGCCCGTCGGAATCGTGCCGATGATCAGCGCCCACATCATGTGGCCATCGGCGTTTTTACGGCCGCGCAACGATCCGATAAACCCCGCCACCAGCGCAATCCAGCGCTTGCGGAAGTACCACAGCAACGCGAGCGCGGTACCCAGATGCAGCGCGACCAGGAACGGCAACAACTGCGGCGCGTGTTTGTCGATGTGCATCCCGATCAGGCCGGGCACCAGGAGCGTATGGCCGAGGCTGCTGACCGGAAACAATTCGGTCACACCCTGCAGCACGCTCAGAAAAATCAGAAACCACAAAGTCACGTTGATCCTCTTTCGTTAGTGGCGACAGGCTCATAGCCGCGGTGCAGCATATGGCACGCAAACCCGGGCGATTATGCCGCCCACCCAATGCAGCGCCAAGTCTTTGCGTTGCGCTTGATGTTAACGAAAGAAAATTGGTCGATTATTAGAATAATTCCGTAAGAATAAAAAAAGCCCGTCGTAAGACGGGCTTTTTTTATTCGCTGCGTTATACCTGTGTCACGGTCACAGCTTGTATAAAAACAGCAGCGTGCCCGCGCCAAACGTGCCAAAAATAAACACTCCAAACATCATCGCCAGATCCATATCATCCTCGCCGTTGCGCAGGATCAACTTGATCGATCTGAGATCGTCAAGGCCGAAAAATGTTTCATCTGCGTTACATCGTGTTCACATTATCAGGGTAGTGAAACCAGCTGTGTCAGTCGCAATTTCCCGAAAAGGGTTTCCCCGTAGAATTGAGCGGCCACCTGAACGCACAACCTGCTCGTTGCTCGTTTGAACACTCACCCAAGGAGACCACCGACATGTCGTCACAACCCGAAGACATCCTGGCAATCACGTTCGATGACGCCGCCCTCGAAATCGCGCCGCGCGCGGGCGGACGGCTGATGACGTGGCGTGTGGGCGGTGAGCCGGTCATTTTCTGGCCGGCCGCGCCGGACTGGTCCAACTTCGTCAAGATTCGCGGCGGCAATCCGCTGCTGTTTCCGTTTCTCGGCCGCCATTTCGTTGATGGTGAGATCGGCAAGTGGCGCGATCCGGAAGGCGTCGTGCATGAACTTCCCATGCATGGTTTCGCGCGCAATCTACCGTTCGAGCACCGCAAGGACGCGGACGGGCACGGCGTGCGTATGACGCTCGTCGACAACGACTTTACGCGCCAGGGTTACCCGTTCGCGTTTCGCTTCGAGGCTGCGTACCGGCTGGTCGACGCCATGACACTGGATGTGGAACTCACCACGTCGAACCCCGGTGAGGTGCCGCTGCCCTATTACGCCGGTCATCATTTCTACTTCGTCCTGCCGCACGATCAGCGCGGCATCAGCAGCCTGGAATTGCCGCGCACGGAAACACGCCGGCAACGCGATGACGGCTCGATCACCGACCCGGAAGCGGGCGCGGCGCGCTACGCACTGGACGACGCCAGCATTCTGGATCGGTTCCACTGCTTTACCGGTCCCGCCGACCACCCAGTGCGGCTCGTGACGCCGGGTTTGAAGCGCGTGGTGAACTTCGATCTGCAACGCCCCGGCTCGGTGCCCTGGTACGCCGTCACCAGCTGGACCGAAGCGCCGACGTCGGATTTCTATTGCGTCGAGCCGTGGGTCGGTCTCCCCGATGCCATTCACAACGGTCGCGGACTACGCTGGCTCGCACCGGGGAAAACCGAAACGGCAGCGCTGCGACTGAGCATTTCGCCGCCCGCGTGAAGCGGGGAACGGGCTGCGAACAAACGGGGAAAGATGGTCGCTTCTGGGGGCGGCAGCGCCGGGACGGTAAAATCGGACATTTCGCCGTTACGCATTCTGGTTTGTTGCCGCGGCGTATTTGGGTTTGTCGGTTTGTGCGGCGCTTTGCGAGGTTTTGAGTTTGGTGAAAATAATTCGACGGCTGACCTGCGTGTCCTTGATCGCAGTGCTCGCCGCGTGTGGCTCTGCGCCGGTCGGGCCGGGGTTTTATCGAGTAGAACGGGGCGATACGGTGTCGAAGGTCGCGCGCGCGAACCGGACATCGGCGCAGAATATCGCGCGCTGGAACAACCTCACCGACCCGAATGCGATCGAAGTCGGCCAGGTGCTGCGCGTCGCGCCGCCCGCGGGAAGCGCGACGGTCGCAACTACGCCCGTCGAGCCGCCCGCCCGCACCGGCAGCGCGGATACATCGAACGCAGCGGCGTCCGGGTTGACTACGCCGGCCACGAGTATTGCGCTGATCTGGCCGACGCAAGGCAGCGTGATTCGCGGTTTCGACGGCAAGAATTCGAAGGGTATCGACATTGCCGGCGCGTCCGGAACACAGATCGTCGCGGCGGCGGCCGGCACGGTGGTCTATGCGGGGAACGGGCTGCGGGGTTACGGCAATCTGCTGATCGTGAAGCACAACGCCGACTACCTGAGCGCCTATGCGCATAACCGCGCGCTGCTTGTGAAGGAAGGTCAGAGCGTCACGCAAGGTCAAGCCATCGCGGAAATGGGCGACACTGACACCAATCGCGTGATGCTGCATTTTGAATTGCGCTACAAGGGTAGTTCGATTGATCCGTCGCGCTATCTGCCGGCGCGATAATGGCTCGATAAGCGCGCCGGGCATGCCAGACGTGCTTTATCAAACAGGGAAGAATCGATGAAATTGAAAGTACGCGTCACGACGCGTGGAAAGCACCTCATGACGGCTGCCGTAATGGCCGCTGCGGCAACACTGGCCGGTTGCGCCGACACGGCGAAGATGACGTATCTGCCATCGGGCGACACGGGTTTTGCCATCAATTGCAGCGGCGGCGACGCGAGTACGAGCTGGGCTGCGTGTTACAAGAAGGCCGGCGAGATGTGCGGTTCGTATGGCTACGACGTGGTGTCGAAGGATGTCGACAACGGCGCGACCTCGGGCGGAACGGTGGCGGGAATTTTCGGCGCGAACGTCAAGAACCGATCGATGGTGATTCGCTGCAAGCAATAGCACTCGCGTGTTTCTTGAAGGCGCTGCCAAGGTGCGCAACGCGTTTGCCTGCCGCGAATTCCGCTTGGCGGCGTAGCGAGCCGATCAGTTGGGCGCCACGCCAGCGACCGGAAAGCGGATCGATGTGCGACGCGAACACGAGCAGCGAACCCAGCGCGACCGGACAAATGGCGAAGAAGATCCACAACGAGGTCATGATCGGGAAATCTGTTTCGGCAGGAGATGCGATCATACCTTTGCAGCAAGAAATGCGCATAACACGGCCTTATGCCTGCGTTTTGACCGTAGTAATTACGTGCCGCGGCCTTCGTTGACCAGGCTTGCTTAACGGTCGGAGAGGGCCGTGCACATTGGGTTACGCGTTGATACAAGTGATCACCATCCGCCAGATTGATGCGTTTTAGAATACGGCCAGCCTGTGTTTTTCTGAGCGAACAGATCTCGCGGGTCAGAGACCCCGGTGTGCCCGCATCGGGGTTTCGCTTATTCGGGCTGTGAACATACAAAAAGGCCGTTCCGACTGACGTCAGGAACGGCCTTTTTACCTTCGCAGCGCTTTAAACGACGCGCATACCAGATCAATGCGAGGCGTGATCGTGGTCGTGCTGATGAGCGCTCGGGTCTTCAGCGGCCTGGCATGCGGGGCAAATGCCCTTTAACTCGATGTCGTCGCCCGCCAGCCGATAGCCGCTCGCCTCGACCTGCGACATCAGGGTCTGGCGCAACTGCTTTTGCTGCTGCAACTCGGTCACGCGGCCGCATTGTTGGCACACGATCAGCACGCCGTGCTGGCAATGGGTGAGATCGTGGCAGACGGTAAACGCGTTGATCGATTCGATGCGATGAATCAGCCCCGCCGACAGCAGGAAATCCAGCGCCCGATACACCGTGGGAGGCGACGCGTTCGGATGCATCGCCCGCATTTCGTCGAGCAGCGTATAGGCTTTGGTCGCGCGGCCCGAGGCCAGCAGCAATTCGAGCACCGTGCGGCGAATGGGCGTGAGCTTTTGACCACGCTCGCGACAATATTCGTCAGCCATCGTGACCGCCGCCTGGAGCGCGTCGGCGGACGAGTGGGCGTGAGGCTGGGCGGCGTTGGCGGGCGTGTTCATGAGCGGATTATACGCTGCGGTATCCGGACAGGCAGCGGGCAAGCGGCGTCCCGGCTGTCATTGCGGCTGCTCGGGCTTGGCCGGCGCGATGATCATCACCGGCGGTGTGGTATCGGTCGGCACGCCCTTGTAATCAGGCGGATCTTGCGGCGGCGTGTGGTGAGGTACGGTGGCATCGGCACAGGCGGACAGGAGCAGGGAGCAAGCAAGCAGGACGGCGAAACGCGGCATGGACGGCCCGGAAAATGGAGTTTGAAGTTCGAATACGGCGAGCGAACGCAGAAGATTAAACGATATCGGGAATTTGCGATTGAATCGAAACGCCGTGCGGCCCCGGGCAGCTGTAACCTGCTACCTGCTGAGGTAGCTAAAGTGCTCACCTCTTTCTTGACCCGCACACGAGCGCGCCAGAAATGACGTCAGAAGTGACAAAGGGGTCACGAGTTGAACTCGTGACCCCTTCATTTGTAACGTGGTCGGAGCGAAAGGATTCGAACCTTCGACCCTCTGATCCCAAATCAGATGCGCTACCAGGCTGCGCTACGCTCCGACAAGAACGAGATGATAGCGTATTTCCTGATACCCGCGCAATCGAAAGTATCCGGTGGCCGGGACAAGCCCGAAGCCGCAGCACGTTCACAGCCTTCACCGGTCCAAACGAAAAACCTGAGCACAACCCAAAGGAGACAGTCGATGAACCTCATTCTCTGGCGCCATGCCGAAGCAGAAGACCAGGCCGCGAGCGATCTCGTGCGTCAACTCACCCCGCGCGGCGTAAAACAGGCGCAGGCGGCGGCGAAGTGGCTGAAAAGCCGTATCGACGACGACACACTGTTTCTCGTCAGCCCGGCCACACGCACGATCCAGACAATGGAAGCGTTTGGCGACCGGTATAGCGTGGTGAAGGAACTGGCGCCGGGCGCGAGCGCCCAAGCCGTGCTCGATGCCGCTCAATGGCCGCGTGGCGTGGCGGAAACCGTGGTCGTGGTCGGGCATCAACCAACGCTCGGGCGCGTCGCGGCTTCGTTGATGACCGGCCACGAAGCCGAATGGACTCTGAAAAAAGGTGGCATCTGGTGGTTCCAGCAGCGCTCCCGCGCGGGCGACGACCAGATCGTGTTGCGCGCCGTAAACAGTCCTGATTTACTGTAGCTACAACAAATTGGACGCAAAAGCGGTAAAACCGTGGCGGCGCAGTGACGCTTCATTGAATCGTCATCGTGATGCCATGCGAGCGTCATTCGGAATACTTACATTGGCGGCTAACTGTAAAACGTCAGCCAAATCCACTTTGGGGATTGCCAATGCAAAAATCGACGACGCTCGCCGCTTTCTTGAGCACATCGAATGGACTGAGCGGGTCTGGTGGCTCGAACGTTGCCGAACGCCAGCGTTTGCCGAGCGCGGCGGAGACCGTGACGGGGCAACACCGGCTGCGGGTATCGTGGGCGCATTCCGAGGCTGAATTGCGTGAAGCGCAGCGCTTGCGGTACCGGGTGTTCGCGGACGAGATGGGGGCTCACCTGAAGGGCCCGGCAGGTCTGGACGTCGACGCGTTCGATGCCTTTTGCGACCACTTGCTGGTCCGCGACCTGGACACCTTGAAGGTTGTGGGTACCTATCGCGTGTTGCCGCCGCATCAGGCGGCGCGTGCCGGGCGGCTGTACGCCGAGAGCGAATTCGACGTCTCCCGCCTCGCGCATCTGCGCCCGAAGCTGGTGGAAGTCGGCCGGTCGTGCGTGCACGCGGATTACCGCAGCGGCGCGGTGATCATGTCGCTGTGGGGCGGTCTCGCGGCGTACATGAAGCAGAACGGCTACGAGACCATGCTGGGCTGCGCAAGCGTCGCGATGGCCGATGGCGGCCACTACGCCGCCGACCTGTACGAGGGGTTGGAGAAAGAGGCGCTGACGTCGCCGGAATACCGGGCGTTTGCGCATACGCCGCTGCCGGTGCAGGAACTGCGCACGGGAGCCACGGTCGCGCCGCCGCCGTTGTTGAAGGGCTATTTGCGCTTGGGCGCAAAAATCTGCGGCGCTCCGGCATGGGATCCCGATTTCAACACGGCGGACTTTTTGACTTTGCTGCGTTTATCGGAGATAGGTGAGCGTTACGTGCGCCACTTCATGGCCGACTGAAGATTGAAAACGCCAACGAGCAGATAGCGGAAGAGACCAAACGCGCCAGCGATAACGATCAGATCAACGCCGCTGGCGCGACGAACTGCGATGCAATTGGGTGCAGGGCAAGAAACGTGGAATAAAGTTCGAAGTCCGTACTAATTTCACTTTTGCGCCGGAGACTCGCGCACGCAATGGGGCAGCATGGAACCGGGCTGCCCCGCTTTCCCTAACGCCGCCCCGCTACGGCCATCAAACCCCGGTATAAACCACCCGATACGCCTTCCCGATCTTCTCCCACTCCGCCGCCTCCTGAACGAGGCTATAGTCGGTGAGCGGATTAAGCGCGACCCAATCGTTGGGCAAGCGCACATCGAAGCCGCCATTGGCTAGAGACACCTGGATAGCCGGAAACCCGACATCGGCCCGTCTCCGGCAAAGCAGCGCCGCAAGCCGCAAACAAAACAGCAAGGTCCAGTCAACATCCCGCGCCTGGGAAAGCTTGCCCAACTTCCCCACATGCCCAAGCACCAACCCGGCCAACCGCGCCTGATCGGTCCTTGAAAACCCGGGCATATCCGCGTGACTCGCGATATACGCAGAATGCTTGTGATAAGCGCTATGCGAGATAGAAAGCCCGATCTCATGCAACGCCGCCGCCCACCCCAGAAACATTCTATTTTCGATCCGGCGCTCCGCATCGGCATCGGCTGCTTCGAGCTGCTCATAGAAGCTGATCGCCAGCGCGGCAATGCGGTCCGATTGTTCACCATCCACCGCATAGCGCCGCTTGAACCCTTCAACCGTCACCGTGCGCATGTCCTGATGCTGTGTGCGCCCGAGCAGGTCATACAGCACGCCGAGCCGCAACGCGCCGTCGGTGGTATCGACGTATTCAATACCCAGTTCCTCGAATACGCCGAGCATGATCGACAACCCGCCCGCGAGCACCGGAATCCGGTCGGCCTTCAACGCGATCAGCTTCAGCCGGTTCACGTTCTCGGCTTTGATCAGCGCCTTTTTCAACCGCTCCAGCCCGCCTCGGGAAATGCCGTGCGTGATACCGGGATCGTTGAAACCATTCGCCTCGATCAACTCGGCCAGCGCCCGCGCCGTACCCGACGACCCTATCGCCTGATCCCAGCCGGTCTGTTTGTATTCGCTCGAGATAATCTCGATCTCGCGCTTGGCGGCGAGCTCGGCCTGCCGCATTGAATATTCGTCGACATTACCGGCTGCGAAAAACTGCCGGCTATGGCTCACGCAGCCGATATACAAACTCTCCATATGAATTGGCGTGTAATGCGAGCCAATAATGAATTCCGTCGATCCGCCGCCGATATCCACCACCAGCCGCTTGCCCGCGCTCGCCGGCACTGAATGCGCAGCGCCCGCATAAATCAGGCGCGCTTCTTCCCGCCCGGCAATCACTTCGATGGGAAACCCGAGCGCGTTCTGCGCTTCGGCGAGGAATTCATCGGCGTTCTTGGCCACGCGCAGCGTATTGGTCGCGACCGCGCGCACGTGGTCGGGATGGAAGTCGCGCAGCCGTTCGCCGAAGCGCTTCAGCGCGTCCCAGCCGCGCAATTGCGAAGCGCGGTCGAGAAATTTGTCTCGTGACAGGCCCGCCGCGAGCCGCACGGGTTCACGCAGCGCATCGACCTGATAGATCGGGCTGCCGGAAGGCGTCTCCTCGACGCGTCCGACGATCAGCCTGAAGCTGTTCGATCCAAGATCTACGGCCGCCAAAAGATGAGGGGGGTTGACCATCGATTTTCCAGTTTCCGTAGGGTTGTGCCCGCGAGCGCCTTGCGTACTCACGCGGTGCGGGCAGCATTTGAACACGCCGCGCCGCCGAAGCGCGCCAATTTTAAGTCCAACCGGACGACTGTGCTGGTCTGGCAAATAATCCAGTGAAGCGAAATGTGCCAATAAAACAATTATTAGACGAACTCGGACGAATCTTGCCAGAATCGACCATACGCGAGGCAGGCGTTAGATTTATGACATTACGATTTCACAAAAACGTCATCAACCTGTGATGCATTCCGGGCGATCCTTGCACATTCCGCTTTTTTGACTGCCAATACTTTCGATGTCCTTACGCTATCCCCTTCTTAATCGCGAACTGGGCATTCTGGGTTTTAACGAACGTGTATTGTCGCAAGCCGCCGATACCTCCGTCCCGCTGCTCGAACGACTCCGCTTTATCTGCATCACCAGCAGCAATCTGGACGAATTTTTCGAAGTGCGGATGGCCGGCATGCAGGAACAGATGCGCGACAATCCGGGCTCGCTCTCGCCCGACGGCATGTCGCTGCAGCATGTGTACGACCTCGTGGTCGAACGTGCGCATCGCCTGGTGCATCAGCAATACGTGATGCTGCAGGACACCGTGTTTCCCGCGCTGGAAAGCGAAGGGATCTACTTTCATGGCGTGGAGTCGTGGAGCGAAGCGCAGACTGACTGGGCCCGCGATTACTTCCAGAGCGAGTTGCTGCCGGTGTTGACGCCGATCGGCCTCGATCCCGCACATCCGTTTCCGCGCGTGCTGAACAAGAGCCTGAACTTCGTGGTCGAGCTGGAGGGGAAAGACGCGTTCGGCCGCCAGGCCGTGATGGGTATCGTGCAGGCGCCGCGCGCGCTGCCGCGGCTCGTGCGCATGCCCGAGGCGCTGTCGGGGTACCCGCACGGGTTCGTGCTGCTGAGCTCCCTGATGCAGCGTTTTGTCGACGCGTTGTTTCCGCATCTGATCGTGCGCAGTTGCAACCAGTTCCGCATCACGCGCAACAGCGAATTGTTCGTCGATGAAGACGAAATCACCAATCTGCGCGTGGCGTTGCAGGGCGAACTGCCCGCGCGGCACCTGGGCAACGCGGTGCGGCTGGAAGTGTCGGCCGAGACGCCGCCGCACATGATCCGTCGCCTGCTCGACGAGAGCGAACTGAATGACCGCGATTGTTATCGCGTGAACGGGCCGGTGAATCTCGTGCGTCTGATGCAGTTGCCCGAGATGGTCGACCGGCCCGACCTGAAGTTCGTGCCGCATATTCCGGCGGTGCCGAAGACGCTCGCGGCGTCATCGAATCTCTTCGATGCCATCGATCAGGGCGACGTGCTCCTGCACCATCCGTACGAGAGTTTTCAGCCCGTGCTCGAGTTGCTGTTGCAGGCAGCCAAGGACCCGCAGGTCGTCGCGATCAAGCAGACCATCTATCGGACAGGCACCGACTCGCCGCTGATGGACGCGCTGATGCAAGCCGCGCGCAATGGCAAGGAAGTGACCGTGGTGGTCGAACTGCTCGCGCGCTTCGACGAGGAGACGAATATCAACTGGGCTTCGCAGCTCGAAGCCGTGGGCGCGCATGTGGTGTACGGCGTGGTGGGCCACAAGTGCCACGCGAAAATGATGCTGATCGTGCGGCGCGTCTCGCAGAACGGCAAGATGATGCTCAGGCGTTATGTACATCTGGGCACGGGTAACTATCATCCGCGTACGGCACGTCTTTATACCGATTTCGCCGTGATGACGTCGGATCAGCAAGTCTGCGAAGACGTGCATCACGTGTTCCAGCAACTCACCGGCATTGGCGGTGAGTTGCGCTTGCATCAGCTTTGGCAAGCGCCTTTTACGCTGCATCCGAATCTTATCGAAGCCATTCGTGCTGAAGCCGATAACGCGCGCGCCGGAAAGAAAGCGCGGATTGTCGCCAAGATGAATGCGCTGCTCGAACCGACCGTGATCGTCGCGTTGTATGAAGCGTCGCAGGCGGGCGTGAAAATCGATCTGATCGTGCGTGGGGTCTGCGCGTTGAAACCGGGCGTGGAAGATCTGTCCGAGAACATCACGGTGCGCTCCATCGTCGGGCGTTTTCTCGAACATCACCGTATCTTTTATTTTTATGCGGGCGGTGAAGAGAAAGTGTATTTGTCGAGCGCGGACTGGATGGACCGCAACTTCTTCCGGCGCGTGGAAGTGGCTTTTCCCGTGAATGATCGCCGCCTGAAACGGCGCGTGATTGCCGAAGGACTGTCAGTGTTTCTCGGCGACAATCAGTCGGCGTGGCTCATGCAGAGCGACGGGCATTATCGGCGGCGCAGGCCGGGTAAATCGATGCGCAATGCGCAACTGGGCCTGCTCGCGAAGTTCTGCCCGTGACGGTTTGAACGTGCCTTTGCGTCGGGGCACCTTTGCGTCGGGGCACGTCAAGCAGCAATCGATTTTCTCAACGCCGTGCGGGCGGCAGAAAACTTCACCGAGAAGGTACTGCCCCGCCCTTCCTCGCTTTTGACTTCGAGGTCGGCCCCATGCCGTTGCAATACATGCTTCACGATCGCCAGCCCGAGGCCCGTGCCGCCGGTATCGCGCGAACGGCTTCTATCGACTCGATAAAACCGCTCGGTCAGACGCGGAATATGTTCGGCCGGAATGCCGAGTCCGCTATCGCGCACTGAAAACACCGCGCGATCCCGAATGCGCTGCCACGATACATCGATCGTTCCGCCATCCGGCGTATAGCGAATCGCATTCGTTACCAGATTGGCAAGCGCGCTGACAATCTCCGTTTCCGAACCGGCCACCGTCAGCGCTTCATCGGCACTGAATGTGATTCGATGCCGGCCATTCGAAAGATTATCGGCGTCTTCTTCCAGATGACGCAGCACCGCGCGCATGTCGAGAACGTCGTCGCTGGGCGGTTTGACATCGCCTTCGAGATTCGCCAGCACCAGCAGATCCCGCACGATGTTCTGCATCCGCGACGACTGCTGTTCCATCATCTCCAGATAACGCGCCCGGTCGGATTCATTCAGCGGCAACTCGCGCATGGTTTCGAGAAAGCCCGACAAGACCGTCAACGGCGTCTTCAACTCGTGGGAAACGTTCGCGACAAAATCGCGGCGCATGGAATCGGTTCTTTCCAGTTCCGTGATGTCCTGGGTCAGAATCAGCTTCCGGTTTTCACCGTACGGGAATATTTGCACCGCCAACACATGCTGCCGGTTCAGCCCCATCCCGCGCATCACCAGCACCGACTCATAATGCTGCGAAGCGAGATAACGAACGAAGTCGGGCTGACGCACGAGATGCGTGATGTGCTGACGCAGATCGCGTTTGGCATCGAGACCAAAATGGGTTTCCGCGATCGCGTTGCACCACTCTATCTGGTCGCTGTCGTCGAGCATGGCTACGCCATTCGGCGAAGCCTGTATGCCCTGGATAAATCGTGAATGCTGCTGCTCGACCTGGCGCACCTGCGCATGCCAGCGCTTTGCAAGCTTATGCAAGCGATAATAAATCTCGCCCCACACGCCCGGTGCGCTCGGCACTTCGCCGTACACCGGCGCGTCGAGCAAACGCCACAGGCGCTGCGTATGAAAGGTGGTGAAAAGGGTTTGCAGAACGAGCATGAAGAGCGCAAAACAGAGCGCGACACGCACTCCGAACAGTGCGCCAACAATCCCGCTTAATACCGCGAGCAACGCGAGGGACACGAGCGACCGCGTCCAGATGATATTCATGAATGAGCGGATCGAGATTATTGCCACGCGACCACAATTGGTCGCGGGCTTCAAGCACTCTTGGCCAGCCTGTACCCACTGCCACGAACCGTTTCAATCATAGCATCGCAACCCGCGGGCTTTAGTGCTGCGCGCAAACGCTTGATATGCACGTCCACCGTCCGCTCTTCCACGAATACGTGATCGCCCCACACCTGATCGAGCAATTGCGTGCGGCTATGCACGCGCTCAGGATGGGTCATGAAGAAATGCAGCAAGCGGAATTCGGTCGGTCCGAGATCGAGCTTGATATCGTCGGAATGACCGTTCGCATGCGCCGCCACCCTATGGGTCGCCGGATCGAGACGCAAACCGTTGATTGCCACCACGTCTTCCGTCAATTGCGGCGCGCGCCGGCGCAATACCGCCTTGATCCGCGCCATCAATTCTTTCGGCGAAAACGGCTTCGTCACATAATCGTCAGCGCCGATTTCAAGTCCGAGCACCTTATCCTGCTCGTCGCCGCGAGCGGTGAGCATGATGATCGGAATGTGTTTCGTGCGTTCGTTGCCGCGCAATTCCCGCGCAAAGGCGATGCCGGATTTACCCGGCAGCATCCAGTCGAGCAGTACTAGGTCCGGCAAGACATCGCTGATCAGGTTTTGCGCCTGTTCCGCGTTATAAGCACGAATGGGGCAATGGCCCGCGTGTTGCAAATTTACCGAAATCAATTCGGAAATCGCGGGTTCGTCTTCTATAACGAGAATGCTGCTGGGCATCGGCACCTCTGTAACCTTCTTCGCGTAAGTTAAATAACTGACATCTGGATCACAAAAGAATCAGCTCAGTGCTTCGCGTTCGAGTTGATCGCGCGACACATGGCGGACATCCGTTCCCTTCACAATGTAAATAATGAACTCGGCAATGTTCTTTGCGTGGTCGCCGATCCGCTCAACCGCCTTGGCGATGAACAGATAATCAAGACCCGCCGAGATCATGCGCGGATCTTCCATCATGTACGTCACCAGCTTGCGCACGAACGCACGGAATTCTTCGTCGATGGCTTTGTCGTCGCGAACGATCTGCGCGGCCGCTACCGTATCCAGGCGCGCGAACGCATCGAGTGCACGGCGCAGGATAGAGACCGCCATTTCGCCGGACAACTTGATTTCCGCGATATTGACGTTACGCCCCATGCCATCTTCGTTGATGCGCTTCACGCGCTTGGCGATCTTCTCGGCTTCGTCACCGGCGCGCTCGAGATTCGTAATAGTCTTCGAAATCGCCATCAACAAACGCAGGTCACGCGCGGCCGGCTGACGGCGCGCGATGATGTTGCTGCACTCCTCGTCAATCTCGACTTCCATGGTGTTAAGGCGCGTTTCGGCAAGAATCACCGCCTCGACAATATCCATGTCGAACGTATTGAGCGCCTGCATGGCGTTGATAATTTGCGACTCGACCAGACCGCCCATTTCCAGCACCTTCGATGACACCGCATTCAGATCGGCGTCGAACTGGCTCGACAAATGTTTATCGGACATATGTGCTCCTGAAGTCCTTTTTTAGCCCGTATGACTGTGCGAATGATTCACCGCAGACTCAACCAAACCGACCGGTAATGTAATCTTCCGTTTCCTTGCGGGACGGCTTGATAAAGATTTTTTCCGTATCGCCGAATTCAATCAATTCGCCCAGATACATATAAGCAGTGTAGTCCGAACAACGCGCCGCCTGCTGCATGTTGTGCGTGACGATCACTACCGTGTAGTCATCTTTTAGTTCGGCGATCAATTCTTCAATGCGGCCGGTCGAAATCGGGTCGAGTGCGGAACACGGTTCGTCGAGCAACAGCACTTCAGGCCGGATCGCAATGCCGCGCGCGATGCACAGGCGCTGCTGCTGTCCGCCCGACAAGCCGTAGCCGCTTTGCTGCAGCTTGTCCTTCACTTCGTTCCAGAGCGCCGCTTTGGTCAGTGCCCATTCCACGCGGTCGTCCATCTCCGAGCGCGACAGCTGTTCGAACATCTTCACGCCGAACGCGATGTTGTCGTAGATCGACATGGGGAACGGCGTCGGCTTCTGGAACACCATGCCCACGCGCGCGCGCAGCAGCGAGATGTCGCGGCTGGTGTCGAGCAGGTTGTTGCCATCCATCAGGATCTCGCCTTCGGCGCGCTGCTCCGGATACAGCGCGTACATCTTGTTGAACGTGCGCAGCAGCGTGGACTTGCCGCAACCCGACGGTCCGATAAACGCCGTCACCTTGTGTTCGGGAATGCGCAGGTTAATGTTCTTCAGCGCGTGAAACTTGTTGTAGAAGAAGTTGAGGTTGTTCACCTCGATCTTCGGTTTCATCGACCCTGCCGGGGGCGAGTGATGCGTCGGCTTGAAACTGCCGGGTATCGCGCCTCGCTCCACCGGGTTCGTGCCGGAGTTATCACCGCTGCTGGCCGGATTCGCGTTCCGGGTGCTCACATCGCTTGCGACTGTGTTCATGGAAAGATTTCCGCCTTATTTTTTCGAGAAGATCGCGCGTGCCAGGATATTCAGACCGAGCACGCCGAGCGTGATCAGGAACACGCCGGCCCACGCGAGCGCTTGCCATTGCGGGAACGGGCTCATCGCGAACTTGTAGATCGTGACGGGCAGGTTGGCCACTGGCTGATTCATATCCCACGAGAAGAACTGGTTGGACAGCGCCGTGAAGAGCAGCGGCGCTGTTTCACCGGTGATGCGTGCTACGGCAAGCAGTACACCCGTCACGATGCCGCTTACCGACGCCTTCAGCGTAATCGAGACAATCATCTTCCACTTCGGCGTGCCGAGTGCGAAGGCCGCTTCGCGCAGCGCATTCGGCACGAGTCTCAGCATGTTCTCGGTCGTGCGGATCACGATCGGAATCTGCAGCAACGCGAGCGCGATTACGCCGGCCCAGCCGCTGAAGCGACCCATTTGCGCGACCACCAGTGCATACACGAACAAGCCGATCACGATCGACGGCGCCGACAACAGGATGTCGTTGATGAACCGCGTCACACTCGCGAGCCAGCGCTTGTCACCATATTCGGCAAGATACACGCCCGCAAGAATCCCGAGCGGCGTGCCAACGAAGGTCGCGAGAAGCACAAGCATCAAGCTGCCGACAATCGCGTTCAGCAAACCACCGCCGTCCGTATTAGGCGGGGGCGTGTTCTGCGTGAACAGATCGACCGACAAACCGCCGATACCCAGCTTGACCGTAGTGAACAAAATCCAGATAAGCCACAACAAACCGAACGCCATGGCCGCGAGCGACAACACCAGCGCGACCACATTCTTGCCGCGGCGGCGCCGCTGCAACTTGATCCGCGTGGCTTCTTCCCGTTCCGGATTGCCGGAACCGGGGAATTGAGTAGTGGTCCGGGTCACTTGCCACCCTCCCCTTTTTCGAGGCGAAGCAGCATGAGCTTGGAGAGCGAAAGCACGATGAACGTGATCAGGAACAGAATCAGGCCGAGCTCCATCAGCGCCGATGTATGCAAGCCGGGACTCGCTTCAGCGAATTCATTCGCGAGCGCCGAGGTAATGCTGTTGCCTGGAGAAAACAGCGATACGTTGTCGAGCAGATTGGTATTGCCGATCACGAACGTCACCGCCATGGTCTCACCGAGCGCGCGGCCGAGGCCGAGCATCACGCCGCCGATAACACCGGTTCTTGTGAACGGCAGCACGATTTTCCACATTACTTCCCAGGTCGTGCAGCCAATGCCATACGCCGATTCCTTCAGCAGGACCGGTGTGACTTCGAACACGTCGCGCATCACGGCCGCGATGTACGGAATGATCATGATCGCCAAAATCACGCCGGCGCAGAGAATGCCGATGCCGATGGGCGGCCCCTGGAAAAAACGGCCGATAAACCAGACGTTGCCGAGCAGATGACCCAGCGGTTTTTCGAAATACGTCGCGAAAATGGGCGAGAAGACCAGCAGACCCCACATGCCGTAAACAATCGACGGGATCGCTGCAAGCAGTTCGATTGCCACGCCAAGCGGCCGGCGCAGCCACGCGGGCGCGAGCTCGGTCAGGAACAGCGCGATGCCAAAGCTCACCGGCACGGCGATGATCAGCGCAATGATCGAAGTGGCGATGGTCCCGTAGATAGGAACGAGCGCGCCGAAACTATCGGTCTGTGGATCCCAGTCCGCACGCCAGAGAAAACTGAGACCGAATTTTTGAAGCGTAGGCAGCGAAGCCACCACCAGCGACACAATAATGCCGCCCAGCAGCAGCAGCGTGACGACAGCGGAGAGCCGTGTCAGTCCACCGAAAACGATATCACCGAGCCGGCTCGGAGCGCGTTGAGCGCGGCTGGCGGGCGGAGTCGATGAGAGATGAATGTCCGACATGGGAGCCTTCGGAAGGGCCGCGCGGCGGATGCCGCGCGGCAATACGGAACAAGAAGCCAGATGCTTGTTGCTTACCGCTTGCTGACCTGCAGCTTACTGTGCGACAGCCTTGCCCGATGCGTCCTTGACCTTCGCCTTCCATTGCGTTTCGATTTCAGCGACAACCGAATCAGGCAGCGAAATGTAGTCGAGTTCGTTAGCAGCTTGCGTACCGTTCTTGAACGCCCAGCCGAAGAACTTCAGCGTTTCCGCGCCTTGCGCTTCCTTTTCCTGCGTCGTGTGGAGCAGCACGAAGGTCGCGCCGACGATCGGCCATGCGTCCTTGCCCGGCTCGTTCGTCAGGATCTGGTAGAACGACTTCGACCAGTCCGCGCTCGCTGCGGCTGCCTTGAACGTTTCCGTCTTCGGCTCGACCACTGCGCCCGCTGCATTCTTCAAGTCGACATACGTCATCTTGTTTTGCTTAGCGTACGCCCATTCCACGTAACCGATAGCACCCGGCAGACGCTGAACGAACGCGGCGACGCCGTCGTTGCCCTTGCCGCCCGTGCCCGTCGGCCAGTTGACCGTCGAACCTTCACCCACCTTGCTCTTCCACTCGGCGTTCACCTTGGACAGATAGTTCGTCCAGATGAAGCTCGTGCCCGAACCGTCAGCGCGGCGCACGACAGCAATGTCCGTATCCGGCAGCTTCAGCTTCGGATTCAACGCGACGATAGCCGGATCGTTCCACTTCTTGATCTTGCCGAGGTAGATGTCGCCGAGAACTTCACCCGACAGCGTCATCTCGCCCGCCTTGATGCCCGGCACGTTGATTGCCGGAACCACGCCGCCCACGACTGTCGGAAACTGGAAAAGCCCCTGTTTGGCCAGCTCGTCGTCCTTCAGCGGTGCGTCCGAGCCAGCGAAATCCACCGTCTTCGCGATGATTTGCTTGATGCCGCCCGAGGAACCGATACCTTGATAGTTGACCTTGCCGCCGCCCGACTTCTGGTACGTATCGGCCCATTTCGTGTAAATCGGTGCAGCAAAGGTACTGCCCGCGCCGGTGATGTCAGCAGCTTGCGCCGACATCGCAAACATTGCGCCGACGATGCTTGCGAGCGCGGTGTGCATCAATTTCATGTGATCTCCAGGGTTGTGAGCAAGTGGCTCGACACCGCGAAGGATAGGGTTTAAATGTGACAGTCAGATGACTATCCATGAAGACAGCGTGACAACCAGCTTACGATCATGAAAGTTTCTTGTACGGGGTTTTAGCCGCCGAGGCCAAGCGGGATGGGCGTTGGAGGCAACCTGGAGAGGTTTCTTTCAATGATTGGCGAGACGGACCGATGCCCCTTCATGTGGCGATCCATGTTACGGAAATAATTTTAGAAAGCGCGTGCTTTTTAAGCGTTTTCGAAACTACGGATTCGTGGACGGCGCTCACATGCAAAAACGCCACGGAGCGAACCGTGGCGTTTTCCTCGCGCCGATGCTTCGGCTCGCGTCAGGTTGTCGCGTCCTTCACGACCTTGGCGATGCTTTCCGCATGCGCGATGGCGTCCGTTTGCGACGCTGCCTCGACCATCACGCGCAACACCGGCTCGGTCCCCGAGGCGCGGATCAGCACCCGGCCATGCGAGTCCAGCGCGCGCTCGGCATCCGCAATCGCCCGCTTGATGGCGTCGCTGCTCTTCCAGTCGGCGTCCGGACTCATCCGCACGTTGATCAGCTTTTGCGGGAACAGCGTCACGCCTTCGAGCAGATCGGCAAGCTCCTTGCCGCTGCGCTTGATCGCCGCGAGCACAAGCAGCGCCGAGACAATGCCGTCGCCCGTGGAATGCCGGTCGAGCGACAGGATATGCCCCGATCCTTCTGCGCCGAGCATCCAGTTGTTCTCACGCAGCTTCTCGAGGACGTAGCGGTCGCCAACGGCGGCGCGCACCAACTGTACGCCCGCCCCCTTCAGCGCGACCTCCACGGCCATGTTCGTCATCAGCGTGCCAACCGCACCGTCCACGTGTCCGTCCGTCGCGATGCGGTCCTTCACCAGCACGTAGAGCAATTCGTCACCGTTATAGAGCCGGCCCGAGGCGTCGACTACTTGCAGGCGGTCTGCATCGCCATCGAGCGCAATGCCGATATCCGCGCGATGCTCTTTCACCGCCCGCACGAGCGCGTCGGGCGCAGTGGCGCCGACGCCGTCGTTGATGTTAAAGCCGTTCGGTGACACGCCAATCGACACCACTTCCGCGCCAAGCTCGTGGAACACCTGCGGCGCGACGTCGTACGCAGCGCCATGCGCGCAGTCCACCACCAGCTTGAGACCGTGCAGGTCGAAGCTGGCCGGGAACGTACTCTTGCAGAATTCGATGTAGCGGCCACGTGCGTCGTCGAGCCGGCGTGCCTTGCCCAGCAGTTCGGACGGCGCGCAGGACATGGGTTCGTCAAGTTGCGCTTCGATCTGCAACTCGACTTCGTCCGGGAGCTTGTTGCCATCGGCGGAAAAAAACTTGATGCCGTTGTCGTAGTAAGGATTGTGCGACGCGCTGATCACCACACCTGCCGCGAGACGCAGAGCACGCGTGAGGTAGGCGACGCCCGGCGTCGGCATCGGGCCGGCCAGCATGACGTCGACGCCCGCCGCCGAAAAACCCGACTCCAGCGCTGCTTCCAGCATGTACCCGGACACCCGTGTGTCCTTTCCGATCAGCACCGTCGGACGGCTGCCGCGCTGCGCCCACCGATCCGCGCCCGCCAGCACCTTGCCGGCGGCATAACCCAGCCGCAACACGAAATCAGGCGTGATCGGCGCTTCACCGACCTTGCCCCGAATACCATCCGTACCAAAATATCGACGTGCCATTGTTTCGTTCTTATCCTTGCGCAAAATTAAGCGCGAACCGTGAATTCCCGTACTTGCGATGCGTTCGCAAAGTTCATGCCGTCAAATGTTGCCGTTCATTGCGTCGCGTTGCCGGCAGCGCGCACCGCCTGCCATACTTTTAACGCGTCGGAAGTCGCCGCGACGTCGTGAACGCGCACTATCGCCGCGCCTCGTTGCGCCGCGCACACCGCCGCCGCCACACTCGCCGCCACGCGCTCGGCCGGTTGCGTTCGTCCGGTCACAGCACCGAGCATCGACTTGCGCGACATGCCGGCCAGTAGCGGCACACGCAAATTCGAAGGCCGTGTCTCGGCGAAATGCGCTAACAAAGCGTAATTATGATCGATCACGGACTTGCCGAAGCCGAATCCAGGATCAAGGCAGATCCGTTCCAAGGCGATTCCCTCGCTCGTCAGCGTCCGTACCCGTTCCTCGAAGAATTCCCGCACCTCCGTCACGACGTCGCGATACACCGGTTCATGGATTTGCATGGTTTGCGGCTCGCCGAGCATGTGCATCACGCAGACACCGCACGTGCTGTCTTTCACCGCATCAACTGCGCCTTCGCGGCGCAAACCCCAGATGTCGTTGACCATATCCGCGCCGGCGTTCAGCGCAGCGCGCATCACCGCGGGCTTGTAGGTATCGATGGAAAGCGGTACACCCGCCGACCGCAACGCTTCGATTACCGGAATCACACGCGCGAGCTCTTCGTCGAGCGGCACGGGCGGTGCGCCTGGACGTGTCGATTCCCCGCCAATATCGATAATGTCAGCGCCATCGCGAATCATGTCGGCAGCCTGCGCGAGCGCGGCGTCACGCGCGACAAAACGGCCGCCATCGGAAAACGAATCCGGCGTGACGTTGAGAATGCCCATGATCAGCGGACGCTCGAAGCTCAGCCTGAAGCGACCGCATTGAAGCGGTTGCGCGACAGCGTGATGAGCGTTTGAAAGGGGTGACGACTGCATAGTGGTCCAGCCAGGCAATTGAATTGAAGAGTCAGAAACGTTTGCGCGTGCCGATTCAAGGCGCCTACAGCAGCTATTAAGCAATCCTCGGCGAGGCCGGTAAATATGCGCCACAACGAAAAAGGGCTGGTGTGAGAACACACCAGCCCCTTCCACATTGCTTCAGGTTCGCGTCAGGCTGAAGCGGGAGCCGTGGCGTTACCCGGTTTGACTTCCGCGCCGGTATTTCCACCACCCGACGACGGATCGCTCGACGGCGGCGGCAGATTCTTCGGCGGACGCGGCGGACGACCGCCCATGATGTCGCTGATCTGGTCTGCGTCGATGGTTTCCCACTCCAGCAGCGCCTTCGTCATGGCTTCGACCTTGTCGCGGTTGTCTTCCAGCAGCTTGCGGGCCAAACCGTATTGCTCGTCGAGAATCCGGCGAATCTCGGCATCGACCTTTTGCTGCGTGGCCTCGGACACCGTCTTCGACGCCATCTTGCCAAACATGCCGTCCTGCTCCGTATCGACATACACCATCGTGCCGAGCACATCCGACATGCCGTAACGCGTCACCATATCGCGCGCCATTTTCGTTGCGCGCTCGAAGTCGTTCGAAGCACCCGTGGACATGGAGTTCAGGAACACTTCTTCCGACGCCCGGCCACCAAACAGAATGGCGATTTCCTCGAGCATCTTGTCGCGATACAAGTTCACGCGATCATGTTCCGGCAACTGCCAGGTCACGCCCAATGCCCAGCCACGCGGCATGATGGTGACTTTGTGGACCGGATCGGCATGCGGCAACAGCTTCGCCACCACCGCGTGACCCGACTCGTGATAAGCAGTATTGCGGCGCTCTTCTTCGCGCATCACGGCAGACTTGCGTTCCGGACCCATGAAGATCTTGTCTTTCGCGTCTTCGAAGTCCGCCATCTCGACGATCCGCTTGCCGCGGCGAGCTGCGAACAGCGCTGCTTCGTTCACGAGATTCGCCAGATCGGCGCCCGAGAAGCCCGGCGTGCCGCGTGCGATCACTGAAGCGTCGACGTCGTTCGAAATAGGTACCTTGCGCAGGTGAACCTTCATGATGTGTTCGCGGCCGCGGATATCTGGCAAGCCAACATATACCTGACGGTCGAAACGGCCCGGACGCAGCAACGCCTTGTCCAGCACGTCGGAGCGGTTGGTCGCAGCGATCACGATCACGCCGGAATTCGCCTCGAAGCCGTCCATTTCCACCAGCATCTGGTTCAACGTCTGTTCGCGCTCGTCGTTACCGCCCCCCATGCCGGCACCGCGATGACGGCCCACAGCATCGATTTCGTCGATAAATACGATACACGGTGCGTGCTTCTTGGCCTGCTCGAACATGTCGCGGACTCGAGCCGCACCCACACCGACGAACATTTCCACGAAGTCCGAACCCGAGATGCTGAAGAACGGCACTTTCGCTTCGCCCGCGATAGCGCGTGCAAGCAGCGTCTTACCTGTACCCGGAGGGCCGACCAGCAGCACGCCGCGCGGAATACGCCCGCCGAGCTTCTGGAATTTCTGCGGATCGCGCAGGAAGTCAACGAGCTCGGAGACTTCCTCCTTCGCTTCGTCACAGCCGGCCACATCGGTAAAATTGATCGCGTTGTTGTTCTCGTCGATCAGCCGCGCTCGCGACTTGCCGAACGAAAACGCTCCACCTTTCCCGCCGCCCTGCATCTGCCGCATCATGAAGAACCAGAAGCCGATGATCAGGATCGTCGGTCCGAGGTAATACAGCGCGGACACCAGCGCGTTCGGTTCGTCGTCGGCCTTGCCGCTGACCTGTACGCCGTACTTCATCAAGTCGCCGACCATCCAGATATCGCCAGGCGACACGATCTGATATTTCTGACCGTCTGCGGGAGTGACGGTGAGATTACGGCCCTGAACGGTAACGGTCTTGACCTTACCGGTCTTCGCATCGTCCATGAATTGCGAATACGAAACACCTTCCTGGACGCGGGGCTTGTCGAACTGCTTGAACACCGTGAACAGCACCAGTGCGATAACCAGCCACACCGCTGCCTTAGAGAACATATTGTTGTTCAAAGCACCACTCCTTCACTCATAGACGGGCGCCTACATTCGCCTTGCGGCACCACGAAAGCATTCTAATCCAGACCGCAAACCCCTGCTATAGCCTTTAACTAGCGCGGAGATAGCGGTCGGGACCTGATTTCCGGACACATCCGGCAAAAATGCCCGCTGAAGCAACCGGTCCAGCGCGGCGTTTTCACCAACAACTCTCAATCACGACGCTTGAGTTGCCTGCCCAAAATAAACGTTTCGGACGATTTATCGCGCGACGCCTTTGGCTTGCGCGGCGCGACGATTTTGAATTGATGCTTGAACTTTTCCACTATTTGACTATAGCCGCTGCCATGAAAACATTTCACCAGCAAAGCACCATCCGGTTTCAAATGGTTCTGCGAGAAGTCCAGCGCCAGATCGCACAGATGTTCCATTCGCGCTGCATCCGCACTGGCAACACCTGAGAGGTTGGGGGCCATGTCGGAGATTACAAGGTCAACTTGATGGTCTCCGACGATTTCCTTCAGTTGGTCCAGCACCGAGTCTTCACGAAAATCGCCCTGAATGAAGGTCACGTCGGCGATAGGCTCCATGGGAAGCAGGTCGAGCGCAATGATCTTCCCGTCGATCCCGCCTTCGCGCGTTTCGCCGCGCTTGGACCCCTTGGCCAATTGGTTGCGCGCGTACTGGCTCCAACTGCCCGGTGTCGAGCCCAGATCCACGATGATCTGGCCCGGTTTGATCAACTTGTCCTGCTCGTCGATCTCCTTCAGCTTGTACGCCGCGCGCGCCCGGTAGCCCTCGCGCTGCGCGAGCTTCACGTACGGGTCGTTGATGTGGTCGTGCAGCCACGAGTAATTGAAGCGGTTTTTTGCCATTAAGAATGAACTCTTGCTGCGTGAAGCTGTGCTTTTAGCGGATAATACGCGTCTAATTCGGGCTGCTGCTCATTTATGAGGCAGCCTTCGTCGATGTGGGCAGCCGATTTCGGCGCCGTTGTGCCCTGTGTTTGCCAGCGGCGTTTGCCAGAAGCCAAGGCTGATAACGTGCTTTCGGCCTTTCTGGCAACGGGCGGCGTCCGGGCTCCGGCGATTAAAGATTCGTTAAAATCAAGTCCGTTTGCTCGCCGCACCGCCTCGCGCCGTCCGTCATTTTCTCGAGCAAGGCGTCCGCCCTGCCCGTCTTTGTTTTGCAATCGCGACCGTTTAGCCGCTTTTACGCTACGGCGCCTCTCATTTTAGTCGAGTCCGTTACTTCTCATGCCAGCTCTTAAACTTTCTCCCGCCCAACGCGCCGACCTGCGCTCCCAGGCTCATGCGCTCAAGCCCGTCGTACTCGTTGGCGGCGAAGGGCTGACCGAAGCCGTGCTGACCGAGATCGAGGTGCATCTCGCAGCACATCAGCTCATCAAGATCCGCGTTTTCGGCGACGACCGCGAAGCCCGCACCGCAGCCTACGCCGAAATCTGCGACCGGCTGAACGCGGCGCCGATCCAGCAAATCGGCAAATTGCTCGTAGTGTGGCGCCCGGAAAGCGACGAAGTCGCCAAGCCTTCGCGCACGGCCGGGGTCCGCGGCGCCAATCGCGTGGCGCCTCCCAGTGCCGGCGAAGCCGCTGCCGAAACGTCGTCGAAAGGACGTGCGCCACGTGTGGTCAAGGTCGTCAAGATCACGCGTGACGCGCCTGTGGTCCGCAAGCCGAAGAAGCAAAAACTGCTGGTTCGCGGCAACGAACGTGTGACGGCTGGCGGCAACGTCAAGCGCGCAAAGAAGCGTCTGCCCAGCGCCAAGCGTCACCATCAATCGTCGAAATAAGTTTTTCCGGCTTGTCCGGAAAGCAGAAAGCCGGTGTTGCCCGATTAGCTCGGGTAACACCGGCTTTTTTTAACCGCGTGCGCGACGTGCTGCGACGCTGGCCGTTTTTCCCTTCGGAATCACTGTTTGCGTGGGAAACCGTCCCGGCGGCAGGCGCCAGAACAACACCAGTCCCAGCACGCTTTCGATCAGATAGAACGCGCTCGACACCCCGTGCAGCAAACCAAAGCGGCTTGCATACGGCGATTGCGCGAGTTCCATCCCGCCTTCCTGTGCCGCCACTCGCAGCGCGCTCATGAACGGTTGCAGGGCGAAATAGCCAACCAGCACACACACCAGCATGGCTGCGATAACCCAGCGGGTGCGCTTGTATTCGACGAAACCCGTGCGGACGAGACGGTTAGCCATCACCAGCAGCACCAGCGCGCACACCACGCCCAGCATGCCTTCGATGCGAAACAGTTGCGCCGCGACCGATCCCGCCGAGGTCCGGTCGAGCATACTGAACAGCACAGGCGCTGCCACGTACCCCAGCGTCAGCATGCTGCCGACCCAGATCATGGCGACGATCCGAAAGAATCGATGGGCCATCAGACGTACTTGACCGCGATGACTTCGTATTCGCGCGCGCCGCTCGGAGCCTGCACCGACGCCACGTCGCCCTCGCTCTTGCCGATCAGCGCACGCGCGATCGGGGAGCTGATGGAAATCAGCCCATGGTCGATATCCGCCTCGTCGTCGCCGACAATCTGGTAGGTCACTATGTCGCCCGTGGCCGTCTCTTCCAGCTCGACCGTCGCGCCGAAGATCACCCGGCCGTCGGCTTCCACCGCCGTCGGGTCGATAACCTGCGCGCCGGCCAGCTTCGACTCGATCTCGGCGATGCGGCCCTCGATAAAGCCCTGCTTCTCCTTGGCCGCGTCGTATTCGGCGTTTTCCGACAAGTCGCCCTGCGCGCGCGCTTCGGCAATCGAATTCACGACAGCCGGACGCTCCACGGATTTGAGGCGTTGCAATTCGTCGCGCAGCAGCGCTGCGCCGCGTTTGGTCAAAGGAACTGTGCTCATAAACAACTCATTACGCAAAAATGCAGACGTAAAAAAATTACCGCGGTTAAGTGCATCTCCCGGTAAAAAAGGGAGACGCCGCTTAACCGCGGCCCTTGAAACTTAGAACTTCATTTGGAGACTGCTGATACTGCTGAGACTCGAATCAGAAGCCTTAGTTTAGGCGAGCATGCAGTCCTTGTAAATCATAGACTTCCAGGTCCTTCAGATATCGCAGACCTTCGACCGCCGCGCGCGCGCCCGACATGGTCGTGTAGTACGTGACCTTGTTGGCCTGCGCGCTCATGCGGATCGAGCGGGAATCGGCGATGGCAGCTCGGGTTTCGTCGACGGTGGTGAAGACCAGCGCAATCTCGCCGTTCTTGATCATGTCCACGATGTGCGGCCGGCCATCCTTGACCTTGTTGACCACTTTCACCGGCACGCCCGCTGCCTGGATGGCGGCGGCCGTGCCCTTCGTCGCGACGATCGGATAACCCAGTTCGTGCAGCATGGTCGCAACTTCCACGGCCTTCTGCTTGTCCGCGTCCATCACGGTGAGGAGAACCGTGCCGCTTTCCGGCAGGCGCGAGCCGGCCGCGAGCTGCGACTTGAACAACGCCTCGCCGAACGTACGTCCCACGCCCATCACTTCGCCGGTCGAGCGCATTTCGGGTCCGAGCACCGGGTCGACAGCCGGGAATTTCACGAATGGGAACACCGCTTCCTTGACGCTGAAGTACGGCGGAATCACTTCCTTCGTGACGCCTTGATCGGCCAATTTCTGGCCGACCATCGCACGGGCGGCGATCTTGGCGAGCGGCAAACCAGTCGCCTTCGACACATACGGCACCGTGCGCGAAGCACGCGGATTCACTTCGAGCACGTAGATCACGTCCTGCTTCGTGCCGTCTTCACGCGGCACTTGCTGGATCGCGAACTGCACGTTCATCAGGCCGATCACGTTCAGCGCGCGCGCCATGGCGCCGGTCTGGCGCTTGAGTTCATCGACAGTTTCCTGCGACAGCGAATACGGCGGCAGCGAGCATGCGGAGTCGCCGGAATGCACGCCCGCCTGTTCGATGTGCTCCATCACGCCGCCGATAAACACCGCTTCGCCATCCGAAATACAGTCGACGTCACATTCGATCGCGTCATTCAGGAAGCGGTCGAGCAGCACCGGCGAATCGTGCGAAACCTTCACGGCTTCGCGCATGTAGCGTTCGAGATCGCGCGGCTCGTGGACAATTTCCATCGCGCGTCCACCGAGCACGTACGACGGACGCACAACCAGCGGATAACCGATTTCTTCGGCGAGACGCAGCGCTTCGTCTTCGGCGCGCGCCGTGCGGTTCGGCGGTTGACGCAGGTTCAGGTCCTGCAGCAGCTTCTGGAAGCGCTCGCGGTCTTCGGCGGCGTCGATCATGTCCGGCGACGTGCCTATGATCGGCACGCCGTTCGCTTCAAGGTCCAGCGCCAGCTTCAACGGCGTCTGACCGCCGTACTGCACGATCACGCCAACCGGCTTTTCCAGTTCGACGATTTCGAGCACGTCTTCAAGCGTCAGCGATTCGAAATACAAGCGGTCAGACGTGTCGTAGTCGGTGGAAACCGTCTCGGGATTGCAGTTGACCATGATCGTTTCATAGCCGTCTTCGCGCATCGCCAAGGCTGCGTGCACGCAGCAATAGTCGAACTCGATGCCCTGTCCGATCCGGTTCGGGCCGCCGCCCAGCACCATGATTTTCTTTTTGTCGGTCGGATTCGCTTCGCACTCTTCCTCGTAGGTCGAGTACATGTAAGCGGTTTTCGTCGCGAATTCGGCCGCGCATGTGTCCACGCGCTTGTAGACCGGACGCACCTTCAATGCATGACGATGCTTACGCACAGCCGTTTGATCCGAGCCGAGCAACTTGGCGAGACGTCGATCCGAGAAACCGCTCTGCTTCAGATACAGCATCTCGTCTTTGGTCAGGCTCTCGATCGTGCGGCCGCTCAGCGCCTTTTCCTTCGAGACGATCTGTTCGATCTGCGCGAGGAACCACGGGTCGATTGCCGTTTCTTCGAAGATTTCTTCGGCGGTCAGGCCGAGACGGAACGCGTCGCCGAGGAACCAAATGCGGTCCGGACCCGGCTCGCCTATCTCACGAATCACTTCGTCGCGGCTGGTGGTCTTTTCGTCGAGTCCGTCGACTCCTACTTCCAGACCGCGCAACGCCTTTTGGAACGATTCCTGGAACGTGCGGCCAATCGCCATCACTTCACCGACCGACTTCATTTGCGTCGTCAGGCGTGCATCGGCTTCGCGGAATTTTTCGAACGCAAAACGCGGAATCTTCGTGACCACATAGTCGATGGTCGGTTCGAACGACGCCGGCGTCTGACCACCGGTGATCTCGTTCTTCAACTCATCGAGCGTGTAGCCCACGGCCAGCTTCGCTGCGACCTTGGCGATCGGGAAACCCGTCGCCTTCGACGCCAGCGCCGACGAGCGCGACACACGCGGATTCATCTCGATGACGACCATGCGGCCGTCTTTCGGATTGATCGCGAACTGCACGTTCGAACCGCCCGTATCCACACCGATCTCGCGCAGCACGGCGAGCGACGCGTTGCGCAGGATCTGATATTCCTTGTCGGTGAGCGTTTGCGCCGGCGCGACCGTGATGGAGTCGCCGGTATGCACACCCATCGGGTCCAGGTTTTCGATCGAGCACACGATGATGCAGTTGTCCTTGGTGTCGCGGACCACTTCCATCTCGAACTCTTTCCAGCCCAGCAGCGACTCTTCGATCAACAATTCACGCGTCGGCGACAAATCCAGTCCGCGACGGCAAATCTCCTCGAACTCTTCTTTGTTGTAGGCAATCCCGCCGCCCGATCCGCCCAGCGTGAACGAAGGACGAATGACGGTCGGATACCCGCCGCTGCCGGTCTGCGCGGCGATATCCGCCTGCACCTGCAGCGCTTCTTCCATGGAATGCGCGATGCCCGACTTGGCCGAACCGAGGCCGATCTTCGTCATCGCTTCCTTGAACTTCTGGCGGTCTTCGGCTTTATCGATAGCTTCCGGCGACGCGCCGATCAACTCGACCTTGTACTTTTCCAGCACGCCGTGGTGGAACAAATCGAGCGCGCAGTTCAGCGCGGTCTGTCCGCCCATGGTCGGGAGAATTGCGTCGGGACGTTCTTTATCGATGATGCGCTCGACGACTTCCCACGTGATCGGCTCGATGTAGGTCACATCGGCCGTGTTCGGGTCGGTCATGATCGTCGCGGGATTGCTGTTGACGAGAATGACCTTGTAGCCTTCCTCGCGCAGCGCCTTGCAAGCCTGCGCGCCCGAATAATCGAACTCGCACGCCTGACCGATGATGATCGGCCCCGCGCCGATGATGAGGATGCTCTTGATGTCTGTCCGCTTCGGCATAACTGCTCTCAATGATTGTGTTGCTGTGTTCTGTGCGTTGCGTCTATTTAAGCTGCGACTTTCTGCGCTTCCATCAGCGTGACAAAGCGATCGAACAAGTACGCGATATCGTTCGGTCCGGGCGATGCTTCCGGGTGCCCCTGGAAGCAGAACGCGGGTTTGTCGGTGAGCGCGAAGCCTTGCAGCGTGCCGTCGAACAGCGACGTGTGCGTGACTTTTGCGTTGGCGGGCAGCGTGGCGGCATCGACGGCAAAACCGTGATTCTGCGACGTGATCACCACGCGGCCATTCTCAAGATCCTTCACCGGATGATTCGCGCCGTGATGGCCCGTTTTCATCTTCATGGTCTTCGCGCCGACGGCCAGACCCATGATCTGGTGGCCGAGGCAAATGCCGAACGTGGGAATGCCGCGCTCGATGAACTCGCGCGTCGCGCGGATTGCGTAGTCGCACGGCTCCGGGTCACCGGGGCCGTTCGAGAGGAAGATGCCGTCGGGATTCAGCGCGAGCGCATCGGCGGCGGTCGATTCAGCCGGCAGCACGGTGACGTGACAACCGCGCTCGGTCAGCATGCGCAGAATGTTGTACTTGACGCCGAAATCGAACGCGACGACGCGAAACTTCGGCGCCTTCTGCTCGCCGTAGCCGCTTTCCAGACGCCATTCGGCCTGGGTCCACTCGTACTTCTCTTTGGTGGAGACGACCTTGGCGAGATCCATTCCCGACAAACCCGGAAACGAGCGCGCGAGTTCGAGGGCTTTGGCTTCATCATCGCCGGCGAGAATGCAGCCGTTTTGGGCGCCCTTGTCACGCAGAATGCGCGTGAGTTTGCGAGTATCGATGTTGGAAATCGCGACGACGTTCTCTGCTTTCAGATAGTCGGCGAGGGATTGTTCGGAGCGGAAATTCGATGCGAGCACCGGCAGATCCCGAATGATCAGCCCGGCGGCATGGACTTTGGTGGATTCGACGTCTTCAGCGTTCACACCGACATTGCCGATGTGCGGATACGTCAGCGTGACGATTTGCTGGGCGTAGCTCGGATCGGTCAGGATTTCCTGATAACCGGTGATCGCGGTGTTGAACACCACTTCACCGATAGTGTGACCGGACGCGCCGATCGAGTGACCACGAAAGACCGTGCCGTCGGCGAGTGCGAGGATTGCGGGAGAGAATGACGGCAACACGGGAGGCTCCTTTGGAACACCCTGTTTGCCGACCTGTCATCCGACCGTGGAGTCGCGCGCGGCCGTAAAGTGGCGCGCGCAGACCCGCATCGCGTTCGATTGCGTCGGGCGCAAAACCCGCCGTTTTCTGCCTGTATCGCTCCAGTGACTGGACGCGCGAATCAGGCGTTTGGCGGGATGCGCGCGTGCTGCAAGGCGCGGCGGATGAACGGTGAGTGGGAGGTAGGCGCTAGGGTGTAGGTTGATTTGCTCAAACCTTCGAATTATAGCCCGAAACCGCCCGTCCTTCCAAATTTGAGACACATCGCACGCAAGACGCGTTCCAGGCGAGGCGCTGCGGGCCTTATCCGGTGGCCATGCAGCGATTACGACGGCACGCCGCCGCGCTTTTCGAGAACGCTGCTCGGCAAGACGTACCAGATGGCGCTGGCGATCTGCAGCGCGATCAAGACACCCCACGCACTCAGGTGCGCCGCTGCAGGATAGTGGCCGCCCTGGGCGGGCCAGCGTGACAGCATGGCGCCTATGCCCACCTGCAATCCGAAGATCAGGATGAACAGCACCAGCGTGAGCGTGCTGTGCGCGCGACCGATCATGTGCGTCGGAAAATACTCGGCCATCACCGCGTAGCTCAGGATGCCCGTGCCGCCGAAAATGCCGTAGCACGCGATCAGCAAGGCCGGCGAAATCGGCGCACGCACGAGCATCAGCACCTGGACGAGCACGAACAGCGCCATGCCGAAGCCGCAGAACGCGTAGACGGTGACGCCGCGCTTTTGCAGACCGCGCGCCGCCACGCCGAAACCGACGCAGCCGATCATCATCGCGACACCGAGCACCGATACCAGCACCGCGGCGTATTGGGCGCTGAGGCCCATGACATCAAGGAGATAGGGACGAATCCAGAGCGACTGCATCGCATAGAAGACGCCCTGCGTGACGACCGAAAACGATGCGATCTTCCAGAACGCGCCGCTGCCAAGGATGTGCCAAGTGCCCTTGAATTGCGTGAGCATGTCGGCCTTGCGATGCACACCGTCACGATGCTCCGGCGCGAACAGGTAGATTGCCGCCGCAACCGCGAGTGTCATCGCGACAAGGCCGAAGCAGACGTTTCGCCAGTCGGTCACGCCGAGCAGCATGGCGAGCGGCGAGCCGACCACCACGCCGCCGAGGCCGCCAACCGCCATCACGAGGCCGTTGACCATTGGCAATTGCGCCACGGGCAGAATTTGCGCGAGCGCCTTGAACGCGGCGCTCATGCAGACGGACACGCCCACGCCGATCAGCAGCCGCCCCAACATCATCGTGCCGATACCGTGCGCCGCGCCAAACACGCCGATCCCAAGCGCGGCGAACAACAGCATGCCTGCGGTGACCCGGCGCGGGCCAAAGCGATCGAGCAACATTCCCACGGGAATTTGCGCCGCCGCGAAGCCGAGAAAATATAGCGACGTGAGCAAACCGAGATCCGCGCCTGATAAACCCAGATCGTGCGTGATGTAAGGCGCGAAGCCGAGATTCACCCCGCGGAAGACGTACGAGACGAAATATCCGGCGGAAAACAGAAAAAAGACGCGAAACCGAACGGAAGACGTCATGTGCAGCGCGGGGGTTTTTGAAATGAAGCGGAAGTTTAACGCGCGCGCGCAAGTGAAAACGCCGTCACCTTGGTGACGGCGTGGATTCTTGATCGCGCGGACAGGTTATTGTTTCTTCTTGTCTGCCGACTTGGTCGATTGCGTGGTTTTCGATACCGCTGCGGGTTTTACCGCAACCGATTTGGACGGCGCGCTGGATTTTTCGGCCACCCGCCTCACCTTGACCGGCGCGCTCGTTTTGCCGCCGCGCGCAGCCGTGCTCTTCGATTCCGGCACGTGCGTGCCGATCTTCGTCACGCCACCTTTGTTCCGGCTTGACGCGGCCACCGTTTCCACGCGCACCGGGCCGGGTTCGGCCGGGACCGAGCGCCCAACCGGGACGTGCAGCACGATCAACTGACCGGGCATAACTGAATCCCGGTGAGTGCGGTTCCAGCTTTTAACCTGCCCTACCGATACATTGTAGCGATCGGCGAAAGTCGACATCGATTGCGCGCGGCGAACGCGGATCAGCATCTTGCGGGTATCGGGGACATCTGGCTCCACGGCCAGCATCGCGCTTTCGGCGACGTCGGCGCTGATGTCCTCGTCGTCGTCATCGCTGCGCGGCACCACGATAGTTGAGCCCGCCTTCAGCCGCATGCCGGCCGGAATGCGGTTCACCGACATCAGCGTATCCGCGTCCACACCAATCTTCTGCGCGATAACCGCAGGCGTCGCACGCTCGCTCACCGTATAGGTCGTCCACGACGACAACGCGCCCGAATATGACTTCAGGTTTTTCTGGAAGGCGCTGGCGTTATCGAAGGGAAGCAGGATTTGCGGGCTCGTCGCGCCGAGAATCACCGGCTTCGCAAACGATGGATTGAGCGAACGGAACTCCTCCACCGTCATGCCGGCAAGCTTGGCGGCCATCGTCACGTCCATGTCGCGCGACGTGGTGACCGTCACAAAATAGGGGTGGTTCGGGATATCCGGCAGCGCCAGCCCGTACATCTGCGGATTCGCAATGATGTTCTTCACCGCCTGCAGCTTCGGGACGTAATTGCGCGTCTCGTTCGGCATGCGCAGGCTTTGATAGTCCGTCGGCAAACCCAGCGCCTCGTTTTTCGCGATCGCGCGCTGCACACTGCCCTCGCCCCAGTTGTACGCGGCGAGCGCCAGGTGCCAGTCGCCGAACATGTCGTGGAGACGCGAAAGATAGTCGAGCGCCGCACTGGTCGACGCCAGCACATCGCGCCGCTCGTCCTGAAACATGTTCTGCTTCAGGTTGTAGTCGCGGCCCGTGCCCGGCACGAACTGCCACATGCCCGCGGCCTTCGCGACCGACAGCGCCTGCGGGTTATAGGCCGACTCAATGAACGGCAGCAACGCGAGTTCAGTCGGCATGTGCCGCTGCTCGAGTTCCTCGACGATGTGATACAGGTATTTTTGCGAGCGGCCGGTCATACGTTCGACGTAATCCGGGCGCTGCGCGTACCAGTTCACCTGCATGTCGACGAGGTCGCTTTGCAGGTCGGGAATCTGGAAACCGCGGCGGATACGCGCCCACAAATCGCCGTCAGGTCCGGAAAGCGAATCGACGGACGTCTTGTCGACGTTGATCGTTTCCTTGGCGGTGGCGTTCTTGCGGATTGCGTCTGCTACGGCTTGCTGATTCTGGGCGGAAGGGAGTGAAGAAAGGGAGTTGGTCGCTGTCGGTCCCTGGCTGGCACATGCAGCCAATGTCAGGACGAGGAGCGCGCTAAAAATCAATCGCATGAACGTCTCGGATTCCAAAAAATGTGCTTGGAAATTTGGACCCGATAGTACGGAACCGCATTCACCACGTCAATATAAACGCAAAAAACATAAAATAATCCGAGGCCTGCAATGGTTTTCCACGTTTCAGATGAAGATAACCGCAGGCGTGAACGGGTTAGCGAAATTTGTCCTTCCAGCCGCGCATCAGCGTGAACGCATCGAGCCGGTCGCGCACCGGGCGTTCGAACTGCGCGGCGAGCGTGGCTTGCACGTTTTTTTCACCGACGCGCAGGAACGGATTCGCCTGGCGTTCGTGCAGGAGCGTGGTCGGAATGGTCGGCTGGTTGCGCGCGCGCAGTTGTTCCACTTGCTTCTGCCATTCGGCCAGCGCCGCGTTGTCCGGCTCGGCTGCGCGCGCGAAACGGATGTTCGACAGCGTATATTCGTGTGCGCAGTGAACCAGCGTGGCGTCGGGAAGGGCGGCAAGCGCATCGAGCGAGTTCAGCATTTGCTGCGGCGTGCCTTCGAAAAGACGGCCACAGCCGCTCGCGAACAGGGTGTCGCCGCAAAAAAGATGCGGTGTGCCTTGCGGGTCGTTCGGCTGGAAGTACGCGATGTGTCCGGCAGTATGTCCGGGCACATCGATAACCGAGCATTCCAGCGCCGGACTCGCGATACTAACGTGATCGCCCTGCTTCACACGCCGCGTCAGATGCTCGATAGCCTCGCCAGCCGGGCCGATCACCGGGATTTCCCCATCCGCCGATTGGCTAACGAGCAGTTTTGCGACGCCGCCGACGTGGTCGTGATGGTGGTGCGTGAGTAAAATAGCGGTCAGCCGCCAACCGCGTTTCGTCAGATACGCTTCGACGGGCGCGGCGTCGCCCGGATCGACCACGACGGCATCTTGACCGTCGGATATCAGCCAGATGTAGTTGTCTTCGAACGCCGGAACCGGCACGTACTCAAGCGTTTTCATAAGGCGACTCACCCGAACATGTCAGAGCGAACGATTATAGACTGGCCCGCCTGGACGGTTTCCGCGCCCGGCCGCTACGTGCTCGACTGGGAACAGGCACAGCTCGACCGCGTGGTATCGGATATTTTCGGCTATCACGCGCTGCAGCTCGGCCTGCCCGGACTCGACGCGTTGCGCGAAAATCGCATGCCCTATCGCGGCCTTGTGCTCGATACCGCGAGCGCCGCAAGCTCGCCGTTTACGCTGCCACCGCCGGTTTCGCCCGACGCACGGCCGGGCGTGACGTCGTTGCCATCGGCGAGCCGTGGCCTGCACGCGCCGGAGGGACGCAGCGCCGTGTGGTGCGATCTGCTCGATCTGCCGTTCGAGGCGCAGAGCGTCGATCTGCTGGTCATGCCGCATACGCTGGAATTCACGAGCGATCCACATCGGTTGCTTAGAGAAGCCGAACGTGTGCTCATGCCCGAAGGACAGTTGATCATTCTCGGCTTCAATTCGCTGAGTCTCTGGGGGGCGCGGCAATCGCTCGGCAAGGTTGCTGGCAAGCCGTTCGTCCCTTCCGCGCACGAAATGATCGCGTTCACGCGGATCAAGGACTGGATCAAGCTGCTCGGATTCGACCTTGAACGCGGACGCTTCGGCTGCTATCGTCCGCCTCTTCTCACCGAGCAGTGGCTGGCGCGCTATCAGTTCATGGAAGCCGCCGGTGACCGCTGGTGGCCGATCTTCGGCGCGGCCTACATGATCACGGCCATCAAGCGTGTGCGCGGCATGCGCCTGATCGGGCCGCGCAAGCTGAAAAAACCCGCCCTCGCGCCGGGCCTCGCCCCGGTCGCCGCGCCGCATACACGCAACGAGCATTGATGACCTTAGACACTACAGACAAAGTAATCGACATCTATACCGACGGCGCCTGTAAAGGCAATCCCGGCCCTGGCGGCTGGGGCGCGCTGCTGCGCTTCGGCGACCAGGAAAAGGAATTGTTCGGCGGAGAAACGCCGACGACCAACAACCGCATGGAGCTCATGGGCGTGATTTCGGCGCTCGAGGCGCTCAAGCGGCCGTGTCGCGTGGTCATTCACACCGATTCGCAATATGTCCAGAAGGGCATCAGCGAATGGATTCACGGCTGGAAGAAGAAGAACTGGATGACGGCGGCGAAAACGCCGGTCAAGAACGCGGATCTCTGGAAGCGGCTCGATGCACTTGTCGGTCAGCATCAGATCGAATGGCGCTGGGTGAAAGGCCATTCGGGCCATCCGGAAAACGAACGCGCCGATGCGCTCGCGAATCGCGGCGTGACTTCACTCGCCGAAGGCTAATTACTTATCTCTATGCGCCAACTCGTACTCGATACCGAAACCACCGGCCTCAACGCCCGCACGGGCGACCGCATTATCGAAATCGGCTGCGTCGAGCTGATTAATCGACGGCTCACCGGCAATAACCTGCACTTCTACGTGAATCCGGGACGTGACAGCGATCCGGGCGCGCTCGCGGTGCACGGCCTGACCACGGAATTTCTCAGCGACAAACCCAAGTTCGCCGATATCGCCGCCGAGTTGCGCGACTTCATCGCGGATGCGGAGCTGATCATCCACAACGCGCCGTTCGACGTCGGTTTCATGGACGTCGAGTTCGGTCTGGTTGGCATGCCTTGCGTGAAGGAAGTGTGCGGCGGCGTGATCGACACGCTTGTGCAGGCGAAGCAGATGTTCCCCGGCAAGCGCAATTCACTCGATGCCTTGTGCGATCGCTTTGATGTCAGCAATGCGCATCGGACGCTGCATGGCGCCCTGCTCGACTCTGAGCTCCTTGCAGAAGTCTATTTGGCGATGACGCGCGGCCAGGAAAGCCTGGTGATCGACATGCTCGGCGAAACGCCAGCGGCCGGCAAGGGCCATGCACCGCGTATCGCGCTTGATGATCTGCAGTTGCCAGTGCTGGTGGCATCGGCGGAAGAGTTGAGCGCGCATCTCGCCGTTCTTGACGATCTCGACAAGGCGGTTAAGGGAACGAGCGTGTGGCGGATCGAGATGGCGATCGCTGCCGAGGTGCCGGCGGCGTCCTGATTCAGGCGATCAGATTATTGAAGCACTCAAATATTCGCTTTACGAAACGGCCAAGCTCTGACATAATCCAAAGCTCTTCGGGTGGTTAGCTCAGCGGTAGAGCACTGCCTTCACACGGCAGGGGTCACAGGTTCAATCCCTGTACCACCCACCAGGATTTCGCGGTTGAGTTTGCATCGCGTTGAAAAAGGCCCTCAGGCAATTGCTTGAGGGCCTTTTTCTTTTCTGGCAGCAGAGCCTAACTCGCGCACAACGCCATTTGGCGCAAAAGCGGCGCAGTCGAAAATAGCCCCAGACACAAAAGCAACCAACATCGTCTGGAGCATCAAATGGCGGGCATCTGGAAACGCGGCAACTACTGGCGCGCATACATCAGGCGGCAGGGTTACCCCCAGCAGAATCGCAGTTTCGACACCCGAGCCGAAGCCGAGGCTTGGGCTCGGAACATTGAATGCGAGATGGACCGCGGCATCTTCGTCGACCGAATCGAGGCCGAGCTCAACAGCTTCGGCGATCTCCTGAAGCGTTATGCCGAAGAAGTCTCGCCGCACAAAAAAGGCGGTGCGGGAGAAATCCTACGCATCCGCAAACTGCGCACGGAATCGCTGGCCGAGTACAAGGTTGCGGCGCTGACAAGCAAAGTCATGGCCGAATACCGCGACAGCCGGCTGCGTCAGGTGAGCGGATCCACGGTCAACCGTGAGCTGACTCTGATCGGCCACGTGCTTACTATTGCCCGCAAAGAATGGGCTATTCCCATCAAAGCCAACCCTGTATCGGAGATCCGTCGCCCCAAAGAAAATCGGGCACGCACACGTCGTCTATTCAATGACGAAGAAAACCGCCTGCTTTCCGAGCTCGCCCCCAGCCGACGTGACGAGAACAGGCGCTTCGAGCCCGGCGGCTGCCGCAACAAATGTGTGCTGCCCGTCGTGGTCTTCGCGATCGAAACGGCCATGCGCCGCAGCGAGATTCTCTCCCTGCATTGGCCTGATGTGTACCTCGACGAACGATTTGTCCGGCTGCACGACAGCAAGAACGGAGAGCCGCGTGACGTTCCGCTCTCGACACGAGCTGCGGCCACACTGGCGGCCCTGCCACGCGAGCCTGACGGACAAGTGTTCCCGATCACCGGGGAAGCCCTCAAAAAGGCATTCACCCGCGCCTGCGAGCGTGCCGGGATCGCAAACTTGCATTTCCACGATCTGCGGCACGAAGCGACGTCGCGAATAGCTGAGCGCCTCGACAACATTCTGGAGCTATCAGCCGTGACCGGACACAAGACCGTACAGATGCTGAAGCGCTACTACCACCCGCGTGCGACTGACCTGGCGAGAAAGCTTGGCTAATGCACGGGTGTCCGCCCTGGCCCGACTGAAAAACCTAACTTGCACACAACACCATGTACGGCTGCGGGCTCGGCCGCATAGGATGCGCTCAACGTAACTCAACTCAGAGTCGCCGGGCAAAGCTCGGAGCGGCACGACTCGACGGTGAGTAACTTAACTCCAAGCCACTCGGCGCAACTCCAAGTAGTTCCACGTGAAGTTACTCACCTCATCAGGGAGCGAAGCGATGATCCTATTGATCGCCGCAGAGAAAGGGGGCGTTGGTAAGTCGACGCTTGCCACAAATTTGGCCGTTCACTTGGCCCATCAGGGCGTGGACATCGTGTTGCTCGATACCGACGGCCAGGCGACGGCGGCCCGGTTTGTCGAGCGGCGCGATGAGGTTGGTATCACGCCGGCTGTGCCGTGCGTTCAGCGTTCCGGCGAGATTGCCTCGACGCTGCGTGACCTCGCGCGACGGTATCAGGTGGTCGTGGTCGATGCAGGCGGCCGCGATTCGCGCGAAATGCGGTCCGCGATGGCCGTCGCGAATCTGCTGCTCGTGCCAACCAAGGCCAGTCAGGCGGATCTGGAGACATTCTCGAAGGTCAACGAGCTGATCGGCCTGGCGCGCGGACTGAATCCGAAACTGAAGGCAGTAGCGGTCCTTTCCATCGCTCCATCCAACCCGTTGATTCGTGAAGTCGAGGACGCACGGAACCTACTGGCCCAGTTTGACCACCTTGAACTCGCTGACACGATCATCCGGGACCGCAAGGTCTATCGCGATGCCCTCTTGGCTGGAAAGGGCGTCACCGAGCTCGACAACAGCCAGGCACGCGCGGAGATCCAGCTTCTCGCACAGGAATTTTTCGACCTCAGTTGACAGGATTCACATGACCAGCAAATTCAAGCTTCAACCGCACACGGCCAGGCCAGAGCTTCGCCCGGCCAGCCCCGAAGATTTTTCCAACGATGCCGGAATGGTCCGTTCACAGCAGCAGCCGCGCCCATTAAAGCCCGTGCGCCTAAATCTGGATCTCACCCCGGATTTCCATGAGCGAGTGAAGCTCCGTGCAGCATATCTGCGGTTGACCGGCGCGCAGTACGTGCGCGAACTGATATTGAAAGACCTGCAAGACCGAATACTGGATTAACTCAACTCTAATCAACGCTGATTGACTTTACTCAACTCGCGTGGCCCAACTCATAGGAGAGGCATATCATCGGTGTTACGAAGGTCGCGACGGTAGCCGTCTCTACTCATTGCCGTCGAGAGACCCGTTGACGGGCGCCCCGTAGTTCAGGGGGTGGAATGAGATGCCCAAGCCCCGCCCCGCCTACCTCTCCCACCTTGCTATAGAAATTCTGTAGCAAACCAGATTCGCTCGATCGCACAAGCGAACTCCTTCCCTAATGACCCTGCGATACCGCTATTGACACAGTTAACAGCCAAAGCAGCCCTCGGCTCGACATCCTCGCAGCAATATCTCGTTCGGCGTAAATCGGCCACCTTCGTCCTTTGACCGGCGCTCTCACGAGGACGCTCGAACGTCGGTTCAACCTAACACCGGACCTTCACACACGGACGCAGTTCGTAGCTGAGTTCGGGCAGGTGATATTCTTTCTGCTCGCTGTATTTCCACACACGGATGCGGTATGAAACGTTCTCTGTCAATCGCTAATGGGCCGAAGCAGCAACTTTTTCTCGCATACCTGAACAGCGAGTTCGCCAAGCGAGCGGTGCGCTCCCAAGCGGCGCTTGGAGTCACAGCAGACGGATCTTTCAGCACTACGGTACATACAGTATTCGGCGAAAACTTCGGCCAGCTCGAACTGCAATGGGTATTCGACACATCGTCGACCGGAGAGCTGATCAGTGTTGAGGTATCCCCGATAGGCGAGGCCATTTATGGGCCTGTGGTGGACTGGGAGAACGCTGCTCAGGATATTGTGAATTCGGCACTACTGTCTGCATTCAACGAGCGCCGCACTCGAACGGTTAGGCGCCAAATCTTGTATTACATCGGTCCTCAACTGGATGGCGAGTATTGGTTCCGCGGTGTGCGGCTGGCTCCCGCCATGTTGGACGATCCCTTTCCCGCCCTGCTCAATGCTGAACGCGTCGTTGCCTTGGACTTCGAGGTTGATTCGATTGACGAACGAGATGCTAGCTACTTGGCCTCTGAGTTCTCTCGGCGCTTGGCGGCTCGCTTTTCGCTCTTGCTGGACGTCGATCTATATGAATATACCGGTGAACAAGTCTGGGTTCTCCTTCCTGAGGGATCGCGAAGTGAAAGGTTTAGTCGGGGCGTCTTCAATGTACCCGTGCCAACCTCCATGCCGGGCAAAGGAAACATTTGCGGCGCGGGCGCCTGGGGATCGGCGATCGCAACATACGGCCGCACCACAGGTACGCTGAAAATGCCTCCCGAGGCCAGAAGGATTCTGAGAGGACTTGACGGTTTGGCAGAACCAGTGAAAGACGCGTTCGATGGTGCTGCGAGGATGTATCAGATTGGCCTGTCGCTATTTCAACGTTTTCCCTCTGCTGCACTAGCTTATCGTGTTGCGTCAATCGACGCCCTGCAGCAAACGGAGCCGGACTGCAATGGCTTTAGCGAATTCATGCGGAAGTATTCACCCCAAGCCGCGGCAGACCCGAAGATGCTGGATTACCTGCATAGTGACATCAGGTCGTCCCACTTTCATGCGGGTAAGTTCGATCTGGGCGAGTTTTCAGCGCAGCGACATATGGACATTGTGTCTGACCCAGACACAGCCCACCGTTCCCTCCTGCGCTATCGATGTTTCGAGGTAACACGGGAGGCGCTGGTGAACTGGATGGTGTCGATCGCCGCGCCCCCTTGTTCATGAAGCCTCTGTAGGCACCCGCTACCGCGTAACGACGTCGGCGATGATGCGGGCCTTGAGCGCGGAGTTTTTCCCGTCGTTCCGCACTTGAGTGGTCACCGTTGCGGAAGCCTCCGTGCCCGCATGGTTGATCTTCACGGCTGCTGGTGGGTATGTTGGCTTCCGGGGACCGCCTCGTAGATGTCGAGGGGAGTGACGAGTTTCTTCTGCGGGTCGGCTCACATCTGAAAACGGAGTTCCGCGTCGTCATGAAACCAATAGACACGAGGGACGGAAATACGTTGTCCTTCGCAGGGATCAATTAGGGCCGCCTGTGGTGAGAATTTTGCGAAGCACCTGTCGCTCATTCGGGGTAAGTAAACGAAATGTGATCTCGTTATCGAGCCCCTTGATCGCTGCGTCTAGCTGTGAGGTCTTGGCATTCTCCCGAGCGGTCCGTAAATTCACTTTTAATTCCTCAAGCTCCTTCGTTTCTTGATGCGAGGAGTTCTCGCGGAGAATAGCGGTTTCTACGGCCTGCGCTCGCGCTATATCAAAATAAAGGTCGAAGCCATACGATTTTCTGAGCTCGGAGTTTTGAAGCAAAGCGACAGCCTCACGCAAAGGGGTAAGCGAATCTGTTTCCAATTCGGCTATATATATAGACGATTGCGACTTTTTTTCCTGAACCGAAAGATCTCGCCATTCTCGGGCGATCGCCTCGAAGGTCGAGACACCGAGTACGTCTAACGGTGATAAACGCTGGTCGAGTGAAGTCAATCCCGCCTGATTCGCCTTCCATGCCGTCTTTAGACTCTGCTGCGCATCGCGCAGGCGTTTGGTCCATTCTCGATCGTTTTCTTGTGGAGGATTGTTTGAGACCTTGATTACGGTTCGTGTGAGTTGATTTACATTCTTTATATCGTTACGATCAGTATCATAGGCTTCTTTGGCCTTATTGTAGGCCAGTAACAAATAGTTGTTATCCCATTCATCGGATAATCGAAAGCTCCTGGGGCGGGCAAGATTGTAATAAAACCTCGATGAAATTCTCAATACTGACGTGCGTTGATCGCTATTGGCTGTTTGATATGCTTGCGTCATAATTTTATCGCCATCACGCGCGACATTCTCAAACTGTTGTTTGTCATTATTTCCCAGTTGAGATATTTCAAGGAAGATGGCTGCTTTATCGAGCAGTGCCTCTGTCAAGAGCTTTGGGCTCTGAATCTCTTGAAAGTAGTGAACGGCTTCATCGGCCCAGAATGTCGCATTCGGCTTTGTTGAACTATCGTCTTCTACAATCCGATACATTCGATTAACGTACGACAGGGATTTAGAAACCTTCTCCGGATTCTGTTTTTTTCGATCAGCGAGCGACGATTGCTTCCAGGCATACTCAAATTGATTGCGGGCTTCTATCAGGGAGGTCGCGGGCGTCGTGCCTGGGGAAATAGTGCGGGCTGAACGCGCTACCTCCGCCGCTGCGATCCACTTATCGATAGCTGCAGACAGCGTGATCCCTCCCGTCGGGCTCGGTGTCTCGTTCGCGGACCGTATTACTGAGTAACCGAACGACACGCAGCCAGCGAAGAACAGTAGAAGCGCCGCAAACCGCCATGTATCGTGCGATCTGCGAAAAAATCCATAGGCAAGGCACGAAAACAAGATACACATTAAGGCAACTATCCCGAGGTTACTCGCCGCAGCTGCCTTAATGATTTCCGGTAAATTCTTCGCGAAGTCTTCCATACCTAACTCCGCAGCAAGGCGATTGATGATTAATACGAACGCGTTCAAATCGCCGTAAGTTATGTCACAGAATCGCAACGGGCCGCCGGCACTTCGAAGTTCTTTGTATTGTGCGAATATATACGTCGCGGTACAGAATAGATATTCCGGCCGCCATTCTGAAACATACTGCACGGTCGATTTCCGTATGTACGCTAGCGCTCATTTGTGCCATTTCGTCCTTGAAAAACGAACAGCATTTTCCTACGTTTGTTTGGACTGCCCGACATTCCCGGCAGCGCCTATCAACCAACCTCAAGGAAGTATATGGACCAGTTGCGCGGTAAAGTCACCACAGTTTCATTCCATGTTGTGTACACAGATGGGTCGACAAAGGATTCCATTTTCGAGCCCAAAGAGGAACTGAAAGCCATCTTGCTGTCGGAATCCTTCATGACGGAAGAAATGAAAAAGCTCTTTACTAAATCTAAGACAGACTGGAAGGTAAACCCAGCGATGATCATTGTTGACGGGGCGAGGATTTTGGCAAATTGCGATTGGCCAGACTGCCAACAAGCTTAAATGGCAGATCTCACCAAGATAGTGGTGTTTTGAAGCACTTGCAGGGTGCAACTCGACCTGACCGACGGTTTTGTGTCAACAGGCTTGCCACCCGAATGTCATGTTCGGGTCGATGCTGTTGGCAAAGTCTGTGTCAATTCGTTCCGCAAGATTTTCATGGGTCGTTTAGTCTACCCCTAACCAAGGCTTACGAGTGGCTTGTAGCCCGATCTGAAAGCTCGAAATTTTTGCCTGCGGCGCGGCAATTCCACGCGGCGACTTTTTCAACAACGTCGGTCGGACTGAGGACGGTCAAAGTTAGTTTGACCAATGCGTGAATAGCTGTGCCGCGAAATGCTCATTTCGGTTACCTATCTATGCCGCAAATTTGAGAACCGATAGTATCCATTGTCCTTCGCAAGGGCTCGCCTCCCGCCAAATGCACCGCTCCCCATGAATGAAGAATGAATCGACCTCGGCGAGCTAAAGTGAAATAAAAAGGAGGCACCTGTGGCAAAAGCTAAATCCGCGAAGAGTCCCGCCCCCAGCGGCGAGGTCTTGACAACAGCGCCGGTCCAGATGCTTATCGCAAATAGGGACCAGCTCGGCGCTGATGTTTTCCCGCTCCAGACAGGCGAGGCATTTGCATCAATCCCAGTCGGGGATGTCCGCCCCGGCAGCCAGATTACGTGGTATTACTCTGGCCCCGCCGGAGCGACGATGACGCTTTCGTTGAATCGCGTTCCGAATAGCGGAGGACATATCCACGCCGGTGGCCCGACCGGTTCCCTGAGTCGTACCTCGATCATTCTTGGTACGAAATACCCCCAAAATGAACCGGTGGTTTTCACCGCCCCCGATGCCGCTGGAACGATCGAGATCACTGGCGTCGCCTCGAAAGGGGGAAGTACTACTGGCCAGAACCGAGTCCATATACCGGGATTTACCGCGCTCACGGGTGGCGTCGGTCTCACATTGACCGGAGGGATGCCTGAGCATCCCGGCAATCATTTCGGTTTGCCGGCATTAGTGCAGAAAATTCAGCAACTGGGTGCGCAATTTCACGCGAAATTTGGCAAAAATCTGTTCGTTAATGATATGAGTTTGCACGATGGGGGCCTTTATGACTTCCATAGTACATGGGCGCCCCCCCACGCAACACATCGCGAGGGACGTACCGTTGATGTCAATAGCACCTCGATGTCGAGCGAAGAGAAGGCGTTCTTTAAGGCAACTGCTACTGGTCTCGGCTTTCGCGTCGCGTTAGAAAGCACCCCTCCGCACTGGCATCTGACGATGTAGTGTCGTCGTCTAAAGATAACCCGAGGCGCGCCCATGTAGTCCGGCAGCGAAGTATCAGTCGAGTGATTCAGCGACGTTCGCTTGCTAATCTACCCCCGCTTAGTACCTTCTCACGCGCGAAAAGCCCGCGATACTAGTACCGCTGACTTTTTCCGATCTGAACGTCTGCGTTGCAGTTCTCTCCGCCGCATCGCATATACTGTTCGAAATGCTGATTAACCCTGAAATGCGAGAAGCCCTCACGCAATGACCGTTCGGCAATGGCGAGAAAAGCATGCTATAAAATTACAAGGAGACCAACTTGGCAAAGGCAGCAAACAAGCGGGTAAGGACGGTTGGGTCAATAGCAAATGAATTGATCAAAAAATCTCGCGAAGCAGCATTATCCGCAGTTCAGATCTTTAACAGTCCGTCGATCACATTTAAGTCTGAGACGTTTATTGTTTTGATGGTTATCGCATGGACGTATTTACTTCATGCGCACTACCGGAAAAAAGGCGTTGAATACCGGTATCACAAAATTGCCGGTGCACGTAGGATTTTCGAACGTACAGGTCAAGGTGCTTTTAGGTATTGGGACCTCGCACAGTGCCTGAAAATTGGAGATTCACCTGTTGAAGAGAGCAGCGCGACGAACCTGGCCTTTCTAATTGGGCTGCGACATGAAATCGAGCATCAAATGACCACGCGGCTTGACGAACAACTGAGCGCTCGATTTCAGGCGTGTTGCCTCAACTACAACGATCTGGTCAAAAAACTATTTGGCGACGCACACGGCATTGACAAACACTTATCGTTCAGCCTGCAATTTTCCTCTATTGATACCGAGCAGGTAAAGACCTTGGACGATGCAAAAGGCCTGCCTGCTCATATCCGAGCCTATATAAACGCATTTGACGCCAAGCTAACCGAAGACGTTTTTAATGATCCTAGATTCGCTTATCGCGTCTTATTTGTCCCTAAGAGTGTAAATAAGAAAGGACAGGCAGACAAAGTCATTGAGTTCATTAAATCTGACTCTGATCTGGCGAAAGATGTAAATCAGCATTACGCTGTGATCAAAGAAACCGAAAAAACGAAATATCTGCCTTCGCAAATAATCGAACTAATAAAGGATAGAGGCTTTAAAAATTTTACCATGCATGACCACACTACCCTCTGGAAGAAAGAAAACGCGAAAGACCTGAAAAAGCATTTCGGCACATCGGTAGCAGGTCATTGGTATTGGTACGATTCCTGGCTTGAGTATGTGACAAATCATTGCCAACACCAGCCCGAACTCAAGCAACAGTAGCAGCAACTTCCTAAGAGGTGTGTCGCCATAGTGAGATAGGGTTGTTTGGGCTAACGGAGGAAAGCGTAACGCTAGTGCTTCCCGAGAAGTTCATTCATCATCTGAACCCTTTTTCTCGTCCGAATCGCCCGCATGGCTTTCTGAGTGTACGTACCTGAATCGCCCCTCAGGTTTAGGAAGTATTCGGTAGCACCGTGTTGAGCCAGAGAAACTCGATTGCAAAGATGTCCGAACCTACTCGGGCAGTTGGACATTCCAGGATTTACGATTTTCAGTTGTCGATCTCCAGATAGCGAAAGCCAATCAACCAAAGTTTCGTCAATGTGTCGATCGCCAAATCCATAACCAATGCATATCAGTTCCGATGCATAGTTAACATATCGGCGAAACAGTTCCATAAATTCAGGTGGCGCAAGTTGATGCGCCTGTGGTGTAAATTTGTGCGCCCCCGAAAGCAGCGTATTCCGCAGAAATTGTATTTCACCATGGGAATCAATGTAGATATTTTCATTTATCGCGCGAACGCCATCCCTTTTCCCCAGCGCTAGATCGATTGAGCTTATTAAGGCGAGCTGCTGAGCATACGAGCTAGGGTCGCCATTTTTCGCAGCAATCTTAACGTAACTTAACTCGTCACCCTGTGCAAAAATATCTAACGCGCCATGTATTTTTATAAGATTTATACCTGCCTCGCCAGGCTTGAAGAAGTGATAGTCGTTTGCCTCGATGCTAGCGCGAGGTAGGCGCTCGAAACTTACACTCTTTGATTCTCCATCACCGGCTCCCATTTCTATTTCGACAGCCTCTTTAAAACCTGATCTTATTGGGATAGAGAATTTTCCGGCTAGCAACTCTATTATGAGATCGTGATTTATTGAAAATATCCATAAGGGTTTATTCTCTTCGACCAATTTGGTGATTCCACTAAAATCATCTAAGACGCAGGCTGAAAAAGCGAGATTTTTTATTTGCCGCTCCATCAAAAGACCACGAACTGCTTGGAGCAGGAATCCATTTATTGCGTGTAAATTTCGACGTTTCTCTTGATCCCTCTCACGGGAAAACGCAACTTCGACTGCACCAATAATGTTTTCATAATGCATATCTTTGTTACTCAGGAACGAAACAAGCATCGAAATCAAGTCGTCGCTCCAGCCCCCTCCCTGTGCCCGCCATAACGCATTAAAGCTCTCTAGCTTTTCTTTCGGAAGCCATCTTTTCAATTCTGCGGTCAACTCACTAACCAACTGCATTCCACAATCGAATGACGCCCCTGCACCCAGAAACAGCGCTTGCATAGGAAAACCTTCAAAAATTAACGATATGAAACTGCGTCCCCATTTCCCACGATGAATGCCCAGTGTCGATTGTTATCGTCCGGCTGCCATGCCTTGGGTAGGATACCGACTCGCGCAGCGCTTCAGGCCGATCAGGGACGTTCGTCGGATAGAAGGACTTTCGCACGGTGCCCCCCGGAAATTAGAATAACGCATAGTAACCCCGTAGCCGCCAGGATTTTGCGAGTATTGGTCATCGCGTCTCTGCTCCGGGAATTTAGAGGCATGGATTGTCCACGATTCAATTGCGTTTGGTGAAGGTCCGTTTGTGGCGCGGTCTTTGCCTGTCGTTATCCCCAGGCGGGTCATCACTTACGGTGATGCTAGGTGAGATTGCCATGAGACAATCGTTTATCCGCTAATCCATTTAGTAGACGCGAACAAACGGATCAAGCTTCTTAGCTACAAAGTGGTTCGGGCGCCATCCACTTAGTAGCTTTTCGATAAGAAATGTATCCGCTAGGCTGGTCAGCACTCCGACAACTGGGTTCATGAAGCCCGCCCCTGTCGTCAATGCATATCGAAGAGTTTTTCCCTTTATGCCTTGGACCTGGTCCTCGGACAAAATTGCTTTCATATATGCTGAGACCAAATTCTCATCGATATTCACTGAAGTAATCCAGTTCTTGAATCGGCTAGCGCTGCTCAGCAATTGCAGGAATTCATCGAATGAGCGTTCTCCAGAGTCTATGCATTCGGCTAAGCTGGGTGCATCTGGAAGATTGACATCGACGAACTTTTGTTGGGAATCCGCGTGCTCCTTTGTGCTCTGAAGCAGTTCGACGTATCGAAGACGGATCAGAGACGAGGCAACCTCCGAAGTCACGAAGTCACCACTATAGTGAGACGCCATTGCCAAATCTGCTCGCGCCTCAAGAATCGTGGTCAAAAGATTGGCGATCGTCACTGCCTCCTGAGGCGGCGCCTTAGCGTTGCGATGCGTGTTAATTTCCCCAAAATCGATGTCCGAGAAGGCGCACACCCCATTAGGTAACCGAAGAAGCTCAATACTCAGTGATCGGTCGCCATCAAAATACCGATCATCAGCGTGGAGAATTGCCTGCCGAATTGCGGTTTGCATATACACATCGTCGCCGAGATCAGATCGAGCCGCCTCGGGGATACCCCCCTTTACAAAGTGGTTTCCCGAAAGCTTCCGTGCGACGACCAGATCTATAAACCACAACGAGAACTTTCGCGCGTCCTTGCGAGCGAATCCCTTGCGCTCTAGTTGTAAAGCGATTCGATCGTATGGTGTCGCCAATTTGCCTTTTTCGTGCCCGGACATAGTTACCGCGGCGAAGTCGTAGAACTCAGTTACCCCTACTTTGTTTGTGACCGTGGCGAGAATCTCGTCGCAAAACACCGCACTCACCTGTGGAAGGTCGAGAAGGGTCTTTAGGCGCGGAAGACCGATTTGGTGTGCAAGCCCCACAAGCGTGCCGGGGTCAAGGACAAGATGGACGCCCTGATAGTAGAGAAGCGCCTCTGCGATCTGGCCGACCGTCACCAAACTCCCGTTTTCCGCCCGTCTCAGGACGACCTTCTCGAACATATTCGTTTCCGCCGTTGATTGTGCAGCCCAAATTGTTGCGTCCAGGACGGGCGATCCTACGACCGCCCAAGGATACGTTTACGGGTAGTTCCCGGTGTCCGGCTATGCATTACAGAAATACCCCCGCCGGCCTTCTTACGCCTATTCCTCTTTCTCGTCCGTTTCGATCAATTGTGCTTCTTCTTGAATGATGCGAAAGCACAGCCACCGCAGCTTGCCAAGTAGGCTTCGCTCAAAGACTGTAAGTCGGCTTTTACCGCGGTGAACAATCTTGGACCGAATATCGTAGATTTGGCGGAATTGAACAAGTATCTCTGCTCTTTGAGTATGAGTTTTCGCGATAAGGTAAGCACAGCGGTTTGATAGTAGCTCGCCCAAACCGGTCTGGTCAGATGAGGCTTTATCGCCGAGAAGAATCTCAACAACGACCGCGGCTTGGACGAATTGGAGCAGCTCATCGTTGCCGCAATAGCTGTCGAGAAGCCATTGTGCGGCAAGGATGAGGTGCTTCGCGCGCTCTGCGTTTCTGTAGATCGCACTCATAGTGTTGAGTTCTATCTTAATGCGACGCACGAAACTCTCGTCTGTGCCCGAATGGCCATTCAGGTCGTCCATGACCAGACAGCGTATTAGCTCGGAGTGACGCGTCTCCAGATTCTCCGCTTCCTGAGGGATCCAGTTGCCATCTATATGCCTGTGTACGTAGTATTTTTCAGGCGTGGAGTACAAGTTGTAGGTCCAGATGGGCTTCATTAGACGTTGTGCAATGCAAATGCCAAAAAATGATCTGATCGTATCGATTGCCTGCCTTTGCGGCTCGGTAGCAGAGTATTTGCCACAGAAGCCAGCGATTCTTATCTGTAGATATGCGGTGTCATTTTTCCATTCGGCTGGGGTTTGACTGGAGAGCAGACCACCGCCGGCGATGGCTTCATCCCGTTTTGCAATTCCAGAAATTAACGGAAACTCATCTTTCAGGGATTCGCCTTTTCGGATCGAAATGGTATCCGAGATATCGAACTGCCCGACATGCTCGCAGAATAGACGGCTAAACGCAGCGGGCAGCGCTGCTGTGACAGTGTATTGCCAAGGCAGCGAATTGAACTCAGTTACTAGCCTGGATGCTAGTGAGCCGAGATCTGCGTAGGGTTCGATTTCTGACAGCGGTTTGACTTCGCCACTTTCATACACCTGTTGCTCAAAGAGCTCTCGGGAGAGAGTTTCCGACACGAAGTCGACGAATGGCGATTCACCGATGTATTTTTTTAACGCTTCCTGAACTTTACCTGTCTGCGGCAAGATAGCGTCGAGCCCGATAAGGCGATCCGATGCACCTGAGCCTAAGAACATTCGGTTTCGGACTTCGATCTGACCGAGCGCTTGTGTCAGCGTTGCGGCTAACTGCGCCAAACAATTTTCATGGAGATTGAGTGTCATTCGCAGGTCAGTTTAGTTTTTTGCGTCAAAATAATGTCCGTGAATATTTTACGGTCCCAATGTGCAGCATGCCGCAAATTCGTCGAATCGCCGCGTAACGGTCCCGACGGGCTCTGATGCCCGAGGATGAGCCGGGATGGGACGCCAGAGGCTGAGCCACGAGTGACGTGGCAAGATCGCATCTGTGTTATCCACCAAAGAGAAATTTAATGGCGTTGAATACGTTGAAGCAATCGCTTCGATCGAACTGTGACGGTCAAAGTCACTTCGACGGATTGATCCGAAGCGGCGATAGATTAGGCGGAAGTGCAACCAGTCTAGGCGCCTGCGGTAAAGATCTCCCGCGGCACCAGACTTATCCGACAGCGTCTGAAAAAGTGGGAAACCTCTTCGGGCTTTAGTTCGACGAAAAAATGTCCGAGGTGCAAATCCCCGGACTTCAGCGCGTGAGCGACCGCCGATTCCGGGTTCGTGAAACCCGTGGTGTCGAGCACGAACACTTCGACATACGGCGCTTTGTGTTTCGGCTTACCACCGCCGTCATCGGTAAGCCAAAGATCGACGCCGAACACAATATGCTCAGGCGGAATCAGCCCGGTATCGTGTAGCAATCGCCTCAATGCAACGGCACCTTCGGCATCGTCCGCGTATGCCGTACCCATCCAGTCATCGGCTGTTTCTGGTGCACCGAGAAACGTATCCATTCGACACTCCTTCGGAACAACCTGTCTTCAACATATCAGCGGTCTGGTTCAGGCTGCCATTCGGTACTCGTAATACGGCCTATTACGATCATCGAGAATGGCGTACTGCGCCGCGAGGTTCGCAGGGTCTGGATTGAGCCACGCGTCGATGTGTTCAGGCTTGATCGGGATGATGCAGCGGTAGGAATACTTCTTTTTATTAGCAAGAAATGCGTTGACAGACATGGCACTCT
>NZ_JALPRJ010000058.1 GCF_030464885.1 Caballeronia sp. SEWSISQ10-4 2 | reverse complement strand
TCGGTCAGTCAGCCGGATAACGAAGGGCACAACCCGATGCACCCGTGCCCGACCGCGCTCCAGTAACAACCGGGCACGTTTCTCTGTGCAGGGCATCAAGGGCAGGCCCTGCCTGTCCAAAATGAATACCGCCAATCTAAATCTCCTTCTCTGCCCTTACGGGCCTTGTAACGGGAGCCTTTCGGCTCCGCTCCCCTCGCCAATGTTGCGACGGAGCCTACGGCTCCTAGTCCCTTTCGGGATACGGCAGCACATCCTCGCAGCCCGTTTCGCGCCTACCCAAAGCTTGTCTGCGGCTGCAGGTTTCAGAGCCTGGAACTGAGGAAGCATCCCAGGGTGAGTCTTTAACTTCCGTACCACGTAGCTGCGATACCTCTCACAGCTCAGGCTGGTCAATCAGGCTTGATTTAACAAGCCTCGCCCTTTCAGGGCGGGGTGATTGACATAACTCGCCACATGTTCGAGAAGGCCGGCGCCGGCCACCGCCTGCATCAACTCTCCATACGCTTGTTGCGCTGCACGAATCATGTTGTTGTCCACCATGCCGCGCGCCGTGGCAGTAAGGGCGACGACATCCTCGGGCAAATGGGTCATTCGAGAGACTTGCATAGTGGTGGCTCCTTTGAAAGTAGACGGTAATTCGGCTTCGTGACAGCTTGTCAGGAGCGTCTCCCACCTGGGGACATCGCCTCGACGTACAGCCGTCGGCGTGGTGTCGAGATCGCGGCGCATCGCTTTTGCCAGCGCTTGTGCGGACTCGTAACCCACCGTCGACGCAATATCCGGTACCGGCTCGTGGCCGCTGACCAGCAGCGCGCAGGCACGCCGAAGGCGGAGCAGGGTTATGTAGTTCGCCACGGTGCAACCTGTATAAGCGCGGAACACCCGGTGAAAGTGATGGCGCGACATGGCGGCGCAATCAGCGAGCGTTTCGGCTATCAGCGGTTCATCGAGATGGCTCTCTGCGTGAGCCAGCGCGCGAGCGATCAACTCGGCATGACGATCGGATGTCGGTCTGGAATTTGTCGGCGGCATGGACGCAATTGTAGGAGGCGATACCCACGCGCCACGTGTCCCAACGTGCTCGATGCAGATCGCGGGGTCGCAGATACCGCTTCAGGCGTTCGCGGGCTCACCCATCCGCTCAAGCAAATATTCCACGAGACTCATCAGCTTGCGTCGCGGACGGCGGTCGCGAAGATACACGAGGTTCACCGGGCGGGCCACCGGCACATGCGATTGCAGCAAGGGCACGAGCCGTCCCGCGGCAAGGTCGTCCGCCAGCAAGACTTCCGGCTGAAGTATCAACCCCGCGCCATTCACCGCCGCCGCGCGCAGCGCTTGCCCATCGTTGGAAGCAAAGCGCGTCTCTGCCGGCCACGCATACTCGGGCTTGTCTTCGAGTTGCCAGGCGGTTCGTCCATTCCAGACCAGATGCGCCAGGCATTGATGGTTGGCCAGGTCCGCCGATGTCCGCGGCACGCCCGCCCGTTCGAGATAGGCCGGCGCGGCACAAATAATCATCCGATAAGGCTGCAACGGCCGCGCGACCAGCTCGGAGTCGGCGAGCGCGCCGATTCGTATCGCCATGTCGAAACCTTCTTCGATCAGATCCACGCGCGTGTTGCTCAGCACGAGCTCGACCTTCACTTCTGTGTGCTGACGCAGATAGTCCGAGATCAGCGGCGCGACCGCGCATGCGCCGAGCGTCACCGGTGCGCTCACGCGCAGGAGACCGCGCGGCGTTGCTTGCATGGTTTCGATGGAATGCTCCGCCACGCGCACTTGCTCCAGCACCGTTCGCGCGCTTTCGTAGAAGGCTGCACCTGCTTCCGTCAGGCTCTGCCGACGTGTGCTGCGCTGGAGGAGGCGAGCGCCCAACAGCTCTTCCAATTGCCGGATGTGCTTACCGACCATGACGGATGACACGTCGAGCTTGTCAGCCGCAGCGCTGAAATTCCCGGTCTCGACCACGGCGACGAACGCCTCCATGCACCGCAACTTGTCCATATTGCTAACCAGTAGTTAGAGATGTCCGAATCTTATGCGTCTTTTACTAACTGGGTGAGAGATCAACAATCGTGGCTCTTCTTTATGCATCAGGGAGCTTGCGATGAAAATTGTGGTGATCGGAGGAACGGGAACGATCGGACGCGCGATCGTTGAAGAGATGCAGCCGCGGCATGAAATCGTCGTGGCGGGTCGGAGTCATGGGGACCGGCAGGTCGACATCACCGATCCGGCAAGTGTGCAGGCGCTGTTCAATCACATTGGACGATTCGATGCCCTCATCGCCGCAACGGGCAACCTGCATTTCGGTCCCGTCACTGAAACCACCGCCGAACAGTTCAACCTGGGCCTGCAGGATAAGTTGCTCGGCCAGATACGCGTTGCCTTGGCGGGACAACATCACCTGAACGACGGCGGCTCGATCACGCTGACGAGCGGCATCGTCGCCGATGAACCGATTCGGCAGGGCAGCAATGCGACCACCGTCAATGCCGCCGTCGAAGGGTTCGTGCGAGCGGCCGCGATCGAGCTGCCGCGTGGGCTGCGCATCAATGCCGTCAGTCCGACCATCGTGACCGAATCTGCTTCGGTGTATGGCCCGTTCTTTCCAGGTTTCGAGAGTGTTCCTGTTGCGAAAGTCGCGTTGGCTTATCGGCGTAGCGTCGAAGGGCCGCAGACCGGGCGCGTCTATCGTGTCTGGTAACGCGGCTCGCGCGATCCACGAATCGATGAATCCACCAATCGACACCGACGGAGCCGGAAATGAATTTGATGCTTGAGGGGCGGACGTGCCTCGTCACCGGCGCGAGCTCGGGAATCGGCGCGGGTGTGGCTCGCTTGCTGGCGCTGCAGGGCGCCCGTGTGGCGGGCATCGCCAGGCGAGCAGAAAAGCTGCAGGAACTGGCTGGCGAAATTCGCGCAGCAGGCGGCACGGAGCTCCTCGCGATAACGGCAGACCTCACGCGCGCAGACGACATTAACCGAGCGGTTCACGAAGCGGTTCGAGAACTCGGACCGATCGATATCCTGGTCAACGGTGCCGGCGCTGCCCGGCCGACATCGCCGGATGCGGGCGACGAAATCTGGGACGAGGCTTTCCTGCTCAATTTCACATCGATTCGCCGGTTGACCACCGCGCTGCTTCCCGACATGCGCCGGCGACGCTGGGGACGTGTCATCAATATCAGCGGTTCGATGGAGCCCCGTTCGCTCAACGCCGCGACGGCGGCCAAGGGTGCACTGCATTTATGGGCGAAGGGCTTGTCGTGCGATATCGCCGCCGACGCTGTCACGGTCAACACGATCCAACCCGGCCGCATCGACAGTGAACAGGTGCGGACCAAGCTGCATCCGACCGAGGCGTCACGGCAGGCTTTTATCGAGCGGAACATTCCGATAGGTTATTTCGGCGAGCCGGCGGACGTCGCTAATCTCGTCGCGTTTCTTGCGTCGCCGCTCGCCAGATACATCACCGGGGCGGTGATTCCTGTTGACGGAGGCATGCACTTCTTCGCGCATTGACAGATGGAGACGAACCCACATTTCCCCGGGCCACGCGCCATTGACCAAAGCGAGGCAACGGCGCAAATTTGAGACACATCAAGCGCTTAGCGCGTCGCCAGGCACGTTATCCACAGGGTTCTCAACATAAACGGTGAATAACGTGCGCGCCCGTTTCGCTTCATTGTTCCGCCGGGTAAACGCGCGGTGCCAAACTAGACCGGAATCGGAAAATGAACGCCCGCCCGCTGGGCCGCGTTCACGATATGCGCTTCGATCGCGCGCCCGGCTTGTTCGCTATCGCGCGCCTTCAACGCTTCGACAATCGCCAGATGCTCGTGATACGTCGACAGCACCAGTTCCCGCCGATAAAACGGCAGGCGCTGGCTTTCCTTCATGATGTCGGCGCTGCCGCGCAGGATCGATTCAATAGCCGTATTGCCCGCGAGACTCACGATCCGCATGTGGAATGCGAAATCGAGTTGCGCGGCTTCGTCGAGTTCGGCGCAGGTGAGGGCGCTTTGCAGCTCGTCGAGGTTATCTTCCAGCCAGACGATATCCGCGTCGCCAATGGCAGGCGCCGCCAGCCGCGCGACGAACCCCTCCAGCGCGAAACGCATCTGGTAGGTATCGGGCAGCGATGCCTGGTCGGCGAAACGCCAGGCGTGCGCGCCGCCTGCCTCTGCGCTGTTCACATAAACGCCCTTGCCGGGACGGATATGCAGCATCCCGAGTGCTTCGAGCGTCGACAGCGCTTCACGCAGCGACGCGCGGCTGATCGCCAGTTCCTCCGATAACTGCCGTTGCGCCGGCAGCAAACTTCCCACCGGATAGACGCTCGTCTCGATGCGTTCGCGAATGGTCGCGATGGCGGCATCGGTCACGGTATGCGGAACATTTTTCATAGGACGTATGGGAGTAAACACGAAGTAGCGCGGTCTGACCGCCATTGTAGGCGCGACGTTGCCAAGCGTCTGCTTCAATTCGGTTTTTCCTCATGCCAGCACGCCAAAATACCGGGTAAACCGCTATCAAATCGCGCTTGACTCCACTATATCGGCTTTCTAATATTCCTCATCAGCAACTGGTCCGACCAGTCTGAACAGTTGACGTCATCATCCCGTGCCGTGCGACACCGAGGAGAAACATCGTGTTGAGATTTCTTAATTCCCTGTTTGGACGGGTCATGATCGCGCTGGTCGCGGGCATCGTGATCGGCGCGGTGTTTCCTCATTTCGCGCAGACGCTCAGGCCGCTCGGCGATGGTTTCCTCAAGCTCATCAAGATGGTGATCGGGCCGATCGTGTTTTGCGTGGTCGTCTCGGGCATGGCAAGCGCGGGCAACCTTAAAAAGGTCGGGCGCGTCGGACTGAAGTCGGTGATCTACTTCGAGATCATGACCACGCTCGCGCTGGTGATCGGCGCCGTGCTCGCGTATGTCACCCGACCGGGCGTGGGCATGAACATCGACCTGCATACACTCGATGCCGGTTCGCTTGCCACTTACACCGAACACGCGAAAAGCCTGAAGGATACGGCGGGTTTCCTGCTCAAGATCATCCCCGATACCGCCACCGACGCCTTCGCGAAAGGCGACATCCTGCAGGTGCTGGTGTTCTCCGTGCTGTTCGGCGCGGCGCTCTCGCTGCTTGGCGAGAAGGCGCAGCGCGTGACGAGTCTTATCGATGAACTGTCGCACGTGTTCTTTCGCATCATGGGTTTTATCATCAAGCTCGCGCCCCTCGGCGTGCTCGGCGCGATTGCGTTCACGACCGGCACCTATGGCGTTGCTTCGCTGAAGCAACTCGGCATGCTGGTGATCGTGTTCTACGCAAGCTGTTTCCTGTTCATCTTCGTCGTGCTCGCTGTGGTGATGCGGCTCACCGGCTTCAGCATCTTCAAGCTCGTGCGTTATCTGCGTGAGGAATTGCTGATCGTGCTCGGCACCGCTTCGTCGGACGCCGTGCTGCCGCAGATTATGCGCAAGCTCGAATGGATGGGCGTGAAGGACTCCACCGTCGGCCTCGTGATCCCGACCGGCTATTCATTCAACCTTGACGGTTTCTCGATCTATCTCACGCTCGCCGTCATCTTTATCGCGCAGGCCACCAATACGCCGCTCTCGATCCACGATCTGATCGTGGTCGTGCTGGTGTCGCTGGTGACATCGAAGGGCGCGCATGGCATTCCCGGTTCGGCGATCGTGATCCTCGCCGCGACGCTCTCCGCGATCCCCGCCATTCCCGTGCTCGGCCTCGTGCTGATCCTGCCGGTGGACTGGTTTGTCGGCATCGCGCGCGCCGTCACCAACCTGATCGGCAACTGCGTCGCGACGGTGGTCGTGGCCGTGTGGGAGAAAGATATCGACCGCGTCCGCGCCACGCGCGTGCTGAACCAGGATGCCGAATTGCTTTTCGTTCCGGCCGATCACGCCGGTTCTAATCACAACCGCGAACCAGCGCACGCTGTCTGAGCGCGCAACGCTCGTCGTTATCTTCTGAATCGTTTCGAAGGAACCCACGCCATGGCTAGTCCCGTTCTCGATCCCAATGCTCCGGCGTTTACCCGCCGCTTCATGAATCTCGCCGATCCGCGTCTTGGCGCCACAGCGCTCGTCGCCAGCGATGAATTCTTCGCACCCAAGGAGCGGATGCTCGACCCGCAGCCAGCGGTTTTCATCCCCGACAAGTACGATCACAACGGCAAGTGGATGGACGGCTGGGAGACGCGCCGCAAGCGCACCACCGGCTACGATTTCTGCATCGTCAAACTGGCGCGGCCGGGCACCATCCACGGCATCGACCTGGATACGAGCCACTTCACCGGCAACTTCCCGCCGGCGGCGTCCATCGAAGCGTGCATTAGCGAAAGCGCCACGCCGCAAGACGACGCAGACTGGCGCGAGATCGTGCCGGCGACCACGCTGCAGGGCAACCAGCATCACTATCTGACGGTCGCGGATGCTCGCGCTTATACGCACCTGCGCGTGAACATCTACCCGGATGGCGGGATCGCGCGATTGCGTGTCTACGGCCAGCCGAAGGTGGACTGGACGCGAGTCGAACGCGGGTCGCAGGTCGATCTCGCGGCCATTGAAAACGGCGCTTATCTGGTGACGGCGAACAACCAGCATTTCGGACCGGCATCGCAGATGCTGATGCGCGGGCGCGGCGTGGACATGGGCGACGGCTGGGAGACGCGGCGGCGTCGTGAGCCCGGCAACGACTGGGCGATCGTGGCGTTGGCGCATCCCGGCGTGATCCATGCAATCGAAGTGGATACGGCCCACTTCAAGGGCAATTTCCCCGATGGCTGTTCGTTGCAGGCAGCACGCGTGACGGGCGGCACGGATGAATCGTTGATCACGCAGGCGATGTTCTGGCCGGTGCTGCTGCCGCAACAGAAACTCTCGGCAGACAACATTCATCGCTTCGAAAGCGAGTTAGCCGCGCTTGGGCCCGTCACGCACGTTCGCTTCAACATGTTCCCGGACGGCGGCGTCTCGCGTCTGCGTCTGTTCGGCGCGATCGAGTAAGCGGCCATGCAGACGCTTACGCTCGAACCCCTGACGCGCGCGGCGTTCGAGCCGTTCGGCGATGTAATCGAACTCGACGGTGCGCAGCATTTTCCGATCAACGGCGGCACAACCGAGCGTTTCCACGATCTCGCGCGGGTGGATATCGGCGCGGATAGCGGTGGCCGGCCGCTCATCAACGTGTTCCGGGGCCAGCCGCGCGCTCAACCGGTCGAGATATCGATGATGGAGCGTCATCCGCTTGGCAGTCAGGCGTTCCTGCCGCTCGGCGTGGTGTCATATCTGGTGGTGGTCGCGCCGGCGGGTGAATTCGATGCGTCGAAACTGCGCGCATTTTTTACGCGCGGCTGGCAGGGCGTGAATTATTCGCGGGGCGTCTGGCATCATCCGTTGATTGTCCTGGATGACGTGGCGGACTTCATCGTGGTGGATCGTGGCGGTAAGGAAGAAAATTGTCAGGAAACCTACTTATCGGAGAGTCTGCGGCTGATTCAGAGTGATCTCGTTTGTCCATCAGCCGCGTGACAGGCGGCTGACAGCGCTTCGAGGAACTACCGCTACGTCACCGCAAATACGCCCTCTTGCCCAGCGTCCTGGTCCGGTGCGCTGGGCGCAGCGTTGGTGCAAACCCGATTGCGCCCGGCGTTCTTCGCGCGATACAACTGCGCGTCCGCCGCGCCCACCAGACTTTCTTCGGTTACGAGATCTGATCCTGATCCGCCCGCGCAATCCACGGCCACGACACCGAAACTCGCGGTGGACCGTATCTCGCGGCCATCCCAGGCGCGCGTAGTCGTCAGTTCGAACGATTGGCGCATTCTCTCGGCAAGCACGGTCGCCCCGGCGACATCGGTTTGCGGAAGCAGCAGAAGGAATTCCTCGCCGCCGTAGCGAATCACGCTGTCGACTTCATGGCGAGTGTGGGCAAGAAGCAATGCCGCGAAGGCCCGCAAGACCGCGTCGCCTGCTGGGTGCCCATAGCTATCGTTGATCTGCTTGAAGTGATCTATGTCGCACAAGATGACCGCGAGTTTCGACTTGTATAGCCGGGTACGCCGCAGTTCGGCATCGAATAACACGTCGGTCAGGTAGCGCCGGTTGAAGCAGTCGGTGAGATAGTCGCGCACCGATAGATTGCGCAACAAGGCGTGCTGGCAGAACTCATCGCGGACCAGCCGATTGTGGCGGCGAGCCGTGACATAACCGAGCACATTGGTGAAGACGAGAAGCATCGACGACGTCAGCAACGCCGACGAGTCGAGCGTCTTCAATGCCGCGGAAATGGCGATAAACGCGACGGTGGCGGCGAGCGAGATGAGCAAAGCCCAAATCAGCTTGTTCGGAATGAAGTTGTAAACCACGATCAGCAAGATGCACATGGACATGCAGTGCGTCGCCATGCCGGTGGGACGAAGCCACGTGATCATCATGAACGCAGTAAAGCCGACGATCTCGACCGCACTCGCGGCCGCGCGCAGGGAGGCGACGGAAATCTGCAGCAAGCTGGCGACGCGTAAGCTGATCACACACGTCAACGCAAGGCAGCAGCGCGCCAGGAAAAGCACGAAGGTGGTACGGGAGTAACCGAGGACGGCTATGTCGGAAAATGCGAAGGAGACGTAAAACACGCTGGAAAAGATGAGCGTTCGCACCAAGGTGGTGTGGGTCGCGACCCGGTGATGACGCTGAAATTCCTGTTCCACCGACGCGTCCTCAAACTCGCACCATGGACGGTCAAGTTTGAAATTCGTCTCCGCGTCAAAGCGTGGAACTTCGGTCGGTTCTGCCATCGCTCGCCATCTCTGATGTCCCGGTTCGGGGCGACATGATAAGTCATTTTGTGTATTGGGCGCGGGGCGCCGACGTCTGGACAAGGCGCAATGCCGGCGGTTGGAGGGAGCGTCGGTGGGCGAATCGAGCCACGCGAAGAGGAAGAATCAACATCCTTACATTGCGGCAAGCGAGGCCAGCGTGTCTCGCAACCACACGTGTGCCGGATCGGCTTGACTCCGAGGCGGCCACGCAGCAAACAACGTAAAACCGCGGGCCTCGAACGGCAGCCCAAAGATATCGAGGCGATCACGATAACGCTCGGCAAACCGCGCGGGCAGCGTCGAAACATAGTCCGTGCGCAACAGCAGCTCCGGGACCAGCGTGAAATGCTGCACTGACAAAACAACGCGGCGCTGACGTCCCAGCGCATCCAGATGTTCGTCCATGAAGCCATGAAAACTGCCTCCGCTTGTCGACACCAGCACGTGGTCAAGCGCGCAATAAGTGTCGAGATCCAGCGGTGCGGTGCCGCGCGGATGGTCCTTCCGCTGGACGACGACAAAGTGCTCATCGAAGAGTTTGCGGGCTTTCATCGACGCCGGCACCATGCGCTCCGAGCCCAGCAGCAAGTCAATTTCACCGCGTTCTAGCCGGGTCGCCATCGACGGCTGGTCGGCGACGACAAACGCAATCCGCACGCCCGGTCCCGCCAGCGCCGGTAGCTGCTCCATCAGCCGCTGGCCGAGCACGGCGGTGGCGTTATCGTTCGCGGCGATTACAAAACTGCGGTTGTCCGTGCGCGGGTCGAAGGAGGGTTGATGGCGCACGACCGCTTCGAGGTTCTTCAATGCCGAGTGCAACGGCTCCATCAGCTCGAGCGCCCGCGTGCTGCGCGTCATGCCGCGGCCGGTCTCGGCGGGAATCAGCAGCGGATCGCCGAAAATCTGCCGCAGCCGCGCAAGCTGCGTCGATACAGCGGGTTGCGTCAGATGCAGCCGAAGCGCCGCGCGCGTGACGTTGGATTCGGCGAGCAGCGCATCGAGCGAGACAAGCAGATTCAAGTCGATACCGCGAAGATCAATCATGTTGATAGGTCGCATTCAAGTAATTGATTTCAAGAATACGTACCTGGCACCTAGAGTTCAACTGTCCAACCGACCTTAGGGGAATACAGATGAAAGCCTGGATGCTCGATGAACCCGGTGCGCCGCTGGCGTTGCGCGACATTGCTGAACCGGCGCCGCGCCGCAACGCGGTGGCGGTCCGGATGGAAGCGGTGCCGCTGCTCAGCTACACGCGCGCCCACGTTGAAGGCAAATTGCCGTATGCGTATCCGCCGGGACCGTTCTCGCCGGGAACGAACGGCGTTGGTCGCGTGGCCGCGGTCGGCGACGGCGTGATGTCGTTTCGCGTCGGTCAGTGTGTTGCGGTGAACCCATATTGGGTTGCGAATGAAACGGTACGTGAACCGGCGCAAGTGTTGATCGCGCTGACCGGCCTCGGTCCCGACAGCGCGCCGATGATGGCCGAATTTCCGGATGGCACTTTGCGCGAAGTGGCGGAATTCCCGGCGTCGACGTTGATCCCGCTCGACGGACTCGACGATCTCCCCGCCGAGCGCCTCGCAATGCTGGGCAAGTTCGTGGTGCCATTCGGCGGTTTGCGGCGCGGGCGGCTGGCGGCGGGCGAGACCGTCGTTGTCAACGGCGCGACCGGTTATTTCGGCTCGGCGGCGGTGCTCGCCGCGCTGGCGATGGGAGCAAGCAGAGTGGTCGCGCTCGGCAGGCGTGCCGGGACGCTGCAGGCGCTCGTTGAACTCGGACGAGGCCGCGTGGCGCCGGTCGTGCTCTCGGGCGATGCTGCGCAGGACGTGGCTGCTATCCGCTCGGCTGCGGGCGGCGGCGCGGACCTCGCCTTCGACATGGTCGGCAATGCCAGCGATGCCAACGCCACGCTAGCCACGCTAAGGAGCTTGCGCCGCGGGGGACGCCTCGTGCTGATGGGTAGCATGCTGGTTGACCTGCCGATTCCCTATGGCGAGATGCTCCTGCACAACTGGGAGCTGATCGGCCACTTCATGTACACGCCCGCCGACTACCTCGCGCTGGTTGCGCTGGTCGCGTCGGGCCAGTTGCCGCTGGAGTCGGTCGAACTGAAGACCTTTCCGTTCGCCGCGCTGGAAGCTGCCATCGACGAAGCCGGCCGCATGTCGGGTCTGCAATGCACGGTGGCTTGCGGCGACTGGGTCAGTACAAATCGGTCTTGAGGCGTCCCGGCAGTGCGCGATCGTAGGCGTCGCCATCGAAACTGGCGTCGCTTACGTTCTGCAGCATCGCGCCGGCCGAGGGCAAGGTCGAACGGTCGACGTGTTTCTCGCCATTCCACAAGTCCGATCTCACCACCGCCTTCGAGCAATGGAAATACACGGATTCCACATGCACCAGGATCACCGTGCGCGGCGCTTTGCCATTGACGCTGAATGAGGCGAGCAGATCGCTGTCGTCGGCAATCGATGCACGGCCGTTCACGCGCATCATTTCTCCCACGCCCGGCACGAGGAACAGCAAGGCCACGCGCGGATCGTGCACGAGATTCCTGAGGGTGTCGATGCGGTTATTGCCCGGGCGGTCGGGTATGGCGAGCGTATGGGCATCGACGATACGAACGAAACCCGTTGCATCGCCCTTTGGCGAGCAGTCGAGCCCGTCTTCTCCCGCCGACGCGAGCATCACGAACGGCGATGCAAGGATGAACGCCGCATAGTCTTTGCTGATGTACGAAATCTCCTTGCGCACCGATCGCTCGTTCGGCTTGCCGTAGATTTCTTCCAGTTGTTCGACGCTCGTCAACATGCTCTGCTTCTCCAATAACCCGGGCCCGACCGATACATTAGCAGGCCCCGTTCACCGCGGTGTGACAGGATCGAGCCCCGTCTGCCTGACGACCGGCACTGCGTCCGGCGAAGCGAGATAGTCGAGCAGCGCCTTTGCTTCGGCCGGATGTTGTGCGCCTACCGGAATGCCGCCCGCGAATCGCGTGATCGACTGTACCGACTCGGGAATCTTGCCCACGAACGTCACGCCCGGCACGGGCAGCAGTTCGCTCACCTGCTGGAAGCCGAGTTCGTAGTCACCGGTAGCCACCACCGACGCCACCGGAATCTTCGGCACCATCGTGGCCTTGGGCCGGATCTGGTCCTCGATTCCCAGGCGCTTGAACAACTCGTTCTGTATGTACACGCCGCTCGCGCTGTCGGAATAGGCGACCGACTTCGCGTGCAGCAGCGTCTCCTTCAAAGCCGCCACCGTGCCGATGTCCGGCTTCGGCGCACCGGCGCGAACCACCATGCCGATAGCGGAATCGGCGAGTTCGACGCGCGAACCGGGCATGACCTTGCCTTGCTTGATGAGGTCGTCGAGCGCGTAACCCACCATGATCACCACGTCGGCCGGTTCGCCTCTGGCCAGCCGGTTCGGAATGGCTTCGGGCGCTTTTCCCATTGACGGACCCAGGGCGGTGTCGAGGGTATTGCCGCTTGCCGCCGCGAATTTTGGCCCGAGGATCTTATAGGCGGCGGTAAATCCACCGGAACTCATGACACGCAGTTCAGCGGCCTGGACGGTGGCCGCGGCAGCAACGCCGCCGATGAACGCGAATGCGGACAGCATCAGCAAGAAAGATTTCATGAGTGACCGTAAGGAGTTGATAAGAGTTGATAAATCGATGAGATCTGCGCCGACGAATTTTAAACGCCGCGAGCACAATGGTTGTTAGGGAACACCCTGTGATATGCGGCGTACGGACACGGAAATAGGGCGGGGCATAGACTGACAATTAACTTACCGCACACGCAAATGCGGTGTTTGCGGCACCGCTTTGACATGCATGCCGATGCCGGGCGAATGAAGTGTTAAATACTGAAAAGTAGGTTAAATGGCGTAGTGATTGGCGGTAAAGTGCATCATCGAAAGACAGTTCTGGTTTGTCCTTCGATAAATAAAATCAGTGGGAAAAAACACTTCGGGCGTTATGCGCCAAGGAATGCCATCCCACGAAGGCGAGCTGTTTTACTCAGCACTGAGAGGCTGGTTCGCCACACGGTCAAGATGTCAGATTTCGGGGATATCAGTGAATACCAAAACGCAATACCAGGGAAATCGTGCGTCCGTAATTATCGACGCGGAAATAGTACATATTGAGGCGATCATGTCTCGTTGTCTTGCGACAGGAGCCGATGGCGCGATTTTTCACGCGAACTATTGGCGCAACCGTTTATTGACGCTACGGGATTCCGGTCTGAGCCATATGCAGGACGTCGCGGTGCGATCGCTTTTGAGCGATCTCGTGGAGTCCGATTAGGCCGGAATGCAAGAAACGAGACGTGGGGAATCCAACGTATCCAGACCGATTGTTTATGTCAGGTAACAGGACAGTGCCGGGTGCTTCGAATGTTGAATAAATCCAGTGGTGGCCCGCTTGCGTGGAAGTCGAAAATCCAGCCGGGTCAATCGACCGATAGCTTGCGTCATGTGACGCTCGATCTCGCGTCGGATTCGCATGCGCGTGCGGCAATAGAGGCTTACAGCGATTCATGCGCGGCCGAGATGCCGTGGCTGGCGGATATTTTGCGAGCACGGCTGAAGACATTGAACCGTTCGGCGGACCGCACTCAGGATCAATTTGCGGGACTTCACGAAGATGAAGCTACCCTAATGCCGCTGACTTATTGCGAACAGACGGCGCGGCGATTGATGGCATTTGCCTGCATGTGCGCGCGGGCGCGTGAGGATTACTCGGATGCGGCGTGGGATCATGTCATGAAAAGCTTTGACCGGATGCTGGTTCAAATGCGTTGAATCGCAGTAAAAAGTATAATAAAACGAACGCGATAATCCGCATGGGCTGTATTGGTATTCGGCGTTAAGCAAAATAAACGACAAGGCCGTCTTGACTATTTAACGGGATATGGCAATGCGGATTTGTGTGCTGGACGACGACCTGAGCCAGACGGAGTTTGTGGCTCAGACACTGACCGCGGCCGGGCACCTCTGCCAGGTGTTTATGGACGGCAAGAGCCTGATCCACGAGCTGAGGCGTCAGCCTTACGACCTGCTGCTGCTCGACTGGAACATGCCGGAAATGCCGGGCGACGTCGTACTGCAATGGGTCAGGAAAAACCTCACCACGAATCTGCCGGTCCTCTTCCTGACGAGCCGCAGCGTTGAAGCCGATATCGTCCAGATGCTCAATGCGGGTGCGGACGACTACATCCTCAAACCGGTGTCGCGGCCGGTGCTGCTCGCCCGCGTGGAAGCGTTGTTGCGGCGGATTTACATGCAGCAGCACGAGGCGACCCAGGAAACGTACGGCATTTATCGGTTCGATCTCACTACCCAGACCGCATTGGTCAGCGAAGCGCCGGCCACGCTGACGCAAAAGGAATTCGAGCTTGCGCTGCTGCTCTTTCGCAACCTGTCGCGGCCGCTGTCACGCAGCCATATCCGCGAATCGGTCTGGCGGCAGGACGTGGATATCCCCTCGCGGACAATCGATACCCATGTCTCGCAGATTCGCTCCAAGCTGGTGTTGCGGCCTCAAAACGGATACCGCATAACACCCATTTATAGCTACGGCTACCGGCTGGAAAAAGTGGGGAATGAATCGCCGTGAACGGGTTCCATAAAAGCAGGCGCGGATTGGCGGCTCATCAACGCCCGCGTACGGGACTGGAAACCGCAATGACGGTGGCCGGCATCGTTGCGATCGTCTGTTCGATCCAGCCAGCGCACGCCAAACGCGTGCCGCCGCAGGACATGACGCCGTATGTGGTACATGCCGACGATTCGCTCTACACGCTCGCGGACCGCTATATGCACAGTCCCGACGACTGGCGGCTGTTGCGCGACATCAATCACGTTGCGAATCCGCGCCACTTGCAGATCAACAGCCGTCTCTCCATACCCACCTCACGCCTCAGGCAGAAGTTGCTGACGGCGCAAGTGGTGGCGGTCCGTGGCAGCGTCGAGAAAGAAGGAGCGGCGGGCGCGCCACCCGTGCCGTTGAGCGCGGGGACGCTGCTGGTGGAGGGCGACGAAATCCAGACCGGTCGCGACGCGTTCGTGTCCATGACGTTGCCCGACGGTTCGCACGTCGTGTTGCCGTCGAGCAGCCGTATCCAGATCGGACGATTGCGGACCACGGTGCTGACCGGCGCGGTTGAACGCCAGTTCGACCTGAAGGAAGGCGAGGTCACGACAGAAGTCACGCCGTTCAAGAATCCGCGCGACTCGTTCCGGGTCAGTTCGCCGTCGGTGGTGGCAGGTGTGCGCGGCACACGTTTCCGGGTGAACTACCTGGCCGGGCAAGACGCGACCACCGTCGAGGTGCTGGCGGGCAAGATCGGCGTGGACGGAGCAGGCGCCGATAACGCCGCCCCGCTACCGGTTCAGGGCGGCGCGCAGACACTTGTTCTGGCCGGCTACGGCAACGTGACTCGCACGGGCCAGAGCGCGGGCGCGTCGATGCGGCTGCTCGACCCGCCGGGCATCGTCGATCCGGACAAGCTGCAGCGCGCGTCGCAAGTTGCATTCGACCTGACGCCGGTCGATGGCGCCGGTGCATATCGTACGGAAATCGCGACCGATGCCGATTTTCTCGACCTGCTTCGCGACCAGCGCACGGCCGGCCTGCATGCAGCGTTCGAGAACATTCCCGATGGCAACTATTTTGTGCGTGTCTCGGCCACGGACACGCAGGGCATTGACGGTTTGCCGCAGGTTTTCACGTTCAACCGCCATCTCGATACGACCAACGCGGCGGCTACGCCTATCGAAGGTAATGGCTATGTGTTCCGCTGGCATGTGGACGGCAACGGGCAGGGCGCGCGGTATCGCTTCATCCTGTCGAGTCATGCGGACCTGAGCGCGCCGCTCATCGACTTGCTCGACGTGTCGGGCGGCGAGATGTCGGTGGCGCATCTGGCGCCCGGAAAGTACTACTGGACGATTGTTGTCGATACCTTCGAAAACGGCCGGCTCCTGTCGATCCCGAGCGAAATCCGGTCGTTCACTCAAACGCGGTAGGCGCGACCCATGCCATGGCGCTTCCCCTTTCGCGACCTGCGCTGGCCGGGACCGACAATAGGCAAGCGCTTCTTCATCGAGTGGATGCTGATCGGCGCGGTGGGCGTTGCCGCCGTACTTTGCGGCGTCGTGAGCCCGTTGACGGAACGCGCAAGTTTCCTGATCTACGATCAGTTGCTGTCGCACTCGGCGAGCCGTCCGTCGGCTGGCATTGTGATCGTTGCGGTCGACGACGAGAGCATCGCGGAACTCGGGCGCTGGCCGTGGCCGCGCGAGACTCACGCGGCGCTGCTTGATCAACTCGCGAAGGCGAAGCCGGCCAGCGTGGCCTACGACGTGCTGTTCACCGAGCCTTCTCCCGGCGACGCCGCTTTCGCCCAGGCAATGAAGCACGTGCCGACCTATCTGCCGCTTCTCGTCGATCGCCTGCCCGTCAACCAGAACGAGCCCGCGGCGGTCGAACCCGTTCCAGTGTTGCGCGCGGCGGCGGCGGGTGTGGGTCATATCGATCTGGAAGTGAATCAGGACGGCATCGTGCGCAGCGTCTCGCTGTTTGAGGGCAGCGGCAAGAACTGGTGGCCGAGCATCACGGTGCCGGTTTATCGAGCGATGCGTGGCCCGGATGCGCCGCTGCCCGGCATCGAACCGGCGGCGGCCGATGCGGTGTTCGCGGCGTCAGGTCCGGCGGGCGCAGGAGAGCTGAAACGTGCGCACCGGATGATGATTCCGTTTTCGCGCACGTCGCTGGATTATCCGCGGGTGTCGTTCGCGGCCGCGATGCAAGGCTCGGTTCCGCCTGAATTTTTCGCGGGCAAGATCGTGCTGGTCGGCGCAACGGCGGCAGGTCTGCGCGACCGCTTTGCCACGCCGATTTCAGGCGATGTGGGCGAGCTGCCGGGCGTGGACATCTACGCGACCATCCTCGATGCGCTGTTCGACGGCCGCGCCATCGAACCGGTCAGCGACAGGGCGGCCGGCTGGACGAGCCTCATGCCGATAGGCATCCTGCTCGCGGGCCTGCTGGTGATGTCGCCGTTCCAGTCGCTGATACTTACCATTGCGCTGGCCTGCGCCAGTCTGATTGCCAGCGCCTGCATGGTGTACCTGCGCTCGCGCTGGCTCTCGCCGGTGCCGGCGCTCGGCGGTCTTGCGCTGATCTATCTGCTGTGGAGCTGGCGGCGTCTCGAGGTCGCCATGTCTTATCTCGGACAGGAGCTGCGCCTGCTTGCCGCCGAGCCCAACCTGCTGCCCGGGGCCGAGCAGAAACCCCAGGGCGCGGCGGGCGATCTGCTCGAGCGCCTGATCGCACTCACGCGCCAGGCCGTGCAGCGCCAGCGCAATATGCGGCAGTTCATCTGGGACAGCCTGAACAGTTTGCCGGAGCCGATCATGGTTTGCGACCGCGACGGCCGCATCCTGATGGTCAACGATCCCGCGCGGCTGCATTTCGGCCCCGTGCGTTTCAACGATATGTCGATCGTGCAGATCTTCAGCGACTTCCACTTCGTGCGCCTGGTCGACGAGGACAGCAGCGGCGCGCTGCCGAGCGGCATGTCATGGCCGGCGATGCTCGATCCGCGTGTCGAGCGTCACGCCGAGGTCATGATGCACGGCATCGAAGTGCGCGATCGTCATGGGCGCGACCATATGCTGCGTTATGCGCCCTGCACGACGAGCGCGGGCGGATCGCTTGGGTGGATTGCGAGCTGGGTCGATATCACCGCGCTGCATGCCTCCGAGCGCCAGCGCGACGACATGCTGCATCTGCTGTCGCACGACATGCGCTCGCCGCAGGCGTCGATTCTCGCGCTGCTCGACACCGAGCGGCCGCACATCGACTCCACGCGCGCGATGGACCTGATGGAGCGCGTCGAACGTTACGCACGGCGCACGCTCGCGCTAGCCGATGACTTCGTGCAACTTGCGCGCGCCGAGTCGCAGCATTACAGCCTCGAACTGCTGAACCTGCACGAACTTGCGATCGACGCCAGCGACGAGATCTGGCCGCTCGCGCACGCGAAGGACATTGAGGTGCGTTGCGAAAGCGAAGGCGAAGCATTCTGGGTCCTGGCCGACCGGTCCCTGATGACACGCGCGCTCATCAACCTGCTGAGCAACGCGGTGAAATACAGCCCGCCTGCCACGCGTGTGGGCTGCATCGTCAGCGAGACGCCGGGGGCGATCGTGTGCGTCGTGCAGGACATGGGTTACGGCATTGCGCTCGAGCAGCAGGCGCATCTGTTCGAACGCTTTCGGCGCTTTCATCTCGATGGTCAGCCGCCGAGCGACGGAACCGGGCTCGGGATGGCGTTCGTCAAGACCGTGATCAGCCGCCACGCAGGCGAGATCGCCATTAAAAGCGCGCCGGACCGGGGGACGACCGTGACGATCACCTTGCGCGCGCAGACCGTTGAGCCGCGTGAAGCGAGCGACGACGAACCCGCTGCACAAAAGCAATAAACGTTTTCCGAGGAACGAAGTGAACATACGATCGATAGCAGGTGCCGTTTTTCTTCTCGCGCTTCTCACCGGTTGCGCCAGCGAGCCGCCGGTGCGGATCAGTGCATATCGCGACAAACTTGGAGGCGATTTCGCGACGAGCAGCGTCAAGACCTATGCGCTGCAATCGTTGAGTATGGAGCCTCAGGGCGATGTCGCGACCAACGCGGCGCCCGCCGGTTGGCTCGATGAAGCGCTGGCCGCCAAGGGCTTTCGGCCGGTGCCTCCGAACCGCGCGGACTATCTCGTGAAGCTGGGTTATGCAACACGCCCGCAAGCGGTGCGTGTGCGTGCCGCGTGCACGGGCGCGCCGGAGAGCGCCTGCGACGACGTGGCGCCGCAGAAGGATTGGTTTGGACGCGAACGCTACGTCCACGCGCTGACGATCCAGTTTGTCGAGCGTACGAGCGGGGCGGTCGGTTACCAGGTGAGCGTGACGCATGCGGATCGCGATCCCGTTGGCAACGCGGCGCTGCATGGCCTCATGAGCTGTGCGTTCGCAGACTTTCCGATGCACAATGCCGAGCGGCGCGAGGTCGCGCGGTGCGATTAACGGCTGGCGGAAAATCGGCACGCGGAAGATTGGCGTATTCTTGCGCTTGAACGAAGCGGCGAGTGGTGCGGGCGACCAAGCCAAGCCGTTGATGACGTTCAGTCCACACGAGCCCTAAGGACTCGACATGCCAGGGAACCCGCAGTGAAGTTTGCCGATTTTTGCCGTTGCACCCTAGTCTCTTTCACGTGTGTCTGGGTCACGAACGCCGTCGCCGACGAGCAAAGCGCCACCCCCGATACGAGCGTCGCCGATCCATGGAAAATCTCGGTCGGCCCTGCGCTGATGGTTTCACCGAAATACCCTGGTTCGCGTTCGTTCCAGGTTTTGCCGCTGCCATCGCTCGATATCTCCTACAACGACCGGATCTTCTCGCAAGGTCTCGACGTGCTCGGCATCAATCTCCTGAAAGGACCGGCTTACCATTTCGGCACGGCCATCAGCTTCGATTTTCAATCGCGTAACGAGTCCGACGATCCGCGCCTGCGCGGCCTGGGTAATGTGCACTACGGTCCGAAGCTGAAGGTGTTTGCCGACTATTCGGTGTCGCTGCTGACAGGTTCGGTCGCGGCTTATCAGGACATCGCGGGCACGGGGCAGGGTTTGCTTGTGAGTGGCGATCTGGTGGCAAATATGCCGTTGACGTCGAAGCTGCTGGTGTCTGTTGGACCGGGCGTGACCTGGGCTAATGCCGTCTATAACCGTACGCTGTTTGGCGTGTCGGCCAGTCAAAGCGCTGCGTCCGGCTTGCCGGTGTATGGCACCAGTTCGGGCATCCGGGACATCCATCTGAATACCTACGTCAGTTACGATTTCTCGAAGAAATGGGTGGGTTCGGTCTCGCTGACGGCCGGCCGGCTTGAGCACAATGCAGGGAATAGCCCGATCACCGAACGCCGGACCGAATTGAATTTCCTCGCCGCCGTGAACTACCGGTTCAAGTGATATGCGGCTTTTATCGGGCATTGTTTCATGCCGGTTCCGCGTGATGTTTCCCTTCACGCGGTTCTTCAGAACGTGGCGCGCTCGCCTGAGCCTGTTGTGAAGAAATACTGCACATGTGATGCCAAGCCATCGCGCTCGCGAGACGACGGCTTACCCGCGTAGGCTAATGTAGTGGCGTATCGGGCAGACCTTGCCGGGCCGCCCTGGCGCTCGCTTGACCACCCGCGGTGGCCTCCATATACTTATTTTGTTCATAGAGACTTTACAAAGCGGGTGGCTACATCGTGATTGGCGAGAGACTTAAGGAATTGCGCACTGCCCACGGCCTGTCGTTGCGCGACCTGGCGAGTCAGGCAGGCGTATCCGCAACGTTATTGAGCCAGGTCGAACGATCCGTCACCGATCCCAGCCTGGAAACCATGCGGCGACTAGCCGGCGTATTCGGCGAATCCGTCGCGTCGCTTTTTGCCGCAACAGCGGCGCCGTCTGTGTGGATCAGCCGGCCCGGCAACCGCGCAAGACTGATCGCCCCCATGGGGCAAGTGACCTATGAACGGCTGACCGCCGGCAACGGTCAACTCGAAGTGCTGCGGGCAGTGCTCGATCCCGGCCAGACATCCGCCGAGGAGCCACGCGGTCACGCTTCAACGGAGTGTGTCTATGTGGTTGCGGGCGAACTCATCGCGGAGATTGCCGGTGTCGACTACACCGTCGTCAGTGGTGAGAGCGTTTCCTTCGACGGACGGCTGGCCCATCGTTACCGGAATGAGTCGGATAAACAAACTGAGATCATCTTGTCGGTTACGCCGCCGAATCCCTGAGGGGTCTTGCGGGTCTCGCGACGGTCGCTGCTCAGCTATGCGCCAGTCCTCGCGCCGTTTCGGGATGTCCGCGAAGCACGCGGCCGAGAAATGCCCTCGTGCGTTCGTGCCGGGGCGTGTCGAAAAATTGTGCAGGCGCTGCTTCTTCAACGATTTTCCCCCTGTCTATCAAAATAACGCGATCGGCGACTTCTCGCGCGAACCCCATTTCGTGTGTGACGCAAATCATCGTCATTCCTTCTTTTGCAAGGCCAACCATGGTGGCCAGCACCTCTTGCACGACTTCCGGATCGAGCGCCGAGGTTGGTTCATCGAAGAGCATGATGGAAGGCTGCATGCATAACGCACGTGCTATCGCGACCCGTTGTTGTTGTCCGCCCGATAACTGCCCGGGATATTTTTTCACTTGATCGAGGACCTGGACCTTATTCAGAAAATAAAGCGCTCTTTCTCGTGCCTCGGTCTTCTTCACGCCGCGCACTTTGACGGGTGCCAGCATGCAGTTTTCAACCACCGATAAATGCGGAAACAGATTGAAACTCTGAAAGACCATGCCTACTTCGCGACGAATATCCTTGAGCTGTCTCAAGCGCTCACCGTTATGCACGTCGGTTACATGGATCGTTCCGGACTTGAATGTCTCAAGTCCATTGATACACCGGATCAACGTCGACTTGCCCGAACCCGATGGACCGCATATGACGATCCGTTCTCCTTTCTTGACGCGAAGATCGATGCCCTTCAGGACAGAAATCGCTCCATAGCTTTGCTCAAGCCCTTCGATCTGAAGGATTTCGTTTTGAGTTGAAAATGCGTCATCCATGGTCAGACCTTGAAGGTAACGATGATTTAAGGACGGGCAAGGCCGAACATGCGTTTTGCGCGTTCGAGCCTGCCGTTGGATGAACGCTGCCCTTGTTTTTTCCGGAAGCGTTCCGAGAGCTCAGACCCTATCGAGCAAATGAGCAGATAGACAACCGCGACCGTCGAATAAAATTCCACGAGTTTCGAATCGCGCTGAGCGATCTTTGCCGCCGCGCCGAGGAAGTCGGTAAGAGACAGCACATACACCAGTGCCGTGTCCTGAAACAGGATGATTGTCTGCGACACGATTATTGGTGCGGTTGCCCGCAAAACCTGCGGAACGACAACACTCCAATACATGGATGAGGTGGAAAGACCAAGAGCCTTTGCGCCTTCATATTGCCCTTTGTCGATTGCCTTAAGTCCGGCCCGCACAATCTCCGCATAGTAAGCAGATTCAAAAAGGGTAAAGGTAATAAAAGCGGTGAACCTTGGGCCGAGCGGTATCGAGTGGCCGGTGGGCGTCAGGTGACCAAGCAACAGTGGAACTAGAAAGAAGAACCAAAAAAGAACAAGGATCAGGGGAATGGAACGCATCAGGGTGACGTATGCGCGAACGGCCTCGGCAGCGACCGGCACGCCCATGTGCCTGATGATTGCCATGAACGTCCCTAACAGCATTCCGCCAATCATGGCCACCAGCGTGAGCTCGACGGAAAAGAGCAGTCCTTGCAGCAGGTACGGAGTAGCGTTGACGACAGCAGCGAAGTCAAAGGACATGAGGTCACCTACATTCTGGGGGTATTGTTTGGGCTCATTCCAGGAATACGAAGGATCCGCTCCACCTGAAACGCGACTTGATGCAACACGAGCGCGATTAGCAAGTACAGAACGGTTGCACTCGCAAACGCGTCGAACGTCCTGAACGTGAACTCATTGATCTGTGCCGCCCGGGCAGTGATCTCAAGCAGGCCGATCGTCAGCGCGACGGACGTATTTTTGAGGAGGCCAAGTGCTTCGCTGGTCAGCGTTGGAATGGTTATGCGAAGTGCCTGCGGCAATAGAATCAGGATGTAAGTCTGGAAGGCGGTCAAGCCAAGCGCGTCTGCTGCTTTTCTCTGGCCATCGGAGAGAGAATTGACGCCGGCGCGAACCTGTTCCGCAATACGTGATGCCGTGTACAAACTAAGTCCGGCTACGGCGGGATAAAAACTGGCCCAGGGCGGCGCGATCTGTTTGATTGCACTTCCCCATGTGGTTGGGATTACTTCGGGAAGGACGAAGTACCAAAGGAACACTTGCACGAGGAGCGGGACATTGCGGAACACCTGAACATAAAGCCGCGCCGCAATTCGCAGTGGAAGATGGCGGACGGTGCGAGCCGCACCGACGCCAATGCCTATGGCGAACGCGAGCACGCCGGAAACAAACCACAGGAGCAAAGTCCAGAAAAGGCCGGACATCAACCAGCCAAGGTAGGTGCCACCGTCGGCTGCCTGGTCAAAGAGCACTTGCATTGCTTTTCCCTCACTGAAAGGGCGCCCGCGACGGGGGCCACATCGGGTAACAGGTCGACGGCCAGATGATGTGAATGTCTTGAGGCAAAGACCCATTGAAACGGTCCGCCTTTAGCCGGTCACGGCTTACGCGGGCTGCAGCGCTACGGGGTAAGAGAATCGCTGGGCGCCGCTACGCGAGCCTTGAGCGCTTCGTTCATGGGCAACGCAAGGTTCTGTCCGTGGGGCGGAATGGGCTGGGTGAACCACTTGGTGTAAGTCTTTGAAAATTCCCCGGATGCCATTTGAGCGCGTAGGGCGCCATCCACCAGAGACTTGAATTCCGGGTCGTTCCTTGGAATCATCAAGCCGTAGTAATAGACCTGCCCGCTTGCGTTTGGCAGGTATCGAAATGTCTTGGGTTCAGGTGATCCGGCGACGAGACCTGCCTCCAGAATGTTGTCTTCAAACCATGCCGAAGCGCGTCCTGTGCGCAGCAATAAAAGAGATTCGGCTTGCTCCTTGGATTGAAGAATCGTCATATTGAGCTTTAGATCGCTATTGATCTTCATGGCGAGACCCAGGTTCAGCGAACCCTGCGTCATCACGACCGTCTTACCTTGAAGCCCTTTCTCGTCTGTAATACCCGATGATGCGGTCGTCAGCCAGGTCGGCGCGCCGGCGAAGGTGGCGACCGAAAACCCGACCTGCTGCTGGCGTTCGGCTGTGTTGGTGGTGCTTCCACATTCAATGTCGATCGTGCCGTTTTGCAGGAGCGGTATCCGGTTTGCCGCACTGACCGCGAGATAGGCGACATTTAGCCTCGGCATCTTCAGATCCGCCTTTAACTTCTCCGCAATCGCGGCGCAAAGGTCGAGCGAGAAACCCACCGGCTTTTGGTCCGCACCAAGAAAAGAAAACGGAATCGACGATTCGCGATAGCCAAGCGTAAGCGTGTTGGACGAACGGATTTTTTCCAGTGTCGGACTTTCCGCGTGCACCGCGGGCGCAGTAAGTCCAAAGCCGGTAACGGCCGCAATGACTAGCCAATGTCTCGCCGCAGTGTGCTTCATGGTTTCCCCAGTATTGAATGAAATCCGTTCGATCCTGATCGCAAAGCTCAGGCAGCTTTCGCGATTGCTGTCTCATCGAGACTGTCGCGCAACGCCTTGTCGAGGATGTCCACCGCACGATCGATCTCGTCCGTTGAAACCGTAAGCGGAGGCGCAATGCGCCATACGGAGCCGCGTTCCGGCCGACGGCGAATATTCATGCTCAGACCGTTTTCAAAGCATTTCCTGGTCGTCATTGCACCGAGTTCGTGAGCCGGATTGCGCGATGCCCGGTCGGTCACCAGTTCGACGCCAAGCAGAAGGCCCGCGCCCCGGATGTCGCCGATCACCTCATAGCGCCGCTGCAATTTTTCAAGGCGGCTACGCAGGTAGCCCCCCATTTCGTTCGAGCGCGCAATGAGGTTTTCTTCCTTGATCACCTTCAAGACCGCAAGTCCAACTTCGGCCGTCAGCGGGTCTGAAACGTGGCTTGTGTAAAACGTGAAGTGTTTCTGGTGGAGGACTTCTTCGATCTTTACGGTCGTCGATACCGCAGCGAGCGGTAAGCCGCCACCGAGCGTTTTTGACATAGTCATGATGTCGGGAACGACATCGAAAAATTCAGATCCGGTCCGGGTTCCTATACGGCCAAATGCCGTTTGCGCTTCATCGAAAATGAGCAGCATGCCGCGGTCGTCTGCCGCCTTGCGCAGTGCTTGCATGAATGAACGCGGAGGCACCAGGACACCCCCCGCGCTGATAACGGGCTCGACAATGATCGCCGCGCCCCGGCCGCTCGACTGCATGTCGAACATCTTCAGTGCTAGGTTCAGGTTTGCCAGTGCCGATTCTTCCGGCGTTGCCCCCTGAATGTATGGGCGATACGAATTCGGCTCGGGAATCAGGAACACGCCGGGTGCGGGAACGCCGTATCCCTTGCGGTCGCTCGCGAAGGACACGGTACTCGCACCGCCCGTGATGCCATGCCACGAACCACCCAGAGCCAGGACTTCATAGCCGTCGGTGTACATCTTCGCCATGCGCAGCGCGACCTCCGTCGCTTCAGACCCGGTGTTGATGAAGATCGTCTTCTTGATATCGCCAGGCAACCAGTCGCGTGCAAGCGTCTGCCCGAGTTCAGCCACGACCTCGGGAATCATGCCGCTGAACATGTGGAAGGCCTTTTCGCCTGCCCGGTGAACGGCTTCGACAATCGCCGGATGGTTGTGCCCGATCGTGGCGCACATCTGCCCTGAAGTGAAGTCCAGGTATTCACGTCCGTTGCTGTCCTTTACGATAGTGCCCTTGGCGGACGTGAACAAGTTCGGGAAGGCGTCGCCGCCGTATCTGACCAAAAAGTCGCGGGATGCTTGCAGAAGTCCTTCTTTCATCGTTCACTCCGTTGGCTCGTTATCCGGCCATATCTCATCATTGGCGGGATAATCTGGGTTGCGTAGCATCACATCGGCCGACACATCGGACGACCGCCGTCGGCGCCATGCTCGTCGAAGTACAACATTTGGCATACGACTTGCTCTTGCTGACCGCCGTCAGAAAAGATCATAGGCAGGCGAAAATACCGGCGCCAACGCATATAACTCAGCACCTCGTGAAATGAGCTCAACTAGAAGCACGACGAAATCCCGCCTGCCCCCGCTCAAGGCGCTGCTTGCGTTCGAAGCGGCGTCACGAAGGGGAAGCTTTGCGCTCGGCGCGGAAGAGCTCGCGGTCACGCCGTCAGCGGTCAGTCACCACATCCAGCAACTCGAGGATTTTTTGGGTGTGCCGTTGTTTCAACGGCATCCGGGGCGAGCCGTTCTCACGGCTGCGGGGCGCACCTACGCCCGCGAGATTGAACGCGCGTTCGGTGTGATCGCCGACGCCACTAATCTGGTCGCGCCACAGTCGCAGCGAGGCTATCTGGTGGTTGCATCGGGTCCAAGTTTCGCCGCCAAGTGGCTGCAACCCAGGCTTCCGGAATTCCTGCGCGCCAATCCGGAAATCAGGATCCGGCTATCCACGCTGTCCGATCATGACGACCTCGAGACGACTCGATTCGATATCGCGATCGCCTATGGTCATCCGCATACTTCGAAGCTCGATGTCGAGCCCTTGTTGGTTGAGCGGCTGCGCCCGTTGTGCAGCCCTGTGCTAGCCACCACACTCGCGCTGAAGAATCCACGGGATCTTTTGCGGACCACGCTGATTCATTCGTCCAACGGGCTGACATGGTCGGAGTACTTGAGGCGGGTTTGCGACGAGGAAGTCCGGCCCGACAACGAACTCTGGCTCGATCGGTCGGTCATGGCGATCGAGGCTGCAGTCGACGGTCTTGGCGTCGTACTTGAAAGCGAGGTTCTGGCCGCGGAGGAACTGAGAGACGGACGGCTTATCGCGCCTTTCGACGACGCACGGTTCAGCATTGACGTGACGTCTTATTACCTGGTTCGATCGAGAGGCTATAACACCAGCTCGCAAGCTGCGATGACGTTTGAGAGCTGGTTGCGGTCCGCTTTCAATGCGGCGAATCTAACGTCAAAACCGGGTGGAGTGTGAGCCACTCTCGGCAGCGGCGTTTCAAAACGTGTGCGTGATTCCCACCGACACAAGCACCTGTTTCGCCGAGCTCGAGTCAACTCCGGCACCGGCGATTTCCGCTATCGCTGTCCGGCCCACGTTAGCGCCGGCCGAGTTGAATACGGGTGCTATGCCGTCTCCGCCCGCTTTCTGGAACACGGCCACGGCGAAGAGACTGGTGCGCTTCGAAAGCGAATAGTTGGCGCCCAGGTTGATCTGCTGGAAGGTCGGCTTCAGCCCCTCGTAATCCGCCTTGCCCGCGTTGTAGATATAAGCGCCTCCCACAAGCAGCGCAGGCGTAAAGCGATACGTGGCCGTCACTTCATAGCTGTCGAGTTTGAAATCGCTGCCGGTTCCGGCGTTGGCGAAACCATTGGCGACAAAATACTGGCTGTTCTTCAGGACGGTATGCGAATAGACCACGCCTACGTTCGCATTCCCAATCGAATAGGACGCGCCGGCGCTAAGAACCTTCATGGCGTTCGCATCCTGTAGAGCAACGTAGTTGCTTAGCGAACCCACGTAGTTGCCGTTCGACGCATAGACACCGCCCGTTCCGTTCGCGTTCGTCGCGGGCGTGTTGATATCGAGGTAACCGGCTGCGAACGCGAACGGCCCCGCGGTGTACGAACCGGCGAGCGCCCATACGCGGTTCGTCGAGAAATCGCCTGCCTGACCACCGAGGCTGAACATGCCGTCGACTTGAAGACCGTTCCAGACCGGGCTCACATAGTTGATCACGTTGTTGATGCGGATCGACTGGTTCAGGTTGTCCAGGTCGCCGAAGTGCGAACCGTACCCGGTCGCAAAATTATTACTCGATGGAAACATCCCGACCGTATCCGACAGCGAATCGTACTGGCGTCCAAGCGTGATGGTCCCGTAGTTATTCGTCAATCCAACGAACGCCTGCCGGCCAAATTCAGTGCCCCCTTGGCCCAGCCGTCCATTCTGGATGTTGAAGCCGTTCTCCAGCGTGAAGATCGCTGCATTACCGCCACCGAGATCCTCACGGCCCTTCAATCCCCATCGATTACATCCGGGTGGTGCGCAAGTCTCGGACTCGTACACAGGCCCCTTGCCCGTGTTATTGACGTAAGTAACACCTGCCGTCACGAGGCCATAAAGCGTCACGCTGCTTTGGGCGAATACGGCTTGAGGCGACGCGATTAACGCGCCAATACAGAACCAGCTCTTTTTCACGGCGATCTCCAGAAGGCGTGTCGAGGATGTCAGGCAGGACGCGTTCGCCATGCTCCGATGGCGGCGTGGGCAAACGCGGATAGGGCGATGGATGGTTTAAGCGCGCGTCAGGGGCCGCGTCTCATGCACCGAGCTTGTAGCCGGTGCGAGAAGTCGTTGGCGGCGCGGCGCTGTCCAGCAGACCGATTCGAATGGCGGCCGGCGCGGGTGCCGGCGTGACGAGGCTGACCAGGATGGTCACGCCAGCGTTGATCGCCATGGCGATCAAGCCGGGTTCCCATTGCGGCCAATGTGTTCCCCAGTAGTGCGCGGAGAACGGTGCGAGCAAGGCGATGAAACCCGCGAGCATGCCAGCCAGAACGCCGGCCGCACTCGTGCGTCTCCAGATGAAACCGAGGAAGACGGCGGGAGCGAGCATGCCGATGGCCGAGTACGCATCGAGGAGAATCTTGACCAGCGACCCCTTCTGAGCGAGCGACAAATAGACGGCCACACCGGCAAAACAAACCAGCGAGGCGCGTGACAACGCCAGCGATTGACCCTCGCTCAGACGCGGAGCGAACGGCCGCACGACATTTCGCGTGAAGATCGAACCCGCCGCGACGAGCAGCAAGGCGCCCGGCGCGAGTGCAAGCAGAAATCCGGTTCCTGCCACCAGGCCAATCACCCAGGACGGATAACGCTCCGACACGAACTGCAGCAACGCGGCATTCAGGTTGTCGCCGGGCGGATGCGTATTGGCGAGCAGCGCAGCGAAACCCAGCAGGATGATGAAGAAATACGCGAGCGAATACAGCGGTTGCCAGATGGCGTTGCGTCGAATGGATGTGGCGCTTCGCGCCGAGTACGACATCTGGAACAGATGCGGAAAGACCCAGTTGCCGAGCGCGATGTTGATCGCGGATGTCATCAGCCAGATCGCAGTGGTGGGCGAGCTGGCGTCGAGTCCCGGAAACTTGCCGATGCCCGGATGCTTCGCTTCGACCATGCCGAAGATATCGAGTAACGAACCTGCGCCGACCTTGCTTGCCACGGTCGCGCTCAGCAATACCACCACCACGATCATTAGCACATCCTTCACGCCGGCCGCGAATGCGGCCGAGCGGATGCCCGCGACGAACACGAACGCAATCATGAGCAGCCCCGCGACGATGGTTGCCGCGCGGCTCGAGATGGCGTCGTCGAGTGTGAGTTGCACGATCAACCCAAGGCTCACCAACTGGATCTGGACATACACGATCAGCGACGCGATCCCGATCACGCCGGTGATCACGCCGAGCCAGGGTGCGTCAAAGCGTGCTGCGAAGAAGTCGGCTTGTGTGACGAGTTTTCCGAGCCGGCCGGCCTTCCAGATCTTGGGCATCAGCCAGTACCCGACCGCGTAACTCATCGATACGGAACAGAAGGCGAGGTAGGCGGGCGCGCCAAGCGCCCATGCATAGCCTGAAATACCCAGCACAGCGAAGGTGGTGTAGACCTCGCCGGCATTCATGAACCAGAAGATCAGCGTGCCCAGGCTGCGTCCGCCGACGGCCCACTCGGCGAGGGTTGCACTCTTGCGAGTGCGTCGCCCGTAAGCGACTGCACCTACGACCGTCGCAAGCAGAATACTCAACACGATTGCCATCTTCATTGCGCATCTCCCGTAGAAGCAGAGGTTTTCTCAAGGAAGGACGCTTCCTCGTCTTCTACACCTGCACGGCGATCCATGAAGAAAACAAGCCCGATGACGATGCTCGCCAGGGCAATACCCGCCATCTGCCAGAACATGGGAAACGGCAAGCCAAAGGGTTTCACCGGGACGTCGTTCACTGCCGGAGCCAATAGCGCCTGCCAGATGAACGGAATGACCAGCATCCATCGATGCCAATGACGAGGGCGACTTCGCTCACCTTGAAAGTTGCTGTCCATGCCACCTCCTGTAAATTCTGACTGCACACATTGTGAGAATAAGTGTGCACTCAGGCAGCACACAAATTCAAGCGTGTCAAAAATAAATCGTCGAGAATTCTCCTGAAATTGCGGGAAATTGGCTGGATATTCTCGTTGATCGAATTCCGCGGTGCAGTATTGACGTACAAAATAACGATACGTACACTCGATCGAAGTGTATGTTGTGACTGCACGAGATCGCTTTCAGTGCCGATACGGCATATCCGCTGGCCAGCTATTCCCAGGAGAGTTCAATGCCTTCCACGCAACACCCGACTGATTCCGCGGACGACGTTTTCGAGTTATACGACCTGCGCGTCGAGGTCGTCGCGCCGGACGGGGCGAAGCTGTATTGCGGCGCAAAGGTGGGTGACTACTTTGAGTTGAAGGGCGAGATGCTGCATTTGCCGCCCGGTCAGGGTTTCTCCATCTACTCGCTCGCGGCGCTGCTGCCGCTGCTTGCGTCGAAGCAACGGCGACTGCATCCGAATGACTGGATGAGCACCGACGCAGAAGTCGCCTGTCCCGATCCGAACTGCCCCTCGCGTTTCCGGATCGTGCGGACAGGTCTGCGCCGCTTCAGCCACGCCGACACCACGGCCGTCAAACTTCCTTCCACGGAGCAACAGCAATGAGTTCGCAGTACAGCATCGAGCTGGCCCCCGGCTATACGATTTCGCGTCTGCTCAAAGGCGGATGGCAGCTCGCGGGTGGTCACGGTTCGGTCGATCGCGCCACCGCGATCGCCGACATGGCGGCCTACTACGAAGCCGGTATCACGACATTCGACTGCGCGGATATCTACACGGGTGTAGAAGAATTGATCGGCGAATTCCGTCGCGATTACCTTGCTCGCAACGGCCAGGACAGTCTTCGCGATTTACGCGTTCACACCAAGTACGTTCCCGATCTCGCGACCCTGGCTACGCTCGATCGACAGCAGGTCGAGGGGACCGTCGACCGGTCGCTGGTTCGCCTGGGAGTCGAACGTCTCGATCTCGTGCAGTTTCATTGGTGGGACTACAACGTGCCGCGTTACCTCGAGACGGCGCACTGGCTCACTGAGTTGCAGCGGGCAGGAAAAATCGCGCATCTTGGCGGCACCAATTTCGATACCGCGCGCACTCGCGAGCTTGTGGAAGGCAGGACGCCGCTCGTCAGCATGCAGGTTCAGTATTCGTTGCTGGATCAGCGGCCGTCGTCGGCACTCTCGCCGTTTTGTGCGAGCGCGGGCATGCAGTTGCTGTGTTACGGCACCGTAGCGGGGGGATTCCTGTCGGAACGCTGGCTCGGCAAGAGCGAGCCGACCGATGATCTGGAGAACCGGTCGCTCGTCAAATACAAACTGATGATCGACGACTTCGGCGGCTGGGATTTGTTTCAGCAGCTTTTATCCGCGCTGAAGGGAGTCGCGGAGCGTCATGCACTTTCCATCCCGACTATAGCGATGCGCTGGGTGCTTCAGCAACCACAGGTCGCGGCCATCATTGTGGGCGTACGACGCGGCGATCATTTGCCCGATCACTTGCGCGTGATGCAGGTCACGCTCGATACCGCCGATCTCGCCGCGCTCGATGCGGTCCTGGCGCAGCGTCATTTGCCGGATGGCGATGTGTACAGCAGCGAGCGCGATCTGGAAGGCCGTCACGGACGGGTCATGAAATACGACCTGAATGAGACGCCGCATTGATAGCGCTGTTTTGTTTCGAGCCCGGTTAGACATCCATGATGTCTGCGGGCCCGGAAACGCTGGCTCAATGCCTTGCGTCCGGTGAATACCGGCCAATCAATCCAGCGCCTTCTGCGACCCTTCATCCATGAACGCAACGGCGACCAGTCCCAGCAAACCGCCGCCGATCACATACCACGCGGGCGCAAGCGTACTGCCGGTCGCGACGATCAGCGAGGTCACGAAGAATTGCGCGAAGCCGCCAAAAATCGCGACCCCGAGGCTATAGACCACGGCACCGCCGGTCGCCCGCACCGAGCGCGGAAAGAGCTCGCCGAGCATCGCGCCGACGCCGCCAATATTGATCGCGTGGACCAATGAGAGGAGCGTGACGACCGTGAGCAGCGTGGTGACCGTAGGCCATCGGTTCAATGCAACGAAGGCCGGATAGATGGCGAGCAGCAGCACGACACGCGAGACTTGCGCGAGGATGTTGCGCCCGAATCGGTCGCTCAGGTATCCGCCGACCGGCACGACCAGAAAAACAATCGCGCCCGATACACAGCCCGACAGCATGGCTATTCCCGGAGGCAGGCCGAGTGTCTTGACGGCGTAGATCGACAGATAGAAAACGATGATGAAATGCGCCGACGTGCCGGCAATCGTCAGTCCCAGGCCGGTCAGCACGGCGCGCCGATGATCGCGGAGCACATCGAGGAGAGGCAGCTTCGGCGCTTTTTGCTGCGGCTTGTGCACGGGCTCTTCTTCGAGCGTCCTGCGTAACCACCAGCCAACCGGCACGATCAGCGTGCCGATCAGGAACGGCACGCGCCATCCCCAGCTTTCGAGTTGCGCGGTCGAAAGCGAGGCCGTCAATGCAACGCCGGTCAACGCGCCCGCGAGCGCGGCAAGACCCTGGCTTGCGAACTGCCACGACGCATACAAACCACGCCGATTCGGCGGCGCTTGCTCGATCAAAAGGGTGGTCGATGCCCCGACTTCGCCGCCCGCGGAAAATCCCTGAATGAGCCGCGCGATCACCAGGATCACGGGGCCTACGATCCCGGCTTGTCCGTAGGTCGGCGCTACGGCGATCATTGCCGTGCCGACTGCCATCAGCCCGAGCGTGAGCACCATCGCCTTCTTGCGCCCGGCGCGATCGGCGTACATGCCGATCACAAGCCCGCCCACGGGTCGCGTGAAAAAGCCGACGCCGAAGCTCGCGACCGCGAGCAACAACTGCCCGACTGGATCCTGCACGGGAAAGAAAAGCTTGCCGATCAGCAGCGCGAAGAAACCATAGACGGTGAAGTCGTAGAACTCGAGCGCGTTGCCGACCGCTGCCGCGGTGACGAGTCGCACGCGGCTTTGCTTGCGCTGATCCAGCGCCGCGCCCGGAGGAACGTCGAGGCCTGATACGGTCGGTATGCTCATGTTTTTTCTCGAAACTGCAGTTGGGGACAAGGCTAGATCGCTCGGTCGGCGATTCAGTCGACTAGATGCGCTTCGGTCAGGCGGACCCAGTAGCTCGCGCCGATGGCAAGAATGTCGTCGTTGAAGTCGTAGCCGGGGTTATGAACCATGCAGCTCCCCTTGCCCTCGACACCGTTGCCGATCCACGCATAGGCACCCGGCACGACCTCGGCCATGAAGGCGAAATCCTCGCTGCCCATGAGCGGGCGCGCTTGTGTATCCACGCGTTGCGTGCCGAGCATCTTCTGCGCGACCTCGGCTGCGAAAGCGGTCGGGTCAGGATGATTGACCAGTACCGGATAACCCCATTCATAGTCGATATCCGCCTCCACGCCGAACGACGCTGCCTGCGCGTGAACAAGCGCCGTGATGCGTTCCCGCAAGAGCGTGCGTACCGAGGGATCGAGCGCGCGGATAGAGAGCTTCATCTCGGCGGTTTGCGGAATCACGTTGAAAGCTTCGCCTGCCTTCACGCTGCCGACCGAGATCACCGCTGACTTCTGCGCATCGACTTCGCGCGCCACGATGCTCTGCAACGCCAGGATGATGCCGGCGACAGCGGGCATGGGATCGCGCGACAGATGCGGCAACGCGCCGTGGCCGCCTACCCCGCGCAGCACGATCGTGGCGCGGTCGGCGGAAGCCATCGCGGGTCCGGTGCAGAAGTTCATGCCGCCGGTTTCGTAGCCCGGCATGTTGTGCAGGCCGAAGACCGCATCACAGGGAAACTGCTCGAAAAGACCGTCTTCGATCATGGCGCGCGCGCCGCCGTAGCTCTCCTCCGCGGGCTGGAAGATCAGCGTCAGCGTGCCGGAAAACTGCCGGCTTTCCGCGAGATAACGTGCGGCGCACAGGAGCATCGCGGTGTGGCCGTCGTGACCGCAGGCGTGCATGGTCTTCGGGACGGCGCTCGCGTAGCTGAGGCCTGTCGTCTCTTCGATGGGCAACGCGTCCATGTCGGCGCGCAGGCCGATACGCCGGCTGCCGCTGCCAAGCTTCAGCACACCCACCACGCCGGTCTTGCCGAGGCCGCGCGTGACGTCGTAGCCCCATTGCGTGAGCAGGCCCGCGACGAGATCACTGGTTGCCCGCTCCTGGAACGCGAGTTCCGGATGCGCGTGGATCTGGCGCCGCACGGCAATAAGGTCCGGCGCGATGGCGGCAATTCCGGGAATGACGGGATCGACTGACAGCATGAACAACTCCTCATTACATTTCGATATTTCGACGTGACTGCTTCCGGTCAAGCATATAAAGTCAGAAAGAAAACCAAAAGACAGTTAATTTAATTTGTGACTACCTATAGTTGTCGGTATAAACCCTTGAAATCCCAATGAAATACCATCAGTTGCGCGCGTTCCTGACAGTCGCCGAGCAGGGCAGCATCCGCGCGGCGGCGCGTAGCCTGCATCTCTCGCAAGCGGCATTGACGAAGGCGTTGAAGGAGCTCGAACAGGACCTGGGCGTGCCCCTCGTGCTGCGTACCGCGCGCGGCGTGCAATTGACCGCGTTTGGCTTGCAATTGAGGATTCGCGCACAGATGGTAGTGAGCGAAATGCGCCGTGCCGAAGACGACATCGAGCATATGAAAGGCGCTGTGACAGGCAGCGTTGCGGCGGCCGTCACGCCGACCGCCGCGTGGTCTGTCTTGCCGACAGCGTTCCGGGCATTTCGAACGAAGATGCCTCATGCGCGCGCGAGTTTTATCGAAGGATTTCCGGGCGTTGCATTGCCGCGTTTGCGTGACGGGTCGCTCGATTTCGTCGTGGCTGTGGTCGTGCCGGAAAACCTGGGGCCCGAGTTCGATTACATCGAGCTATACAAAATCAGCTCGGTGATCGTCGCGCGGCAAGGTCATCCGCTCGCGCAATGCACGTCGTTTGCTGAACTGGTCGATGCGGAATGGCTGTTGAATCCGTCGCCTGAAAGTTCGACGCGCGGGTTGCTCGATTTCTTCGCCGCGCGTGGGTTGATGGTGCCGCAGAAAATTATCGAGTGTCCGAGTTTTGTCATTGCGCACGGTTTGCTGCGCGGCTCGGACACGGTTGCGTCGTTGCCCGAGCCTTTGCTCGACCAACCGTGGGTGAGGGAAGGTATCGCCGTGTTGCCCATAGTCGACCTGCCGCCGCCAATACCCATCGGCGTAGTGACGCGCCGCGACAGTCCGCTTACGGCGGCTGCTTCATTGCTGCTGGATTGTTTGCAGGACGCGGTTGCATCGCTAGGCTTGAATGTCCCGGCGCGCCGCTCAACCCAAGGGCGGTAAGCGCCGTTCGACAGGCGTCGACTTGATGATTGCCGTACTCGTCTCAGCCCGCTCCGTGATCTTCGAAAGAATCTCGTCGAGCTGTTCGATTGTCTTGAGAAATAGCCGGCAAACAAAGCAGTCGTCGCCGGTGACCTTGTCGCATTCAACGAATTCGGGGATGCGGCGGATCGCTTCTTCCACAAGATGCAACTGTCCGGGCAATGGCTTGACCCGAACGATGGCCTGAAGCGTGTATCCGAGGGCGCGTGGGTCGAGTCGGACCGCGAACCCCTGGATCACGCCACGCGCTTCAAGTTGCCGCACGCGCTCGGCCGTGCTGGGCGCCGACAATCCGATCCGGCGCGCGAGTTCGCTCATGGCAATGCGGCCGTCCTCGGACAGAACGGCGAGCAATTCGCGGTCGGTCTGGTCGAGCAAGACCAGAGCCGGCGGGGAAGAAAGGCGATTCTTCAAATGAGCCTTCGATTTGAAGTTAAAAACGTCGGTGTCCGCGCATTTTACACATGGAATTACACACGCGACGCCACTAGACTGATAGAGCCGAAACCACTTTAAAAAGGCGAACCGATGGGTTCCAGAGAGACGCGCGTTGGTTGCGTAGAAATGAGTGTAGCGATGCTGATATCCGGCACGGTCGGTTGGCTCGTCGTGTCGTCTCAGCAATCGCCGCTAAACGTTGTGTTCATTCGTTGTGTGTTCGGCGCGGCGACGCTGTTTGTGATCTGCGCGTTCAAAGGAATGTTGCGCCGGGGCCTGTTTTCATGGCACATGCTCGGACTAGTCACGCTTGGCAGCGCAACGATTGTGGGCAACTGGGTCCTGCTGTTTGCGGCCTATTCGCGAGCATCCATCTCGATGGCAACCGCCGTCTATAACACCCAGCCGTTCATGCTCGTACTGCTCGGGGCGGTGGTGTTTCGCGAACGAATAACCTTTCGCACGATCTTCTGGCTCACTGTCGCATTCGTGGGTCTCGTGCTGGTCGTTAGAGTGGAGCCTGCGGTGTTGGCCAAGCCCGGCGAGTATCTGGAAGGTATCGCGTATGCGCTTGGCGCTGCATTTCTCTACGCTATTTGTTCGATTGTGACCAAGCGGCTCAAGGGGACACCACCCCATTTGATTGCGCTATTGCATGTGACGCTTGGCATTGTCATGCTTGCGCCGTTCGTCGATTTCAAGCATCTGCCCGCGACCCCGAATCATTGGGCGGATCTTGTCGTACTTGGCGTGATCAACACAGGTGTCATGTACGTGCTGCTGTATGGCGCAATTCAGAAATTGCCGACTGCGATGACAGGCGCGTTGTCGTTTATCTATCCGGTCGTGGCAATCGTTGTTGATCGGGTTGCCTTCGGTCAACGCTTAGGATGGCTGCAGATTATCGGTGCAGCGCTGATTTTGCTGGCGGCTGCAGGAACTACCTTGGGCTGGCAATTCATGCCTGGAAAACGGGCGGCTTTCGAGTAACGAATCTACCCGTCAAATGAACAAGCATCACTTGTTTTCTCGCAATGCACTTGATCACGCGAGCGTGATCAAGTGCATTGCGAGCGCGGGTTCCAAACGCAAATAACCGTTGCTCATCTGACCGGAGCGCTGTTCCGTCAGGTGCGACGAAACGGATGCGGCCGCTCGATTTTCCATCTCTGTTTTCCGATGCCCTGACGGTTTTTATCGGTCAAACAGGAGAGTATGGAATGTCGATTTTCTCTGGTATCTGGATTCCGCTTGTCACGCCGTTTGCAAACGGACGTGTCGATCACGACGCGCTGCGAGGTCTCGTCCGGTCTTATATCGAAGCGAAGGTCGCGGGGTTCGTTGCGCTGGGAACAACGGGCGAACCGTCGTCGCTCGATCACGCTGAGCAAGAACAGGTTCTCGTGACTATCCTCGACGCCGCGAAGGATCTTCCGGTGGTGATCGGGCTGGCTGGCAACAACGCGCTGGAGCTTCGCGAACGCGTTCTGCGCTTGAACGAGCTTCCGCTTGCCGGGTTGCTCGTCCCTGCGCCGTATTACGTGCGGCCCTCGCAGGCAGGGTTATTGAGCCATTTCACGACCCTCGCCGATATCAGCGCGTCGCCTTTGGTTGTCTATGACATTCCTTATAGGACCGGCGTGCAGTTAGATATCGCGACGCTGCTGATGCTTGTCGGTCATCCCAACATTCACGCAATCAAGGACTGTGCTGGATCGCTGGAAACAACACTCGCGCTGATTCTCGATGGACGCTTGTCCGTGCTGGCGGGCGAAGACCTGAATATGTTCAGCACGCTATGTCTTGGCGGCCACGGCGCGATCGCAGCGAGTGCGCACGTGCGCGCGGCCGACTTCGTTGCGGTCTATAGAGCGATAAAGGATGGGCGTATCGATGAGGGGCGTGAGCGGTTTCATCGTCTGGTGCCTTTGATACAAGCGCTTGTTTCCGAACCTAACCCGGCACCCGTGAAGTGTGCACTCGAAGTCCTGGGAATGATCCGCGAGGAACTGCGCGCGCCGATGACTCCAGCGACTGAACAGCTTCGTCATCAGCTTGGAGTCTTGCTATCGAGCTGAGCGAAACAAGTGTGGTTCTGCGGGGATCTGCTTACTTCACCAAGTGCAGTCCCTTCGCCAGCACAATGCCCTTCTCGCGATTGATCAGCCAGATGTCGCCGATGTTCGCGTGGAGCGTTGCAGTTCGCGTGGTGATGTCTGTCGGTTCCTCGTTGCTCGGGTCGGTATGGTCCTGTGTCTCCGTCAAGTAAGGCGGCACCACGCGGCAAATCAATACGAGCGCAAGATCGCCATCTTCCTCGGAAAATGCCGCTGGCGAAAGCACGAAGCGTCCATGCACGGTGGTCTTGTTGTGCTTGTTGACGGGATCCAGCTCGATCAGGTCGACAGTCTGGATATAGCCTTTGGATTTCGCTTCGGCCGCTACCACGAGCTTGTGGCCGCGTGGTCCGGTAATCGTCTTCTTGAGGACGATCGTATCCGGGTGATCGCTGTCCGACAGATCCACATCCACGGTCATCACGTGGACCTTCGACCGATAGCGGATTCCATACGGTGCGGGCACCACGAACGCGAGATCGCGGCTCAGCTTGGCGTCTGTCAACGCGGCGTCGTGCAACGTCTTCGGTAAAGCTTCGCCAATCAGGTCTTCCACTCGATGAGCGAACGAGCGCGTTTTGCTATCGGTGAATTTGCGCGCCAGCGCATCCCTGACGGCGGCCGGATCGTCGCCGGTGAAATTGGGCGTCAGCACGACGCTGACCGGGGCTGCGCTAGCTGTTTGTTCGGACGCAGCGACGGCGCTGCTCGCTTTCTGAGCCTGTGCCGCCGCGGACACACAAAGAAGAACACAAGCGGCGCTTACGCTCGCTCGTTTGATTTTCTGAAGACTCATTAGCAGACTCCCTTGGACATGATCGCGGACCGCCTAGTCTTCTTGCTGCATGAGCAGCGCTTGAGTCGATTTAAATGAACTCTCCCCCGCTAAGCGTCTTGCGACGCTGTAGCGGGGGTTTCGCGGGTCAAAGACTTTGACTTCGCGCGTTGCCGCGCCAGCGGTTTGGGTCTCGCCGCCACGCCCGTTCCAGGCGTGTGCGCATCGATCAGCATGACCGACGCTGCGTTTTGGTCGCGTGGCATTTTGAGTCCGCAGTGCGGGCACTCATGCATGCGTTGCGCGAGCGTCTTGGGCACAATCTCCCAACACGACGAGCAGCGTTGCGACGGCTTTAATTGGCGCGTGTCTGACACATGCACTCGCGTACCAGCCTCTACCGCTTTGTACGCGAGCATGTGGTGCGCCATGCTCAATCCGGCCGACAGAATCTCGCGATTCAGCCCGCCCTTTTGCTTGACCCTCCGGCCGGGCTTGTCCAGCGTGCCCCTGGCCGAGCGGCTCATGTTCTGTGTGCGCAGTGCTTCCGTCGCGATGAGCGCGCAGGACTTGACGAGCCGAGTCGTTGTCTTGTGCAGGAACTCGCGGCGCAGGTGGCCGATGCGCTCGTGCAGCTTCGCTACCTGCTTGCCCAGCCGCTGATAGCGAATGGAGCCGCGCTTTTTCCTCGCCTGCTGCCGCTGCAGATCCGCCATATGGGGCATCTCGTTGCGCACGAATCGTGGATTGTCGATCGTCTCGCCGTTATCGAACGTGGCCCAGTCGGTCAGCCCGAAGTCGACGCCGCGATGCTCCTCACCCGTGCGGGCACGGGCGCAGGCGTGTTCCGAAACACGCAGCGTGACCGAGGCGAACCACTCCCCGTTCTTGCGCGTGATCGTCAGATCGTTGGGCTTCGCGCCGTCGCCAAACCGGTGCTGGCCTCGGGCACGGATCGACATCGCATCCTGGGCGCTACCGAGGCGAACGGTCGCTCCACGCGTGCCGTTCTGTGCGAGTTTCCAACCCGCCGGATCCGGATAACAGAAGCCCGAAAACCGTTGGCTAGCCTTAAAGCGCGGGAACCCGGGCGTCTGCCCGGCTTTGATGCGGCGAAAGAACGCCTGAAACGCCAGATCGAGCTTGTGGAGGGTCTGCTGCAACGCGTGACTGCCGAGCTCGACGAACTCGGGACGAGCCGCCTTGATCTCTGGCAACGCGTTTTGCTGGTCGTAGTAGTTAATCGACTTGCCGGCCTTGCGGTATGCGTCGATGCGCTCCTCGAGCGCCGCGTTGTACAGCTCACAGTGCAAGCGGATCCACGACGTGAGGCGTTCGGCCTCGCGTGCGTTGGGGTAGAGCTTGAAGGTGACTTTGCGGCGTTCCATGACGACGAGGCTAGCACAAGAAAACCAACGGTATGGGCTGACGTCGACGCGCCGGGCACTGAGGCGCACGCTCAAAAATCGGCAACCAAGGCAAAAGCCAAACCTGCCCGCTCGCTCCCTCCTGAGCGGTCGGCTTCGCCTTGGGTTCGCCAAGCCAACCGGCCGCTCGAGCAGGGGGAATGCGCGGGCATTTGGTCAATTCTATTCAATGGTACCCGGCTAGAAAAGATAAATGGGGCATTGCACGCATGGTGCGGCAAGGGAGCCGTATTAAACGTAAGGCAAGGGTCCGCTCAATGAGCGGGCGGGGTGTAAAGTTTCGCAAATCGACGAGCGCCTGAGACTCAGGCGATTAAGGGAAACGCTGGACTTGCATAACCATTCCGCTAAGGAAAACCGACATGAAATCTCCCGCTATTTGTGCGCTGCCAGCGTCGCATTGTTCTTCGCACGGGACCTTGCGATGAGCGGGCCGCTAAAGGGGATTCGTATTGTCGAGATGGTTGGGCTTGGCCCGTGTCCGTTCGCCGCGATGATGCTCGCTGACATGGGCGCGGAAGTGATCCGCATCGACCGTAAGCCGGCCGGCGGCACGACACCCTATCCGATGCAAGGTACGAAATTCGATGTCATGGCGCGCGGCCGCCGCTCTCTGGCGCTTGACCTGAAGCAACCGGAAGCGTGCGAACTGGCGCTGCATCTTGTTGCTCAGGCCGATGCGCTGATCGAAGGTTTTCGCCCCGGCGTGATGGAGCGGCTTGGCCTCGGGCCGGACGTGTGCCTGGAGCGCAATCCGAGGCTTGTGTATGGCCGCGTCACTGGCTGGGGACAGGATGGTCCGCTGGCCAACGCTGCCGGTCACGATCTTAATTACATCGCGATGAGCGGCATGTTGCACGAGATTGGCCGTGGCGATGCGCCGCCGGTGCCGCCGCTGAATCTTGTGGGCGACTTTGGCGGCGGCGGGATGATGCTCGCGTTCGGCGTGGTGTGCGCGCTGCTGGAAGCGCGCGGTTCGGGTAAGGGTCAGGTTATCGATGCCGCGATGATCGAAGGTTCCGCGCTGCTCGGCGCGATGATCTACGGCTACAAGGCGTTTGGCGCGTGGTCGGGCGAGCGAGGTTCGGCCATGCTTGCCGGCGGCGCCCATTTCTACAACACGTACGCATGCGCGGACGGCAAATTCGTGTCGGTCGGGGCGATTGAACCGCAGTTCTACGCCCTGCTGCTGAAGCTCTGCGATATCCACGATGCCGCCTTCGAGAGCCAGATGGATCGCGAACAATGGCCGGTGTTGAAAACCAAAATTGCGGCTATCTTCGCGACGAAACCGCGGCAGGCATGGTGCGAGTTGATGGAAGGCACTGATGTCTGCTTTGCTCCCGTGCTCGATATGAACGAAGCACCGGAGCATGTGCATAACCGGAGGCGGGGGGCATTCATTGAAGTGGATGGGGTGACACAACCGGGACCCGCGCCGCGCTTTAGCCGCACGGTGCCCGAGGTGAGCGGGCCACCGGCGAGTCCAGGGCAAGATAACGAAGCGATCCTGCGAGACTGGGATGTGCCGGGCGAGATGATCGAAAGGCTGCGGGAGAAGGGGGTGGCTTAACGGGGCCGCGCCTGCAACCCGCCTTCACCCCGCCGGAAACCTTACCAAAATACGGCTGAACGGCACCGTCCTGTCGACGGTCACCGCGCCCGCGCCCTTGCCGGCGTACGTGGTCACGAGCCGCATGCCGAGGCCCGTGCCCTGCGGTTTCGGGAAGTCGACGGGAAAACCGTCTCCCTCGTCCTCCACCGAAAGCAGCACGACATCGCCGGATCGTTCCAGCTTCACGCGCACTGTCCCGCGACCGTACTTGAGCGCGTTGGTCACAAGTTCCGCCGTGACGAGCCCGAGCGGCGCGAGCCGCGCGGCGGGCAGCACAATCGATTCTCCTTCCAGCGATACCTCACGCCCCGCCGCCAGTTCCGCCAGATCGGCCGTCAAGCCGCGCAAGTAACTGGTGGCGTCCGTCGCTTCGGCGCCATCGTCCTGATAGAGCCGGTGATGCACCGAGCCGACCGTGCGCACGCGTGTGGCCGCCGCTTGCAGATGCGTGGCGACGGACTTGTCGCCGGCGAGATTCGCCTGCAGCGCGAGCAGCGTCTGCACCAGTTGAAGACTGTTGCGAACGCGGTGATGAACCTCCTTCATCATGAGCGCGGAATTTCCGAGCTGCGTTTCCTGGCTCGATACAAGCGCCGCGAGTTCTTCTTCGTTCTCATGTCGTTCGGTGACATCGCGCATGGTCAGCACGATACGTTTTACGTGCTCGTCGGTGTCTCGAACGGGCGCGACCGATACATCCCACCAGCGAGCATCGCCGGCGCGGGTCGGGCAGGGGCCTTCGAAGCGGACCGGTTCGCCTTCGGCCGATTTCGCCAGAGCCTGCAGGACTTTCGGGCGTTGATCCTCCGGCCACAGATCGATGCAAAACGTGCCGCCGATGTCTGCGAAGTCGTCGATGCTCAGCGCCGCCAGTCCGTTATCGTTCATGAATTCGATGCCGCCATTCAGCGACAGCACCTGGATGCAGTCCGTGCTCGCGTTCAGCACGCTGGTGGAGAACAGCTCGTCGGCGCCGGTCTGCGATTCCGCCGCCAGCCGTTCGCGGCCCATGGAGATGACGTTCGCGATCGCTTCCAGGAAAACGATGTCCGTTTCGGTGAAGTCTTCGTCGTCGGAGCTATCCGCTTCGAGCACGCCGAAGGTTTCCGGAATGCCGCGGATGGGGACGTTGATGGCGCGTTTGATGCCGTGGCGGGCGAGCAGGTCGGGCGTGCGGAACCGATGTTCGGTGCCCAGATGATTCGATAGTACCGGGCGACCGCTGACGAACGCGTGGCCGGCGGGGCTGGCGTCGTCGGCGCCGAGTTCCGTGGTGCCGATGTCTGCGGGGTCCCAGCCTACTCCGGCTTCGAGTACGAAGGTTTCGCTTTCGGGCTGATAGCGGAGCACCTTGGCAAAACGCGAGCGCAATCCAGCCGACACCGCCTTGCATGCCTCGTCGAGGAGCGCGTTGGCGCTGTGTACCCGCAGGACGGAGGTCGCGAATTGCACGGCGATCTCGTGCTGCAGGCGCAAGCGGCTCACCGAGCGGTCGACGGCGCTGCGGATGGTTTCTTCGGGTGGCAATGCATCCATCGGGTTCTCCTTGACCGCGGCGTCGCCCCTGATTTTTTTGGCGATGCATGCGCGAAGGGCAATTCTAACCGGGGAGGAGGGGTGTTCGCACCGGTGGACGGGGGGGTGCGGGGTTGGTGCTTTCGGCGTTGGTGGTCTGCGTGAGTTAGCTGTGTTTTTTATCACTATTAGCCACTGTGCGTGGCGGCACGTCATTTCTGTCCAAAGCGACAAAGAAACGAAGCAAAGAAAGCGCTTTCCAACCAAGGGCAAGTTAGTGTCCCTAGCGTGCAGGCTAGAAGTTTCTGGCACCTGATAGCACGGTGCCCGCCAGACTCCCCGATATGTGAACCCCTCCTTCTCGCGAATCCTGACACGAACACGCTTCGCCCCCAACGCTCTCGGGCAAGAACCGTGACCCACGAACCAGTACGGCCTCACGTGTGCTGGTTGCCTCATTTCCGGGTGGGTTGGCTACGCGGACTGCGAGGTTATTTCTTGAGGTGGTTGTACGCGGATAGCGCGGGGTGTTCCTTGGGCAGGTTCAATCACTGGAGGCGAAGCGTGTGGGTATCGGTGTTCGGAGAGGTCGGGTTTCAAACATCGGTGAGTCTGGCGAGCAGCGTGCTATCAGGTGCCAGAAACTTCTAGCCTGCACGCTAGGGACGCTAATTCGCCCGTGGTTGGAAAGCGCTTTCTTTGCTTCGTTTCTTTGTCGCTTTCGGCTTTGGACAAAAATGACGTGCCGCCACGCACAGTGGCTAATGGTGATAAAAAATACGGCTAACTCACGCAGACCACCACCGCCGAAAGCACCACCCCAGCACCACCCCCCAAAAAACCCCCAAGTGCCAACGACCCCCGCCCTCGGTATAATCCCGAATGTTACAATCATAACAACCAGGTGTTAGAATAATGCATCGATTAACCGGAAAATGTTGTGCACCGCACAACCGGCCACGCTCATGCTCGATGTTGCTTCTCAACCCGTTGTCCCCTTGCGCGGCAAACCGCCTTCGACTCACGCGGAACAGCGCAATCCCGGCGTGCCGCTGGATCTCTCGTGGGTCGACGGCCTGCGAGTCAATCAATCAGCTGTCAGCCGCCGGGTCAGTACGCTCGGCACGCGCCGCGCGGTTAAAAAGGACGCGCAAGCAGCGTGGTTGCTCAAAGCCATCACCTGCATCGATCTGACCACGCTCAATGGCGACGACACCGCCGCGCGCGTCGAACGCTTATGCGCCAAAGCGCGCCGTCCGATTCGCGACGACCTGCTGGACGCGCTCGGCATGCCGCCCGGCTCCATCAAGACCGGCGCAGTGTGCGTGTATCACCGCTTCGTCGGCACGGCAGTCGCAGCGCTTGCCGGCAGCGGCATTCCGGTCGCAGCCGTATCAACGGGCTTTCCCGCCGGCCTTATCCCGCATCCGCTGAAGTTGAAAGAGATCGAGGCATCGGTGAAAGACGGCGCGGCGGAAATCGATATCGTCGTCACGCGTGAACACGTGCTCACCGGCAACTGGCAAGCGCTCTACGACGAAATGCGCGACTTCCGCGCAGCGTGCGGCCCGGCGCATATCAAAGCCATTCTCGCCACCGGCGACATCCGCACGCTCTCGAACATCGCCAAGGCATCAATGGTTTGCATGATGGCCGGCGCCGATTTTATCAAGACCTCCACCGGCAAGGAAGGCGTCAACGCCACGCTCGACGTTTCCCTAGTCATGGTGCGCATGATCCGCGAGTACCTGGAACGGACGGGCATCATGATCGGCTTCAAACCAGCGGGTGGCGTGTCCACCGCCAAGTCGGTGCTCGAATACCAGATCCTGATGAAGGAAGAACTCGGCCGCGAATGGCTCGAACCGGAGCTGTTTCGTATAGGCGCATCGAGTCTGCTCGCCGATATCGAACGGCAACTCGAGCATCACGTCACCGGCCGCTACTCGGCTTTCCATCGACATCCGGTTGCTTGAATCAGCACCGCATCATCTCTTACACGAGCTCCCCATGAGCGTAGCCGACTACTTCTCCTCGATGGATTACGGACCTGCACCGGAAGACGACAGCGCCGTGCGCGCCTGGCTGGATCAACACACGAACGGCTTCGGTCATTTCATCGATGGCGCCTTCCGCACGCCATCGGCGGGTGAGCAGTTCGACTCGCTGGAACCCGCTACCGGGCGCGTGCTTGCGAGTATCGCGCAAGGCGATCAAGCGGATATCGACGCAGCCGTCGATGCCGCGCATCGCGCCTCACCCGCGTGGCAAGCGCTTGGCGGCGCGGGGCGTGCACGGCATTTGTACGCGCTCTCGCGGATGGTGCAGCGCCATGCCCGCCTGTTCGCCGTGCTTGAATCACTCGATAACGGCAAGCCGATTCGCGAATCGCGCGACATCGACATCCCTCTTGTAGCAAGGCATTTCCTGCATCACGCGGGCTGGGCGCAATTGCAGGATCGCGAGTTCGCCGAGTGGGCGCCGCTAGGTGTGATCGGCCAGATCGTCCCTTGGAATTTTCCGCTGCTGATGCTCTCGTGGAAAATCGCGCCGGCGCTCGCGCTGGGTAATTGCGTCGTGCTGAAGCCCGCCGAATACACGCCGCTGACGGCGTTGCTGTTTGCCGAATTAGCAGCGCGCGCAGGTTTGCCGGCGGGTGTGCTGAACGTAGTCACTGGCGATGGCCGCACCGGCGCCGCACTGGTCGAGCATCCGCGTGTAGCTAAGATTGCGTTCACCGGATCGACGGAAGTGGGCCGGCAAATTCGTGTTGTCACGGCAGGCTCGGGCAAGTCGCTGACGCTCGAGCTCGGCGGCAAGTCGCCGTTCATCGTGTTCGACGACGCCGATCTCGACAGCGCCGTGGAAGGTGTCGTCGATGCTATCTGGTTCAACCAGGGCCAGGTGTGCTGCGCGGGTTCGCGGCTGCTGGTGCAGGAAGGCGTGGAGAAGCGTTTCATCGATAAATTGAAACGCCGCATGGACACGCTGCGCGTCGGGCCGTCGCTCGACAAGGGCATCGATCTGGGCGCAATCGTGGATACCGTGCAGCTCGAACGCATTCGCGCACTGGTTGAGCGCGGCGTGCAGGAAGGCTGTGAGATTCATCAGCCCAAGGGCCTGAGCATGCCCGAGCAAGGCGCATTTTATCCGCCTACTTTGGTGACCAACGTCGCGCCTGCGTCCACGCTCGCGCAAGAGGAAATCTTCGGGCCGGTGCTGGTGACAATGAGCTTTCGCACGCCCGACGAAGCCGTCGCGCTGGCCAATCATTCGCGTTATGGACTCGCGGCGAGCGTGTGGAGCGAGACCATCGGCCGCGCGCTGGATATCGCACCGCGTCTGCAATGCGGCGTGGTCTGGATCAACGCGACCAATCTCTTCGACGCAAGCGTCGGCTTCGGCGGATATCGCGAGTCGGGCTTCGGCCGCGAAGGCGGACGCGAGGGGATTTACGAGTATCTGAAGCCGCGCGCGTGGACTAAGCTGGCCGCTCGCTCAAACGCTACTGCGGCGCATGCTCAGTCCGCTTCCACCGAGAGCAATGTCAGCGCGCTCGATCGCACCGCGAAGTTGTTCATCGGCGGTAAGCAGGTTCGGCCGGACAGCGGTTACTCGCGGCTCGTGCATGCGCCGTCGGGGGCGATCGTAGGTGAAGTGGGCGAGGGCAATCGCAAGGACGTGCGTAACGCGGTCGCGGCGGCGCGCAGTGCTGAAAAGTGGTCGCAAGCCAGCACGCATAATCGTGCTCAAGTGCTGTATTACCTCGCGGAAAACCTGTCGGCGCGCGCAGATGAATTTGCCAGGCAGCTCACGGCGCGGACAGGCGTTTCTTCCGCCGATGCCGAGCGCGAAGTAGAAGCGTCGATCACCCGTTTGTTCACCTACGGCGCATGGGCCGACAAGTTCGATGGCGCAGTGCACTCGCCGCCGCTAAGAGGCGTTGCGCTGGCGATGCACGAACCGCTCGGCGTGATCGGCGTGGTGTGTCCGGACGAAGCGCCGTTGCTTGGCCTCGTCTCACTGATTGCACCGGCGCTTGCATTGGGTAATCGTGTGGTCGCGGTGCCGAGCGAAACATGTCCGCTGATGGCGACGGATTTTTATCAAGTGGTTGAGACTTCGGATGTGCCGGCGGGCGCGTTGAACATCGTCACGGGCGAGCGCCACGCGCTGGCTTCGACCTTGGCAAAACACGACGATGTCGACGCGTTGTGGTGCTTCGGCGGTGCGGATTTATCGGCGATGACAGAGCGCGAGTCGGTAGGGAATCTGAAGCGCACGTTCGTCGACTACGGCCGCGTGTTCGACTGGTTCGACGCCACCGCCAGCGAAGGATTACCGTTCTTGCGCCAAGCTGTGCAAGTGAAGAACATCTGGATCCCGTACGGCGACTAAACGCCGACCGTGCGGGTTCGAAGCAGACGAATTAGTATCATGAGCGATGACCTCGCAACACAGCGAGGCACGCTCAACATGAAGGAGACGCAATGCTGAAGAACCTCGATCCGCTGCTGAATGCCGACGTCCTGCACGCGCTGTGCGCGATGGGCCATGGCGACGAAGTCGTGATCTGCGACGCGAATTTTCCCGCCGATTCCGTCGCGCGCCAAACGGTGCTCGGTCATGTGCTGCGACTCGATGGCGTGAACGCGCCGCGTGCGATTCGCGCGGTGTTGTCGGTGTTGCCGCTGGACAGCTTCGTCGATCATCCGGCCGAACGCATGGAAGTGGTCGGCGACGCAAACGCGCTCCCCGCCGTGCAGCGCGAAGCACAAACCGAAGTGGATGCCGCCGAAGGGCGCGCGACGCCCTTCGCTTCCATCGAACGTTTTGCGTTTTATGAACGCGCCAAAAAAGCCTATTGCGTGATCGCCACCGGCGAAGCGCGCGGTTATGGCTGCTTTATCTTCAAGAAGGGTGTGAACCTCGCGCCCGATGCCCCGGCCGCAGTTTCAGGTTCGGAGAGCGCGCGATGAACCGCGGCGTCGTCATCCTCGGCATCTACGTAACGGATCTCACGTTTCGCGCCGAGCGCATGCCGTTGCTTGGCGAGACGATCGCCGGATCGGCCTTTGCAATGGGACCCGGCGGCAAGGGCTCGAACCAGGCCGTGGCAGCGGCGCGTGCCGGTGCAGATGTGGTCTTCTGCACGCGCCTCGGCGCCGACGCATTCGGCGACATTGCGCGCTCGACCTGGGCCGCTGAAGGCATCACGGCGCGGGCGACATCGACGGATGGCATGGCCACCGGTGCGGCCCACATCTTCGTCGACGATGTCACCGGCGGCAACGCGATCATCGTTGCAGCGGGTGCGGCCGGACGGTTGTGCCCTGAAGACGTCGAAGCGATCGAAGCGGATATCGCGGCCGCCGCCGTGTTCGTCACGCAGCTTGAACAGCCAGTTCCGGCCGCCAAGCGCGGACTCGAACTCGCGCGTCGCCATGGTGTGACAACCGTGTTCAATCCGGCGCCTGCGTTGCCGCTCGACGACGACATCTTCCCGCTCTGCGACTACATCACGCCGAACGAAACCGAAGCAACGGCGCTGACGGGTATCGCGATAACGTCAGTCGACGACGCACGCCGTGCAGCCGATGCCTTGCTTGCCAAGGGCGTAGGCGCGGTGATCGTGACGCTGGGCGAAGCGGGCGCGTTGCTGCATACGCCGGAGCAATCGGTGCTCGTGCCCGCCTTCAATTGCGGTCGCGTGGTCGAGACCGCAGGCGCCGGCGACGGTTTCACCGGCGGATTCGCTGCTGCGCTCGCACGCGGTGAAAGCCCGTTGAATGCCGTGCGTTTTGGTTGTGCGTTGGCGAGCTTGTCCGTCACGCGTGCGGGCACCGCACCGTCGATGCCGACGCTCGTCGAGATCGAAGCGGTACTCGGCGAAGCTGCGAAGTCCGGCAGCGTGTCGGCTCAACATTCCTGAACGGAGGAGCGCCTCGATGAACACATCGAAATGGCTCGCCGACCGGCAACTGAATTTCCTGGTCGCCGTGAACCTGCTGGTCGTGATCGTCGCGACCGCGTTGTCGCATGGCCAGTTCGTCGATATCGACAACCTCCAGTCGATGGGCAGCCAGTTGCCCGAGCTCGGCTTGCTCGCGCTCGGCATCATGCTCTCGATGGTGTCGGGAAATGGCGGCATCGACTTGTCGGGCGTCGCGCTTGCCAATCTCTCGGGCATGGTCGCGGCGCAACTGCTGCCGATGCTCGTCTCCGCCGATAACTCGCCGTCGCTCTATACCGCGGTGTTTTGTGCGATCACCGTGGCGCTCGGCGCAGCGGGCGGCTTGATGAACGGCGTGATCATCGCGCGCCTGAAACTCACACCGATCCTCTGCACGCTCGGTACCTCGCTGCTCTTCACCGGCATAGCCGTGGTGCTGAGCAACGGTGCTTCAGTGCGGGTGGAATACGTCGATGCCCTCTCGAACATCGGCAACGGCACCTTCCTTCAAGTCCCCATCTCGCTGTGGATTTTCGTAGCCACGGTGTTGCTGCTCGGTTGGGTGCTGAAACGCACGCCCTTCGGCTTGCGGCTCTATCTGATGGGTACGAATCCGAAAGCCGCGTTCTACGCCGGCATTCCGCGCGACCGCATGCTGATCCTGACCTATGGCATGTGCGGCGTGCTTGCGTCGTTAGCGGGTCTCATCAGCGCGACGCATACGTCCAGCGCGAAGTGGGACTACGGCAATTCGTATCTGCTGATCGCGATCCTGATTGCCGTGATGGGCGGCGTGAATCCGGCGGGCGGTTATGGCCGGATCGTGTGCGTGTTCCTGGCCGCGACCGTGCTCCAGTTCCTGTCGAGCTTGTTCAACCTGCTCGGCGTGTCGCAGTTCTTCGGCGACTGTGCGTGGGGTTTCCTGCTGCTGGCGTCGCTCGCGCTGGCGGGTGGGGAACGCGTGCGCGCCATCTTCGGGCTCGGCGGCGCCGCGCCCATTTCGAAAGTGCCAAAGCCGCCAGCGGCTTGACCTGACTTCGAGTTCCTCGGGCTTCAAAACTTCACCTCATGTGCAGCACATACAAACCATAACGGAGACAAACGCATGAAACTCAGTCGAATCGCCATCGCGCTCACCGCTGTCACGCTTGCGGCCGGAGCCATTGCTGTCGCGCAGGCCGCGACCGATGAAACCATCGTCACGGTGGTCAAGGTCACGGGTATCAACTGGTTCAACCGGATGGACGACGGCGTGAAGGAATTCGCCAAGAGCACCCCGGGCGTGAACGCGTATCAGACTGGACCGGGACGTGCGGACGCTGCACAGCAACTGAAGATCATCGAAGACCTGATTGCGAAGAAGGTCACGGCGATCGCGGTCGTCCCCTACGATCCGCCGACGCTCGAACCGGCGCTCAAGAAAGCGATGGATCGCGGCATCAAGGTCGTTACGCATGAAGCGGACAACGAGAAGAACACGATGGTCGACATCGAAGCCTTCGACAACACCGCGTACGGCGCGGGTTTGAACGAACGTCTTGCGAAGTGCATGGGTGACCAGGGCAAATGGGCGGTGCTGGTGGGCTCGCTTGGCAGCCGTTCGCAGGTTCAGTGGGCCGATGGCGGCATTGGCAATGCGAAGCAGAAGTACCCGAAGATGGATCTGGTCGAGCCGAAGCTTGAGACCAACAATGATGGTGAACGCGCGTATCAGGTCGCGAAGGAAGTGCTGCGCAAGCACCCGGATCTGACGGGCTTCCAGGGGTCGTCGTCGCTGGATGTGATTGGCATCGGGCGTGCGGTGGAAGAGGCCGGCAAGATCGGCAAGATCTGCGTGTACGGCACGGGTCTGCCGACGGAAGCCGGCAAGTTCCTGGAAAGCGGCGCGATCAACGGTATCGCGTTCTGGGATCCGAAGCTCGCCGGTATCGCGATGAACAAGATCGCGAAGATGCTGATCGATGGCAAGACGGTGGAGAACGGCGCGGACCTGGGTATCGTTGGTTATAACAAGGTCACGGTAAGCAAGGGTCCGGGCAAGGGCATCATCGTGCGCGGCGCCGGCTGGGTGGACGTCGACAAGACCAACTACAAGCAGTATCCGTTCTGATTTTCATGCGAAAGCAGTAAGGCGCGCGCGGCAGGCGTGCGCGCCGTCTTGAGGAAGCTTGAAAGGGTCGAAGGTTCAATGATGAGTACAGCGCCGCTTCTCGAAGTTGTCGATATCCACAAGCGCTTTACCGGCGTCTACGCGCTGCGTGGCGTGAGCCTTTCGTTCCAGCGCGGGCAGATCTATCACCTGCTCGGCGAGAATGGCTGTGGCAAGAGCACGCTGATCAAGATCATCTCCGGGGCGCAGCCGCCCGATCAGGGCGAGCTCGTGATCGAAGGCGTAAGGCATGCGCGGCTTGCGCCGTTGGAGGCGTTGTCGGCGGGTATCGAGACGGTGTATCAGGACCTTTCGCTGCTGCCTAACATGAGCGTCGCGGAGAACGTGGCGTTGACATCGGAGCTGGCCGCGCATGCGGGACGGCTTACGCGAGCCTTCGATCGCCGCGCGCTGGCGCGCACGGCGGCACGCGCTTTGGAAGCAGTGGGTTTGCCCGGCGATGCCGATTTCCAGTCCACACTGGTCGAGCAGTTGCCGCTGGCGACACGGCAACTCGTGGCGATCGCGCGTGCGATTGCGAGCGAGGCGAAGTTCGTGATCATGGACGAGCCGACTACATCGCTTACGCAAAAGGAAGTCGACAACCTGATCGCGGTGCTCGCCAAGCTGCGTGCCGATGGCGTCGCCGTCCTGTTCGTGAGCCATAAGCTGGACGAGTGTTACGCGATCGGCGGTGAAGTGATCGTGTTGCGTGATGGCCAGAAGATGGCGCAAGGGCCGATCGAGAATTACACGAAGGCGCAGATTGGCGAGTTGATGACGGGCAAGCAGTTATCGAACGAGCGGTATCGGCAGGCTGAAGTCATGGATGGTCACGACATCGTGCTGGATGTGAAAGCGTTATCGCGTTCCCGCCAGTTCGCCGATGTCACGTTCTCGCTGCATCGCGGGGAGATTCTTGGCGTGACGGGATTGCTCGACTCGGGGCGCAACGAACTGGCGCGAGCGCTGGCGGGCGTCGCGCCTGCGAATAGCGGAACGGTCACGCTGGATGGCTCAATCGTGCGGCTCAAGACTCCCTCCGATGCGAAGTGGCAGCGCATAGGCTACGTGCCCGAAGACCGCTTGAATGAAGGGCTTTTCCTCGATAAATCCATCCGCGACAACGTCATCACCGCGATGATCTCGAGTTTGCGCGACCGCTTCGGACAGGTCGACCGGAAACGCACGCGCGAGCTTGCCGAGCGCACCGTGAAGGAACTGCAGATCGCGACGCCTGACGTGGATAAACCGGTTCAGTCGCTTTCGGGTGGCAACCAGCAACGCGTGTTGATCGGCCGATGGCTTGCCATCGATCCACGCGTCTTGATCCTGCACGGGCCGACGGTCGGCGTGGATGTGGGATCGAAGGACATTATTTACCGCATCATGCAGCGGCTGGCGGAGCAGGGCATCGGCATTATCTTGATCAGCGATGACTTGCCTGAGCTGCTGCAGAACTGCGATCGAATCCTGATGATGAAGAAGGGCCGTGTCTCGAACGAATATCGTGCGGGGCAATTGACTGAAGCCGATCTTTATCACGCTTTACTTTCAGAGGCAGCATGAGCGAGTCACTTCATCGCGTTGCTCAGACATCGCAAGGCGCGTCCGCGCTGAGTCCGGCGTTGGCGGAGGTTGCGCCACAGGTGCGGCAGCTCGGTTTTACCGCGCGGTTGGTGCGCAATCCTGAGTGGTTCACGGTCGGGTTGATTATTGTGACGTGCCTGGTGGTGGGTACGCTCAATCCGCGCTTTTTCCAGTTCGCGACGCTTTTCGATCTGCTGCATTCGGGGACGACGGTGTCGTTGTTTGCGCTGGGGACGCTGGTGGTGCTGGCGTCGGGCGGTATCGATGTATCGTTCACCGCGATCGCTGCTTTTACGATGTATTCGATCACCAAGGCCGTGTTCGCCTGGTGGCCCGATGCGCCGTTTGTTCTGATTCTGCTTTGCGGCGCAGTGGGTGGCGTGTTGCTTGGGCTGATCAATGGCGTGCTGGTGCATCGGCTGAAGGCGCCTTCGTTGATCGTGACTATTGGCACGCAGTATTTGTATCGCGGGTTGCTGCTGACCTTTGTGGGCACGCAGTTTTTTATGAATATCCCGCACAGCATGGACAGCTTCGGGCGTCTGCCGCTGTTTTTCTATCACACGAACGATGGGCTTCGGGCGGTGTTGCCGGTGTCGGTGATTGCGCTGTTTTTAGCCGCGGGCGTGACGTGGTGGCTGCTCAACCGGACGATGATGGGGCGCGGTGTTTATGCGATGGGCGGGAGTTTGCCGATCGCCGAGCGGCTTGGTTATAACCTGCGGGCTATTCACCTGTTTGTTTTTGGTTACACCGGGATGCTGGCGGGGATTGCCGGGATTTTGCATGTCTCTACTAATCGGCTGGCGAATCCGTTTGATCTGGTTGGGACTGAGCTGGATGTGATTGCTGCGGTGATTCTTGGCGGGGCCAGGATTACCGGTGGGACGGGGACGGTGGTCGGGACGTTGTTGGGCGTGGTGCTGGTTACGCTCATCAATAGCGTCTTGATTCTGGTCGGCGTGCCCAGTACCTGGCAGAAGGTGATTATCGGGGCGTTTATTCTTGTGGCGGGGACGTTGTTTGCGCTGGGGCGAAGTAGGTAGTTCGTTCGCACCGGTGGACGGGGGGTGGTTTTGGTGGGAGCGGTCGGGGGGGCTGGGTCGCTAGGTTTTGGGGGTAGCGGTGAGGGGTTGATGCCGGGTTGCTGCTGCTTAGGCCTGCGGTCGTTATATGTTGGATGTTTTCTTTATCACTTT
>NZ_JALPRJ010000057.1 GCF_030464885.1 Caballeronia sp. SEWSISQ10-4 2 | reverse complement strand
CACAGTGGCTAATAGTGATAAAGAGAACAGCCAGAATAGACCGGCCACGGACGCAGAAAGCAGCAACCCAGCATCACCCCCGACCGCCAACCCCGAAACCGCCAACCCGCAAAACCCCACCCCACCCCGACCACCAGCGCCAGGACCCAACAAACCCGTCCACCGGCACGAGCGAAAACCAACCACCCGCACGGCTACGCTGATTGCCTTCAGTCGTCAACCCAAGATAACGTATTTGTAATCGCGCCCCGCCGTCTTCGGCGTAAACTGCCAGTAGCACATATCAGCCCCAGATCCAGGCGGAGCCATGAAAATACTGGTCATCGAAGACGAGCAGAAAGCAGGGTTGTACCTCAAGAAAGGGCTTGAAGAATCAGGCTACGTGGTCGACGTCGCAAGCGACGGCGCAACGGGCCTGATCCAGGCGCAGGAAGAGGACTACGACGTAATCGTGCTCGACGTCATGTTACCCACCATGGACGGCTGGACGGTGCTCAAGACCTTGCGCGCAAGCAAGGCGACGCCGGTCCTTTTCCTGACCGCCCGGGACGACGTCAGTGACCGCGTGCGCGGGCTTGAACTAGGCGGCGACGACTACCTCGTCAAGCCTTTCGCTTTCGTCGAACTGCTGGCGCGTGTGCGTACCCTCGCGCGGCGCGGCCCGCCGCGCGAGAGCGACCTGATCGTGGTCGGCGACCTGGAGATCGACGTCATCCGCCGCAAGGTCCGGCGTGGCGGCAAGCGCGTCGACCTGACGCCGCGCGAGTTTGCCCTGCTTCAGCTACTGGCAAGAAGGCAGGGCGAGGTGCTGAGCCGAACGCAGATTGCGTCCTATGTCTGGGACATGAATTTCGACAGCGATACCAACGTGGTCGAGGTCGCGATTCGCCGGCTGCGCGCGAAGATCGACGACGACTACGACGTGAAGCTGATCCAGACGGTACGCGGCGTGGGTTATGTCATCGACCTGAAAGAGACTGGTTGATGCGTGCCCGCTCCTTGACGGCCACGCTGGCTTTTGTATTTGCCGGGACGACACTTGCGGTCTTTGCGCTAGTCGGCACCTTTGTCTATCTTGCGCTCGAACACCAGGTGAAAGCGCAAGATGACCTGGACATTGTGCTCGCGGCGCGTCACACGCGACGCCTTGCAGAGGAACTGGACACACTCGCAGACGTTCGCGTCTACAGCGAACGCCTGACGAGCCAGGTGCTGGGAAACGGGGCGTTGTCGGTGGAGGTGATCGACCCTGACGGGCACCTCCTGCTCGAACATAACGTCCCCAGTGTGGCCAGTTCTGTTGTACCGCCGGTGAAGCGCGCCGCGGCATTGCAACAGATCACGGAGGCGCTCATCGCGGATTCGATTTCTGCCGACGGCTTGCCGATACGCAGCGTTGCAGCGGACGCCGTGCTTCAGGATGGCGCGGTCGTAACGATCATCGTGGCGCGCAACATGCACGACCGGTGGTTGTTGCTCGACCATTATCGCGATCGCCTGCGCGCGGCGGGAATTGCCGGCATGCTGATCGCATTCCTCATGAGTTATCTCCTGGTTCGCCAGTCGCTCAAACCGTTGCGCGATATCGCGAGAAGCGCGGGCAATGTAACGGTCGACAAGCTCAGCACCCGCATCAAGGTTGACAACGTTCCCCAGGAATTGGGCTCGCTGGTGACGGCACTGAATACGATGCTCGGCGGCCTTGATAGCGGCTTCCAGCGACTCTCGCAGTACACCGCCGACCTCGCGCACGACATGCGTACGCCGCTCGGCAACCTGCGTGGTGCGACCGAAGTTGCGCTCGCGCGACCGCGTTCGAGCGAGGAATATCAGGCGCTGCTTGCGTCGAATCTGGAAGAGTGCGACCGCCTGTCGCGCATGATCGAAAACGTGCTGTTCCTTGCCCGTGCCGAGCATCCGCAATTCGCCAGGAATACGCGTGAGTTCGACGTGGAAGCAGAATTGCAGAGGATTGCAGAGTACTTTGAAGGCATTGCCGAGGACGCAGGCGTGCACATTCGTGTGATCGGTAGCGGGCGGCTAAAGGCCGACGTCGAACTGTTTCGTCGTGCGGTCAGCAATCTGCTCGCAAACGCCGTCCGTTACACGCCGCGCGACGGCGAGATCACTTTGCAGGTGGCCGAGAGCGCCGATAGTCTGCGCGTTACCGTTGCGAACCAGGGAACCCCCATTGATCAAGCGCTGCTCGAACGCATCTTCGACCGGTTCTATCGTGTCGATCCGTCGCGCACCAGCGGCGCGCCTTCGAGCGGATCGACCGGCCTGGGACTCGCCATCGTGCGAACGATCATGGAGCTCCATGGCGGCACCGTCCACGCCGAAAGCGACGCGGGCGGCACGCGGTTCATCCTTACGTTTGCCCGGACGTGAGTCCTTGCCAACCACCGCCCAGCGCCTTCAATAACAACACGCTTGCATCAAGCCTGCGTGCGTCGATCTGGTCCGCGGTGCGTTGGTTTGTCAACGCGATGGTCTGGGCAGTTACTACATCAAGGTAGCTCACCGCACCCGCCTGAAACCGGTTGGTCGTGAGTTTCAATGCAAGCGTTGCCGCCGATGTCGCACGCTGCTGGCTCGCCGCTTCGCTCTCCAGCGAGTGCAATGCCGACAGATTGTCCTCGACCTGCTGGAAGGCCACGAGCACGGTCTGCCGGTAATCGGCGACCGAGCCGTCGTATTGCGCATTGGCGCCCTTTAGCGTGGCATCGCGCCGGCCGCCGTCGAAGAGCGTACCGACCAGTTGCGGACCGATCGACCAGAAGAGACTGGGAGCCGTCAGCCAGGGCGCAAAAAACGTGCTTTCCAGGCCGGCGCTTGCCGATAGCGCGAGATCGGGAAAGAACGCGGCATGAGCCTCGCCAATCTGCGCGTTGGCGGCGAACACGCGGCGTTCGGCGGCGGCAATATCGGGGCGTCGTTCGAGAAGCTGCGAGGGCAGGCTGGCCGGAATGGCCGGCACTGCGAACGACTCCAGCTTTGGAGGAATCGAGAAGGTCGATGCCGGTTCGCCAATCAACGTGGCGATCGCGTGCTGCAGTTGTGCGCGCTGGACATCGATATCCGTATCCTGTGTCCGTGTACTTTCCAGTTGGGTCGCGGCTTGTGCCACGGCTGAGGCATCGATTGCGCCGTTCTTGAGCTGGTCGTTCAGGATCCGCAACGCGTCGGCATAGGCGGTCACGGTGTCGTCGAGAAGTTTCTTCTGGGTATCGAGTGAACGCAGGTCGAAGTAATCGACGGCCAGGTCGCTTGTCATCGAAAGACGCACCGCTTCAAGATCGGCATCGCTTGCCTGGGCATTCGCTTGCGCGTTGACCGTTGCGTCCTTCACGCGGCCAAAGAGATCGGGTTCCCACGAAGCGTTCAAGCCGGCTGAATAATCAGGTATGGTCTTGCCCGCAAGCGAGTGGCCCTGCACGTTCTGCGATGTACGGAACCGGGTTTCCGACACGCCGGCGGTCACCGTCGGGAAGAAACCGGCCCGCTGATAGTCGACGAACGAGCGTGCCTGCTGCAACTGCGCGACTGCCTTCTTCACGGTCTGGTTCGATACATCTATACGGCTTTCGAGCTGGTTCAGCTCCGGGTCGCCAAAGACGGTCCACCACGGGCCACGCGGCTGGGTATCGGCGGGCGTGGCGGATGCCCAACCGGGGGCGCCGGCGTAGTGTGCCGGAATGGCGACGTCCGGCTTCTTGTAGTCCGGCATGGTCGAGCAAGCGGCGAGTGCTGCACTCACGCACGCAACCAGTGTCTTGCGGGTGAAGGACGAGGGTGACATGAACATGGTCGCGATCCTCACGAAGCCGACGAAGCGATCTGCACCGGCTGGCCGGGACTGATGGCGTCACCCGGATTGTCGATCACGCGATCGTTGGCGGTGAGCCCCGTCGTGACTTCCACGTGGGTGCCGAAATCCCGTCCGATGGTCACGTTCTTCAGCGCGGTCTTGCCGGTATTATCGACAACCGCGACCGTCACGCCATTGGGCCGGAAGAGCAGTGCGCTAACCGGCAAGTCGAGCGCCGGGTGTGTGTTCTGCAAGGCCAGATGCACCTGCGCGTAGGCGCCGGGCAACAGCGCGCCGTCGCGGTTGTCGACATCGACTTCCACGTGCAAAGTGCGGCTCACCGGATCGATCGCGCCCGCACTGCGCGCGACCTTACCGACGAAATGCCTGCCTGGATATTGCTGCACGCTCAGATAAACCGCGGTGCCCGGCGTGACGTAGGGCGCATCGTTTTGCGGCACATCGACGAATACGCGCAACGTATCCGTCTGCTCGATGTGAAAGAGTTCACCGGGCTGCGCGGCCAAGCCCGGTGAACTGCCTGCCGTGACCAATGAACCCACATTCACGTTGCGTACCGTGATCACGCCGTCAAAAGGCGCGCTCACGTTCTCGTACGAAACAAGCTCGGACAGGCGTTGCACATTGGCCTGAGCGGACTGCAACATGGCGCGTTTTGCCTGCATGTCGCTGACCTTGGTGTCAGTGTCCTGTTGCGCGACTGACTGCGTCTTCAGCATGTCCTGCCAGCGTTGCGCCGTGACTTTGGCGTATTCGAAATTGGCCTGTGCCGTCGCTTCGTCGGCACGAGCCTGATGAAGCTGGGCGTCGAGTTCCGGTGTCTGGATGATGGCCAGTGTTTGCCCGGCCTTTACCCGAGTACCGATATCGGCATTCCAATGCTGGATATAGCCGCTCGTGCGGGCGTAGATCGACGCATCGGCGTAGGCTGTCACGGCGCCGGGAAGCAGAAGCTCCTGGGTTGCAGGGGCGTTGCGCGGCTTGATGACGGAGACGCTCAGTGCGTTTTGCGCAGCGGTTTGCGAGGTCAGTGCGGTGCTTGCGTGCAGCCTCGGAACAATGCCGATGACAAGCAGCGCGGCAGCGATCGCACTCAATGCCAGGGCCGCCACGAAGCGTCGCCTCGCGACAGGCCTGGTCACGTCAGCCGAGGTCTGTGGTTCATGCAGGTCGTTGTGATGGTCCATTTTTCAAGCTCTTTTAAAGGCAGTCACAGGTTGGCCGGAGTGGCTTGCGCCGCCGCTTTTTCCAAGCGGCGCTTTTCGATCCACGCGTGGACCATGCCGAAGACGACCGGGACGAAAAGGAGGGTGGAGACCGTGCCGATAGCCAGGCCGCCGATCACTGCACGGCCGAGCGGGGCATTCTGTTCACCGCCGTCACCGAGACCAAGCGCCATGGGCAACATGCCGATAAGCATCGCGAGCGCGGTCATCAGGACGGGGCGGAAGCGGCTGAAACCGGCATCGAGTGCGGCGGTCAGCGGCGCCACGCCGTTCTGCAACATCTCACGCGCCGCGCTGATGACAAGAATGCTGTTGGCGGTTGCAATGCCGATACACAGGATCGTTCCGGTCAACGCGGGAACGCTGAGCGTGGTGTGCGTGGCAAAGAGCATCCACGCGATGCCCGCCAGCGACGCAGGCAAGCCGCTGATGATGATGAGCGGGTCGATCCACGACTGGAAGTTCACGACCATCAGGAGGTACACCAGCACGATGGCGAATACGAGTCCCATCCCCAAGCCACTGAACGATTCGTTCATTGACTGCACCTGGCCGCGCAGGACGATCGAAGAGCCGGGGGGTAACTGTGCCCGCGCCTGATCTACAAGCGTGGTCACGTCGGACGCCACGCCACCGAGGTCGCGTCCTTGTGCCGAGGCGAAGATATCGAGCACGGGTTGCACGTTGTAGTGCGAGACCACGGCTTGCTGCGTACCGCGCGACATCGTGCCCAGTGACCCCAGCAGGTTTTGCGGCGTCGTCGAGCCAGCGGCTTGCGTCAGCGGTACGTTCGCGAGCGTCTGCAGAGAATGAATATCGTATTGCGGCACTTCGGTCATCAACGGATAACTTACGCCGTTCTTTGGATCGAGCCAGAAGTTTGGCGTGGTCTGCGAACTGCCCGACAGTGCGATGAGCAGGTTTTGCGCAACGTCCTTTTGCGTCAGGCCAGCCTGGATCGCTTTGGTACGATCGACATCCACATTGATCGCGGGCTCGTCTCCCGGCTGCTGGATACGGGCATCGACGAGACCGCGCACCGACCGCAGTTTCTCCAGCAGATTGTTCGCAACAACGCGGTTCTGGTCGAGCTTGTTGCCGACGATCTGGATGTCGATCGGCGCGGGAAGGCCGAAGTTCAGGATCTGGCTGACGATATCCGCCGGCAGGAACGCGAAGGTGGTGCCGGGGAACGAGGTGGTCAGTACGTTGCGCAAATTGGCGACGTAGTCCGCGGTTGGTGCATGTCCTGCCTTCAGCGTGATCATGATGTCGGCATCCGCCGATCCAACCGGCGCCGATGAGTCATAGGTCAGGTTGATGCCGCTCACCGGAACGCCGATGTTGTCGAGCAAGGTGGCCTCTTCCGATTTCGGAATGACGGTGAGGATCTTCGCTTCGACTTCGTCTGCAATACGCGCGGTCTGCTCGATCCGGGTGCCGGTCGGTGCACGCATGTGCAGACGGATCTCACCGGTATCCACGGACGGGAAGAAATCGCGGCCTGTGAAGGGCACGAGCGCGAGCGAACCCAGGCAAAGCAGCATGAAGACCAGCAGGACCCGGCGGCGATTCTCGATTGCGCGGCTCAGCGTTCCCTTGTAGCCGTGACGCAGCTGTTCGAAGTGATGTTCGAATGTCATCTGGAATCGTTTCAGGAATGCGAACGGTCCACGTGGCGGCTGGCCGTTCTTCGAAGGTGCCTTCATTAGATACATCGCCAGTGTCGGGATCAGCGTGCGCGAGAAGAAGTATGACGCGCACATTGCGAACACAACAGCTTCAGCCAGCGGCACAAACAGGTAGCGGGCCACGCCTGAGAGCAGGAACATCGGCACGAACACAATGCAGATTGAGAGCGTTGAAACGAAGGTTGGCACCGCGATCTCGCCCGATCCGTTGAGGATTGCGTCATGCAGCGGTGCGCCGTTCTCCAGATGGTGCGTGATGTTTTCGATAGCCACGGTCGCGTCGTCCACCAGGATCCCGACCGCCAGCGCCAGGCCGCCGAGGGTCATGATGTTGATGGTTTCCCCGAGCGCCGAGAGCGCGATCAGCGAGGTCAGCACCGAGAGCGGAATGGTGACTGCAATGATCAGGGTCGCGCGCCAGCTGCCGAGGAACAGCAGGATCATCAGCGCGGTAAGGCATGCGGCGATCAGGGCTTCCCGAACAACACCGGTCACGGCCGACTTCACGAATACCGACTGATCGGAAAGCGGCGTGATGTGCAGGGCCTGGGGCAATCCGGCGGAGATCTTCGGCAGCATGGACTTGATTTGACTGATGATCGTCAGCGTCGACGTGCTGCCCGTCTTCTCCACCGTGAGCAGTGCGGCGCGCTTGCCTTCGCTGCGCACGATGTTGGTCTGCGGCGCGTAACCGTCGCGCACCTGCGCGACGTCGCGTACATAAACCACGCCGCCTTTGACGGTCTTGATCGGCAGGTTGTTGAGCGCCGCGACGCTGTCTGTGCTGCCGTTCATCTGCACGTTGTATTCACGCGAGCCGATCTTGGCCGTGCCGCCCGGCAGGATCAGGTTCTGCACATTGACGGCATTGACCACGTCGCTGGGCGACAAGCCTTTTGCCTGCATCGAACGGGGATCGATGTCGACCATGATCTGGCGGATCTTGCCGCCGAAGGGCAGCGGGACGGCAGCACCCTGCACGGTGGCAAGCTGAGTACGGATGAAGCTGTTGCCAAGGTCATAGAGCGTTTGCTCCGGCAACGTGTTGCTCGACAGGCCGAGTTGCAGGATAGGCACGGTCGATGCGTTATACGTAATGATGTTCGGCGGCAAGGTGCCCGGAGGCAGGATACGAAGAAGGGATTCGGCATTCGAACCGGCTTCTGCGATGGCGCGGTTGATATCGGCGCCGGGGTGGAAGAAGATCTTGATGACCGAGACGCCGTTCAGCGACTGCGATTCAATATGCTCGATATTTTCAACGTCAGAAGTGAGCGCCCGTTCGTAATTCGACGTGATTCGTTGCGCCATGTCTTGCGCGGAGAAGCCGTTGAACGACCAGACAATGCTCACCACCGGGATATTGATATTCGGGAAAATATCCGTAGGCGTACGCATGATGGCAAGCGGTCCCATTATGAACAGCAGGATCGCTAGAACAATAAAGGTGTAAGGCCTGCTCAGGGCCAGTCTGACAATCCACATGACAATTCCCGGAAGATAAGCCGCGCTTGAAAAACGGAGACTTCGTGATGTGCGACAAGTGTGGCGATCCGGGCGTTACCCTGTACTGACCGCAAGGTTACAAAGCCGTCATCTTCGGGGACAGAAGGCGGGTATGCGCAACATGACAATCTTGTCATCTGGGCGTCAGCTTCGAGTCAGGCCTTACCGCGCAGAATGAAGTCCACTCATCGCCGCTTCAAGGAAGATGAGGATAGGCTTCATTCATGGAGAGTGAAGCCACTTTTTAAAGAGGCGACTCATCATGAAAGCACTTATCTGCACAACGCTTGCGCTTGCTTTGGCTGCTCCCGCCATGTCGTTCGCCCAAACCACGGACGCTCCTGTCACGCGCGCTCAAGTGCGCGCCGATCTCATCCAGCTGGAAAACGCGGGGTATCGCCCAACCTCGGAGGACACTTACTATCCGGCGGACATTCAGGCTGCGGAAGCACGCGTGCATTCCGGCGACACGGCTTCCAGCGGGTACGGCGGAGTGGGTGAGAATGGAACGTCGACGTCGCATGCGCCGACGAGCGGAACAGCTGTGGCTCCGGTGTACAACGGTCAGTGATTCGGACGGTTGTGCAGGAGGGGCCGCGAATCGGGCGTGGCCGCGGGTGCCTGGGCCACCGATGGAAATAGCAGTGGAAACTACAGCGCGGCACAGCGCCGGACGAAGCAACGTCCGGTGCTGTGCCGCTGTTTTAGCTTGGTTTTAGCTTGTTAAGTGCGCTGTCCTTGTTCGCGGGTCTCGCCCGTGGCCTCCGCCTGCAACGCGCGCACGCGCGCCGGCAGGAAGGGGTGGATCAGCAACTGGTAAGCACCGCCGCCAATCACGCCGCCTAGCAGCGGTGCGACCACGGGGATCCACCAGTAGTTGTCGGGCGAAGGCAGTGCCGAAGAACCCCAGCCTGCGAAATACGCAAACAAGCGCGGGCCGAGATCGCGAGCCGGGTTCATCGCCCAGGCCTCCAGATACCCCATCGACGACCCAAGGATTGCCACCAGGAAACCGATCATGAGCGCACCGGCGTTGGCTTGGGGAGCCATTTCGTTGAACTGCTCGGTGATCGCGAAAATCCCGAACAACAGAAAGGCCGTCAGGATGACTTCATCGGAGAACGCATGCATGGGGGTGATGGCCAGGCCCGGATGCGTGAAGAACACGCCGGCTGCGCCGCCGTCCGCACGCGACAGGTGATGGACCGCGTTGTAATGATCGATCACCGGGCCGAACAGCGCGTAGACAATGACGGCGCCGAGAATGCCGCCGATCAGTTGCGCTACCCAGTACGGCAACACTTTCTTCCACGAGAAACCGCGAAATAGCGCAAGCGCGAGCGTCACCGCAGGATTGGCATGGGTGCCCGAGATGGAGCCGGTGACATAGATGGCGAGGGTCACGGCCAAGCCCCACGAGATGCAGACGCCCCAGTAGGCGTTCACATACGGGCTCGGATCGTATAGCACGTACATACACGCCACTGAATCGCCGAACGCAATGATGATGAGAACGGCGATAGCCTCGGATATGAGCTCGCCGACGAATTGCCTGCCGATAGGTTTTGCAATAGTTGCTGACACGAGGAGACACTCCAAAGAAGATGAACTGCGCTGCAGGAAGGACGCCAGGATGACGCGACTGAGACCNTCCGAGACCGAGACCGAGACCGAGACCGAGACCGAGACCGAGACCGAGACCGAGACCGAGACCGAGACCGAGACTGAGACTGAGACTGAGACTGAGACTGAGACTGGGCCTGAGCCCGGAGCTCAGGTGGCGTCGGCCCAGGCCTTGGCGGCATTCACTGCACGTTGCCAGCCGTGCATCTGACGCTTGACGTCCTCGGCCGCTATATCCGGCGAGAAACGACGGTCCAGCTTCCATTGACTTTGCAGTTCATTTACATCTTTCCAGTAACCGACTGCCAGCCCGGCCAGATAGGCCGCGCCCAGCGCAGTGGTCTCGCTGATCTGCGGGCGCACTACATCCACGCCGAGCATGTCGGCCTGGAATTGCATCAGGAGGTTGTTGGCAACCGCGCCGCCATCCACGCGCAATTCACCGATACGGATACCGGAATCGGCTTCCATGGCTTTCAGTACATCGATGGATTGAAAGGCGATGCTTTCGAGTGCCGCCCGCGCAATGTGTCCGGAGGTCGTGCCACGTGTCACGCCGAACAGCGTGCCGCGTGCGCGTGCATTCCAGTGCGGCGCACCCAGGCCGGCAAATGCGGGCACCATATAGACGCCGTCGCTATGCGCAACGCTGCGCGCAAGCGCTTCAATTTCATTGGCACTCTTGATGATGCCAAGTCCGTCGCGAAGCCATTGCACGACGGCGCCGCCGATAAAGATGCTGCCTTCCAGCGCGTAGTTGACCTGGTCGCCGATCTGCCATGCAATGGTGGTGACCAGGTTGTTGCGCGATTCGATCGGCTTGTCGCCCGTGTTCATGACGAGGAAACAACCGGTGCCGTAGGTGTTTTTCACCATGCCGGACTTGGTGCACATCTGGCCGAAGAGCGCCGCATGCTGGTCGCCGGCAATGCCCGCCAGCGGAATCTTCGAGGCGAATACGGTGGTCTTGGTCGGGCCGTATACCTCGGACGAGGCGCGCACTTCGGGCAGCATGCTGCGCGGAATGTCGAGCGCGTCGAGCAGTTCGTCGTCCCACTGCAGCGTATGGATGTTGAAGAGCATGGTGCGCGACGCGTTGGTGACGTCGGTGATATGCAGGCCGTGTTTCGTGAAGTTCCACACCAGCCAGCTATCGACCGTACCGAACGCGAGCCGTCCTTGCTTCGCCTTCTCACGCGCACCTTCCACGTTGTCGAGAATCCAGCGGATCTTGGTTGCGGAGAAGTAGGAATCGATAGGCAGACCCGTCTTGGCGCGGACCTTTTCCTCCAGCCCCTGCGCCTTCAACTGGTCGCAGAAGTCGGCGGTGCGGCGGTCCTGCCAGACAATGGCGTTATAGATCGGCTGACCGGTCTCGCGATCCCAGACAATGGTTGTCTCGCGCTGATTCGTAATGCCGATGGCGGCGATCGAGGCGCCGTTCAGACCCGCGCGCGTGACGGCTTCGGCGGCGACGCCAGCCTGGGTCGACCAGATTTCCTGCGGGTCGTGCTCGACCCAACCTGGTTGCGGATAGATCTGGCCAAATTCCTTCTGCGCCACCGCCACTACGTTGCCCTGGCGATCGAACACCATGGCGCGTGAACTTGTCGTGCCCTGATCGAGCGCGAGGATGTATTGATCCTGCATTGTCTTCTCCACTGGTTTTTGAATGGATCGCCGCTTCGTGCATGATGCCTCGCGACGTTGCTGACTTCTTGTTTTGACTACGGCTTCGGTAATACGGGCACTTCTACAGCATTGAGCTTTGATTGCGACGTTAAAAACAGGTGGTTGCTTTATACGGTCAAAAGGGCGGCTGCTCCTTGTTCGCAAAACAACACTGACAGGGCGCGCCGATGGCATCGCACGCAATGCCAATACGACGCTCTATAGCCAGCAGATCAGCCATTTCTCGCTGTTTCGCGATGTCTGTCCCTTGTCAATAAAAGAAAACCTATCGAACCGATAATGTTCGAATTCGAATCCTAGTGAACAAAATCGAAAATGTAAAGGCACATTTGGCGACGTGCGGCCGTGGCGTGGGCTGTGATTGTTAGTTAGTGGAAAACTCGAAAACGGCGAAGTGAAAGTTCGTGAAGGTTCGAAAGAGAACGGACATGACTTCGAATAGCGTCCGAAATGAATGAATGCTTCGAAGGAAAAGTTGAAGCCGATGTTTAGATTCAGGGGACCCAAGGCAATCCGGCAGTAATTCACGGGTGCAGGTAGAGTAAAACTCCGCGACCAAAAAGTTTGCCGCGGCTGATGCAACGTCGAGGAAGAGGCGAACATGCGGGTCACTAAACAGGTCATCAAGCGGCCCAATGAGCGGCTTACGCGGGCCATTCGCGTTGCTGCCGCAGTCGCGGCCATGTCTTTCGGGTTGTCGTCAACGCTCGCGCATGCAGGCTCGATCGATGAACAGCTGGATTGCAAATCGACGGGCCATGGATTCATCAGCGCGCTGTTGCAAAGCGGGGAGATACAGTCCAAGCCGATGCGGGTCGAGTCGAATTCCATCAACGCGTTCCGGCCTGCTCGGGGCGTCAAGCTGACGGCTTTCGATTTTCAGGTCTTTGTTGTGCTCGGATATGAAAAGGATGATCCGATCTTCAAGCCGGGCAAGGGCGACCCTATCGGGGACTCAGCGTACGGCGTGGTGGTTACGGGCTCGTCGGACGACGTCAAGGACCGCCTGCGCCAGATAGGCAGTAGCGCTACCGTTCGCGAAGTGACGCCGGTGATGACGGTAATTCTTTGTCAGTCTCACTGAAGGGCGAACCGCTAAGCACACGAGGGCATTCCTGCAAGCGTTTTGAGCGGCTCGGCAACCACGAGAGCCGAGCCGCTCAAAACGCTAAGCAGATTTGTTATTCCGCAGCAGCTGACAGCCGAGTATTTTCAGCGTGCAGGGTGAAGCGGGCGATGGCAAAGGCCATCAACGCTGAGACGGCGATCCCGATCACCATAGGCTTCGGTGCGCCGTCGGCGAAGAGGCCGGACACAGCCATCACTGCTGCGCCTACGACGAACTGCAATGCGCCCATCAGCGCCGAAGCCGTGCCTGCAATCGCACCATGACTTTCAAGCGACAAGACAGCGCTGGTCGGCAATACGAGTCCCAGGAAGCCATATCCGACAAACAAGAAAACCATCATGAGCGCGAGACTGTCGGCACCCGCCAGGAACAGCGCGGCGACGATGCTCATCGAAATCGCGAAGCCCGTAACAGCCACGCGAATGACGCGCGGCAATCCATACCTGGCGGTCAGGCGTGCGGTCAACTGGCTGAAGCCGAAGAACGCTGCCGCGTTAAGCGCGAAGCACAGGCTGAACATGGTCGGCGACAAACCATAGTGGTTGATGATCACGAATGACGCGCTCGCCAGATAGATAAAAAACGACGAGACTCCAAACGCACCGATAAAGGTCAAGCCAAGGAACGTCGGGTCGGTGAGAAGCTTGCGATAACCCTCGAATGCACTGGCCCACGAGCTATCGGCGCGATGATGGATTTCTCGCGTTTCCTTTAACTGGGTAGCCGCAAGCAGCAAGGCAAGCCCACCGGCCACGGTCAGTGCCCAGAAGACACCTCGCCAGCCAAATGCCGCGATGATGAAGCTTCCCGTAAGAGGCGCAAGCAACGGCGAAACGCTCACAACAAGCATGAGAAGCGACATGAGTCGGGTTGCATCGTGGCCGGTGTAAAGGTCCCGCACGATTGCACGCGGGACGACCATGCCGGCACACGCACCCAACGCCTGGAGCACGCGGAAACCGATCAGGACGTGAATGTCCGGTGCGAAGGCGCAGCCCACGCTGCCGATGGTAAAGATCGCGAGACCGGCATAGATCGGCATCTTGCGGCCGAAGATATCCGAGAGCGGGCCATACACGAGCTGGCACACGCCGAGGGTGATGAAAAACACCATGAGGCTCATCTGCACCGCGGCCGGGGTGGCATTGAGCGACCCCCCGATCGAAGGCAGGGCGGGCAGGTACATATCGATGGCGAATGGACCCACGGCGGTAATCAGGCCCAGCACAATGGCAAGTTGAAGAAAGCGTCGTGTCATTATTTATCGGTAGGAAAGTGTGGCGGCATTGCAATCGAAACGAGGGGTGTGCGGCTCGGCGTTTAGCCCGGGGGGTTAGCTGGGACTCGCACTCCCTCTTTTCATATCCGATGCCAACGTGCAATCAATCGGCTCACCCGCGAAGCATCTAGTCACCTCGCGCGCCAGCCCAAGTTAAACACGCGAGGCGGCGTATTCCAGTTTCGGGTACCAATCCGTGCCGCGTCCGCCGGGTGTCAGGTCAAGCATCGCCCACAGCGGCATGGGGTCCGGTGCGCCCCGCGGGTCCTGGCCGGGATCCGCTGTTTGCGGGCCCATTTCATCGCCCCAGAAGTGGCGCAAGGTACTGCCTGATCGAGTGAAAACGTTGAACGCCGGGTTGTCGCCAGCGTCGGGATCTTCGTTGGCATAGTCGCGATTGAAGCTGTTGCTGCCCGACGAATACACGCGCAAGTAGCGCCAGCCGCGCTCGTTCTTGAAGGCCACCAACCGCTCGATCGGCCCTCTCGCGATCACCGCAAAAGCGACGCGCTGCAAGATATCGGGCATCTCGCCGTCGAGTGCGCTGAGCAGTGAGGTGCACATCGGACAAGGCCGTTCGCGCTTGGGACCGAACATCCAGTTATAGGTAATCAGGGTGTCATGATCGTCGAACATTTGCGTCAGCGTGGCCGGCCCGTTCTCACCGTCGAAACGGTAGTCCTGCGGCAGCTCGCCACCGGGCGGAAGAGCCCGCCGAAGGGCCGCCACCCGCTCGATGTGCCGCCGCAACTCGATTTCTTCTGCAAGCAATGCGTTACGTGCGCTGCGATATTGCGTGCTTTCGCCCGGAAACCGGCGCGTCGACTCTGCGAGCGCCTGGGCCGGTTTTAATGTCTGCGCAGATCCGTCTAAGGAAGCCATGAATGATCTCCTCACGAGTTAAAGGAAATGGGGGCGCGATGCAGCGCATTTATTGGCGCATTGCCGAATCACCGCCCTATGAACACGACGAGCGACGCCTAAGGAAATCGACATTGCCCGCTTTATATATTTCGATGTTCGCTAAGACGCGCGCCGCAACGTAAGGGGCGAGGCTTTCACATCGGAAAGAAATGTGGGCGCGGCGATAACCGGTCTGGTTTAGCCATGGTTGGAAACGCGAGTGCGAAACGGCGCTGGTTTTGAATTCCCGATGCTTGCGCTAAGACACTAAGGCACTGAGGCTTTCGCAAAAGCATGTGTCTTAAGCGGACCCGAATTCTGCCTCTGCCACGCATGAGGTGCACTATAGTGGAATCCGCGCCGGCGTGCTCAGATGGCCACCACCCTGTCCGGCACCGTCATGAAGAACAAGAAGGAGCGTGATCCAATGATCCAGGGACATCCGATATCTTGCCCATGCTGCGGTGATCCGCAGAGCCGCCTGCTCACTCGCCGTCGTTTCCTGGCCCTCGCAGGCGAGGGCGCTGCGGCACTCGCCTTGCTGCCGCGTTCCGCTTACGCCGCCGAGGCGCCTCCGGTCATCACTTACGACTCCATCCCCGATCCACTGCACTTGCCACGCGATGTTTATTTCGGCGAGTGTTCCGGCGTCGCGCTGAATTCCAAAGGCCACATCTTCGTGCTTTCGCGCGGCAATAGCAGCGGCCCGGCCTATGGTGCGGCCGCGGCGCAGCTACTCGAATTCGCGCCCAACGGCCGCTTTGTTCGCGAGATCGGCCGCAACCTCTATGCCTGGTCTTTCGCGCACACAGTCAAGGTCGACCGCGAGGACAATATCTGGGTGACGGACAAAGGTTCGGACATGGTGATCAAGTTCACGCCGGATGGCCGCGTCGCGATGGTCTTCGGCCGCAAGCAAGAGGCGGCGGACGAGGAGACCGGTCCGCTGAAGCATCCGAATCCGCCGCTTGCAGCCGAACCGGGCCGCTTCCGCCAAGTGACCGACGTGGCCTGGGACACCGAAGGCAACACCTATATCAGCGACGGTTATATCAATTCGCGCGTAGCCAAGGTCGACAAGTACGGTAACTGGCTCAAGTCGTGGGGTGAGCGCGGCACCGGCCCTGGCCAGTTCCACACGCCGCATAGCATCGCGCTCGACGCCAAGGGACTGGTCTATGTAGCCGACCGCAGCAACCGGCGCATCCAGGTGTTCGACGGCGAAGGTAATTTCCAGCGCCAGTTCACCATCGACGTGCCGGTACCTCCCGGCGCGCGGCCGGCGATTGGTTATGTGCCGGACGAGGCGGCAATAGCCGCCGGCACCTTTGCACCGGGTTCGCCTTGGGCGATATGCATCTCGCCGGGCCCGCACCAGGTGCTGTACAGCTCTGATGGATTTCCCGGGCGGATCTACAAGCTGTCGCTCGACGGCGAGGTTCTGGGGGTGCTCGGCGAATCAGGCAAGCAATTGAAGCAGTTCGGCTGGATTCACGAGATGGCCTGTCCGTCCGAGAACGTGCTGTTTGTTGCCGAACTCCTGAACTGGCGTGTACAGAAGCTGGTGCTGCATTCCTGACGGCTGCTTTGAAAGAAACTGCCGCGCGGCGATAAACATTATCCAAATCCAGAATAGTGCTTGAGAAGCGTTGTGCCACATGGATCAGAGCCGGTGGGCAGGACGCACAAACCCGCGTTTAGGGGTTGCCCCGCATAGGCAACGCCGATATCCCGCCACTAGTATCCGGGCCACGCCTTACGCGGTTCGCAAAGCGAAATTATATTCATATAGCGAACACAGGGGCCATTCTAAAAACTCAGGGAGACGAAGATCGATGACACTTTCAACATTGCTAACAGGCGGACTCAGTGTGTTCAGCGAACCTGCGTTCGCGTGAAGCAGCGTGACTTTGTACGGAATCCTTGGTACCTGAATCGAATATGTCTCGGATGCGAATGCGGCGGGGGCACCACGCGAGGTGCGAGGCAGAATCAGACGAGTTGAATGGCGCGCATTCGTCGCGCGTTCAAAAGTTATAAAGGGCGGCAACTACGCTGCGGCTCCTGGAATTCTCACAATCGCTTAGGGTTTCCAACGTGCGTGTGAGCTTGCAGGAGCGGATATGCTGACAAACCAAGCGCAATGAATGGGCGACTCTTACTAAGCGACTTAACAAACCGGCGGCAGTGCCAGACTGCTTTGCCGATTAGCCGGTTTTCGTCAGTACCGGCCATCTCGTGCGCCTGGCGCTAAGAGAGCGGCCAATAATCATACGTCGTGTGGCATGCTTGGAGACGACGTAACAAAACATAAGGAAGAGACATGAGCAGGAGTCCCGCAGTCGACGTTCAAACCTTCATCAACGAGCACCCGTTTGGCGGGTTCCAATGGCTGATCTTTGCGATGTGTTTTGTCATCGTCCTGCTGGACGGATTCGATACAGCCGCTATCGGCTTTATCGCACCGTCGCTGATCACCGAATGGAACATCAGCCGGCCGGCGCTCGCACCGGTATTGAGCGCCGCATTATTCGGACTGGCGTTCGGCGCGCTCCTCTCCGGCCCGCTCTCTGATCGCCTGGGACGCCGCATCCTTCTCGTCACCTCGGTTGTGATCTTTGGCGTCGCTTGCCTGGCTTCCTCTTTCGCCGGGGACCTGACGCATTTGACCGTGCTGCGCTTCATCACGGGACTCGGGCTAGGCGCCGCCATGCCGAACGCGGTGACGATCATGAGCGAGTTTTGCCCCGATCGCCGCCGTGCGACCTTGATCAACCTGATGTTTTGCGGCTTTCCGCTTGGGGCGGCATTCGGTGGTTTTCTCGCGGCCTGGATGATCCCCGCCTTCGGATGGCGCAGCGTCCTGCTGTTCGGTGGAGTTACGCCGCTGCTGCTTGCGGTCGTGCTGCTGCTCGCACTTCCGGAATCGGTTCGTTACCGGGTCGCCCATGCGCATCCCGTCGAAAAGATTCGTGCAACGCTTAGCCGCATCGGCCGTAGCGCTGCCGATGCCGCTTCGTTTGTCATGACAGAACATGCCCAGGCTGTTCCCGGAAAAAGCGGCATTCAGGTTGTGCTGTCGAGGCAGTACATCGTCGGGTCGATCATGCTTTGGCTGACCTATTTCATGGGACTGGTCATCTTCTACGCGTCGATCAACTGGATGCCGATCCTATTGAAGGAAGCGGGCTTGAGCCCGCAGCGTGCCACGTTGATTTCCGCACTCTTCCCGCTCGGCGGCGTGGGTGCCGTGCTGTGCGGCGTCTTGATGGATAAATTCAATCCGAACAAGATCATCGCGGCATGTTATGCATTGACCGCTATCAGCGTGTATTGCATTGGTCACGCAGTCGGGAATATCAGCTTGCTGATACTCGTCGTGTTCGCCGCGGGCGTGCTGATGAACACGGCACAGTCGTCCATGCCTGCGCTGGCGGCTTCGTTCTATCCCACTCAGGGGCGCGGCACCGGCGTTGCGTGGATGCTGGGCATTGGCCGCTTCGGTGGCATTGCGGGCTCGTTCCTGGTTGCCGAACTGACCCGGCAGCATTTCACGTTCGACGGCATCTTTGCCGTAGTAGCAGTGCCCGGAGTGGTGGCATGCGTCGCATTGCTGATCAAACAAGCCGTTCAACCGCGATCCACACCCGTCAAGGCTAGCGATATACAACCTATGTCGCACTAGCAGGCGGTGCTTGCTTCGGGGCCGGCCTATTTGTCCAAGCTCAGTCCCAACCAATCGGCGAGCGCGGCCTTAGTCGCGGGATCGCCTGGCGGTTGACCCGCCACGGTTGCACATGACGCACGGAAAAAAACCCGCGCCTCTCTCGAAGACGCGGGTAAAAGCTTACGGAGCGTCGCCCGCCTGGACGAGGGGGACCCGGCGAGGACGTGACCCAGCATAGGCGTTTTCGTGTGAAACGTGTCTTTCTACATATATCGGTTCCTTACCGGCCTGGTCCAGACGTTTTGAGCAGGAACATGCTTAAGGCTTGGTATAAATAAGGAACAGTTTTTTTGATTTAAAGAGAACATCAATTCGTAGTGCATTCAAATCCTTACTCAAGATAACGGAGGCTTATGAAGCGGCCGGCGATCACTCGAAAACTCGCGGGATGCCATGCTAAGGCGACGTAAGACTTCTGTGCTTTTCAAATCGTTCTGGCCATGCAAAGCGTCAGTGCTTCATCCCACGCAGGGGCCTCCAGGCCAAAAGCCGCAGTCAACTTGCGGTTCGACAATATGGAGTTTGCGGGCCGCTCTGCGGGTGTCGGGTAAGACGCCGTAGCGATTGGCTTCACCACAGGTGTCTTCTCAAGCTGAGAACGTTCGAAGATGGCTTGAGCAAAACCGCACCACGAAGTTGCACCGGAAGCGCTCAGGTGATAGACCCCCGAGTACTGCGTCCACCAGTCTTGTTCACCTCTCAAAGCCTGCGACAGCACACTCGACGTCATGGCCGAAATCGTAGTGGACCATGTCGGTGCGCCAACCTGATCCGCGACGACGTTCAGCTCATCGCGCTCAGTGCCCAGGCGAAGCATGGTAGTCAGGAAATTTTTGCCGCGAGCGCCATACACCCAGCTCGTTCTAAAAATAAGATGCGCGCAACCGGACGCTGTAATCGCTTGTTCACCGGCATGTTTGCTCTTGCCGTATACGTTGCAGGCGTTCGGAATATCGTCTTCAACATAAGGGCCGTCTTTCGTGCCATCGAAGACATAGTCGGAGGAATAGTGAATGAGCGCGGCGTCAAGGCGCCGCGCTTCCTCCGCCAAAACGCCCGGCGCTTCCGCGTTGATGCGTTTGGCCAAGTCCGCTTCACTCTCGGCGCGGTCTACTGCGGTGTAGGCAGCCGGATTCACAATCAGCGCCGGCTTCACTTCGCGGACAATGTGCCGGATCTGATCCAGGTCGGTCAGGTCCATCTTGCTGCGATCAAACGCCACAACACGGCCAAGCCCTTGCAGACTGCGTGCAAGATCGAACCCGACCTGACCATTGACGCCTGTGAGCAGGATGGTTCGTTGTTCGTTGCTGATCATCCGGAGACCCTCACATAAAGTGTTCCGCATTCACAAGGCGTTTGCCGGCCGCGTCCTTGCCGGCGAGCAGCGGCTCGAAGTCGATCGGCCATTCAATTCCAATCTCCGGATCGTTCCAAAGAATGGTGCGCTCATGCAAGGGATACCAATAGTCAGTCGTCTTATAGAGAAACTGCGCAGATTCGGACAGCACCACGAATCCATGTGCAAAACCAGGCGGCACCCATACTTGCTTATGATTCTCCGCCGACAGATTTACTCCGATCCACCTGCCGAAGTTCGGCGAACGTCTGCGGATATCGACGGCGACATCGAACACTTCGCCTTCCACCACACGCACCAGCTTTCCTTGCGCATGTTCGATCTGGTAGTGCAGCCCGCGCAATACGCCGCGTGCCGAACGCGAGTGGTTGTCCTGCACGAACGCGACGTCCGTCTCTACCTGCTCGGAAAACTCTCGGGCATTGAAGCTTTCGTAGAAGAAGCCGCGCGCATCGCCGAAGACCTTCGGTTCAATGATCTTGACTTCGGGCAGCGCCGTAGCGGTTACCTGGATGGCCATGCGACTTGATCCGTGGAGAGGTTGAGCAGATATTGGCCGTACGCGTTCTTGGCGAGTGGCTTAGCGAGCTTGAGCAATTGCTCGTCGTCGATCCATTGACGCCGGTAAGCAATTTCTTCCGGACAAGCAACCACTAAGCCTTGCCGTTTTTGAAGCGTCGCAATAAAGGTCGCTGCTTCGATCAGCGAGTCGTGCGTACCGGTATCGAGCCATGCGAAACCGCGACCCATGATTTCGACATCGAGCTTTTCCCGCGCGAGATAACACGAGTTGATGTCGGTGATCTCAAGCTCGCCGCGCGACGATGGTTTGATATCGGCGGCAATGTCGCAGACGGTGTTGTCGTAGAAATACAAGCCCGTTATCGCATAATTCGAGCGCGGCTTAAGCGGTTTTTCTTCGATCGACAAAGCGTGGAAGTTCGTATCGAATTCCACCACGCCGTAACGTTCCGGATCGTTCACGTGGTAAGCGAAGACTGTTGCGCCTTGCGTGCGTGAGTTCGCGCGTTCCAGTTGTGTGACCAGATCGTGGCCATAGAAAATGTTGTCGCCGAGAATCAGCGACGACAGGTCATTGCCGATAAACTCGCGCCCGATGATGAACGCCTGCGCCAAACCATCGGGCGAGGGCTGCACGGCATACTGAATATTCATGCCCCACTGGCTACCGTCGCCGAGCATGGCTTCGAAACGCGGTGTGTCCTGCGGCGTCGAGATGACAAGCACATCGCGAATACCGGCAATCATCAGCGTCGACAGTGGATAGTAGATCATCGGCTTGTCGTACACGGGCAGCAATTGCTTCGATACCACATGCGTTATCGGATACAGCCGCGTGCCAGAACCGCCGGCGAGAATCAAACCTTTCCGCCCCATTTTTGTAGTCCCCTAATAATGTTCTGGTGTCACAGCACGCTGTGCGTAGTGGGTCTCAACCCACGTCCGGTATTCACCGGATGCGACTTCATCGGACCATGCCTGATTCTCGAGATACCACTGGACCGTCCTGGTCAATCCGGTTTCAAACGTCTCGGTCGGTCTCCAGCCAAGTTCACGCTCGAGCTTGCGTGCATCGATTGCATAGCGCCGGTCGTGTCCCGGGCGATCCTTGACGCTGATGATCTGGCTGCGATACGAACCGCTCACCTTGGGCTTAAGCCGGTCGAGCAGATCGCATAGCGTATGCACGACATCGAGGTTCTTTTTCTCGTTCCAGCCGCCGACGTTGTACGTCTCGCCGGGCTTGCCGCGTTGAAGCACTTCGCGAATCGCGCTGCAATGGTCGCCCACATACAGCCAGTCGCGCACGTTCTGGCCATCGCCATAGACGGGCAGGGGTTTGCCTGCGAGAGCGTTCGCGATCATCAGCGGGATCAACTTCTCCGGGAACTGGCACGGGCCGTAGTTGTTCGAGCAGTTAGTGGTTAGCGTCTGCAAACCGTACGTATGGTGATAGGCGCGAACCAGATGATCCGATCCGGCCTTCGTCGCGGCATACGGGCTATTCGGTGCATAGGGCGTAGTTTCGGAAAACTGCGAATCGGTGGCCGATAGCGATCCGTACACTTCGTCTGTCGAAATATGCAGGAAGCGGAACCTGGTTTTGCTTGCTTCGCTGAGCGTATGCAGATAAGAACGCACGGCTTCGAGCAACGTAAAAGTACCCACCAGATTGGTCTGAACAAAATCCGCCGGGCCGTGAATCGACCGGTCAACGTGACTTTCCGCTGCGAAATGGAGCACCGCACGTGGCGCGTGCCGCTTCATCAAGCCATCGAGTGCGGTCCGGTCGCAGATATCGACTTGAGAGAAGACGTGCCTGGGGTTGTCCCGCAGCGGCAACAGCGTCTGCAGATTGCCCGCGTAGGTCAACTTGTCCACATTCAGAACGGGCTCGTCCGATGTCCGCAGCCAGTCAAGAATGAAGTTAGCTCCAATAAAACCAGCACCGCCGGTGACCAGGATCATTTGACGTGTTCCAAGTTGTGAATGGTCGGCAAGCTGACCGGAATGTTCGAGGCGGAATCACACATGAGTTCATTTATCGGATCGATGCACTGCCAGCGGCACTGACCGGCTTGCCACCAAGATCGTGCGTATCTACCTCGACGGTTGTGGAGAGCCCCACGCGCAAGGGATGCTCGGCCAGTTCCGCGGGATCGAGCAGCACGAGTACCGGGACACGCTGCACGACCTTGATCCAGTTTCCGGTTGCGTTCTCCGGAGGCAGCATCGAAAAGGCGCTGCCTGTTCCCGGTGACAGTCCACCAATCCGGCCGTGAAACTTGACGCTCGAGCCATAGAGATCTGAGACGATCGTTGCGGGCTGACCGATCCGCATATTGCGGACTTGCCCCTCCTTGAAATTTGCCTGTATCCATAGGTGCTTGAGCGGCACGACCGTCATGAGCTGGATACCCGCGTTGACCGGTTGCCCGACCTCGACCGAGCGCTGGGCGATGCTGCCTTCGACCGGTGCAACGATCACGGTCCGTGTCACCGCGACCTGTGCAAGCTTCACTTGCTGTTCTGCCTGGACCACGGCGGGATCGGCTTCTACTGGTCCTGATCCGCTCATCGCGAGGCTGCTGGCTAACTGGCTTTGCGCCGAGGCAAGGTTTGCCCGTGCGAGCGCGACGGATTCCGTCGCGCGTGCAAAGTCTTCCGTCGATACCACTTCAACGCTCGCCCCCGAACGGGCCTTGAGCATCTGTTCGGCAAGCTTCAGTTCGGCCGTGCGGGCGTCGACGGCGGCTGCGTACATCGCGTTCGAATAGATCGCGCTGCGCGCCTGTCGCTTCGCCTGGACGAGGCGCGCTTGCGCCTGGGTCAGTGCGGCTTGTGCGTCGGTATCGTCGAGTAGCACGAGCGCTTGCCCCGCCTTCACGTATTGCGTATTACCGACGGTGACCTCGCGCACGGTACCGGCTGCATGAGCGGCAATCGGCACGACATTACCGCCGACGTACGCATTGTCGGTCTCCTCCACATAGCGACCGACGGTCCACCAGTGCGCGCCCGCAGCAAGCGCGAGCAATAACGCCATGCCGAAGAGCAGCAGGAACAGCCGGTTACGGCGTGTGATTTTTTTCCGATGCGGCGCCACGGTCGACGTTCGATCGTCAAGCAGGTTTTCTGTACTCATGCGTTAGCTGGACGAAGGAGGAATGGGGGGTGAGCTTTCACGGGGTGTCCGGTTAGCGGACCCGATCGACGAGGACTTGGTTTGTTGCGCAGGCATCGCTTCGAAGCCACCGCCTAACGAGCGGATCAGTGCGACTTGCGCGTCGCGCCGGCGTGTCGTGAGGTCGATGAGACGAAGCCGGTCATCGAGCAGTGCGTTCTGTTGCTGGAGGACATCGGTCTGGCGCACAAGGCCGCGACGATGCTGGTCCGCAACGACTGACGCAAGGTGCTCACGCGCGCTCACGACTTCCTGCTGCTCGGTGATCAGTGCGGCGGTGCTGCGTGTTGCCAGGATGGACCGGGCGACATCGGTCAGCGCTTCATTGAGCGTGCGGTTGTAGAGTGCAATCATTTCGTCTGCCTGCGCATAGTCGCCGTCGAGCTGGGCATGCAGGCGGCCGCGCTCGAAGATCGGTAGGGTAACGGCAGGGCCTAGCGCAAAGAATGCCGACGCGCTGGAGAACAGCGAGCCGATAGATAGCGACGACAATCCGCCCGCCGCCGACAGATTGATGTTCGGATAAAACGACGCACGTGTCACAGCGATCTTTGCCGTAGCGGCTTCAACACGCAGCCGGGCGGCGACTATATCCGGGCGGCGTCCGAGCAGATCGAGCGGCAGGTTCGGTGGCAGGGCGGCTTCTTCGTTGGCGCTAGCCAGCGTTGGCCGCTGCAAGGCAAGACCACGTTCCGGACCTGCGCCAACCAGGATGCCGATCTGCAATTGTGTTTGCCTGATTGCATCGTCGATCTGCTGCGCTTGTGCTCGCAACGTAGCCTGCTCTATGCGCGTAGCCTGGATGTCGTAGGTGTTGTCGATGCCTCGCGTCTGGCGCTCGCGCCGGATAGCGTCGAGTTCGGTGGTTACGCGGCGCTTTGCGTCGATGAGATCGCGGCGTTCATAGTCGCTGGCGAGGCGTACATACAGCGTGACTATCGACGTCACTATCGTGAGTTGAGCCTGTTGCGCATTGACACGCGCGGCGTCGCGCGAAGACAGAAGCGAACGCGTGAGCGCTTCGTTCTTCCCCCACAAATCGAGTTCATAGTTCGCACCGACGATCGCGCTCCCAGGCGACACCCAGGGATCGCTGAAAAGGTTGATCGGGACAGTGGTGCCCTGCACATCGACGCTTGCCGCTCCGTTGATTTCAGGCATGCGAGCTTTGTAGGCGGACAGCATGGCCGTGCCTGTCAGTCCCTCGCTCGCACCGAACTGGTCGAGTTGCGATTGGGCCTGCGCGATGCGCGCGCTTGCTATCTGGATGTCGGGATTAGCCAAGCACGCTTCGACGACGAGCGTATTCAGTTGACTGTCGTGGAACGATGCAACCCAGTTCGCTTGCGGCCACGAGCCGGTAGCGTCCGCTGCGCCATGCGGAAGCAGTTCAGCCGACGGCGTGCGCATCGCAAGTGCGTTACGTGGCGTCGTGTCGGCACAGCCGCTCGATAGAGCGATGAGCAAACCGAGCGCAACCACGCCGATGCGTTTGCGAACCTGCGCGGGGCGAATGGCGTTGATCCTCATCCTTAGCCGCGCGCGATGCGTGCGGCGAGGCGCGGCCGCGTAGTTTCCAGCGGGCCGAGTCGCCCCAGCAGCCCGTCGACCAGACCGCAGCCGATACTCGATAACTTCGCGCGTTTGTCCGACTCGAACAGCGATATCTGCAAGACCTGCAGAAGCGTAATGAAATTAGGCACGAGGGCGACCGGAAAGGATTGAAAATACTTGAGGCTCAGGTGCATGCCATTGCGCGCCATGTAGTACCGGCGCATGGGCGGGTGATTCATTGACGTGACACCCAGTGGTCCCAGCCGATGTTCCCGCTTGTTGCCAATCCGATGCGAAAGCACGAGCTTCGGTTCGACATAAAACTGGACGCCACGCACCAGCGCGCGCATTGAATAGTCGGTGTCCACATGATCGATGAAGAGGGCTTCGGTGAAGGAGCCCAGCTGTTCATAAGCGAGCCGCGAGATGACAGATCCCGACGATATAAGGAACGAGCAAGGCTGCAAGGCGGCGCCTTCAGGGAACATCAGCGTGCGCACATAAAAGCCATTGCTGTAGAGCTGCGGCAGGAAGCGCCGGGCGTTTTCATCGTAGATTCTTGGTCCGATGGCGAATGCACGCGCGCCGAGCGCGGCGCACGCGGCGCGCATCACCGGAAAATAATCGACGCTCGTGTGCGAGTCCTGATCGAACAGCACGACGGCATCGAGACCTTGCGAGAATAGCCGTGCCAGCCCGCGGTTATAGGCCCCCGCAATCCCGCCGCGATTGCCGTTGAACACATAGTCGATGCCGTGATCGCCAAGCAAACCGACGTTGGCGGTGTTGGCGGCCGGCGAGTTGTCGACCGCAAGCAACACACCGCACCGTGCGCGCAGGTCAATCAGGTTGCGCAACTGCCCGGCCGTCGGTTTATAAAGCACCACCAGCGCGCCGAGCACGGGCGCTTCACAGGCCGCATGACTGGTCGCACTATCGGCTTTGAAAAGAATGACGTTTGTTGCGGACATGGGAAACGCCTCAGTGCCCGACCCGCGCGGCCGATATGCCGCGCCACGGTCTGGTAGTCCATATCAATACCGCCAGCGCCAGGCATACAAGGCTCGCAACGTAGAAGAGATCGTTGGTCGCCATCATGTATGCCTGCTGCTGTGCGACCTGGCGGATTGCAGCAAGATTGCGGTCGCCCGCGAGTCCCATGTTCTGCAAGGCGCGGGCAAACTGCCCCGTGCCGAGGGATTCGTGCGTGACCGACTGCGCCAGCGTGCCGTAATGATGCGCGGCACGGTTATCCCACCACGTGACGCTTAACGCCGTGCCGAGTGCTGCCGACAAGGTCCGTAGGAAATTCGACATGCCCGATGCTGCAGCGAGTTTTTCATCGGAGATGCGCGACAGGGTCACCGCGCTGAGCGGGATGAAAAAGCACGGCAGGCCGATGCCTTGAATGAACGTCGGCGTGACGATCTGCCAGAACGACATGCTCAGCGTGAAATGCGTGTCCCAGTAGAGCACGGCGAAGAACACGAGAAATCCGAACGACGTGACGAAGCGCGCGTCCAGCCGGTCAAGGAACACGCCGATCAACAGAGAGAACACGAGGGCGAGGATGCCTAGCGGCGCGACCGCCATACCCGTCTGCAAGGCCGTATAACCCATCACGGTTTGCATCCAGAGCGGAAAGATCACGCCGATGACGGAGAAGCTGACCATGCCGAGCGAGATGACGGCAACACCGAATGAAAACGCGCGATCGCGAAAGAGACTCAGGTCGATGACGGGATACGGCTCAGCCGACTCCCAGATCAGCAGCGACAGCAACGCGAGCGTGGCAATGATCGAGAGCGTGATGATCAGCGGCGAGTCGAACCAGCCGTGTTCGCGGCCAAGGTCCAGCACGCCTTGAAGCGCACCGACGCCGACCACGAGCAACGCTATGCCGACCAGATCCTTGGGCGGTTGTTTCAGGCTGGGCGGATCGCGCCGCAAGAGCGCCGTGCAGGCGGCGAACGCGAACAGTCCAATAGGAAGGTTGATGAAGAAGATCCAGGGCCAGGAAAACTGGTCGATGATCCAGCCGCCCAGCACCGGCCCGAAGATGGGTGCGAGCAGCACGGTCATGGCCCATAACGCGAGTGCGAATACCCGTTTCTCCGGCGGAAAGGAGCGCAACAGGATGGCTTGCGAGAGCGGCACCATCGGACCGGAGCACAGGCCTTGCATCGCTCGGCACACGACCAGCATCTCGAGGTTGCTCGCGATGCCGCACAGCAATGAGGTGAGCGTGAACAGCAGCACGGACCAGACGAACAGGCGGGCGTCGCCGAAGCGTTGCGACAGCCAGCCGGTCAACGGCACGGCGATCGCTGCTGCCACCGAATACGAACTGATCACCCAGGTCGCTTGAGCATTCGATACAGCGAGGCTCCCCGCAATCGACGGCACGGCAACGTTCGTCACAGTCGAATCGAGCACTTCGATAAACGTGGCGAGCGACAGTGCAAAGCTCAGAAGGGCCAGCCATGCCCCGCGCAACGGCGCTGCGCGGGGTTCGACGCTTTCAGGGACATCGCTGCTCAAGGTGTTCATGGAGGCCGGGGCTGTTCACGTAGGGAAGGGTTGCGTACTAGGCCTATGCGAGCCTCCATGCGAGGCTCCGCGAGCGCTCAGGCCGCGCGTTGGGCGCCGAGCCATGCAACGTCTTCGATATACCGTGCCGCCATATCGCACGCGTTGGGAGACCTGTCGAGAAGCCGCCGGGAGTGCGCGCAATACCGCGCGACCTGCGGGTCCGTGGTCACGCGCTTGATTGCCGTTGCGAGTGCCCGGCCGCTCGCGGGACCGTCGATGCGCAGTCCGCAACCGCTTTTCGCCACGCGCTGCGCGTTGTCGAACTGATCGTGCGCAAATGGCGTGACGACCTGTGGAATACCCGCCGCGAATGCGAGCGCCGCTGTTCCTATGCCGCCGTGATGAACGATGGCCGCGCAGTGCGGCAGCAACGTGGACATCGGCACGTAGTCGCGGGCAAGCAGGTTGCTGTCGCCAGGCCAGCGGGCACGCGCCGCGCGGGAGAGCACGATTGCCCGAACGCCGGTGCGGCGCACGGCGTCATCCACCGCGTCGAAATACGCGCGCTGGTCGATCTGGGTCGAGCCCGGCGTGAAGACGACGGGCCGCGCGCCTGAAGCGAGAAACGATCTCAGTTCGTCATCGATAGCGGGCGTCGAGACATCGTTGAATAGCGGAAAGCCGGCCATGAAGTGATAACGCGGCCAGTCCGGCTGGGCCGGGGCGAACCAGTCAGGGAACAGGCACAACACGCCGTCCGGCGAGTGCAGCCACTGGCCGAGGATGCGGCTTGCCGGCGGCAGTCCGAGCGTCGCCCGCACGTTGTTGAGCGCGGGACCACAGGCCTTGTCGAGCACACTCGTCTCGATCAGCGCGAGGCACTTTGCTCGTACGGCGCGCGGCAGCCACATGGGCACGGTGAGGCGCTTATGGGTCGGTGGCGCGCTCGCGGAGAGCAGGGTGGAGGGCGAGACCTGCACCGATACATACGGCGTGCCGTGCACTTCCTGCATGAGCCGCGCGGCGAACGCCCAGAGCGAGCCTACGAGCACGGTATCGGGTGTCGTGAGTGCCGCGAGCGCATCGAAGTGAGGACGAATGGACGGTGCGATCAGGTTCCACAGCGTCTTGAACGATGTGCGCGGATCCCACAGCGCCGGGTTCGACATCGCCCGTGAGTACTCGTCCCAAGTGCCGATCGGCACGAACACAAAACCGTTGTCCTCGGCCAGTTCCGCAAACTGCGGATGAGTGCAAAACACGATGCGATGCCCGCGTTGAGCAAGCGTGCGCGCAATGCCGATGAACGGATGGACGTCGCCCGCCGATCCAATTGCGGTAATGATGATCTGTGTCATTTAAATGTCTCTCTCGCTTAATACAGCCAGGGCACGAGCGCGCGAACTTCGCGGCGATATGTGCGATACGGGTCGCCGAAATAGTCCGAGAGCCATCGTTCTTCAACCCGCACTTTGTAGGCGAGCGATGCGAAGATCAGCGCGAAGCCGATGACGCCGCGCGGCTCCGCGCAGACGAGGGCGGAACCTGCGATGGCCAGGAGGCAGCCGGAATAAATAGGATGACGGACGAGGGCATAGGGGCCGCTGCGCACGAGTTCGTGCCCGTCCTTCAGCGTGACCGATACGCTCCAGTTGGAGCCGAGATGGCGGCGTCCCCAAACAGAAAACAATAGCCCGGCGACAACCACGGCAAGGCCGAACCATTGCAGCAGATCGAAGCTGACATTGGCGCTATTCCATGAAGCCGAAGCGTCCGGCCATACGATCAGCAAGCAGCCCACGATAAGTGGAATGGACTGCAACGTACGCGAAAGCCGGTCTTCCCGCTTGACGGTCTGCTTGGCCCAGGACGAAGCTTTCATCCAGTAAGCAAGCCACGCGGCCCAGGGCAACAGGATGGCAATCGAATGGTAAACGGTCATTTTCCGCTCCCGAGATCGAGCTTCATCTCTGTGCTCGCAAACGTTTGCGCAAGCGCCGGCAGAACGGTTGCCTCGGCGCGCGGCTGCTCGCCAGCCCGGCCTGTACCGAAGAAATCGAGCAATTCTTCGCGCATGGCCGCTGCCTGAGCCCGCCCTTCAAGTTCGAGGAAATGGCCGGTATCCGGCACGCTGACGAATTGCACGTGTCCGATATAACGCGCGAGAGTCCGGATATCCTGCGTGGTCGTGTATTCATCGAGTTCGCCATTCACGAACTTGATCCGGCTCTTTATATTCACGAGCTTATCGACATAACTTTCCGGCCGGAGTGCGAGGATCTGCTCGGCATGAAACGCGACCTGAGCTTGTTGTTCCTCGGGTAAGCCCGTGAGGTAGCGATAATTCAAGAGTTTCAAGATGCGTGGCAGATGCTTTCCGACTGTATCGTTGAGCAAATGGGCGGCTTGAAGATTTTCGCCGACATTCAGATGATCGCGTGCACGGGTGACATAATCGATCATGGCGCCATTCAGGAAAGGCGAGAATGAACCAATCACAGCGCGTTCTACGCTCGTTTTTTCGTGCGATAACGCCAGAAGCGACGCTAAACCGCCCCACGAGACGGAATATAGGAATTTCGGCTGAAACCATCGAATAACGTGCAGGAGAATCTCGACCTCGTCGTCCTTGGTCAAGGTAACTTCTCGCGGATTGTGCTGTCGGGACTGGCCGGCGTAAGGCAGGTCGAAGCAAACGACGTTATAGCGTTCGCTTAGATACTTGATTGTTTGACCGAATGAAGCGGTGGTTGCCAGCGCGCCGTTAACTAGAATGACGTTGTCTCGTCCTTCTGCAAAAACATGCTGCTCGGCCTGCACATGAAGCGAATTGGGTAAACGGAGTACGGTCTTCCTGATAGACATAAAAACCCCCGAACGTGCTCGGAAAATGGAATATTGTTATTTGGGTGGTCGTGTCCACGGCTTCGCCGGACATTGCCAGCGGCGAATGTCATTAGCGAAGAAGTGGTTTTTCTGATTGCGCAGGCATACTGAAGCCTGTGCATAAGATATGATATGAAGAATAGAAAAATAAATAAAAAATAAAAAATATTTACATATTGTATCGGTCACTTTTGTTAAGGATTGGTAATGTAACGTCGCTTATCCCTTTAGAAATAAGGGATGGATCTATTATGAAGTTTGGTGAAGCGGCGTGGTGAAGATAAGCGCTGGGCTGATCGGTCGGTTTAAGGGCCGGGATTAAAGCGCAAGCGACCGGGGCAGCCGCAAGACAAGAATGGAAATGTAGAAAAAGCGGGAGCGCGCCTTGCACGCTCCACGTGCAATCAAAACCGTTCAGCCGTGGAGTCCCATTTTCCCCGACGCCATCGCCGCGATCCGGACAACAAGCGCTCTAGGAAGCAATCGCGACAGCCAGGTCGCGACTCGTACGCTTGGTCGTCCCGGGTAGGCGACGGCTTTCCTCCGGTCGAACGCTCCGAGCGTTTTGTTAACTACGGATTCCGAACTATCCATGTCCTTGGCCGAAACATCGGTCGATACCCCGTCGAAGAAACTCGTTGCCGTTGGCCCCGGGCAAGCCGCCATCACATGAACACCGGTGCCGGCCAGCTCGTATTGCAGGGCCTCGCTGAAGGAGAGCACAAATGCCTTGGTCGCGGCGTAGGTGGCCATGTAAGGAAGCGGCTGGAAGCTGGCGTTCGATGCCAGGTTGATGATGCCGCCGCTGCCACGCTTTGTCATCGCGCTGCCAAGCAGGTGGCTGAGCGCGACCGGCACATGGACGTTCACCTGGATCTCAGCGTGTTTCTTCTTGAGATCGTGTGAGAGGAAGCTGCCGGTCAGGCCAAGCCCTGCGTTGTTCACCAGCAGGTCGACCTGAATGCCGCGTCGTTCGACTTCCTCACTAATGTGAAGGGCTGCGTCAGGATGGGCTAGGTCGACGCTAAGCGCGACGGATTGCATGCCGTACCGGGCAGTCAGGTCCTGCGCCAGCGTTTGCAAGGTATCCCCAGACCGGGCCACCAGCACGAGATTCATTCCACGCGCGGCAAGTGCTTCAGCGAAGGTTTTTCCGAGTCCTTTCGATGCCCCTGTAATGAGGGCGGTCGAGCCACGATAAACAAACATGTCCTGCTCCCTATAGCGATGAATGTGTGCTGGCGTCGCGTACCGTTTGATGACTGGCCTCAACTGAGACTTCTGCCTCCGGCAAAGCGGGATAGTCGGTGTAGCCGCGCTCATCGCCACCAAACAGCGTGCTGCTGTCGAAGGCGGCGAGCGGCAGGCCCTCGGCAAGCCGGCGCGGAAAGTCGGGGTTGGCCACGAAGGGCCGGGCGAAGGCAACCAGGTCGGCATAACCTCTGGACAGCACCCACTTGGCGCGCGCCTCGTCGTATTTGCCGGCCACAATGATCGGCCGCGTGAACCGGGTACGGAGGGCCTGGCGGAATTCCTCAGTGAACGGCGGTGCGTCGTCCCAGTCCGCTTCAACCAGATGCAGATAAGCGATGCCGCGTGCCTGAAGGAATTCGGCGGCTTCGAGGATCGTTGGCAGGATGTCGGGGCAGTTCATGCCACGCGCGGTCAGGAACGGGGCGAGGCGAATCGCGGTGCGATCGGCGCCGATCTCATCCGCTACCTCATTAACGACTTCCTTGAGAAAGCGCAGGCGGTTCTCACGCGAACCACCGTATTCGTCGGTGCGAAGATTGGACGTCGTACGCAGGAACTGGTCGATGAGGTATCCGTTGGCGCCGTGAATTTCAACACCGTCGAAACCTGCCTCCATTGCATTGCGTGCGGCCCGGCGAAAATCCGCTACCACTCCTGCGATCTCGTCGCGGCCCAGCGCGCGCGGAGTGGGGCTGGCCATCATCGCGCCCACGCCGGTGGCCGGGTCGACCTTCCAGATCTGGCCGTCGAAAGGAACGGCGGACGGGGCCACCGGCAGTTGACCATTGTGGAAGTCCGGGTGGGACATGCGTCCCACGTGCCAGATCTGCGCGAAGATCCTGCCGCCGGCTGCGTGGACTGCATCGGTCGCGAGGCGCCATCCGGCGACCTGCTCGGGGCTATAGATACCAGGGGTAAAGGAGTACCCCTTGCCCTGCGGCGAGATCTGGGTGGCCTCGGTCACGATCAGCGCGGCGTTGGCGCGCTGCGCGTAATAGAGGGCGTTGAGTGCATTGGGCACATCGCCGGGCTGAGTGCTGCGCGCACGCGTCATGGGCGCCATGACAATGCGATGAGCGAGCGTGTGGCCGGCGACGACGGTCGGCGTGAAGAGAGGCGAAGCGAGTGGCGCGGCAGTAGTCGACATGATTGCGATCCAGGTTGGTTGACGATGTGGCCATTGTGCAAACCCCGATGCATTTTGATAACGGGTGTACGATTTGAAGCATTTTCAAAAAAAACGGAAATATCGTGGAGAACCTTGGCGACATCCGGCTTTTTGTGGAAACGGCGAATCTAGGCGGTCTGTCAGCAGCGGGGCGCAAGCTGGGGCTGTCGCCCGCCGCCGCAAGCGCACGGCTGGTGAAGCTGGAGTCGAGCCTGAATGCCCGGCTCTTTGAGCGCACGACGCGGCAGTTGCGGCTGACTGAAGAAGGCCGGATGTATCTCGCCCATTGTCAACAGGCCATTCAGGCGCTCGACGACGCGCGTGCAGCACTGCAGGCGGGTCGAAGTGTGGTTCGCGGCAAACTGAGGGTGTCGGCGACGTCGGATTTCGGCCGTCATGTCCTCAAGGGCTGGCTCGACGAATTCAATGTCCTGTATCCCGAGGTCACGTTTGCTTTGGCGTTGTCGGATTCCTTGTCGAACCTGGTACAGGACGACATCGACCTTGTCATCCGCTTCGGCGTGCCGCCGGATAGTTCACTCGTTGCCCGCCGTCTGGCGCCGAACCGGCGCGTGCTGTGCGCATCGCCGGAGTATTTGAAAATACATGGCATTCCTGAGCATCCCCGGGATCTCGAGCGCTTCGACTACATCGTGCTCAGCTCGGCGTCCGGGTCTGCGAATGAATGGCGATTCAGCCGCGGCAGCGAGACGGAGACCTTTACCGTCCCTCTTGAACGTGCGCGCGAAACCAATGACGGCGCGCTCGCACGCGAGTGGGCCGTCGGCGGTTACGGCATCGTGATGAAGTCGGTGTGGGATATCGGGGCAGACTTGCGAGCGGGGCGGCTGAATATCCTGATGCCGGAATGGCGTTCTCCCGATGTCCCCGTGCACGCCTTGTATCAACGTAGCCGATACATGGCGCCACGCGTGCGTGCGCTGCTCGACTTCCTGATCGAGCGTTTCGCTACGGTATCCGGTGACCTGAAGGCGTATCTCGATCCGGCGCGCTGAAGTCGGGTGCTCGCGGGGTCGATGATCCACACCTCAGGGAATCGCCTTGCGGGCGCGGAACTCGTCGAACAGACGCAGGAACATGGCGGTGCTGTCCACCATGTCGTGGAAACCCGCCTGGCGAATCTTCGTCGTGCTGGTGATCACGTCCCAGTCGCAGCGGAAGATGAAGTCGCCGAAGCCCCAGGCCGCTACCTGCTCATACGGCACCGGTGCAAGGCCGTATTTCGCCGTCATGCGTTCCCACAGTGGCCCCTTGTCGGCCATGTACGTGCTCAGGTTCAGCGTCTGGGGTTCTGCCAGCGGCATGTCGAAGTATCGAGCAATAGCAGGCCATAGCTGGTTCCAGCGGAACAGATCGCTATTGGTGAGGTTGTAGCTTTCGCCGCCGGGTGCCTGCGTGACGGCCCACACTGAGCCGCGCGCGAGCTGCGCGGCGTCGGTGACCTGGGCGAGCTTGCCGTAGCACTCAACCGTGCCGGGAAAGCGCAGCGGAAGTCCAAGCTCTTTGCTGATCGATGCGTAGACCGCGATCAGCATGGAGAGATTCATCGGATTGCCGAGCGCGAAACCGCACACCACGTCGGGACGCAGTACCGTTGCATCCCAGCGTTTGCCCTCAGCCTCGGCGAGCAGCCAGTCCTGCATGTCGTAGTAAAAATCGGGCGGCATGTGGCGCGGGTCGTCCTCGCGCGCCGGAGTGGTGAAGCTGCCCAGATGCGCACCGTAGTACTTCGCGCCCTGATACAGCGCGACCCGCTGCAACGCGGGCGACGCGGCCTGCACCGTGTCCACGAGGTTACGCAGCATGCCGAGATTGGCGTCGATCAGCGCTTGCGGTGTGGGCTGTTCCTGATAAGCGGCATGAAAAATGTGGGTCACATCGGTGAGGCCGCCTAGCTTGGCCTGGACGTCGGCGGGGTCCAGCAGATCGACCGCGATGTAGGGAGCCGGCGCCTCGGCAGAGGGTGTACGCCGCGACAATCCAATCACTTCCCAGTCTGGCAAGGTTGCCAGATGCTCCACCAGTTGCAGGCCGATGACGCCAAGGCCACCGGAGACCAGTGCTTTGTATTTCGTGCTCATGGGTGTTGATTCCTGTAGTAGTCAGCCGACGAGTCAGACGATCGCACCGCCGCCGTCCACCAGCACGGTGGACCCTGTTGCATACGGCGTGCTCGCGAGATAGACGATGGCGTTGGCGACGTCTTCCGGCTGGCCGACCCGTCTTGCGGGCAAGCGTGCGGCAGCGCCCTGGTACATGCTTTGGCGAGCCTGCTCACCGAGCTTCGACCACAGCGGCGTCGCGATCAACCCCGGTGATACGGTGTTCACCCGCACCGGCGACAACTCCAGCGCGAGGCCTCGGGCCAGCGCTTCCAGCGCTGCATTGATTGAGCCTTGCAACACTGAGCTCTTGCTGGGACGTACGCTGAGAAAACCGGAGACCAGCGTCAACGAGCCGCCTTCCGAAATATTCGCTGCACGTGCCACGCGATACGCACCCCAGAACTTGCTGTTCATCGCGGCATAGGCGTCGCTTAGCGCGAGTTCGCGCACGGGACCACCGGGCGTTTGCGCGGCCGAGATCACCACGTGATCGAAGCGTCCGGCCTTGGCGAAAAAGGCTTCCACGGAGGCTTCATCGGTGGTGTCCAGCACGGCGGTGCGGACGGCCGCACCTATATCTGCCGCAACGGCGTCCAGCTTCGCCTGGTTACGCGAGGCGATGGTGACCTCGGCGCCTAGCGCGGCGAAGGCCTTCGCGGCAGCGGCGCCAATGCCTGAGCTTCCGCCCACGATTAATACGGTTTGCGATTCGAACTTGTTCATGATGTCGACTCCTTGCGGTGTGTTTCGAGTTGTATAGCTATCCTTACTTTGCAACGATGCCTAGCTGTTGCAAGAAGGTCAGGTTATCTTCCAGATGCCAGTTCTCGGCAATGCGACCATCGGCGACCCTATAGATGTCGGTGGCGATGAAGTCGATTGGCTGGCCCTTGCCCTGCACGTTCTTGAACGTTCCCGTGAAGTGGCCGGTGAAGTGCAGGTGCGAAACCACTCTATCCCCGGCCACGATCATTTGCTCGACGTCGCAATGAATGTCAGGGATGGCGGCGTGCACCATTTTCGATGCCGCCAGTGGGCCGTCGATGCCTTGCGGCCGGCCGGGCGGGAGCGTTCGATCGATAAATGCGGGGCTGAGAGCGATGCGGGCCAGTGCTTCGTCGCCGGTGGACCAGAAGGTGTCATAGCGGCGCGCGGCCAGGATTTGCGCGGCAATCTGCGCCTTAGGCAGTCCATGGCCGACGATGACCGTGGCGGGCTTGACGAGCGTTTCGGTTGCAGCGAGCGCGGGGACGGCGGCGCCAAAAGCCACGAGGGCAAGCGCGAAAGAACCTATACGGCTTCTAAAGAGCGAGGAAGACATTGGATTTCCTTATAGAGGCATTGCGTTGGAGACGAACGTGCAGTCAAAGCGGCCACCACGCTGAAGTTCTTATGCTAGCTTTCCGTTTTCCGATGGAATACGGTGTCTTCAGAGATGCATCCTCTCCAAATCGTGAAGAATGATTGTCACCATGATCGATAACCTGCCCAACCTCGTTGCTTTCGCGCGTGTCGTTTCAGCCGGCAGCTTGTCTGCGGCGGCGCGGGAACTCGACTTGTCGCTGGCGGTGATCAGCAAGCGGCTTGCACAGCTCGAGGAGAGCCTTGGCGTGCGGTTGATCCAGCGCACTACGCGCCGGCAGACGCTGACCGAGGAGGGTGTGCTGTTCCATCAGCAGGTCCTTCGGATCCTTGCTGAGGTCGAGCAGGCCGAGACGCTGATGTCGCGCAGGCGCGAGGCGGTGAGCGGCTTGTTGAGAGTGAGCGCGCCGGGCGCGCTGGGACGTCAGTGGATCGCGCCGATCATGGCGGATTTCCAGCAGCTTCATCCGCAATTGACGGTGCAACTGGACCTGACCGATGTGGTCGTCGACCTGCTCGACAGCAGCCTGGACATGGCGGTGCGCTTCGGCAGTCTCGCCGACTCTTCGATGATCGCGCGCCCCCTCGCGCCGAACTATCGCGTGTTATGCGCGGCGCCGGCTTATATCGAGCGATACGGCGCACCGGCCCAGCCCGACGATCTCAGCCGCCACCGTTGCATTCTGATTGGCGACCAGCCACGGGCCGAATGGCGCTTCGGGGGCAACGACAGCATCGGGGTGCGGGTCGCGGGTTCGTTGATCACGAACGATGGCGCTGCAGCTCACGCCTGGGCGTTGCATGGTGTCGGCATTGCGCTGAAGTCGATCTGGGACGTCGGCGACGACATCGCGGCAGGCCGACTGCAGCGCATCTTGCCCGGGTACTCCATGCCGGCCGCGCCGCTGCATGCGCTCTATCCGCATAGCCGGCACCTCGCGCCGCGCGTGCGTGTTTTTGTCGAGTTCCTGGGGCAACGCTTGCGCGAGGCATGGCGCTGGGACAAGCGTTGAAGAGGACATCAGCAGGCCCGCTTAAACCTCGCTCTCGGCGCGACTTCCCATCGCATTGTTCGGAATGAACGTTCCGTTCAGGAAGTCGCGTGTGTAAGAGCTCGGGGTCTTGCCCGTGAACGAAGAAAAGGCCAGCGTAAAAGCGGCCACGCTGTTGAAGCCCACCTCGAGCGCAGTCTGCGTGACGGACAGTCGCTTACGGGTCATCAGTTCGATCGCGCGCGCCATGCGCAATTCCTGCAAGAAGCGGCGCCAGCTCATTCCGAGCTCGTCCTGGAAGTATCGGCGCAACGTGCGCACCGACGTGCCAGCCGCTTCTGCCGCCAGTTCAATCGTCGCGGAGTCCAGCCGGGTGCGCGTATAAGCGATGGCGCGCTTGAGCACGGGTGACTCGCCGAAGGGAATCCACATCATCCGCGAGCACTCGAACCAGTCCTTGCACAAGAGGCCCAGTGCCTGGAAGTAGGCATTGGCCACGGCATCGTCGGCGGCGCGTTCAGGTCCCCAACGCAGCGCATAACCGAACATCTCGCGCGCGAGGCCGCTGACCGGCGCCGCCCAACAGCCTTCGTGCTGCCACACCGTATGTTGCGCGCCAAGGTGCGCCACGACCACAACCGCATCGGCGCTGGTGTAGAGCCGGTACGGCCGGCTATGCGGAATAAACACCATATGCGCGGGCAGCAACAACCACTGGCCATGCGGGCCTTCGAGTTTCAAACGGCCTTGCTCGACGCACAGGATCTTGTTCTTCGGATCGCCGCGCGAGCCGATCACCGCTTTGCCCGGCTCGACGCGTTCGACACATTCCGGCAGTGGATCGCTGCAGCGAAACGGGTTCACGGGGTCGTCTTCAGGCATCACCCAGTCGATGAGTTCGTCGCTAGTTTTCATGCTGTCTCGCTCCATTCCTCAGCTTTTTGCATCCAGTCGACGCTGGCCGTATTTCGATGTTGGGCTGGCCGATTTCCGATAGGCGGCCGCTAAAACCTCGTCCAATAATAGTAAAAACAAAAAAACAGGTTAGCAAACACTAAATTCGGCCAACGGACGATTGATGGAGTGAGACATGTTTACAACGATGCAAGGCGCGTCCGGCCAAGGCGCGGCGCCGCGTATTCCGGTGCTCGCCGTGCGAGGCGTCGGCAAGCGCTTCAACGGCGTGACAGCGCTCGAGGACGTGAGTTTCGATGTCGCCGCCGGTGAGATCGTCGCGCTGCTCGGCGAGAACGGCGCGGGCAAATCAACGCTGATCAAGATACTGGCCGGCGTGCATGCGCCGTCGAGCGGCACGCTGCTGTTTCGCGGTACGCCGACCGATGCGCGCGCCATGCGCGGCCGCGTCGCGTTCGTGCATCAGGATCTTGGGCTCGTCGACTGGATGACAGTCGCCGAGAATATCGCGCTCGCGACTACTTATGCGAAGCGGCGCGGCCTGATTTCGTGGCGGTCGGTGCGTGCGGCTGCCGAGGCGGCGTTGTCGCTGGTGGGCGGTGACATCGATCCCGAGCACCGTGTGTTCACGTTGTCGCGCGCGGAGAAATCGCTGGTGGCGATTGCGCGCGGATTGTCGAGCCGTGCCGATCTGCTGGTGCTCGACGAACCGACAGCGAGCCTGCCCGAGAGTGAAGTGCAGCGCCTGCATCGCGTACTGCTGGGTCTGCGTGAGCAAGGTGTGGCGATGATCTACGTATCGCATCGGCTCGACGAAGTGTTCGCGTTATCAGACCGCATTGTTGTCCTGCGCGATGGCAGGCGCGTCGCGGAACAGACAACGGCGGACACCGCGCCTGCCGAGTTGATTCGCCATATTGTCGGGCGTGAACCTGACTCGGTATTTGTACGGCCACCGGCACCGGGCGCTGCGCCCATCGCGTTATCGGTGCGCAGGCTGCACACGGAAGAAGCCGGTCCGCTCAACTTCGATGTCCGTCGCGGCGAGATCCTCGGACTGGTCGGTTTGCGCGGCGCGGGACACGACTCGCTCGGCAAGGCGCTGTTCGGTGCGGCGCCGATCCTGTCGGGGACGGTGCTGCTCAATGGCGAGCAAGTCGACTTGTCATCGCCCGGCGCGGCCGTGGCGAATGGCCTGTGCCTGGTGGCCGGCGACCGTTACGGCGAGTCGATAGGCCCAGGCCTCAGCGTCCGCGAGAACCTCTTTCTCAATCCTCGCGCGAGTGGCCGCAAAGGGCTGCACATGCGCTCGGCGGCTAGCGAAACCGACGAAGCGCTGGCGCTTGGACGACGCGTTGCGTTGCGCCCGAACGATCCGGCGGCGCTGATCGAAACACTCTCCGGCGGCAATCAGCAGAAGGTCGTGATCGCGCGCTGGCTGCGCATTGGCGCACATGTGCTGATTCTCGAGGACCCCACCGCAGGTGTCGATATTGGCGCGAAGGCGGAAATTTATCGGCTGCTTGGCGAGGCGGTGCGCACCGGTATGGCGGTGGTGCTGATCTCGTCGGACTTTGAGGAGACCGCTCAGATCTGTCATCGCGCGCTGGTATTTCGTGCGGGCACGATTGCTCGTGAGTTGCCGCTTGAACAGCTTAGCGTGTCGGAGTTGCTGCATTGTGCATCGCTCGACTATGGCGTGACTTGCGCCGCCGCCATTCCCCTTACTGCCTGAGGTACTCCATGCAATCGCTCAAATCCAACGCGCTCGAGCCGACGCGCCGTGAACTGGCCGGCCTCTCGCCTTTCTCCCGCTTCGTACGTCTGTTGCCGGTGTTCGGCTTGCCGATCCTTACGCTTCTATTGATCGCGCTGTTCTCGCTGATCCTGCCCGACACGTTTCCCACCTTGCTGAACGTGCGCTCCATCGTCGGCGACAAATCGATCATCGCGATCCTCGCACTCGCCGCGATGATTCCAATGGCTACTGGCCGCATCGACCTGACGGTCGGCTACGGCATCGTGCTGTGGCACATCCTCGCCATCAGCTTGCAGACGTCCTACGGGATCGACTGGCGGGTTGCAGTGGTAGTCGTCCTTGCGCTGGGTGCGCTGCTCGGCCTGCTCAACGGCTTGCTGGTGGAGGTCGCGCAAATCGATTCGTTCATCGCCACGCTGGGGACGGGCACCGTGCTGTACGCCACCGCGATGTGGCATACAGGCGGACGTCAGGTCATCGGCACATTGCCCGACGCGTTCACCTCCATTTTCACGACCTCGTTGTTCGGACTACCAATCGCGGCGACGTACGTGATCGTGATCGCGGTCGTGCTGTGGCTCGCCTCCGACTATCTGCCGATCGGCCGTTACCTCTACGCGATCGGTGCGAACCCGCGTGCAGCCGCGCTCAACGGCATCCCTGCACGCCGCTACGTGATCCTCGCGTTCGTCAGTTCGGGCGTGCTGACGGCCTTCGCCGGCATCGTGCTCGCGGCCAAGTTGCGCATCGGCCAGGCGAGTGTCGGACTCGATTTCCTGTTGCCCGCGCTGGTCGGCGCATTCCTGGGTTCCACCACGATCAAGCCTGGGAGGGTGAACGTCTGGGGCACGGTGTTCGGTGTGTCGATCCTGGCCGTCGGCATCGCGGGGATCCAGCAGCTTGGCGGCGACTTCTACGTCGAGCCGCTGTTCAACGGCGCCACGCTGCTTGTCGCAATCGGCATTGCGGGATATACGCAGCGCCGGCGCCGCAGTCCGCGCAAGCCGGTTCAAGGCGCGGCGCCCTCGACCGCGGCCACGCTGCCGAAGGAAACCAACGATGGATCGGCGGGCACGTTGTCCACACCGCCGTCGCGTACCGAACGCACCGAACGCACCGAGTGAACGAGACTTATATAACCAACAGGAGACACCATGAAGCACCGCCTGATCACCCCCCTTTGTGTCGCGCTGGTTGCATCTTCCGCACTGAGCGCACATACAGACGACACCTTTCTTGCCGAAGCGAAGGCATACACCGAGGAGGCCACGAAGTCCGGCCAACCGTGGGGCGGCCCGACCACCGGCCCTACCGCGCAGCACGGCAAGACAATCGTGTTCGTATCGGCGGACCAACGCGACAGCGGACCGCGTGGCGTGGCTGAAGGCGTCAAGGAAGCGGCAAGCGCGATGGGCTGGACGTTTCGATTGATCGACGGTCAGGGTTCCATCTCCGGACGCTCGGCGGCGATGAACCAGGCTATCGCGCTCAAACCGGATGGCATCGTGCTCGGCAGTGTGGACGCGAGAGAGCAGGCGTCACTGATCCATCAGGCAGTGGCACGCGGTATCAAGATCGTGGGCTGGCATTCGCTGCCGAAGCCCGGACCCGCTCCGCAGGAAGGGTTCGTCACCAACCTCGCGACGGACCCGCTCGACGTGGCGAAAGCGGCGGTTATGTACGTCATCGCGCAGTCGAACGGCAAAGCGGGCGTGGTCATCTTCACGGACTCCACCTATGAGATCGCGACCGCCAAATCCAACGCAATGGCCGACCTGGTCAAGAAGTGCACCGGCTGCCAGTTGCTGAAGATAGAAGACACGCCGCTATCCGACACCGCGACGCGCCTGCCGCAACTCACTTCGACCATGCTGCAACGCTACGGCGCAAAGTGGACATGGGCGCTGACGATCAACGACTTGCCCTTCGATTTCATGTCGCCCGCGTTGCAGCAGGCTGGCTACAAGGGTTCAGGGCCGTTGCTTGGCGTCTCGGCGGGCAATGGCAGCGAGTCGGCGTTCCAGCGTATCCGCAACGGCGAATATCAGGCGGCTACCGTTGCCGAACCTGTTTCACTGCACGGCTGGCAGGCGGTCGACGAACTGAACCGCGCGTTTGACGCGGTGCCGGTGAGCGGCTATACGGCGCCGGTGCATCTGGTCACGGCGACCGATATTGCATTCGATGGGGGGAAGACGAATCGCTATGACCCGGACAATCACTATCGCGATGCGTATCGACGCATCTGGGGCGTGAAATAACAGCTCAGAAGTTGGTAGTCCGTATCGGATACCGATGCTCCGTGTGCTCATGCGCGAGCAGCGTGTATCCAGGAACAGCAGAACTCTTGAACTCATGATCCAGCTATGACTGACACTCAATTACCTGTTCCCGATTTTGCTCGCAATATGCGATTGATTGGCCATAGCGACCAAGGCGGCCGTGCTGACGGTGTGCAACTGATGGTGCATCGCGGGTACGCCTACATTGGTCACATGTTCTCGAAGGGCTTCAGTGTCGTGGATGTGCGCGACCCGCGCCGGCCCGCGACCGTCGCTTATGTGCCGGCACCGCCGAACACATGGAACATCCACTTGCAGACGCATGACAACCTGCTGCTTGTCATCAACGCCAAGGACATGTTCGCGGCTACCGAGTTCCAGGACGAGCGGGCGTACTATCAAGGCGCGCTCGGCAAGAAAGTCGGCACTGCGCAACGCTCGGCGGGCGTGCGCAACTGGCGCGCGGGCCTCGCGGTGTACGACATTTCGCGAGGCGATGCGCCGCGTGAGATCGGCTTTATGCCGGTCGAAGGCGGCGGCATCCACAGGGTTTGGTATACGGGCGGACGCTGGGCGTACGCGTCGGCGCTGCTCGACGGATTTTCAGATTACATCTTCATCACGATCGACATGTCGGACCCATGCCATCCACGCGAAGCGGGGCGTTTCTGGCTACCCGGCATGCATGTTGCCGCCGGCGAAACGCCATCATGGCCGGCGGAACGGCGCTACGGTTTGCATCATCCGATCGTGCACGGAGACACCGCTTATTGCGCATGGCGCGACGCAGGTCTTGTCATGCTCGACGTGGCCGACCGCAGCGCACCGAAGCTGATCGCGCACCGCAACTGGTCACCGCCGTTCGGCGGCGGCACGCACAACTGCCTGCCTTTGCCTGACCGCGATCTGCTGGTCATACTCGATGAGGCGGTACTCGATCATCAGGAGGACGGTGAAAAATTCATCTGGCTATTCGATGTCCGCGAGCCTTCCAATCCTGTGAGCATCTCGACGTTTCCCGGACCGCGCGAGACCGGGTACCGGCAGAAGCCCGGTCACTTCGGTCCGCACAACCTGCACGAGAACCGGCCGGGCAGCTTCGTCAGTTCTCAACTGATCTTTGCGACCTATCAGAACGCGGGCGTGCGAGCATTCGATGTCAGCGATCCGTATCGGCCAGTTGAGGTCGCGGCGTTTGTGCCGCCGCAGCCGGTACGCTTGATGGATCACCGTCCGAACCGGCCTAATGTCATCCAGTCTTCCGATGTATTCGTCGATGCAGAGGGGCTGGTTTACTCGACCGACTACAACGGCGGTCTCTACATTCTCGAGTTCCAGGCTTGAGGCGATTCAGGTCCTGAATGAACGTAACGACAAACCGAGGCGACATGTGAACGCGAACACGCTGCTGGATAGCGGCTGATGTGGTCCGGCGGGATCGTTTGGTTTTCATCCTGGGCATATCGACCTAGCGGATAGCGCGGGGTGTCCCTTGGGCACGTTCAGTCACTGGTGGCGAAGCGTGTGGGTATCGGTGTTCGGAGAAGGAGGGGTTCAAACACTATCGAGTCTGGCGAGCACCGTGCTATCAGGTGCCAAAAAGTGAGGCCTGCACGCTAGGGACACTAACTAGTTGTTCATCGTGCGAGCCCGTCCCCGGAGGATGAAACGGACTTGCGAGCGGCGTGTCGCCGCGCGATGGGATAAGCTAGTTTTGCAGCGGTAACGAGGTCGGCGTCGTGCTTGGTGCCCCGAGCCCGTTAACTAGTTGGACCCGCAGCCCTGCGCGCACCCCGGATTGTGACCACGGGTGATGACACCCGTGGAGCACGCTTACTAGAGTTCGATAACGGGGGTTGCTGCCGCTGCCATTGACTCTGGTAGGAGGTCCCATGCAGGTACTCTATCCACGCTGCGCCGGACTCGACGTGCACAAGGACACCATCGTGGCCTGTGTGCGCTGTGTTTCAGCGCCCGAACACCACGAGGTGCGAAGCTTCGAAAGCACCACCACCGGACTGCTGGCGCTGGCCGACTGGCTGGCCACGGGTGCACCCATGTGGCAATGGAAGCCACCGGGGTCTACTGGAAGCTGGTCTGGCACATCCTCGAGGGCCGCTTCGAGCTGGTGCTGGCCAACGCCCAGCATATCCGCAACGTGCCGGGTCGCAAGACCGACGTCAATGACGCGATGTGGATCGCCGATCTGCTCGCACACGGGCTGATCCGATCCAGCTTCGTGCCGCCAGCGGCGATTCAAGAGTTGCGCGATCTGACGCGCACGCGCAAACAACTCGTGCGCGAGATCTCCCAGCACAGCCTGCGCATCCAGAAGGTACTCGAGGACGCCAACCTCAAGCTAGGCAGCGTGCTGTCCGATGTTCTGGGCTGCAGCGGGCGCGCCATGCTCAAGGCCATCGTCGCCGGCGAAGACAACCCCGAACGGCTGGCCGCGCTGGCCCAGGGCACCGCGCGCAAAAAGAACGCAGAATTGCGCGAGGCGCTGCGCGGGCGCATTACCGACCATCACCGCACGATGCTCAAGCTGCACCTGGACATCATCGGCGCACTGGAGCACACGCTGGCAGAGTTGGATGCCGCAGTGGGAAAAGCGCTGGCGCCGATCCAACAGCGCGCCCGCCTGCTGACCACCATGCCCGGGGTTAGCAACTTGACCGCACAGGTCCTGTTGGCGGAGATCGGCGTCGACATGACGCGTTTCCCGGATGCCGGTCACTTGGTGTCCTGGGCCGGCTTGTGCCCGCGCAATGACGAAAGCGCCGGCAAACGCCGCAGCACGCGTGTGCGCAAGAGCGGCACCTGGCTAAAGACGGCACTGGTCACTGCCGCCTGGGCGGCGGTGCGTGTCAGGACCAGCTACCTGCACGCCCAGTTCCTGCGCATCAAGGCCCGGCGCGGCGCGAAAAAGGCCATCCTGGCAGTGGCGGCCTCGATGCTCACGGCCGCGTACCACATGCTGCGCGACGGCGTCGAATACGCTGACCTGGGAGCTGACCACTTCAGCCACCACGACACTGGCAAAACTATCCAGCGTCTGCTCAAACGCCTGACCGACCTCGGCTGTCCGGTCCAACCCGTTGCCCTCAAGGGGAGCGTTTCTTACTAGCCGATTGTTGGGAGGCGTTTTCTTTGCTTCTGTTTCTTTTTCGCCGCGTTGGAAAAAGAAATGAAGTGCCGCCACGCACAGTGGCTAACAGTGATAAAGAAATCAGCTAACTCACGCAGACCGCTAAGGCCGAAAGCAGCAACCCGGCATTGACCCCGACCATTACGCCCGAAAACCCCGTGCAACCCAGCATCCCCCGAGCACTAACCCAAAAAACCCGCATCCCACCGACCGCCCTTAGACAAAATCACCAGCTCCCCGGCGATTAATACGAGGCCTAAGCGTGTCGTCAACGCACTACCAAGACCTTCAAGTTTGAGGCGGCCCCTTGAGCCGCTCAAGAAGCGAACTGATCAAATCGATAGGCATCGGAAAAACGATGGTTGAATTCTTGTCGCCGGCGATCGTCGTCAATGTTTGCAGATAGCGCAGTTGCATGGCTTGCGGTGCTTGCGCAAGCATTTGCGCTGCCTGCAGCAGTTTTTCCGATGCTTGCAGTTCGCCTTCCGCGTGGATGATCTTGGCGCGCCGTTCACGCTCCGCTTCGGCTTGCCGGGCGATTGCCCGCACCATGGTCTCGTTCAGGTCGACGTCCTTGATCTCGACGTTCGACACCTTGATGCCCCATGCATCGGTCTGCGCATCGAGTACCTTTTGAATGTCCGTGTTGAGACGTTCGCGTTCCGCAAGCAGCTCATCAAGTTCATGCTTGCCGAGAATCGCGCGCAAGGTCGTTTGCGACAACTGGCTGGTCGCGTCCAGAAAGCGAGCGACTTGAATCACAGCCTTCTCCGGATCGACTACGCGAAAGTAGACAACCGCATTCACTTTCACGGACACGTTGTCCCGAGTGATGACGTCCTGCGGAGGCACGTCGAAGACCACGGTACGCAAATCCATTCTCACTACTTGCTGTACCGCTGGAATGATGAGGACGAGACCCGGCCCCTTGACCTTCCAGAAGCGGCCGAGCATGAAGACGACGCCGCGTTCGTATTCACGAAAGATGCGTATCGATGAGAACACGATGAGAATGACAAGCGCAAGCAAGATACCGCTGAAGCCAAACGTAAAACCGGCCATTATTTTTCTCCTTGTTTTACCTCGTCCAGCCGCGCCACGGTCAGCATGAGACCGTGACGTCCGAGAACACGCACCCGTTCCCCGCGCGCGAGCAGTGCAGGGGCTTCGTGGCAACACACACGCCATCGTTCTCCGTGCACGCGAGCCCAGCCGCTGTCGCTTGGCGGCATGTCTTCCAGCATCTCACCGATGCTGCCGAGCATCGCCTCCGCGCCACTCACAACAGGACGCCGGCGTGCCCGCAGCGCGATGCTCGAAACGACAAACACAAACAGCACCGTGGCGACGGTCAGGCCGATCACTAGCGAGACTGGAATGCCGTAGCCGGGAACATCGGTATGGAACAGCATGAGCGCGCCGATCGCGAACGCGACAATGCCGCCGAAGCCGAGCGTGCCGAACGTCGGCAAAAAAATCTCCGCAACGAGAAAGGCGATGCCAAGCAAAATCAGGCCGAGCCCGGCAAAGTCGACAGGCAGCAACTGCAACGCAAATAAACCCAGCATCAGGCTGATTGCGCCCGCGACGCCGGGCAACGCAAGCCCGGGATTCGCAAACTCGAAGAACAGCCCGTACATGCCAATCGTAACGAGAATGAGCGCCACGCTTGGGTCGGTGATGGTCGCGAGAAAGCGGCTGCGCCAGTCAGGCAGGATCGGCTCGACCACAGCGCCGGACGTGGCGAGTACATGATCGCCCGTAATCGTACGTACATGCCGGCCGTTGAGCTTCGTGAGCAGGTCGGGTACATCGGACGCGTTCAGGTCGATCACGTTCTGCGCGAGCGCTTCGCTGGCCGAGAGACTGACCGCTTCGCGAACGGCACGTTCACCCCATTGCGCGTTGCGGCCGCGCAGTTGCGCGAGGCCGCGTATGTAGGCCGCGGCGTCCTGCACCTGCTTGGTGGTCTCGGTGGATGCCGTGCTCGGGCCAGAAGAAGCCGATGCGCCCGAGTCTGTCTTCGCCTGACCGGGTTCCGCCGATGATGGTTCCGTGGACCCGCCCGCGCTGATACGGATCGGCGTGGCGGCGCCAAGATTAGTGCCCGGCGCCATTGCCGCAATGTGACTTGCATAGACGATATACGTGCCCGCACTGGCCGCCCGTGCGCCTCCCGGAGCGATGAACGCCGCAACGGGAACGGGTGACGAGAGGATGGCTTTGATGATCGACCGCATCGACGGGTCGAGCCCGCCGGGCGTATCGATTTCGAGAACGGCGAGTTGAGCGTGTTCTTCAGCCGCGCGAGAAAGCGCGCGAACGACAAAGTCGGCGCTTGCGGGACCGACAGCGCCGTTGAGCGGAATGACCACGACGGCAGGGCTTGCAGCCGCGGCGCTGCAGAGCATCAATGCTGCTAGAAACGCCACCGCTTTGCGCAACAGGAACCCCGCTGTGCCGGAAAGCTCGCGCACGGCATCCGGGTGAAGCAAGCGAGACGAATAGCGGTCCATCACGGTAAGAGCGGCGTCTTTTGCGGACAGGGTGGCGCCGGCTCAACAAAGGTTGCCTGATATAAAGCTTATGCCAAATTAAGCGTTTACCAAGTTTGCCCGCTCTAAGGATTTCCACGATAAACCCACGCCATTTCCGGGAGATGTCTCGTACAGCGTGTTTCGCGCGATGCGGGAATATTTGCGCGGGTTCGACCGTTTAATCCTTGTATCCCGACGCGATTGGCGAACGACCATGGCTGCGACACGAGCACGCGCCAATAGACCGGGTTCATGCAGGAGGCGATGATGCGTCAGTTACTTCGGTTGGGAATAGTGCTTGCCGCCATGGGTTTTGCTGCGCCTGTGCTTGCACAAGCGTACGACGATTCAGTCGCGGCGAACGTCGACCCTGGAACCAATTGCCGGGCGGTGGCAGGGCAGGCGGAGATAGATGGTTCGATGCAGCAGGTTGTTGGACGGGCATGCCTGCAAAGCGACGGTACATGGCAGATCGTGCAAAGCCCTGACGGAAGCGTGCTTATGTACCCGGTCGCGGTCTATCCCTATCCCGATCCCTGGTATTGGGGGCCACCTCTTTACTTCGGTGCGGGCGTGAGTTTTATCTTCGTGGATCACTTCCACCACTTTTCTCATTTCCACCATTTTCATCAAATGGATCATGTGCGCGTCGGTGGGCCAATTGGCTCGGGCTTTCACGGCGAGCGACCACGATTTAGCGGTGGCATGGGCGGCATGGGTGGTATGCACACGTTCGGAGGAATGCACCGGCGCTAGAGCCAGGTCAATCGTCTATTCGCGGCTGCAAGAACCCGGCTTGGGAAATACGCGCACCAAGCCGCGATGACCTGGGCGAGTATTGAAATTATTAAATAATGGACTGGCCGAAAACGGGATGAATAAGACGCCACCTCGTTTTCGACACTGTCACCCAGGCGAGGTGGCCGCTCACTGAAGGGCGACCTTAGGCAATTTCGATTCGTCAAGCACGGCTACTCCGCAGAACCAGTCGCCTCCATGGACATCGTATTTCCAGCGCATGTTGGCTTTCATCAGCGATCTGCAGTGATCAAGCGAAATCATGCCCGGCTGCGCGACGGTGCATTGACCGATCGCGATCGTGGGCTCCGGCAGCGCTTGCTCAGAGGCCGTGCGAACCGGTGAGGGCTTCGAGATGGATTGCAGATCATCGACCAGCCGTCGAAGCTCTTCTATCCGGCCGGAATACCATGTTGTCAGGCACGTTTCGTCCGTACAGTGCATCTCTCGCCAAGTCCATTTGGCGTCGCTGTCCGTGCGGAACGAACGTGTGTCGGCAACCGCGCGGCGCGCTTTCCAATAGAGCTTTCCGAGCTCGTCGTCGAGCTTCGATAAATCGGGGTTGTGGCAAATCAGCTTTTCAGCGGCTGAGCGACCAAGCTTGCAATCGAAGCTGGTCGCGTGGGCGGCAAGCGGACTGCTTAACAGAATCACAGTGATCAGAGCGGTCTTGAAGAGGGTCATTGTTGTCACGAGAAGAATGGGCCTTTCACTCATACTCGGCTGGATCCGGTGCCCGGGATGCGCAGATAAGAAGCAGGGTTCGGCCTGGCCTTACGAAATATTTCTCGCGAATCAGGCTGTCGCCCAAAGAAAGATGCAAGGGTGTGTTCAGGTGTGTTTTTTCGCACGCTGCAGGACCGTCGCTAGTATCCTCACGTGCCGCGCTAGTGGGCCTTTACATAAAGCTTTCACGGTCGCTTGGCAACGCTGGATTGCGATATCGGGCGAGCGGTAATCTCCGGTAAGGAGTCTGGAAAATCTTGCGATCATTCTTTAATGATCACGAGCCGTTACGCGCGATCATTCAATGTCCAAACAAGCTTGGCGACGTGGCGCACGCTCGATCCTGCCCTGAGCTTGCCTCGATCCCGTCGTCTCTATTGAAAGGGAGCCTGACCATGAAAGTGACCAGTCAAGTGCCTACGGAACCCATTGCACCGACGCGCATCCGCCCGACCGGTACAAGCACAGGCAGGGCAACCGGCGAAGGCGCTAATAAACCGGCTTCGTCGTCGCTGCCTGCTGAGGAAACCTCCCCTACGGCGTTGCCGTCGTCCGGCCTGGTCGGTACGCGCATTAACACCAGCGCATGACCTGATAGTCGAATTTTCCCTATCCAGGACATTTACGGCGGGGCCTCGGTCCTGAAGATGCAATAGGTTCCAGTCGCCTGGAGCGAGTCGTGTAGATTGTCACTATCATCGAGGGCAACGGGCTTAAGGCCTATGCTCTCGCGTTGGCAAGCAAGGTATCGAGTGAAAGAAATCAAGGATCTGATTAGTGCATTGGTGGAGCGCGTGCATGTGGGTCGAAGCTGATGGTGTTGTTGCTTATCCCCTCACCAGTTCCAAAACATGGCTCATCGGAGTTGGCTTATGTTGAAAACGGTCGCAGCCTCATCATTGCGTCCTGGCATGTTCCTGCACAGTCTGGATCGGCGCTGGATCGATCACCCGTTCTGGAAGAACTCGTTCTTGCTCACAGCCGGTGATATCGAGAAGATCGTCTCAAGCGGAATTACGTCGATTGTGATCGATACGGACAGAGGCCTGGAGTGCGCCGAGGACTCCCTGGATCCGGTCGAGTCCGGCGGGGAGGCCGAGGACGATCATCTACCCGTTGCGACACGCTCGCAAACATCGCGAAAACCGATCGGCAAGGAAATCGAACACGCGAAGCGTTTGTTTGAATCGGCGTCCAATGAGATGAAGCTGGTGTTTCAGCAAGCCCGCATGGGGAAGGTGGTCGCCGGCAGCACCATGATGCCCCTGGTCGAGACTATTGCCGCATCCGTCATGCGTAACCCGCATGCATTGATCAGCGTGGCGCGCCTCAAACACCACGATGGTTACACGTACATGCATTCTGTCGCCGTATGCGCGTTGATGACGGCGCTGGCGCGCGAACTCGGTTTTGATGAACCGGACGTCCTCGAGGCCGGCGTGGCCGGCTTGCTGCATGACCTGGGCAAGGCGCTCATGCCACTCGCCGTGCTTAACAAGCCGGGAAAACTAAGCACCGAAGAATTCGAGGTTGCAAAGAAGCATGCCTACGATGGCTGGAAAATGCTGCAGTCAGCCGATGTCACTGCGGGCGTGCTGGAGGTTGCGCTACACCACCACGAAAAGATCAATGGCCTAGGCTACCCGGATGGACTCGCGGACAAGGCTATCCCCTTGCTTGCGCGGATGGGTGCGGTTTGCGACGTGTATGACGCCGTCACGTCCGATCGCCCGTATAAATCGTCCTGGCATCCGACTCAGGCGCTGCGCAGCATGGCTTCGTGGGAAGGGCAGTTCGACAAGACCATTCTCGCGGCTTTTATCAGCACGGTCGGCATCTACCCTGTGGGCGCGGTGGTTCGGCTGGAATCCGGCTTTCTTGCTGTCGTGCTCGATCAGGGCAGTGGATCCATCCTGACGCCAATCGTCAAGATGTTCTTTTCGTGCAAGTCGAACCAACCTGTTTTGCCTCAGGTCGTGGACCTGAAGAAAATTAAAGGTGCGGACCGGATAGTGGCAATCGAAGACCCCAGGCTGTGGAATCTTCCACCAGTCGACGACCTTTGGTTGAATCAGGCAGCCCCCTTTATTTGAGCGGCACCTGTTGCGCCTTGGCGCCCTCGCATCGTCTTACCGAACTCATCCGGGCTGCACCCGCCTCCTCGCGCGGAAGCTCAAGCGGGCCATTGAGCCGCTACTATTTCAACGTGACCATGCAAGGGCAATTTCGTGGGTGATTTATTCTTGAACTACCAGGCGCCGATCAACGAACCGAGCATCAATAATCTTCACACGCTGCTCACGATCGTTTTGACCCGGCCGGCACCTCCCACGTCCATCACCGTGCTGATGAATTCGTTGGGTGGACAGGTGCACGCGGGCATCGCGTCATATTCCTTCATCAAGGCGCTTCCCGCGCCGATCAACTTCATCAACGTTGGAAACGTCGACTCGATCGCGAGCATTGTGTTCCTTGCAGGCGCGAGACGCATCGCCGTGCCTAGCGCGACCTTCTATCTTCATAGCAGCAATCGCACCTTCAACGGACCGCAAGGCATTGCCGCAGTCGAGGAAGCACTAAGCTCGCTAAGGTCAGATAACGAGCGCATGGCGACGATCATTGCTCAGGAAACGTCGATTGAGAAAACGAACATAGGCGGGATTTTTCTCCACGGCCGCACGATGAACGCAGATGAGGCGAAGACTCATGGACTGATTCACGAAATCAGGGCGCTTGCCATGCCTGCCGGCTCGGAAGTGATGCAGGTAGCTGCCGCTTATTAGAGTGTCGGCGCACCGCCTATATTTAACGAACACGGCGCGCTAAAGGACCCTTGAGAGCCTTGTTGCCTTTGCGCGGTCAACCGGGTAATGCCCTGTAAGCAGATGGCATCTACAGCCCGTAATTGCCGAAATGCCCCTCCCCAAACCGCTCTAATCTCTCTGTGCGTGCATGGAGTCCAGAGGCATGGACTCCCCAGACGCACTCGATATTTATCAATGGAAGCTGCGTCAGGCACGTCGTAATTCCAGCCGGTCCGACCCGCAGCAACGACGTTTGAGGGAGAAAAATCTTGCGGCGCTGTATTTTCATCGCGATGCTCTTTTGCATACTCAATCTTCAAGCGTGCGCCACTTCGGTGGAAACGTTCGCGCTGGGCGGACTTTTCGGTGCGGTGGCAGGCGTGTCGGCCCTCGTATGCTCGGTCGGATGTAAATGACTCGCGCCACGAAACGGGCGGCCGGGGTTCGCGACATTCCCAGGCGGAAAGCAGCCACTGCTCTGCAAGACGTTCGGTATGCCAATCAAGGCATGAGGAATGTCACTCTCTTCCTTTCGCCGCCCGCACAGTTCGAATCGTCACCGGATAACGGTGTTACGCACATCAGTCAGCGAACGGCGGCAATCGAATCAGCCCACGGATTGACCGAAACAATGATAGAGCGGCTCCTGAAGCATAACGATGTCGTATTGCTCATGGAGTGCGGTCAAAGGATGCGCCGCGTCCCTTATCGCGGCAAGCAGCGTCGTAGCGACGTACTGCGCTTTCTAAGAATAGCGGGACCGCAAGCACGAGCGCTCGTTTATAGCCACCAAGCTGATGAGGGCCCTGTCTGGATCGACGTGATGTCGGGTGAAGTCACCGCCCGGTAGTGGAGCGCCAACGTCTCCCTGCGTTTCCTGTGCCGCTTGCAGGTGCGACGGAAAGTAGCGCCAGCTAGCGCCGTTTTAACTGCGGTAAGGACACGTTGTTAATGATTCTGTATTTTATGAACCAGCGGGATGCCGTCAGGCATCTCGTGGAAATCAGGCGTGACGCTTTAGCCAATCCGAGTTCGGAAGTCATCGTTAAAACGCATTTGCATGACAGTCCCGGTGTTGAAGGCGTGGAACGCGTTCTCCTCGACGTGAGGGCTGCCCGTACTGCGTATTTCGTGGAGTGCGGTTCGAAGACAGGGGATCGGATCGTCTTTATTACCTGATCACCGCGCACGACACCCCGTTGATTGCGGGGTGCCGGAGGTTCACAAGTGAGCTTGTTCACGCCGCTTCGAATCGCCACTCCTCAAAGCTCCTCAACTCCCCGGTCTGAACGTCGACCCACAACATCTCTCCGTTGGACGAGTGGCTGAAGACCAACGCGCGAACCTCACGCTGGCTATCGAGGAATCCCAGTATTGCACGCAGCGTATGTTTCCCGCGATACCGGATTGCGCGACTTGATACACCCTGGCCGCTAACAAGCATGATGGGGTTGATGCGCACTTTGCAAGCAATCTCGCCTGTCGTAGAAAAATCCATTTCATCCTCCAAGTACGTTCAATACTCAGTGATAACGTCAGCGGTGCGAACAACATTAGGATACGAAAGGCCCGGTAAGAGAATGAGCAAAGGAGCTCAGATCGTCAGGCAAATAAGTCATCAATAGACCGATCTCTTGGCCGCATTCGCAATGTTCCAAGCTTAGACAATCCATAAAAAACCTGCACGGTTTACAAGCTGATACAGGGCGCGAAGTGATGCATCCGTTACCGTATATTTCATCGCGATTCCGGTCATCGCATAGCCCGCAAGGCGTGCTGGCACACAAGCGTGAATCGGCTTCTTACATCGTCTTTCCAACGCTACAGATTCCCGCCCGCCGGTCGATATGACGTCTGGGCGAACGACTCCGCGCGCTCGCCATTCAACTCTGCGCGGCACTGCGATTTTCGCTCGACGCAACCGATTCGGCATCGCGGAACAACCAACTGAGAGAAGCTATGGCACTCGACTCCAGCATGTCAGTTTCATCCTCGGATTTGCCCAATAGCACGGCGAAACCTCCTTCCAACAATGTACCCAGCGCACTTCCTGAGCGGTCGGCGGTGACGTCGTCGGCAAGTGGGGATACCTTGTTGGAGGCGCTCAAGCTAACCCTGCAGCGCTTGGGGCTCGACGCGAACGGGTTTCCGCCCACCAGCATCAGCCTCACTGACACGGACTCCTTGGGAGGCAGCTCGGGCACGGCGGACTCTCAGGCACGAGGGCAGGCGAACAGGAGCGCCGGTCAGCAGTTCCTTGTTGCGCTATACCAGGCGCTTGTCTTGCAGAATGCGATTGGTGGACCTGCTCAGCAAGAGGGCGACGCCGCGCCAACCGACGCAGTGACTTCCGCTTATGCCGATCTTGGCTCGTCCATACAAGAGCTTGCGAAGACTGTCCGGTCAACCTCTTCTGCCAATAGCAGTAGTCCCAGCGACACATGGGACTGGCAACTCGACGACGTACACCAGTCAACGCCCACCAGCGATCCGGGTTCCGCTGACAGCAGCGCGATAGCTGGCGCGGTCAGCACGCTGGACAACGCGTTGCAATCCTATGTAACGCCTGCGAGTGACACGGGAGAGGTGTCGCTTGCCGATGTTCTCGACGGTTTGGGTGCCGAGACTAAAGGCCTTAGCTGGAATCCGCTCGGGTTGCTGGTCGACGTGAAGATCTAGGATTGATGGCGATCCTGACTATGCGGTAAGTGCTCGTAAGGAGTCGAGAAAAGCGTGTGGTCATTCATTAATCAGCGCGAGCCGTAACGCGTGATCATTCGTTGTCGAAAGAGAATTCTAGCGACCCGGCATGCGTTCAAGTCCGCTCTGATGCTGCCTCGATCCCTTCATCTTTATTGAAAGCGAGTTTGATCATGAACGTCAACAGTTATGCCCCTGCGGAACGTGTTGCACCGACGCCGACGCGCCCTGCCGGCGGTAGCGCTGGCAATGCTGCCGGCAATAGCGCCAAGTCAGGCCCATCACTGCCGGTTGAGCCAACTCCTGCAGCGCCGCCTTCGAACGGCTTGGTTGGCACCCGCATCAACACCAGCGCATAACAAGGTAGTGGTCTCTTCTATGCTGAATTTTCGGTCTTACAAATCATACGCGCGGCTAGTCGCATGCCTGATAGCCGGCACGGTCGTATTGCCAATGGAAGGTTGCGGGTTGGCTGCGCTGCCGTGCCGGTTGGTGTCGGCCACGGTCAAGATTGTGCCAGGCGTGGGTAACGCGGTTGCCGCGCCGTTTGATACGTGCGCTGCTGCAATCGATTGATGATGGTTGAGCCACGGCTCGACATGACGAGCGCGCGAGTGGCGTTCAGTGGTAAGTCAGCAACTAAACGCTGGCCAGGATCACCATCGCGCAGTGCTTGAGCAACACCCTTAATCTGGCGATACATTGAAAACATGAACTCGTTAAAGTTTGTGATCCTGGCTAGCGGGTTGGTCTCATTGGCTGGATGCGTGGGCGACCAGAAGTCCATTGTCGATATGCCGACCTTCGCGCCGGTCGTGGTCTCGAGCCCTCTGAATATGGAAACAGGGGGGTCGATTTTCCAGGGCGGCAACACGCTCGCTTTTTACGAAACACCTCGCGCGCAACACGTGGGCGACGTGTTGACGATCCGTCTCGCCGAGTCGTATTCAGCCAATAACAGCGGCGATGCATCAGCTGACCGTGCAAGCGATATCACCGCGGAAGCCGCCGATAAGTCGACCAACGCGGCAGCAAAACTTGCCAAGCTGTTCAACGTAGGGTCCGCGAGCACGACGTTCAAGGGGAAGGGCGCCGTGTCGAACACCACGGGGATGACGGGCACGCTGGCAGTGTCGGTTATCGCGACCCTGCCCACCGGCAATCTGGTCATCGCAGGCGACAAGATCATCGCGATGAACTCGAACCGGGATCGCTTGCGGTTATCCGGTATCGTCAATCCTAAAGATATTGAAGTTGGCAACTACGTGTCGTCGAGCAAGGTCGCCAATGCGCGTATTGAGCAGGCGGGAGTCGGCATGCTTGCCGATGCGACGACACTGGGCTGGCTGCAGCGGATGTTTCTTAGCGTGCTGACATTCTGATCCGGAGAGGGTGCGCGGATTGGAACGTAAGGCGCGAGCGACGTTCTGGCGTCAGTCAATTTCCCTAAGTCGCTGTTGCGAAATTAGTTGAGTAGGTCGGGGGGCGCTCGCGCCGGTGGACGGGGTTTTGGGTTGGGCGGTTGGGGGTCGGTGCCGGGTTGGTGCTTTCTGCGTTAGTGGTCTGCGTGAATTAGCTGTGTTTTTTATCACTATTAGCCACTGTGCGTGGCGGCACGTCATTTCTTTTTCCAACGGCG
>NZ_JALPRJ010000056.1 GCF_030464885.1 Caballeronia sp. SEWSISQ10-4 2 | reverse complement strand
ACCATGCGCTTATTGCGCGATGACGGTAATGCCGACATTTCTGTATAACGACATGGGCTTTACCTTCTTAGAGACTGACTGAGGTTCTCTTGTTTCAATAGACTGCATTCACTGGATGCAAAAGACAGCGTCCACCCGTCGGTGACATTAAGTCTATGGAGGTTGTCATGAAGTCGTCCATCACATCTTTTGCAATTGCTTTTATCCTTGTCGCCCCGGCCGCGTCGTTCGCGCAAGCGAGCGAACCAGTGACTCGCACCGAGGTTCGCGAACAGATCGTCCAGATTGAAAAGGCCGGCTATACGCCCGGTGCAACGGACGCGTATGCGTATCCGGAAAATATCATGGAAGTGGAAGCGCGCATCGCGGCGCAGAAAGACACCGCACGGAATAGCGACTCTGGGACAGTTGTCAAAGGCACGTCGGAGTCGAGAAACCCGCCGGCAAGATGATTTGTTCGAGCGATTGCCTTTAACGTGAAGCGGACTGACTTGGGCAAGAAAACGCCACGCTTCGATTGGCAGCGTGGCGCCAAACACCGCGCCCGCGTCGAAAGCTCAATGCAAAAGACTAAGACTGCGTACCTGAAAAGAATCTCTGCGCCGATACGCTGAAGTCGGGTTCAATCGCTTGCGCTCGGCACTCCGCGCGATGGACGGTCTGCGCGCTCTGACAAGTCTACGGGCGATCCTAAAGAGGGAGAACGACCTTTTGTAATGTCGGCAAGGCCAGTCGGCCGCATGAAAGCGGCGAGACATTGTCAATATCGTCTGCATGCCTAATCGTCGTCCCGTTAAGGCTTACCCTGCACGGGAGCCCTGGAGTCACGTTTGCGCTTGCCGACCGTCGCCGGCTGGACCTGCGCCATCCTGCTCCACTTCGAAAATCTGATTCTTATACCAGGCCGCAGCATCCACGATATCAGCCTTCAATGCCGCGCTCGCAGCTTCTGGATCCCGCTTTGCCAAAGCAGCAAGAATGTTGAAGTGATGCATCACACCGCGGTCATGCAAAGTTTCCTGAGCGGCCTGCATCTTTTTCATGATTGACGCGATATATGGCCCACTTCGCAACCACAGCATTTCGATGATTGAAAACATGAGATCCGACTGCGCGGCACGGTAAATCGCGAAATGCATTTTTTCATTTGCCGCCACAGCAGCATGAACATCGGAGGCGTCCACAGCATGACTGTAAATTTCGTTCGCCGCCTTGATGGCCGAAAATTGAGCGGGCGTCATGCGCTCTGCTGCCCTGAACGCAGCATGCGATTCCATTGCTATCCGTGCGTCGATGAGCTCGTCAAGCCGCGCGATTGAGACTGCTGGAACCCGGAGCGTCCGGTTGGGCAACATCTCGAGCGCGCCCTCTGTGACAAGCCGGCTGACGGCTTCCCGAACGGGCATAGTGCTTGTTCCCAACGAGGCGGCAAGTCCGCGGATCGTCACCGTAGCTGCCGGAGCAAAGCGTCCCGAACGCAATGCGTTGGCAAGTTCAGCGTAGACGCGCTCACGCAGCGCAACCGTGCTCAGTCGCGATACCGCCGGCGCGTCCGCCGCAACAAACTTATCTTCATTTGGCGCATCCACGAGCTTGGTCACCATTAATCTCTAACCCTTCAATGCACAGGCCTTTTGAGCAATGTGCTTATCACCGCATCGATTTGTGATCACAAATCCACCTTACGGTCATGATTTTTACTATGTTGACAGTCCGCTCGATCGCTGTCTAACGCAGATATCCAGGTCGTCGAGCGGCGCAACGAAGAACATTCCGGCAAGGCCGAACAAATCCGTATCCGATCCCCTGTAGCAGAACCATTTACCAACTGCCCCACAAGGCGAACCGCGACTCGGGTGAGTTCCAGCTCAAAACCGGTTCTACGCTGTTTGCCAAAGCTACCGGCAACAGGACATCCAGCACCCGACCTTTGTGCGCGCACCACCTTTCAGGAATCGTCGCTGTCACTACAGCTTTTGCAAACGATATCACTCAGTGATCACTGATCTATATATACTTTGTATCTATAAGCTTGCGTGCGTCTGGCTGATCGCCGGATAAAAGGCGGTTCAGCGCGGGGCGCCAACTGCAGCGGTGCCGAACAGCGTTCGTCAGAGGTCTGCATGCACAGCCATGTATCCAGTGAGTTCCGCCTGTGCGGGGAACTGCGCTGCAGGGCGATATCGAAAAGCACTCCTTCATTTCATTCACTGCAACCAGTAAGAGGCGTCGAGTGGATCGACTGTTCACAATGCGTGTGTTCCTGCAAGTAGTCGACAGCGGGAGCTTTGCGAGCGCAGCCCGGACATTGGAACTATCCAAACCGACGGCGACCCGTGCCGTAGCGCAACTGGAGACACATCTGAGGTCGCGCCTACTGCAGCGCAGTACCCGCAAGGTTACGCCAACCGAGGCAGGCACTGAGTATGCCGAACGCTGTAGGGAGATTCTTGCGGCGACGGCCGAAGCTGAAGCCCGAGCCGGCCTTGAGCGGATTGCACCGACCGGCGCGTTACGTGTTGCGATGCCATCCGCGCTCGCGCTTGCACTTCTCGCTCCGCTGGTTACGGCCTATTGCAAACAATATCCGGACGTGTCGGTGGATATCACCCTCTCGGACAGGCCGATTGACCTCGTAGAGGAAGGCATCGATGTAGCCGTAGTCGTCGATAACATGCTGAGAAGCGACGACGTCATAACCCGCCATGCAAGTGGAAGCCGGTTTGTCGCTTGCTGTGCGCCGTCATATCTGCAAGGCATCCACCCACAAACCTATTCTGAACTGCGCAATCACCGCGTCCTCTGTCTGAAAAGTTTTGTTAAAAGACTGTCCTTAGTCGGCTGCGTGAAGCTTCATCTGACGACGAACACGGCCATGCTGAGATTGCTCGCACTCGAAGGGTTGGGAATCGCAATCCTGCCTGAGTTTCTGATAGGCGGCGACCTCGCCGACGGTAGCCTGTTCAGGGTGCTTCAGGGCGAAAAACTCGAGGAGGTCGACATACAGGTGGCATATCCAAGCCGGAGATACGTGCCGGCTAAAGTGATGCACTTCGTCGATATGAGCCTTGCTCAACTGGCCGCGCTAACCCCTGACATCCCCCCGGGTGATTAGCGCTTACCTCAAAGACGTGTTCAGTATAGGCCGCCCGTCACACCGCGACGAACGTCTATTCCGGTACTCGAACGCAGGCCATCCAGAGGTGAGAGTTCCCGTAGTGCTACCGAGGCAAATGCCTTTGTGGCACCTTGAGCAACCCGGGAATAGATCGCGGGCGCTCATCTCGATGTACAACCAGCGAGATACATGGCGCGATAGCGTCATTCGCAGTTGCTAAATCTGCGACAACTGCGTTGCTCAAGGAAACGGGCAGACTGCATAGCTTACGCAGACTGTCTCAAGGCGCGAAATCAGAGCCAGCGCGAGTTAGCAGAGGCTTTTGAAGAAATCGATTGCAAACGCGCCTGTCGATCACGATGCGTTGACACATACATGCAATCTTGTTTCTGTTGATGCCGCCGTCCCGTGTCCCCTTTTCTACTACGCAGGTTGTGCCCAAGGACTGCCAGGTCTTCGCCGATTCGTAGAGAGTTATCGCGAAAACACTTCCATGGTTACTGGCGTAGATTTTTGTATGCGAATGTCTAACTCACGACACCAGATCTAAAGTTGCCCAACCGCTGCTACCTCTGAAATGGTGAATACCGATGCCGCTTCGCGCATTCGCATGGACTCCAGTTCAAGAGAATCGGCAACAGCGGCGACTTGCTGAACGAGCTGCGCATTCTGCTGGGTTAGCCCGTCGATGCGCGCGACCGCCGTGTTCACCTGCTCGACGCCAGCCCGCTGTTCCGTTGCAGCCTGGTCGATCTCGCAGACGGCGAGGCGCACCCGCGCGATGGCCTGTTGTACAGCCTCGATCGCGGCTTGTGTCCCGGCCGCGAGCGACGAGCCCATATCGACTTTATTGACGGCCACCCCGATCAGATTGCGAATCTCGCCGGCCGCGCTCGTGCTTCGCTGCGCCAGCGCACGCACTTCGGTTGCCACAACGGCGAAGCCGCGACCACCATCGCCGGCATGCGCCGCTTCTACTGCGGCGTTAAGCGCGAGGATATTTGTCTGGAAGGCAATCGACTCGATAACTGAGATGATCTCTGACACTTGCGTTGACGCGTCCGAGATTTCGCCCATGGTCCGCTTCATCTTCAGCATCATGTCGCAGCCGTTTTGGGTCACCTCGGCGGCCTGCTCTGCCAGCGACCGTGCGGTGCTTGCATGGTCGGCCGTCTGACGCAGCATCACCGTGATTTCCTCCATGTTTGCGGCTGTCTCCTCGAGAGACGCAGCCTGACTGTCCGTGCGGGAGGACAGACTCCGATTGCCTTCGGTAATCTCACGGGCCGCTGACGCCACGTTGCCGGCCGTTTCCTGGATGTGCCTGATGCTCACCCGAAGGGAGTCGCGCATCTTCTTTATCACGGCCAGAAGGCTGCTTTCGTCTCCCGGCATAACATCAATGCTCGCCGTCAAATCGCCGCTGGCAATGCGCGCCGCCACGCTCGCTGCGTCGGTCGGGTCGCCTCCCAGTACGTGCTGCACACTCCTTGTTGACCACGCGACACTCACTATCAGCGCCGCGGCGATCGCGAGCGTAATGAGCGATGACTGAATGAGGGACTGCATGAACGCCGCGTCGATATCATCGACATACGCCGACGTGACAATGATCCAACTCCACGGCTCGTAGCGCTGTACGTAGCCGATCAGTGGAGACGGAGCCGTCTTTCCCAGATGCGGCCAGTGATAGTCCAGGTACGCACCGCCTGGCTGTGCAGACGCGACAGTCATCTTGTCAAACAGTGCGAGCCCGTTGCTGTCGCGTAAGCCCTTGACCGATTTTCCGGCCGCAGACGCCTTGAACGGATGCATCAGCATCACTTCGTCAAACGAGTACACAAGGAAGTACCCTTCGGTCGAGTAACGCATACCCTTCAGGCGCTCGAGGGCCTGCTGCCGAGCGACATCTTCTGCAAGCTTGCCGGTGTCCGCGAGCGAGCGGTATTCGCTCACCACACTCGCCGCCAGCGTAGCGGCTTCCCGAAGATTCTGGCGCCGCCCATCAATGCGAATATCGCGCGCGTGCCACGCATCAAGCATCGACACGAGGATCAGGGCCATGATGCTCGCGACGAGCGGCAGCCAAAGTTTACGGGAAAAGGTCATCGCTTTGAGTTGGAAAATTGACGGGACTACGCATTTCTTCCGCGACCGTTACGCCTTGGCCACTGCACGACCAATGACCATGCGCTGCACGCCGCTCGTTCCTTCATAAATCCAGATGACGCGTCCCGATAGATCGGCTGCACCGGCAAGTCTTTCGTGTAACCGTCGCCACCAAGCGCCTGGATAGCCGCACTACAAATCTTTTCGGCTGCTTCCGAGGCGAACGGCTTTGCCATCGACGGCTCCTTCAGACATGGCTGGTCGGTGTCCAAATCCGCCTTCTTACTGCGAGGTCTTCAGTTGCATGATTTCGCGCGCTTCGGCAGGCGTCGCGACCGACATGCCGAGATGGTTGATGATGGTACTCGCGCGCTCAACCAGTTGCCCGTTGTTCGCGAACACGCCGCGGCTGAGGTAAAGGTTGTCTTCGAGACCGACACGCACATTGCCGCCGAGCAACGCCGACTGAGCAACCATCGGCATTTCGTCACGCGCGATTCCGAAGGCCGCCCACTGCGCGTTTTCCGGAATCAGGTTGCGTTGATAGATCATCGTTTCAGTGGTGGCCGGCGCGCCCCACAAGACCCCGAGAACCATCTGGAACAGCGGAACGCCGTCGATAAGGCCGTCGCTGATGAGCGACTTGCCAAACAAGATGTCGCCAGCACTGAACACTTCCAGCTCGGGCTTGACACCCAGTTCCTGAAAGCGCTTGGCCATCGCACGCAACGTGCGTGTCGTGTTCAGGTAGACGAACTCCAGAGTGCCTTCGACCTGGTTGCCGGTCGTAATGTCGAGCGATGCGATTTCCGGCAGACATTCTTCGAGGTGACGAACACGTTCGGCGACAGGAATAACATCGCTTTCAGGCAGCGCGCGTGCCTCGTCTTCCGGATCCGGCAAGAAAAATGCGCCGAGCCCACACGTCAGGTTGAGGATGATGTCCGTGCCCGACTGACGAACGCGGTCGACGACTTCCTTGAACAGCTTCGGGTCGCGGCTGCCCCCGCCAGTTTCAGGATCGCGCACGTGAATGTGCGCCACTGAAGCACCAGCCTTTGCCGCTTCAACGCAAGCATCGGCAATTTGCGCCGGCGTGATGGGCATCGCCGGATGCTTCGGGTTAAAAGGAGCGTTGCCGGTGACCGCGCAGGTCAGGATGACTTTTCTGGACATGCTAGATTTCCCATTCAACATTGCCGCTAACGGCTATCAGTTCGCCCGTGACCTTCGACGCCGCACTGGAGGCGAGAAAAAGGACCATTTGAGCGAGATCGTCGGGCTGCACCTTGGTACGCAGCGAAATGTATTTCAGATAGTCGGACTCAACCTCGTCAGCAGTGCGACCGCTTTCCGAGGCAATATTGGCCACGATGCGTCGCATGCGCTCGTTGTCGATCATGCCGGGCAGGATCGCATTGCAACGGACGTTGAACGGACCGAGTTCCCGGGCCGCGTTCAGGGTCAGCGCTTCAACAGCCGCCTTGGACACAACATAAGCAGTACGCCTCGGCAAACGGGTCCGAGTCGAGCCGGTGGAGAAATTGATGATGGCGCCGTGACGGTTGCGTTTCATGGCGGGCACTACATGTTTCATGAACTGGAACATGCCACCGAGATTGATATCGAAGGTCTCACGCCAGGCATCGTCTGTGATGTCTTCGAAAGCAGCGCGCGGCCCGGCGACGCCAACGTTGTTGACTAGCACCGAGGCATCGCCGAAGGCGCGCTGAGAGTCTTCAATGACCTGCGCCACCTGCGCCGGATTGCCGACGTTTGCAACGGTCCCGGTCATGCCGGGATTCGCTGCAAGCGTGGCGTCAACCGCTTCCGCGCGCACATCACAGATATGCACACGAGCGCCGCGAGCGATGAACTGCTCCGCGATCACGCGGCCTACGCTATCCGCGCCGCCAGTTACGATGACTGTTTCCTGCATGGACATCCTCACGATCAGAGGCGCCCGCCCCGTTTGCGACGGCGGGCGCCGTAGTTAATTCACACATCGCGCCGCACTCTGCTACGACGCTTACCGCATCGACTTTCAGAGCCCGGCGGAGATACCCTCGTCCATCAGCAGGCAGCTGCCGTGCATCGCACGTGCGGAATCGGAGGCGAGGAAAGAGATGGCCCCAGCGATGTCCCCCGGCTCAGAGAAGGTCCGCGTGCTCGGCGTGCGCGCGGCCATGAAGTCGCGCAGACCTTGCATCCCGGGATCATTGCGAATGTCGTCGTTCATTCCGGTAGCGGTATTGCCCGGCGCGACGCAGTTGACGTTGATGTTTTCGCGTCCCACTTCGCAGGCGAGCGCGCGCGTCATCATCACGATGCCGGCTTTGGTTGCGCAGTAAATCGCGTAGGTGCCGAAACCCGTGAGACCTGCAACCGATGCGATATTGACTATCTTGCCGCCGCCATTTGCTTTCAGGCGGGGCACGACGGCATTGATAGTGTTCCACGTGCCGCGCAGATTGATGTCGATCATCTGATTGACGTCTTGCAGCGCGGCGCTGCCAGCCGGCGTCGGTTTGAACACCCCCGCTGCGTTCACCAGCGTGTCGATCTTGCCGAACCTGTTGACGACGCTCTCGATCAAGCCTTGCACCGCGTCGGCATCACGCACGTCACAGGCAAAGCCAGTCGCGTCACCCCCTTTCGCGCGAATCGCGGCGGCAACTTTCTCAGCCTTTTCCACGTTCGAGCTTGCCACAACGGCCACGCGGTATCCGTCACGCGAGAGACGATGCGCCACCGCCTCGCCGATGCCACCGGAACCGCCCGTCACTACCACTACCTTGCCGTTATCGCTCATCACACCCCCTTCAGTTCATGTCATCACACCGAACGCCCTGGCACTTCTGCACCGTGGCCGCCACATGTCAAAAGGCTAAGCTTTTTGTGATCACATATCAACATAAATTTAAACAAACAGAGCATAATTCCCGTCATATCTATGAATATATCAGGTTAAACCCTTAAATCACCTCGATGTTTTATTTTCTATTTGTGATCACAAATATCGGAATATATACTTTGCGCAGAGAGCACCGATCGGCGCACGAGACGATCGCTGAATCCGCAATTTGTCTATCAGGAGAGCCTTATGCGTTTCGCAGTCGATACCGGGGGTACGTTTACCGACCTTATCGTCGAGGATGACGACGGTAGTCTTCACATGTTCAAGTCACCGACGACACCAGCGGACCCGATCAGCGGCGTGCTGGACGCACTGCAGGTCGCGGCCGACGGTCTCGAACTTGATCGCGCGGCGATGTTGCAGCGTGGCGAGATGTTCATCTATGGCACCACCCACGCCATCAACGCGATCATCACCGGCAACACGGCGCGAACCGCGCTGATCGTGCCGGCGGGGCACAGGGACATCCTGACGTTGCGTGAAGGCGGACGCCTTGAGCCTTTCAATTTCACCGTCCCGTATCCGGAGCCGTTTGTTCCGCGTGCACTGACGTGGGAAGTGCCGGGCCGGATGCTGGCCGACGGCCACGAGCTGCACCCGCTCGACGAAAAGGCGTTCGAAAATATCTGCGCCGAAATGCGGGATGCGGCCGTTGAAGCTGTAGCGGTCTGCCTGTTGTGGTCGGTCGTCAATCCTGCGCACGAACTGAGAATCGGCGAGCTACTCGAGAAACACCTGTCCGGCGTGCCCTATACGCTGTCGCATCAGCTCAATCCGATTCCCCGCGAGTTCCGTCGCGCGTCGTCAGCCTGTATTGACGCATCGCTCAAACCTATGATGCGCGCCTACATGCACACGCTTGTCGACCGTCTGGGTGAGGCCGGTTTTCCGGGGCGGGTCGTCGTTGTCACGTCGCAAGGCGGCGTTATCGACGCCGCACACGTAGCCGAAACGCCAATTCACCTGATCAATTCCGGTCCGTCGATGGCTCCGGTGTCGGGCCGGTATTTTGCCCAGGTGGATGAGCAGGCCGACACGGCCATCATCGCGGATACCGGCGGCACGACATACGACGTGAGCCTTGTGCGTCGCGACCGCATTCCTTCCTCGCGTGAAACCTGGATTGGCGCGCCCTACCGCGGCATCATGACGGGCTTTCCCTCTGTCGACGTGAAAAGCGTCGGCGCCGGCGGCGGCTCGATCGCATGGGTTGACGACGGGGGCATGCTGCACGTCGGACCGAAGAGCGCAGGCGCTGCGCCGGGTCCCGTATGTTACGGGCGCGGAGGAACGCAGCCGACCGTGACCGACGCATCGCTTGCGCTGGGCTACATCGATCCGGACTTTTTCCTCGGCGGGACCATGAAGCTCGACGCGCCGGCATCGCGCAACGCCATCGAAAAGTTTGTCGCGAAGCCGCTTGGCTTGTCGATCGAAGAAGCTGCAGCTGCAATCATCACCATCGCTACCGAAAACATGGTGCAGGCCATCTTCGACATCACCATCAACCAGGGTATCGATCCGCGTGAAGCCGTGCTGATCGGCGGTGGGGGTGCAGCGGGCCTGAACTCGGTACTGATTGCCCGGCGACTCGATTCTCCGCGCCTCGTCATCCCGCAGGTCGGTGCAACGATGAGCGCGGCAGGCGCCATGATGTCGGAGTTGACATCCCAGTTCTCCGCTACTCACTTCGCTCGCAGCGGCGCATTTGACTATGACGGTGTTCGTAGTGTGCTGGCAGGTCTCTACACCAGATGCAAGGAATTCATCCAAGGCCCCGGCAAGGGTTCGTTTGAACAGACGATCACACTGCTCGCTCAGGCGCGTTATCCGGAACAGGTGTGGGAACTCGACGTGCCGCTCAGTGGCTCCACGATCGAAACCGAGGAAGACGTCAAAGAATTAATCGAAGGTTTCCATAAGGCCCACGAAGAAGTTTTCGCCATCCGCGACAGCGGCTCGCAGATCGAAATCGTCGGCTGGAGCGCGAACGTCTCGTGCCGGATTCGCAAGCGGGAAGGTGCAACGCTCGCCCACTCGAGCGCGAAAGCAATCGTGAACCCGGTGCGAAAGGCCTACTTTGCTGGCAAGGGCTTCCTGGACAGCGCAGTGCTTCGTTTCGAAGCGATGCAGCCCGGCGAACCGGTTTCTGGGCCCGCTATCGTGGAATCGTCGTTCACGACGGTGGTCATTAACCCCGGCTCGATCGCGGAGCGCCGTCCGAGCGGCAGCCTGTCGATCATCCCCGGTCGCGATTAATCGAGGAGAACACACATGAACCAACCCAACAACCGACCGGTCACCGACGGCGTCAAGCTCGCGCTGCTGACTAACCGCCTTGAAGGCGTCGCCCGCAAGATGGCCAATACCCTGCTGCGCAGCGGCCGCTCGGGCGTGTTGAACATCGCACGCGACTTCTCGTGCTGCATCGTCACTGCCGACTGCCATTTGCTTGCAGCCGCAGAGAGTCTGCCCATTCACGTGTTGTGCGGCCCGGACATGATGGCTGCCTCAATGAAGTCGTTTCATCCGGAATTGCGCCGCGGCGATGCGTATCTGCATAACTCGCCGTACCATGGTTGCTCCCACCCTGCCGACCACACGATTCTCGTGCCCGTGATGGACGACGACGGTGTACATCGCTTCACCGTGGTAGCCAAGGCGCACCAGGCCGACTGCGGCAATTCGGAGCCGACCACGTACATGGGTTCTGCGCGTGACGTCTACCACGAGGGCGCGCTGATTTTCCCGGCCGTGAAGGTGCAGCAGGATTACAAGAACATCGACGACATCGTTCGCATGTGCAAGATGCGCATTCGTGTACCCGAGCAATGGTGGGGCGACTATCTGGCGATGATGGGTGCTGCCCGCATCGGCGAGCGCGAACTGGTGAATCTCGCCAGGGAAATCGGCTGGGACACGCTGGACGACTACGCACGCGACTACCTCGACTATTCCGAGCAACGGATGATCGGTGCAATCAAGAAGCTCGCTTCCGGTCAGGCGACCCGCTCAAGTACACACGACCCGCTCTTTCCCGGCATGCCTGAAGAAGGCGTCACGATCCAGGCTGTGGTTACGGTGGACGCAGAAAGCGGACGTATTCAGGTCGACCTGCGCGACAACCCGGACTGCCTGCCCTGCGGCCTGAATCTGAGCGAGGCTACCGCGCGCACGGCAGCGATGGTTGGCATTTTCAACAGTGTCGAGCACACCGTTCCGAAGAATGCCGGGGCGTTCCGTCGCATCGACATACTGCTGCGCGAAAATTGCGTAGTCGGCATCCCGCTGCATCCGACGTCGTGCTCAGTGGCAACGACCAATATGGCCGACCGCGTTGCCAACTCGGTGCAGACGGCGATGGCTGAAATGGATGAAGGTGCAGGCCTCGCGGAATGCGGCGCGGTGATTCCGCCCGCAATCGGTGTCATCTCGGGTATCGACCCGACGACCGGACACCGCTTCATCAACCAGTTGTTCCTGGGATTTACCGGCGGCGCCGCAGGTCCGCACGCGGATGCATGGCAAACCATCGGGCACGTCGGCAACGCGGGGCTGTGCTTCCAGGATAGCGTGGAGCTCGACGAAATGCGCCATCCGCTTCTCGTGCGCACCCGCAGATTTGTGCAGGATAGCGAAGGAGCGGGACGCCACAACGGCGCACGAAGCATGTACGTCGAGTTCGGTCCTGTCGGCTGCGAAATGCAGGTGGGCTATGTCAGCGATGGCACGATCAATGGACCCAAGGGCGTGCGCGGCGGCCTGGCTGGTGCGAACTCCAGCCAGTTCAAGCGGCTGAAATCCGGTGAGCTCGTTGAACTGCCTGGCGGAGCGATGCTTCATCTGGCAGATGGCGAGACGGTGCTGTCGTACTCCTGCGGCGGCGGCGGTTACGGGCGACCCGAAATGCGCGACCCGGAACTGGTGCGTCGCGACGTGGAAGAAGGCTACTTGTCGCGTGAGCGGGCCCGCTCCATCTATGGCGTGGTTCTCTCCCCCGCTAGCAAGGTGGACACCGCAGCAACGGATGCGTTGCGCGCAGCTACGCTCGAAGCGATCTCCGCTTCCGCCGGAGCCTAAAAGTGATTCTGACCTTTCAGGGCGCGACGCCGTCAGTCGGTCCGGAATGCTTTGTCGCGCCGAATGCAATCCTCATCGGCTCAGTACAGCTCGAAGAGAAAGCGTCGGTGTGGTTCGGCGCGGTCCTTCGCGGCGACGTCGCAGCTATCCGCATCGGTACGACCAGCAACGTTCAGGACGGAGTCATCATCCACGCTGACCCAGGCTTTCCGGTCAATATTGGACGCGGGGTAACCATCGGCCATGCTGCAAAGCTACATGGCTGCACGGTTGAGGACGGCGCGCTCATCGGCATTGGCGCGACCGTCCTGGACGGAGCAGTCATTGGCAGGAACGCCCTGATCGGTGCGAACTCGCTCATTCCACCGGGAAAGGTTATTCCCGAGCGCGCTCTCGTCATGGGTTCACCCGGCAAGGTCATCAGAACGCTGACTGATGAAGAAGTCAAAGAGCTGGAATGGGCCGCGGAGGAATATGTGCGCAACGCTGCGCACTATTTGTCGGTGCTCGATTCGCCGCCGATCACCTGCGGCTGACGCCAGCAAAAAGCCTGCACAAGTTGCGCAGGCTTTTATTCACTCCGTGGTTGCCCCATGCCGCGATTGCCCCATGCGTGAGGCGCAGGTTAGCTTACTTCCGCTTACGTGGTCTGGCCGGCTCGGCCTCGGCTGCACCGTCAACGAAGAGCTGATGTTTGTACCATTCTGCCGCGTCGAGAATGTCAGCCTGAACGGCAGAACTGGCGGCTTCGGGGTCCCGCTTCGCGAGTGCCGCAAGAATGTTGAAGTGGTGCATGACACCGCGGTCATGCAAAGAATCCGCTGCGACGTGCATCTTCTTCATGACCGACGCCAGATACGGTCCGCTCTGGAGCCACAACGTTTCAATGATCGATAGAAGAAGCGCCGACCGGGCCGCACGATAGATGGCGAAATGGAGTTGCTCGTTAGCGGCAACAGCGCCCGCCATATCGCCAGCGTCCAGCGCGTGGCCATACGCTTCATTGGCCGCCTTGATTCGCGAGAATTCTGCGGGAGTCATCCGTTGCGCGGCGAGCGCCGCCGCACGGCCCTCTACGGTTGCGCGCGTGTCGATGAGTTCATCGAGCATGGCCGACGAAATGGTTGGCACGCGCAGGGTGCGGTTAGGCAACATTTCCAGTGCCCGCTCTGTCACCAGTCTGCTGACCGCTTCGCGAACGGGCATGGTGCTGGTGCCGAGCATTTCTGCCAGGCCACGGATAGTGACCATCGTCGCCGGGGCGAAGCGTCCCGCACGCAGCGCATTGGCCAACTCGTCGTAGACGCGCTCGCGCAGGGCGACGTTACTCAATTTTGATACTGCGGGCTGGTCGTCCTCAGTCGACTGAACAGGTTTTCCCTTGTCGATAATCAGACTGTCCATTTGTACTCCGATAGTGATCTCGAATCACACACCGCCACCCGCAACAGGCAATGGTGCTGTTCGCAGGAACCATATTACCTTATTTTGTGATCACAAACGAGCAATTGAAAATTCCCAGGCAGGCTTGGCTGGGTCGCGCGCTGCAACAGGGGCCAAGGCGATTTACCTTCAATCCAATCAGGCGGGACGTGCCGCGACCAGCGACCATCGACTGGACGTGGCAGATTAGATCGCGGGGAGCCTCATCCATTCTCTCTTCTGTTGGAGCTGCCCACGCACAGCGTCCCTGCGCAATGCAGCGGACGCGCGCCGTGCGTCCGAAAGCGACCCGAAAGTCACAGCGCACTCACCGACAATATCCCGATTCGTTACAGCGTCACGCCGATCTTTCTGAGAGCCTGTTCATACGCGACGCTCGCGATCGATTTACCTTGCGCACGGGCCTCATCGATCAGACTGGCCGTACGATCGGCGATGCGAACAACCTCCTGATCCACGGACGCATCGTCGCCACTACCTTCGTATTCCCGCACGCAACTGATGATGCCACCGGCGTTGACCACGTAGTCCGGCAGATAGTGAATCCCGCGAAGATGCAACCGTTGTGCGTCGTCAGCCGTCGCAAGCTGATTGTTGGCAGCGCCCGCGACGATCTTGCACCGCATCTCTGCGATAGCGGGGGCATTCAGCACGGCTCCAAGCGCACAGGGCGCGAACACGTCGACCTCCTGGGTAACGATGTCGCTGACATGCACGGCTTCGGCACTAAACTTTTTCATCGCCGCGGCCACCCGGGCCGCGTCAATATCGGCGACGACTAGCTTGGAGCCGGCAGCATGCAGTCGCTCACACAGGTCCCAGCCAACAGAGCCCAGCCCCTGGACCGCAACGCTCAGGCCATCGAGCGAAGTCGCACCAAAGAGCACGCCCGCTGCTCGCTCGATCGCAGCAAAAATACCGAGAGCTGTCTTCGGCGACGGATTGCCACCAAACCGGCCAGCGCGTGGAGTGCCGCTTGCAAAGTGTGTGACGCTCTGGATCCCCAGCATGTCGTCAACCGTTGTACCCACATCTTCGCCGGTGATGTACTGGCCGCCCAGCGATTGCACTGCCCGGCCGAATGCCTGGAACATTTCCTTCCGATTCAACTGCTGGTCGTTCATGATGATGACGGCCTTGCCGCCACCATAGGGCAGATCGGCCATCGCGTTCTTCAGACTCATGCCATGCGACAGACGCAAAGCGTCGCGAAGTGCATGCTCGTCGCTCGAGTATTGCCACATGCGGCACCCGCCGAAGGCCGGTCCGCGGGTCGTGTTGTGCACGGCGATGATGGCCCGAAGAGAAGTCTTCGAGTCTGAAACAAACAGCACCTTTTCGTGCGCAGGTTCGCCGTCAAGTTCGAACAGACGCGGTCTCTCAGAGAGGTTATGCGCCTCGGTATTTGTGTTCATGGATTGGCTCAGAAATGGATAGGTTATTCAGTTAAGTGACTCTCAACGAGCAGATGCCGATCAGCTCAGAGCAGTTCGATTGCCACCGCGGTCGCTTCGCCGCCACCGAGACACAACGAAGCAACACCAAGTCGTGCATTGCGGGCGCGCAGCGCATAGAGCAACGTCACAAGAATGCGTGCACCGCTCGCACCGATCGGATGGCCGATTGCGCATGCACCACCTTTGACGTTCACCTGTGCGTGGCTCAATCCGAGCTCGGCCATGGCGATCATCGTCACGGCCGCGAACGCCTCGTTGATTTCATACAGGTCGACTTCCGCCTGTCTCCACCCAGCGCGCTCGATAGCCTTACGGATCGCGCCGGCCGGCGCTTCGGTGTACTTGGCCGGAGCAAGCGCGTTGGTTGCATGAGAGGCGATACGCGCGAGCGGAGTAAGACCTGCGGCCGACGCAGTCCCGGCACGCATCAACACGAGTGCAGCGGCACCGTCAGAAATCGACGACGAATTCGCCGAAGTGACGGTTCCGTCTGCTATAAACGCGGGACGCAGCGTCGAAACCTTTTCGAGGTTGCACAGTTCAGGCGTTTCGTCGCGGCCAAGCGACTGAGTCCCCTTCTTGTCAACGATGGCGACAGGTGCAATTTCGGCTTCGAAGGTCCCGTTCGCGACCGCCTCCTGAGCCCGCCGGATCGACTCGCTCGCAAAGGCGTCCTGAGCCTCGCGCGTCAGATGCCAGTCACGTGCCGATGCATCGGCGTAGCATCCCATCAACTTGCCCTCGTACGCGTCCTGCAGACCGTCCAGAAACATGTGGTCCAGCACCTGGCTATGTCCCATGCGAAGACCTTGACGTGCCTTTGGCAGCAGATAGGGCGAGTTCGTCATCGATTCCATACCGCCAGCAATGGCCACTGTGGCAGTGCCGCAGCGAAGCAGATCATGCGCAAGCATCACGGCCTTCATCCCGGAGCCGCACATCTTGTTGACAGTCGTTGCCGGAACCGTATGCGCAAGGCCGGCGCCGAGTACCGCCTGCCGTGCGGGTGCCTGCCCCAGACCAGCGGGCAGACAGCATCCGAAGATGGCCTCGTCGATCGTTGCCGGATCGATTCCCGCCTGCTTGATCGCAGCGTCAATAGCGACAGAGGCGAGACGCGGAGAAGAGAGGTCCTTGAACTGCCCCTGAAAGGCACCGATAGCCGTGCGCTTTGCGCCGACAATCACAATGTCATCCTGGTGAATTGTCATCGTATGCTCCTGTTAATCGGTGTCAGCGCGGTGCCATGCGAAGTGCGCCGTCGAGGCGGATCACCTCACCGTTCAAATAGGCGTTCTCCGCAATATGTCCGACGAGCGCTGCAAATTCACCGGGACGACCGAGTCGTTGGGGGAATGGCACGCCTTCGCCCAATGCCTTCTGCACCTCTTCCGGCATGCCGAGAAGCATTGGCGTTTCGAAGATGCCAGGAGCGATGGTGACGACCCGGATTGCGTTGCGGCCAAGCTCGCGTGCCGCGGGCAGCGTCAGCGACACGACCCCGCCCTTGGACGCGGCGTACGCTGCCTGACCAATCTGCCCGTCGAAGGCGGCCGCCGATGCCGTGTTGATGATTACGCCCCGCTCACCATGAGCATCCAGCTGATTGCCGACCATCGCCGCAGCCGCAATACGCATCACGTTGAAAGTGCCGATCAGATTGACAGAAACGACCTTGGCAAACAGCTCGAGCGAGTGCGGCCCTTCGCGCCCCACAATGCGCTGCGCCGGCGCAATACCTGCGCAATTCACCACGCCTCGCAGCGGACCAAAGCGGGCGATCACAGCAGTCACCGCTTCCTCAACGCTCCCGCCGTCAGTCACGTCAACCCGAACCGCAAAACCGCGCTCTGCGTGATGGGCCGCTTCTGCCTGAACCCCCTTTAAATCGATGTCCGCAAACGCCACGTTCGCGCCGCGATCGAGCAATGCACGGCCAACCGCCGCGCCAAGACCAGAGCCACCGCCTGTGACCAGAAAAGTGCTATCGCCAATCACCATATTCATCTCCTCCTTGCATTCGTTTGCACAAGCCGTTACCGATCGCTCGTCAGCAGCATCGCGCGATACCGTTGACGCACCGGACGGGCATTTTCGTAGTTGCGTTCCTTGATCACGCCAAAGCCACGAATCGATGACGGCACGCGCAGCAAAGCAATTGCCGTCTCGATCGTCCCAGGTGTGAGACTTTGAACAGCGAGGCTGACGTCTTCCTCGAATTCGCCGATCAACGCGCGCTCGATGACCCGATCCTGCTGGCGACCGAACGGATCCAACGGTGTCCCGCGTAAAACCTTGCCGTGCTTCATCACGCGCAGCAGCGGGTCAAGCCATGCAGCGCGAAGCGCAATCTTGTTTCTGCGGCCGGTGCGAGGGTCGCGGCGGATGAGAAGCGGAGGCGCCATGTAAAACGTCTTCTTGCCGTCGCCATCGAAGGCGCTGGAGAGGTGAGAACGAAAGCTGCCGTCGGTATGCAGTCGTGCCACTTCGTACTCGTCCTTGTAGGCGAGAACCTTGAAGTAATTGCGGGCAACCGCTTCCGTGAGCTCACCAACAACACCGGATACGCGTCGCTCAGTGTGCTGCACGCTATCGACAAGTGCCTTGTACCGGCGGCCATAGGCGGCGTTCTGATAGCGCTCGAGGTCGCGCACGCGATCGGCCACGAAGCGCTCCAGTTCGAACACGCCTGATTCTGCAGCCTTCGTGCCGGAGACCCGCTCGATCACGCTGGCGTCGTGTGCCATCAGACGCCCCCAGAAGAACGCGCGCTCATTCATCTTCACGGCTGTGCCATTCAGTTCGATGGCCCGCCTGATCGCTTCTTCTGAGAGCGGAATCAGTCCCAGTTGATACGCATACCCAACCATCATCATGTTCGATGCAATTGAATCGCCGAAAAGGTTCTCGGCCGCGCCGGAACCGTCCCAGAAAACGGATGGGGCTCCGCCAATTGCGCTTTCTATAGCGCTCTGATGGATCGCTTTGCTAATCGGCAGGTCACCGTCGCGCACGAAGTCCGATGTCGGCGTAATCCGTTCGTTCACAACTGCTCGCGTCAACCCGGAAGCAACCCGTGAGAGCGCTCCGGCGGACGCCGCAACCACTGCGTCGCAGCCGAGCAGAACATTCGCGGCATGCGCGCCAATACGGGACGTAACGATTTTTTCCCGGCTGCTCGCAATTTGTATGTGACTGATGACAGCACCATTCTTCTGAGCGAGACCCGTGAAATCCAGCGTGGAGGCACCCTTGCCCTCCAGATGCGCGGCCATGGCCAGAATCGCACCAATCGTGACCACACCCGTGCCACCGATGCCTGTGACGACAATGCTCGCGTGCGTCTCCATTTCGGCCGACACAGCCGCAGGTGCGGGGAGCCTTGCGCGCCATTCTTCTTCGATGGCGCCAATGCGCTTCTGGTCCGGGCGCTTCGGCTGCAGTCCTTCAACCGTAACGAAGCTCGGGCAGAATCCTTTGAGGCACGAAGTGTCTTTGTTGCAACTCGACTGATTAACCGCGCGCTTGCGGCCGAGCTCCGTTTCGAGCGGTTCGATCGCAATGCAATTCGACTGCACTGAACAATCGCCACACCCTTCACAAACAGCCGGGTTGATTACAACGCGCTTAGGCGGATCGATGAGTTTTCCGCGCTTGCGCCGGCGGCGCTTTTCAGCCGCGCAGGTCTGATCGTACACAATGACCGAGACGCCTTTGGTCTCACGCAAGGTACGTTGCAATGCGTCAAGGTCGTCGCGATGCTGAACTTCAACAGTTGCGGGCAAGCCGGAGCGGCGCGAATATTTTTCAGGTTCGTCAGTGACAACCACCACCTTTGTCACGCCCTCGGCGACCACTTGGGCCACCACGCGCTGGACGGTCAGGTTGCCTTCGGCGGGCTGGCCTCCCGTCATCGCCACCGCGTCGTTGAAGAGGATCTTGTATGTGACGTTCGAGCTCGCAGCAACCGACTGGCGAATGGCAAGACTGCCCGAGTGCTGATATGTCCCATCACCGAGATTGACGAACATGTGCGGGATGTCCATGAACGTTGACATCCCGATCCACTGGACCCCTTCTCCTCCCATCTGGCAAAACGTCGCAGTGTCGCCCGCTTCGCCCAAGGCCATGATGTGACAACCAATTCCAGCCGCAGCGTATGAACCGTCCGGCAATTTGGTCGACGTATTGTGGGGACACCCTGCACAGAAGAAAGCCTTGCGGGTGAGCGGTTCAGCATCCTTGTTCGTCGCAAGGGGAATGACGCGCAAGCCGCTTCGGTGAACGGGCGCCGCGACCGGGGCTGGGGCGGTCAGTTCAACCTTGGTGTGTGCGAAGAACCGTTTGAGGGCAGCCACAATCTGCTCAGGCGCGAACTCCATCGCGGCAGGCAGCAACGGACCCGCTTCTCCCAAGTCCTTGCCGAACACTGCAGGACGCTCATCTGCCCGCAGGTTGAACAGTGCCTCCTTGATCTGCCGTTCTACAAAGGAACGCTTCTCTTCAACTATGACAAGCGCCTGCATGCCTCGTGCAAATGCGCGCACCCCTTCGGCCTCGAGCGGCCAGATCATGCCGATCTTGTAGACGCCGATTCCAAGGCGCTCCAGTTCTTTTGGCGAGAGTCCGAGGGTTTCAAAAGCAGCCAGCACATCCCCATGCGCCTTGCCCACCGTGACGATACCAACACGTGCGCCTTGCGGCCGCACCAGCGTGCGATCGAGGGGATTTGCGCGGATAAAGCTGAGTGCCGCGGGCAGACGCTCATCGAGCACACGTCGCTCGAGCTCGCCTCGCTCAGCCGGCCAACGAAGATTCGGGTCGTAGTTGAAGCCCCGACCTTCCGGAATCTGAATGTCTGCGGGCAACCTGAAGCGCGAAGCCGCATCCGCACCATGGCCCTGCACGGTCATTGAGCGTCCGCTTTCAACGGTTTCGGTGATCGCCTTGAATGCGACCCAAAGGCCTGAGAAACGGGACATCGCGTAACCCGTCAAGCCGAACTCGATATATTCCTCGACCGACGCCGGGAAGAGAATCGGCATCATCGCGCCTTCGAACACGTGGTCGGTCTGGTGCGGGAACATCGACGATTGCGCCGCGTGGTCATCCCCCGCTACAGCCAGCACGCCACCCCGTCTCGACGTGCCCAGGATATTGGCATTGCGGAAGACGTCGCCGGTGCGATCAACGCCTGGACCTTTGCCGTACCACATGGAAAACACACCGTCGACCCGCTTGCCCGGAAATGCGTCGACTTGTTGGGCGCCCCAAAGCATGGTCGCGCCCAGATCTTCGTTAAGCCCCGGCTCAAAGCGGATCGCATGATCTGCAAGCAGCGTCTTCTGGCGCCAGAGTTCCTGGTCAAATCCTCCAAGCGGCGATCCGCGGTAGCCCGATACCAGGCCCCCGGTATTGATGCCGGCGGCGCGATCACTGCGAGCCTGCTCGACCAGAATTCGCACGAGCGCCTGGGTACCTGTCAGAAAAACTGTTCCGTTCTCCCGACGGTAACGGTCCTCAAGACGGTACGCCATGTCGAGTTGGCGCTCGACCTCGACTGCTCGCATATTCATTGTTTTTCTCCGCCGCTGGATGTGTGGGATGAGACCCATTTTAGGTAGCCGATAGAGACGATTTGTGCCAAACTTGACCATCAAATTGACGAAATTTGGCAATTGGCGCCGAATTCAACCATTTTGTGGGGAAAGTTAGCTAATGAAATTCGATCGCAATGATGTGACCATCCTGCACGCGCTTCAGCACGATGCACATGCGAAAGCAGCCGACCTCGCGGAGTCTCTGGGCCTGTCGCTATCTCCGTATTACCGACGCATCCGGTTACTCGAAGAGTCCGGTGTCATCACCCAGTACGTGACTCTCCTCGACCAAGAAAAAGCTGGGTTTCCGGTCAACGCTTACGTGTCGGTAGCAATTGAAAAAAAGAGCGAAGTTCGGCTCGCAGCGTTTGAACGCGCAATCGCAACCTTCGAGGAAGTGATGGAGTGTTATCTGATGACCGGCGCCTTCGACTACATGCTTCGTGTAGTCGCCAGCGACATTGCCGGTATCGAGCGGTTCGTGATGACCAAGCTCACGAAGATTGAAGGCGTGCGCGACATCCACACATCGGTAGCCCTGCGCCGCGTTGAATACAAGACAGCGCTACCTGTGCGCATTCGCGACGAATGATCATGCCAACGGCGGTCCCTTGGACCGCCGCTTCAAGCTCACCCGAAACTATCGGACCTACTGGGTGGAAAAAACAGCAATGCCGTTGGAAGAAAAGGTCCCAGAACCACTACCAGCAAATGGCAGATATATCTGATGAGATGCGCCGTGGATAGCAATGGAATGTGAGCTGTGTCCCATTGCCACCTGTGCGATCACAGAACGTGACGTCGCATCGACAACGCCGAGTGTGGGTGTAGCCGACGACGACGGCCCTGCCAATCCATTCGTTTGATCAAGATACGCAGGAATAAAATAGCGATTCGTCACAGAGTCGTAAGCCACTTGGTCGGCCCCGCCGAACGGAATGGTTGAGAGGAGCGCTCCGGTCGCCCGGTCGAGAATCAAACTGATAAGCGGCGAGCCTGTATCCGGGGTACAAGCCACCAAAACGTCGTTGTTTGGTCCAAGCGCCAAGCCGTTAGGGTTGCATGCTGGCAATGGATATGCTTTCGAGTTCTGTGGCGTGCCAGCAAGAACCGAATTCAATGGAATAACGTCCATCTCGCCGTGAGCGTTCGCGGGGGTGCCGTCATTGTTCAATAGGAAGCTTCTAGTCACCTTGTCATATTGACATTGCTCCAGTCCAGCCGAGTCCGGAAAGGAGAGGGTCGCAACCACTGTTTGAGAGGCCGTTGAAATGAACGTTGCAAACGGCGGGGAATCGGCGGGATTGGTTGCCATGATCAAGCTGTCGTCCGGATCAAAGCAGAGGGAATCCGTGCGTAGACCGGACGTGGCAATTGGAATGTTCTTCAGAAGTTGTCCGTTTGAAACATCAAGGAGCTTTACCGAATTTACGTCGGCAACATAAAGCTGATTCGTACCCGGGATACCAACAACCCCTTCGGGGCCCGCCGTAGCCACAGACCCGCTGAAACCAGCAAATCCTGGTTTAAATTGTGAAATAAGTTGATTCTTGTTTACGTCAACGACGTCAATGGCGTTGTTGCTTACATCGGCAAGGTAGTATTTTCCTTGGCTTTGATCTACATAACCTATGTCGAACAGGAAGCTGGCTGCGGGTGTCTGGACAGAAATGGTTGACGTCAGATGCGGCGTCGTCCCTCCCTCATTTCCCCCTCCGCACGCCGCCATTCCTAGCACTACGATCGACAAAGGCACTAATGGGTTGAGTACTCGATATTTCATAAGGGACACTCCATTATTTGAGCTTCACTGAGACGACGCGTTAAAAGCTGAGTGCTTAGACGCAGGTGGACATCAATTAATTGGGACGACCCTCGATGAGTCGCCCTGCGACAAGACTTGATCTCTATTCCGCAAGCAGTACTAGAGCCTGTCGATGAAGCGTCTCAGTCGCCGCAGCAATAACGCGACCATCAGAGTGACGACGTAGTGGGCGTCCGGTCCAATCCGTGATGATTCCGCCAGCCGCTTCAATGACCGGAACAAGTGGCAAATAGTCGTACGGCTGTAGGCCCGATTCGATTACCAGGTCGACCCGGCCTTTTGCCAGCAGCGCGTAGTTGTAGCAATCCCCTCCGTAGCGTCGCAAAGCGACTCGTGCACCGACTCGCTCAAACGCCTGACGCCCTTGTGCGTCGAAGATATCCGGCGATGTGGTACACAGCTTCGCATCGCCCAGCTTCTCGCATTGACTGGTCGTGACACGATGTCCATTAAGGAAACTCCCTGAAGGCGACCCTACCCACCGTTCTTGCAGAACTGGAACCTCGATGGCACCCAGCCACGGCGCGCCATTTTTCAGCACCCCAATGAGCGTACCGAAAAGAGGGTTGCCGACAGCGAAGCTACCCGTTCCGTCCACCGGGTCAATGATCCACGTATAGCAGTCGGCTAACGCCTGGGAGCTCGGTGCCGATTGCTCGCCAAACTCCTCTCCAATAATGCGGTGCTCGGGAAAGGTCCCGCGAATGGAGGCAGCAAGCGCAGCTTCAATATCACGGTCCGCCTGTGTCACGGGCGTCCTGTCTGCCTTATGTTCCATTGAAGGTTGTTCGCCAAAGAACTTTCGGGCAATAGCGCGTGCTTCGTCGGCGAGCTCATCAATGAATTTCAGAAATATGTCTATGTCCATCACGTGCCAAAGAAGTCTTGAGGAACAGGAAGACAGGCGTGTGATACGCCTGCCTCCAGCGGACTAGAACAATGTTCTTATGCCTGCGCCAATGGCGAGTTGGTTGTGCCCGATTGTCGCGGGACTTGTCAGAACGCTGGTATCGCTGCCCGCCCCGAGCATGCCTTTCGCTTTATTTTTCGAATAGGCGACATCTGTATAAAGTGTTGTGCGCTTCGACAAGAAATATTGCACACCGGCTTTGTAAAGATCCGCCCCGGCGGCGCTGGTCTGCAAGTCCTGAAGATGCATCCAGTCGGCGGTCATGCGCCAGGACGGCGTAATCTGCCAGGCCGTTCCCAGGTAATAGTAGTTCTGGTTGGCCCCCGTAGTCGGATTGCGGTACTTGGCGAAGTCGAAACCAGTCTTGACTGGTCCAATGATGTAGGACACGCCAAGAGAATAAGCTCTCAACCAGGGTTCACTGGTGGCTCCTGTTGGGTCATTTGCATCGAAATAGCCAGAACTGAAGCCAAGCGAGCCATTGGTCCAGTTCAAGTTTGCCGAGCGCGTTGCCTTGTTCGAGAAGCTGCCCGCAGTACCACCGAATGAATACAGTGCGCCGCCGCTAAAGCCGTAGGTATTGTCGGGCAGCATGTACTTGACCGAGTTATTGACCCACGTATAGAGGAGCCCCCCGTTTGTAGGGCTATTCGCTCCCGATACAATTCCAGCGAGCCCGAGCTTCGGATTGATGTTCGATGAATTTTGGAATACTGAATTTGCCAGAGAACCGAAGTTCATAAATCCGGTGACATCGCCAGCCGAGATTCCGTCAAAAAACGGCGACCAGTTCCGGCCTAACAACACCTTGCCCCACGCTGAGGTCACGCCGATCACCGCGCCGCGGTCGAATAGCGCGTTCGTATCGTTCGGGAAGGGCACCCCGAAGTTCCCGCCACCGGTCGTCGGACTGAAACCGCTCTCCAGCTTGAACGTAATTTTCATTCCGTCGCCAATATCTTCAGATCCCAACAGACCCCATCGACTCGTCAGCTCGTTCCCCGAGGCCAGCGAGAGCGCGCTTGCGGCCTTACCGTCGCTAGCGCCGGCAGCTGTTCGATAGTTCAGGCCAACGTCCATGACGCCGTACAGCGTCACGCTCGTCTGAGCATGTGCTGTGCCGATAAATGCACATGTCAGGCCAACCAGCCCCGCAGAAAACGTCGCTCGACGAGCGATTCCGCGGGCGTTCTGTTCGACACGACGACGTAAAGATCTTGATGCCATTTCCGCATTCTCCAAACGTGGGGTAATCGGGTCCGAGACCACGCATCGACGGGCCTCTACACGGGTCATTCACTTCTTATGATTTCTTCTTCAGGTGCCGCTTGCAGCCGCATGCAGGCCCAGATATGCCTCCATCAGGTGCGGGTCATCCGTCAGTTGGACCGCCGTCCCTGCAAAGACCACTTCGCCGTTCGACAGGAGCGCGACGTTGTCGGCAACCGAAAGCGCAAGCCGGCTATTCTGCTCAACTAATAGAATCGACAGACCGTTGTCTCGAAGTTGCCCAATGATCCGGGCGACTTCAGCAATCATCTGTGGGGAAAGCCCCTCGGACGGTTCGTCCATCAACAGCACGCGCGGGCTGGCCATTAGCGCCCGTCCTATCGCGAGCATCTGCTGCTCGCCGCCCGACAAGGTGCCGGCCCGTTGCCCAAGGCGCTCTCCCAGGCGGGGAAACAGATCGACGACGCGCGCGAGTGACCATTGCTGGCCCGCATACGGAGGACACGCGGGTTGCACCACAGCGAGGTTCTCCTTTACCGTCAGCAACGAGAAAATGCGTCGGCCTTGAGGCACCACGGCGATTCCCCGGCGAATGACTTCCTCCACGGGCAATGCCGCTACCGATTCTCCGAAGATACGGATGTCGCCACGAGACAGCCGGATCATCCCGGCGATCGCGCGGATGCACGTAGTCTTGCCAGCGCCGTTGCGACCGAGCAGGCCGAGTACGCTCGAGCTGCGCACTGAAAGTGACACGTCTCGCAAGATCTCGCTGCGATCGTAGCCGGCAGTGACGCCCACCAGCTCGAGCGCGAGCGTGTAGTTAGTGGCCAAGGTAAATCTCCCGTGTGCGGGGGTCATCAAGAACGGTCTGTTTGTCTGCGTCCACCACTACCCGCCCGCCCTGAAGCACGGTAATCGTCTCGGCGTACGCGAGCGCAATATCCATGTCGTGTTCAATCATCAGAATCGTCAGGTCGCGAGGCAGCGCGCTCAGCAACGCGCCAACCCTCCTGCGCTCAGGCCCGGACAAGCCCGCCAAAGGTTCATCAAGCAGCACAATCCGTGGCGACTGCGCCAGCGCAAGCGCGATCTCGAGCCTGCGCATTTCTCCGTAAGAGCAGTTGGCGACGATGGAATGGACCTTGGTGTCGAGTTCGACCTGCTCAAGTACGTCGCGTGCACGGCGATCAGACCCCGGCCCATCAAACGACGCCCATGGATTCCAACGTCGCCTGGTCCCCGCCATCAGCGCGAGTTGCACGTTACGCAGCAACGTGGTCTCACGAAACAGCGTGATGATTTGATAGGTGCGCGCCACACCCCGACGCGCTCTGCTCGCCGTCGATTCCGCCGTCACGTCCTGACCAAAAAGCGTCACGGTGCCAGCCGTCGCACGCAGATCGCCGGCTATCAGGTTGAACAGTGTCGTTTTGCCGGCGCCGTTCGGACCTAACAGCAGACGACGCTCGCCTGCAGCAATAGAGAGGTCCACGTTATCGACGACCTTGAGACCTCCGAACTGGATACCCAGACCGCTTGCTCTAAGCACCACAGGTTGTGCATCTGTGTCCAAGACGCTGTTCGAGTGGGTTGCGCAAGCGCTGGAAGAAAAGGCCATGTCGCTCATCGCGGCCTCCTTAGCACCCTTGACACTCCTGGCACCACGCCCTCCGGCAGAAATACGACTACTGCAACGAACAGCGCACCGAGCAGCATCGGCCAATAATCGAAGTAGCTGCTGACGATCACCCGAAACACGACAACGATTACCGCGCCAACAATCGGCCCGAGAAGCGTCGCGGGGCCGCCCACAATGACCATCAGAAGAGTCTCTGCTGTCTCCCCCAAAGCGAGCGCGTGCGGGCTGATGAACTGCTGGTGAAACACGAACAGCACGCCGGCCAGCGAGGCGACCAGGCCGGCGATCGCAAATGCAGACATGCGAATCAGCCAGATGTTGTAACCCAGTGCAGACATGCGTTTTGGCTGCGAGCGAACTGCGCCCAGGCACACGCCGAGCGGCGAGGCGATAAAGCGGCGTAAAGCAACAACGATCAGGATGAAGATCACCGTCACGTACTCGTACCAGATGACGGGATCCGCCGTGGACCACAAAGGCAGCGATGGACGGGGGATCCCGCTGATCCCATTTTCCCCACCGGTGACCGATCCCCAATGCAGCGCCAGCCCCCACAGAACCTGAGCGAGCGCCAGTGTAATCATTCCGATGTTCAGACCCGTCGTGCGCAGCGCAAGTGCACCGATAGCCAGCGATATCACGAGCCCGATTCCGATGGCCCCCATCGCTGCCAGCCAGGGGGACACACCGTATGTAATGCATCCCAGCGCGACTGCGTAACTCACGCTACCGGCGAGCGCGGTCTGCGCGAACGAGAACAGCCCTCCGATGCCCAATAGCAGGTTCAGACTGCTTGCAATCAGGCTGGCAACCATGATTTGCACGAGCAAATCAAGGTAAAACGGTGAACTAACCATGAACGGCACGAGCAATAGCAACACCACCATCAAACTTGGAAACACGCTTCGTTTCATGATGTCGCCCCTCCAAACAAGCCTTGTGGCCGAAGCGCGAGAACAAAGATCATTGGCGCAAAAAGCAGGACGTACGACAGTTCGGGAAACCAGGTTTGGCCGAGACTGAAGACCAAACCCGTCACTACGCTACCGAGCAGCGCACCGCCAATGCTGCCGGTGCCGCCCAGCACGACGACAATCAATACCAACGGCAACACGTCCATATCTAGCCCGGGGTAAACCGACATGATCGGCGCGCCAATGACACCTGCAAATCCCACCAGCGCGGCGCCGGCAAAGAACGTCGTAGCAAACAGCCGGTCCACACGGATTCCGGACGCGCGAGCCATCAACCTGTCTTCCACGGCCGCACGCACCCGCGCACCCAGGACCGTGCGACTCAGCGAAAGATCCAGCCCGATAGCAATCACCACGGCGAGCGCCATCACCGCTACGCGATACAACGGGAATACCCAATTGCCTACGCGAACCACACCTGACAACCCTGCTGGAGATGCCACTTCCAGCGGCATTCCGCCCCAAACCGCACGACAGCCATCGGAAATGACGAATGCGATTCCGAGTGTCGCGAGCACCTGAGCCAGCTCGTTGCCAGCGATCCTCATGAGCACGGTACGCTCGATAAAAACACCGACCACGCCGACGAGCAGGCCGGCAATAATGGCAGCCGCAGCGAAAGGCAACCCGTACGACAACAACGTCACAGCCAGATAGGCGCCGAGCATGAAAAGTCCGCCATGTGCCATGTTAGGAATGCGCATTAACCCGAAAATCAGAGTGAAACCGGACGCCATCAGGAACAACAGCGCAGCAAAGGTCAACCCGTTCAGCGTCTGTGTGACGAAGAGGGACATGAGGAGCTCCTGGAGCGGCCGTTATTCGAGATTGCGCGACACTGGAAAGTCGCGCGAATAGACGGGATTTGACAGGAATGCCCTCGGGTCGTATGTCCAGAATTGACTCACATCGGGGTAGCTCTGCAGCACAGTGTTGACGAGCTTTCCATCGACGCGAGTCACCTTGCGGATGTACACGCTGACAATTGGATTGCCGTAACTATCGAGCGTCAACGGACCGCGGGGCGATGTGTCGATCTTCACGGCGTGCAGCGCGGCAGCCAGTTCCTTTCCGCTCGGAACAGTGCCTGACGTTGCCTTGAGCGCTTGCTCCAGGATGAGGCCTGCGCTGTATCCACCGGTCGCGTAAAAGCCCGGTGTGCTGCCATACGCGTGATGGAACCCACTCACATACCGTACGTTGACTCCAGTATCAATCGCCGCGCTATACCACCCCGCCGACACGATTCCGACCGCCTCGTCGCCCATCTTGTCGAGCAGCGATTCGTCCACCGTGTTCATGCCCGCGATGAGTGGAATCTTTTGCTTGAGGCCGTAATCGGAATACTGCTTCAGGAATCGTGTCGCGTTGGCACCGGAGAAGTTGATGAACACCGCATCGACGTCCGGCTTGATCTGGGCAATGACGGTGGCGAAATCGGTTGAATTGAATGGTGGCCAGAGTTTCTGGACCACCTTGCCGCCGGCCTCTTCGAAGGTGCGCTGAAACCCCGCCACCGTCTCGTGCGAGAACGAGAGATCCTCCGCCACGACTGCAATACGTTTGTATTTCAATGTGCGAGCCGCATAGACGCCGAAAGGCTGGGACGCCTGCGCGGAAGAACTGGAACTGCGGACCATCCACGGGTCAGCTTTTCGCTGGGTCAGATCTTCCGCTGCAGCAGAGCTCAGGATGAGCGGGACGCCTGCGCGGGCAACATCGTCGCGAATCGCGATGGCTTCGAAGGTTGCAAGCGGTCCGACCACCACGTCCACGTGATCACGTTCGGTTAGCTGCAGAAATTTGGCCTTCGCCGTGACCGGGGATGCCGCGGTGTCGACAACAATCAAGTGAACCGGACGCCCGGCCAGTTTTCCGCCCCGCTCTTTCAGCAGATACTCGAACCCATCCTGCATCTGGGCGCCGATGCCTGCGGCCACGCCGGTTTTGACGGTCATTAATCCGACCTTGATCGGAGCCGGGTCAGCAGCGTGTGCCAACGCGCTGGCTGCGCCTCCAAGTCCAGCAAGAAGCAGAGTTAAAACTTTTCGCGACAGCATGAAGTTCTCCGGAGATTTCAGCGAGATCGTTGTGTTGCAAGTTGCGTCTAATGTCATTTTTGTGATCACGGATCGCAATAATCGTTTACCCCCGATTGGTGTAAATCGTTATACAACGGTCACTACACGGATATCAGTGTCGGAATTTTGGCCTTAACGTGCTATTTATTTTTAGCTTGCGTGATCACATATTACGGATGTATGTTAGATAGACAATGGCCAACAGGAGAGAACAATCATGGATTCGATGCGCAAAGGCCAACGATGGGTGCTGGATGCATTTCTGTCGGTAGGAGGTCTCGACGTGCTGCACCCGGACGCAGGGGCACTTTTTGAGCAGATCGGATACGACTCAACGGATATCAAGCGCGTCTTCGGTCCGGTCAAAGCCGGGTCGATGCTGCCCGCCTGCTGGAGTGCCGCGGCGAAAGAAATCGAGCAACGAGCCCGTCATTGGGAACAACGAGGATTCGCTGCGACTGCAAAGCGCATGTATGAGCGCTCCGCCCTGCTCTACGCCCGCACGCATTATTCGGTGCTCGCAGATGACCCGCGACGCGCGCGTTATCTGAACAAGGTGGTGCAGTCGTTTGAGAAAGTCATCGAGCTGGCGACGCAGCCCATCGAGCGTGTCATTCTGTCGTTCGAAGGCAAGGAGCTGCACGGTATCCTGGAAACACCGGCCGGCGCCAAAGGTGTGCCGTGCGTGATCATGCTGCCAGGTATGGACATGTTCAAGGAAGACTGGCACAAGGTGATCGAGCAACGCATCGTGCCACGTGGCTGGGCCGGTTTTGCGCTTGACGGTCCCGGTCAGGGCGAAAGCCTGACCAAAGGTCTGAAGATGACGCTCGATAACTACGACCGCGCGATCAGCACCGTAATTGACTGGCTCTCGAGCCATCCGGCCATCGACCCGTCGCGCATCGTCATCATGGGATCGAGCATGGGCTCATGGTGGGCCACGCGTGCGGCTGCCGTCGAACCACGAATCAGAGCTATCGCAGCAAATATGTCCAATCTCGGCGACAAGTTCGTGCTTCTGAATCAGGCGCAGCCGAGCTTCATGGCCGGTCTGATGTTCATGACAGGCATCAGCGACCCATCAGCTATTCAGGACCTGTCCAAGCGGATGTTGTTGGACGACATCGCACCAAAGGTCACTGTGCCGTACCTGATCGTGACTGGCGAAAACGACGAGCTCACCACTATCGATTCGACCATTGACGTTTACAACCGCTTGCGGGGTCCGAAAGAACTCTGGATTTATCAGCATGAATTCCACCCGATTGGACCGCAATCTGACGAATGGATCAATGCCTCGCTCGACTGGCTTGGCGCCGCAATGTCGGGAAAGTTCAAAGCAGACCACGAACAACGAACCTTCATCACCAAGGGTGGCGAATACCTTGAAGGCAGTGGCGAACCGACGTGGTGGAATCCATGAGCGACAAACCGGCGGTAGCAGCAATTGACAACCGGGACGGCAAGATCTGGATCGACGGCAGCCTGCTTGACTGGCGCGACGCGAAGATCCATGTTTGTTCAGTTCGCGTGCTTCTATCACGCTCGGATGGTTATTCTGGGCTTAGAAGACTGAGAGCGACGGCGCATGTGCCAGATCACCCAAAGTTTGACGCCTCTATGTAACCTGTTATTATGGTTACATGAGTAGAGCGAACTTCGAGTTTATTAGTGGCAGTCTCTGCCTGGATTTCGTGGACACGCTCGGCAATCGCCGCGCCGAGCCGGTGGAGCATCTTGTCACGTCTGGCGATCTTGATCGATGGCTTGATGCCGCGCGCCTGGTTTGTCCTTTTCGTAAACGAGCCACGCTCGCGAATCTTGCCGACGCCCGCGAGCTTCGCGATGCGATCTACCGGCTTGCGCTCACCGCTATCGACGAGACCGCAGCAGCAATTGGGGACGTCAAGACCATCAACCGGTGGTCTGTGCAGATGCCTCTGCGCCCAGTGATTAAAGGGGTGCACTTCGAGCTTGAGGCCTCACACCCTGTCAAGGCCGCTTTTTCGACAATCGCAGCCGACGCCGTTGAACTGATTCTGGGTGAGCGCCGCTCGCGTATCCGGACCTGTCCCGAGTGCCGGATGGTGTTTGTGGATACCTCCAGGCCCGGCAAACGCCGCTGGTGTTCTTCGGCGTCGGGCTGCGGCAATCGGGCAAAAGTGCGCGAGCACCGCGCCCGCGCCAACTCATCCTTGTGAATAGGCAGATCATGGTCGACAAACGCGTCAGTTTCGATTTCGAAGTGGAGTTTTCAAACGGCGGCGGCATGCAGGGCCAGGGTTTTCGCCTCGATATCGATGGAGACGGGATCGCCGACGACGCACTGGCAGCCTATATCGTCAAGGACCTTCGTCTGCTGATGGTGGGTAAAGTCAATATCCTGAATAAACAGATCATCGAGGAGCAGCACAAGCGAGCCCGGCAACACGTGGAGTTTTCGAGTGAGCCAGGCTCATCGATGATAGATCTGAGCCACGTAATCGAAAACGGGATGATCACTTACAAGGGACTGCCGGCGCCGTTGATTTGCGATCACATTTCGCATATCCAGTCGCGTGGCGCGTATGCGGCTGACACTGAGTTCCAGATCGGCAGGATCGACATGGTGGCGAACACGGGAACCTACATCGATACGCCATATCACCGCTATCTGGACGGAAACGATCTGTCCACCACGCCATTGCCGCACATGTCCAACATCGCTGGTGTCGTCGTGCGCCTGACCGGTATGGAAACGCGGTCGATTGACTGGACTCATTTTGCTGCGGTTAATGTGAACGGTCGCGCCGTCCTGGTGAATACGGGTTGGGATCTGCACTGGCGTTCGGATCAATACTTTGAGGGTCACCCGTTTTTAACGAAGACCGCTGCCGAGTACCTGCGCGACGAAGGAGCGGTTCTCGTGGGTATCGACTCATTGAACATTGATGACACAACGGACCCGGCACGTCCGGTGCATTCGGTGCTGCTTGGGGCCGGAATTCCTATTGTCGAACATTTGACCAACCTGTCGGCCCTACCGATTGACGGTTTCGGCTTCTCGGCGGTTCCTCCGAAAATCCGGGGGATGGGCACGTTTCCGGTTAGGGCCCACGCGATTCTTGATATCGCTTCGGATTCCTGATTTCACATTACCGGGCTCACGCAGAATCCGCCTGCCGCATTCTGCGTAACTGTGCGCTCCTTTCAGCATCGCGTCTGACGCGCCACAACGCGGCAGCGCCAACTGTGCTGATAGAAACAAACGTACTGTATATGTCGAACGACATCCTTTGTGCGCAGAATGTGCTTCAAACGGATCGCGCCCGACAGGTCACAGATGCAGCTACGAAGGCGCTGCGAACAACCGATTGGGCGCTTCCGCGGCGACCACCCCGTCGCTTGACTGATGTTCCCCCGAATTTTTTGTCGCCTCACTTGACTGGAGAAACTCTGATGGATCGTCCGCCAGCAATCCCGAAACAACAGGTATCGAACGAACGCGTGATTGTCACCGAGTGGCGATTCGCGCCCGGCGCAGAAACCGGCTGGCATGTTCATGGGCACGACTACGTCGTCGTGCCGCAAACGGACGGTGCGCTTCTGCTCGAGACGAGACAGGGAAACCGGGATTCGCAACTGCAGGCCGGGCGCAGCTACGCCGGGTTAAAAGGCGTGGAACATAACGTAGTCAACGCAACCGATCATGAGGTGATATTTATCGAGGTAGAGATTCGCTGAAGTCAGCGGCTGGTTACTGAGTTGCGGGTGTCAAGGATCGGCGTAGTGACGCTGATGAACAAGGACTCCTATGTGATTTGGAACAAACCATGAATGCACCTTGCCCGCGTCCCCTTATCATGACAACCTCTCATGAAAGTTGCCCGACTGTATTTGCGCGCTAGCACTGAAGAACAGGATCTTGCTCGACAAGTCAATATCGAACTGAACGCCCGGGCTTCTGGTTACCATGTCGCAGGCGTCTATCGCGAGAAGCCCTCAGGGGCTCGTGCCGACCGTCCTGAGCTTTTGCGGATGATCACCGATTTGCAGCCGGGCGAAGCTATCGTTGCCGAGAGATTCGAAAGCATTTGCAACCTCCCTGTCGCGAAGGTCGAGCAACTGATCGCATGCATTCAGGCCAAGGGCGTGAAGCTGGCCATCCCGGGAGTAGTCGATCTGTCCGAGTTCGCGGCTATGGCTGACGGCTTCGCGAAAATCGACCCGGAATCCGCGCAGGTATTGCTTTTGAAGGTGGCTTTACAAATGGCTCGTGAGGACTATGAAACGCGCCGCGAGCGGCAGCGCCAAAGTGTCAGGCTCGCCAAAGCCGCTGGAAAATACGTCGGTCGGCTACCCGATACTCTCATGCACCAGCGGATTGTCGCGCTACGCAGTGCGGGTGAAACCATCAAGCGCACCGCGGAGTTGGCAGGTTGCAGCGAGAGCCAGGTGAATCGGATTTGGGCAATTCATTTGGCCAAGCCTTGACGGGCTCGGGTGAGACTGGATAAGTCGACCAATTACCCTCGAGTTTTGACGGGCGTGTGATCTGAAAAACGGTGGACTTCGACGATGATAGAGATTCGATATGCTAACTTTCCCGACGATCTCGGCGTTGTTTCGGCGATCTTTCGTGAGTATGTCAATAGTGCAAGCGCCAACCTTGATTTTCAGGACTATGAAGCTGAATTCGCGGGGCTGCCGGGGAAATATGCGCCTCCTGACGGAAGACTCCTGTTAGCGTGGCGGGACGACAAAGTGGTGGGCTGTGTGGCGCTTCGTCGAGTCGATGCGAACACGTGCGAGATGAAGCGTGTCTATGTTCATCCAGGGGCACGCGGAGAGAACCTTGGACGGCGGTTGGTCGAGCAGATCCTGAGCGAGGCGAGAGCAACTGGCTACAGCCGTATTTGCCTTGACGTATTACCTGAGTTTGTCGCTGCACAGCGAATCTATGAATCGCTCGGTTTTACTTCAGCGCCTCCGATAACCTTCAACCCGATCCCCGGGACAAAGTTTCTCGGCCTTGACCTATAGCGTCGATCTGCAATTGTTTTTCGATCGCGCTTGTGAGCACCGCCACGGGTAGCTAGGGCTTGATGCCTAACCCCCACCTCGGTCCAGACAAGGCGCGGGGGAAGTGGGCGCCTGATTCGCTGGATCGCGGTGATGCGAAGCTGGAAGACTATGTGCTCGATTACTCCACGAAAGATGATGGGCAGATGATCCGGGTGAAGTCGACTGCGACGGCTTGTACACCGACGATGGGGCGCATGCCGGACAACCCCGCGCACGCGGGCCGGTGCGAGATGGCTTTGCGGGGTTGAGTACTATCACTGTGTCCGCAGAGAGATTCATGCACCCCAGAAAAGGCTTCAAAAAAACGGAGTGGATCTGAAAATCCGGTGTCATCCAGCAAGGAGTTGACGACTTCCTCCGACTCGGGCGGATCAGCCCCCTCCAGAATCTTTGCGAGCTTCAGCTTAACCTCTTCAGGGCATGCGCCTTTCATCCGCCAGCGTTGACTCCATGCCGCCAGCAATCGCGGGTGTTCGGCGTATCGCCGATAGTTTCCGGCGAGAATCAATGAAGCGTTTGGCTTCAGACGCGCCGCGATCGCCTTGAGAAGCGCTGCTTTTTGAGCGTTCCCAGGAAGACGATGCAGAACACCGATCAATGTTGCGCCGTCAAAGAGAGCATCGGCCGAGAGATCATCGACATAGCCTCGAATTAACTCGACTCGATCGGTAAAGCCAGCGGCCGCGATGCTTGATCGCGCAAGATTCAACATGGGCTGCGAAGGATCAACGGCCGTAAACTTCCAGGTCGGCTCCAATGGAGCCGTAGCCAAGATCTCCTGTGCTGTACCGCCAACCCCCACCACCAGGATCCTGGCCGGTGAGTTGATTTTGATCGAGGCGGCGAGCATGCATGCCGCCAACTCGTGACAGGCCTCGTAGCCAGCCAGCCCAATCCGGCTCTGCTCCGCGTACTCGCTGGTCCTGACGGGATCGAACTTGGTTGCACCTGATTGTGTAGACATCCCCACTCCTCTCCGTCTATTTGCTGAGAAGCGACCGACGTCGCTTGTGACCAGCGTAAGCGGGAGCGCGCAAAGGAACAAGCCCACACGTTGTTATGGTATCGAAAGTACTACGACCGTTGTTGCGGCTTCTTTCAGTACCACCTACGGTCTTGCCGATGCGGAGCGATCGACCGTTCTCTGCTGTCTTGGGGGCCGCACTTGACGAATCTTTCCTGACGTGGATTGCGCCCTCTCAGCTGTGCATGGGCCAACGCGGTGAGGTTGGAGCATGTCACAGCGGATAGCACGCATCGCTACTGGCCGAGTTCTGCTATGCCCTGCCAAGGGCGAAGTAAATCGTATCCCTGTTGGCTTGCGGAGCGTGCGACGCCATCGGAAATACAGCTACGATGATCGTTCGCGAATCTCGGCCTTCGCAGCCGGATAGCCGCGCAACTGGTCGGTGACAATCTTGCGTGGCGCCACAGGAGAGGCAGCCAGTATGCGATTGAAGAACCGTTTCGCCGTGCAACGTAACGAACACCTCGTCGAGGTGCCGGGTCGTACCCGGCTTACGGCGTGCAGCCTTGACCCAATGAGCGAAGCTCGCGCCGAATTTGTCGCGCTAGCGCCGGATGGTCTCGTCGCTGACGATTCCCCTCGCTCGAACAGCAACTCCTCAATGTCGCGCAGGCTCAACTGGAACCGGAAATACAAGCGCGCCGCGCAACTGATGACAGCACCTGGAAGGCGGTGGTGGCGATAGAACGGCTTTGAGTTCTTCATCAATCATCCCACTCCGCCAGCACTTCCAGTTGCCGCGACAACGCCGTTTTGTCAGCTATCTATGCCCACTTGTTGCACAAGTGCCATTGCGAATTTCCCTCCCCCGACCGACCAATCCGAGTAGTCATTTTCATGCATGAAAATGAACACGTCCTTGGGCGAGATGTCCGCCTTCGATTCAAGGTTACGCGCGACGCTGGCATAGAGTTCACGTTTCATCACGTCGCTGCGGCCGCGCCGCAGTGTAATTTCGACCACTACCACGCGATCCGAGCGCGCGATCCCGTTGAATGTTCGACTGCACCAGAATTGCGACGACTCATACTCAGCCACCAGGTTGAAGAGTTCATCCTTCGGCATGCCAATACTGTCCACCAACGCTTGATGGATGCCGTCGACGATACATTGTCGCTGTTGCTGACTGGTGTCTTTATGTACACTGGTACGGATGAACGGCATGTGACTTTTCCTCAAATTAAAGGTACACGGTTTGACGTGGAGATTCCATTCTGTCAGTGGAATCCTGTCTTCAGGAAGCGATTTTTACTGACGATCTATTTGCATTAAACTCACATAGTGAAACGCCACCTACCACCATTAAACGCTTTGCGTGCGTTCGAGGCCGCCGCGCGGCTCGGCAGGATGACTGCCGCCGCCGATGAACTCGCTGTCACACCAGGCGCAATCAGCCGCCAAGTCCTTCAGCTTGAATCAAGATTGGGCGTTCGATTATTCGAAGGATCGAAAAGCAGGCCACAGCTGACCACAGCTGCAAAGACGCTGCTGCCAGCCCTGTCGGCGGCTCTGGACCAAATCGAGGCAGCGGTGCGCGCGGTGAGTGATGAAGACTACGGGACGTTAGACATTTCATGTTTCAGCACCTTCACTGTCAAGTGGTTGATTCCACGCCTCTACCATTTCAACGCACTGCATCCCGACATCGAAGTCAGACTAAGCGCAGCGGAGCGGCCCGCTGATATCGAGCGAGAGCGCTACGACTTGATCATTGCAGTGGATGATGCGAAGAACGCCGATCATGTTGAGGTGTTGCAGCTTTTCCCCGAATGGCTGGGCCCAGTGTTGGCACCGTCTCTAGCTGCCCGAATCAAATTACGGAAACCAGCAGATGTGGCCGGCAAGCCGCTCTTGCATACGAAAACCCGCTCGAATGCGTGGCAGATGTGGAGCAAGTCGCTTTGCTATGCCCTACCCCCGCAGCCCGGCCCGGAGTTCGAGCATTATTACTTCACGCTCGAAGCGGCAATTGGGGGCCTGGGAGTCTGCGTTGCGCCTTGGCACCTGGTCATCGACGATATCCGGGACGGCCGTCTGGTAGCGCCTCTCGGATTTCAGGATAGCGGCTACCGGTATGTCGCGAAACGGCTGCGGCGGCCCAACAAGAGGCTGGATAAATTCTGTGCCTGGTTGCATCTTCAGGCGCAGGCGGCCCCGTCGCCATAGAACCAGATTGAGTTGACCTAGGACCACGACTGGAACGGGCAATCGGTCCAATTTGGAGCGAAAATAAATGGCCGGAGTTGGGTCGACCAGCGCCGTTTGAACAGCACAGTTCGCGAGCGCTTAACGTGCGCAAATTTCCGAATCTTGAGACGACCCCTACATGTATTTATTAGGTTTTAGAGTTGCGTTCGCGTCAGCGTTTTATGTTCGTTCAGATCAGCGCCGAGGCCGTGCCGCGGACGCTTAAAGGTGTCCTGCTGGTCGACAGCAATCACGTTCCTCGATATTGGCCCGCAGTCGTGGTCGTCGCTGCCTCACAATGGGCGGCGTCCACGCAGACGATGCGACTGCGGCACATCGGGAATCTGTACGAGCACACGGATCGGCCGTTCAGCCGAATTCGCTGGATGACGTGCAGCCATCGGCACGCGGGCTGGGTGGTCCCCGAAAGCGGTTGCAATGTGGGCACCACATATTACGCTTTTTTAAGTTGTGTGGCGTGGCCCGCCACGCGTGCCCGAACGAACACTCCCACGTCAATTCTCCCCTGCAGCCGTTGTATTCGACACTCAGGCAGCGCCCACCACGCTCGAGGGCCAACTCGTGCATCCTGTCGATAGTCAGACGCCTGGCCGTGTTGGCGCACTGCCTGCACCACTTCCCGGCCAGCACGAGGTGGCCCCACCCCGACCACTCATGTCCCTGTGCACAGCGGAAACGATATTTTGCCTGCAGTTTCGTGCAGATGTCGTCCAGACACTGTCCGCCACGCGCAGCGGCCGCTGCCTGCAGGCGGCCGAGCCCATTCGGATCGCGCCATGCACGCTTGCCACCGTCGATGAAAGCCGATGCGTGCTCCTGGCGCTGAAGCGCTGCGTGAACTCCGTCCCCGTGCATTGCACGGCGTCCGGTTTTGTCGATCGATGCTGTTGGCTGACCAGTCATATGTTTCAGCTCAGGCTTGGAGTAGTAAGGTGTGAAAGATGACAACCGCGAATACCGCAACAGCACGCAGGCGATGAATGTCACGACGGTAGAGCAACGCGCCGATGATGGCTGCGTTTCTGATTGGCGCAACCGCATGTGCGATTGTTCTTCGCGGCCCACACTTCATTAAGATTTTGCGGTGGATAGCATGGCAGTCCAACTTGCCATCACGCGCCGATGCGCTGCATGAGAAGCGGGGAAGTTTTGCTCCCGGTGTTCTCCCTGACTCTCGTCTCGTCCCTGCTGCCCGAGAGCTGCTTGACGCCGCTGACGATGCCCTTGACCCTGCGAGCGGTCCGGCCTATTCGGCCTTTGCTGGCAGGGCTTCAGCTGCGGGTCCGGACACCTCTTGCGGCGGGGTGTCCTCCTTGATCTCATAGGAGGGGTCGCGAACCCAGCGACCCAGGTCCCTGCTGATCGTGATCGCGCTGCGGTCAAGAATAGAACAGGTTCCCTTAAAAGCACCCCAGAATCCGCCGATTGACCAGCGGCTGATCTCTGTGTGGCGGAGAACTTTTCCGTCTTCGACCAGGTCTGCGGCCACCGTAATCGCTTTTTCGCACCCAGGATCTCGCCATTGGTATTGATGAAACTACCGTTGCCGCCAGTCACCGTGACGGTCGCGTCACCCGTCACCGCACTCGGCGCTGCCAAGTTGCCCGCGAAGATAATCCCGTTGCTGTTGTTGAGACTGGTCGTGTTCAGGTTCAGCGCATTGACGCCGACGAGCGCACCAGTGTTGGTCGTGCTGTTCGCGACATTCAGCGTATTGGTCAGGCCCTGAACGAGGCCCGAATTCGTGAGATCCGTCGCGGTGATCGTGCTTGCCGCTTGCGAGGACAGCACCCCCTGATTGCTCACCGTCGTGCCGCTAACATTCAGGTTGCCGTTCGCCAGTTGCTGGCCGACGTTCGTGACCGTGCCGCCGTTCAGGTTGGCGCCGGCCAGATAGATCGCCTTACCACCTGTCGTCAGGCTGCTCGTGCCGGTTGCGTTGTACGCACCGCCAATCACCGCGTTCACCGTGGTGACGTGAGCGCCCTTGAGCGTTGCCGTGCCATTCACGCTCGTGAAGGCCGGTGTATTGGCCGTGATGGGCGCTGTCGGATCGAGTGCGGTACTGTTGACCTGCGCGGCCGACGTGTCCAGGTTGTTCTGAGCCGTCGCGCTCAGGTTGCCGCCAACGGCCACGCCCTGCGTCGTGATGTTGTTGCCTGTCAGCGTCAAGTTCCGCGACACCGTGGTCGCGCCGTTGAGCCCGAGCGTCTGGCCGGCGTTCAATGTGGCGTTGCCCGCCGCCTGCACCGGGCCGTTCGCGCTTAAGCTTCCGCTCTGCGCAGTGAGGGTCAGATTGCCCAGACTCTCGACGGAGCCTTGCGTGGTCACATCGGTGCCGGCCGTGACGCGCATGTCGCCAGCAGACAGTGCTGCCCCACCAAGCGTGGCGCTGCCGTTGGTGGCCGTCACCGTTTCGGTGCCGCCTGCGGCAAGCGTCGGTCCTACCGTCAGATCCTGTCCCGCCTGAAGTCCGAGATTGTTGCCCGTCTTGATCGTCCCGGTCATCGACAGGTTGCGGCCGGCAGTCAACGTCGTGTCCTGACCCGCCTGAACCGTACCGCTTCCGGTGATGTCCCGGCCGGTGGTGATCGTCACGTTGCTCGTCGTGCCGTCCACTTCGACGTTACCGCCCAGCAGTGCGTCCTGGCCGGCTGCGATGGTCGTGCTCTGGCCGCTATCGTAGGCCAAGTGGGCCGCCCATCTACCCTACCGTCAGGCCACTGAGCTGCTTCGAGAGGTCCTGCCGCTGGACAAAGGGATTTCCTTCGATAGTACTCGCCGTCGAATCCTCGCCGTCGGTAGCGCGCTGGACGCGCAGATCAAGCGCGATATCGCGTCTGGACCGAAAGCGGTCAGCGGAGAGCAGGTTCGCGAATCGACCACCGTCGGCTGCGTGAGCGTCGACTCGACGTGGCTGAGCCTCAGCAGCAGCCCCAAGAGCCGCAAGGCAGCGCGCGACCTTGCGGAGCTGAAATCGCCTTGGGCGCAGAAGTTGACGCGGGATCGACATGTCAACATCGTTGCGGGCCGTGCAACTCTTGCTGATCGCACCCCGCGTCTCTACGCGTACGTGCATAAGCTGGTTCCATCGGCGCCCGCGCGGCCGGACCAATTTCTCTTTGCACGCGGCGTGGCTCCAGACGAGCAAGTCACCGTGATCAGCGATGACGCTGGCGAATTCGGCAAGGCTGTGGACGGCAGCCAGCTCGCCAGGTGAAGGATCCTGGACTGGTTTCACATCGCGATGAAGTTCAAGGCTACCAGGAACTCGGTGTTAGGAAGCCAGACGATGGAGCCCCACGAGCGAATCGCTGTAGGGACAGAGATCGATCACGCCAAGTGGCTGGTTTGGCATGGAAAGCCGGCAATCGTGTAACCGCGCTTGGTCGAAAGCACGCATGACTCGCCCTGGGCGGCCCCCTTTCTGGCGCTTTTCATCAGAAACCGAGGTTCATCTGTTTCGTCGACTGCGGCACCGCGTCTGGTTCCATGCGTAGCCACCACTGATGCAGAAACTGCCACTCAGCCGTATTGCGCTGCTCATCGGGCAAAAGCCCGCGTACAGGAAGGTCACTGCGGAATATGGGCACCTCACCCTGACGCGAGGCAACGTCGTCAATCTCCGCTCCGCATACCGGGCAGGTGTAGTGGTTGAGCGCGCGGCCGAGCGTGTGACGCGTGGCCAGCAAGGCGCCGGACTTTTCTGGATAGCCGCGGTTGATGATGTGGACCAGCGCGTTAAGCCATGCTGGTCCGGGGTTGGCCTGATTTTTTGGATATGGCTTGATGGTCCATAGCAGCGAGCGGTGGCCTGGATAAGGCAGGGAGACGGCGAGCGATGTCGGCAGGAGCAACCTGTTGCTGCATGAGCACCGGGCGTAAGGCAGGGCGCGGATGACGACATCGACGCGGTTCAGGTCGAGCGCGGGACTCCAGACGAGGTTCTTCGAGAATGCCGCGGAGATGAACTTTTCCAGAGGTTCCCAGTGCCCCGGGTACGGCCGCAGGCAGACGTTGTACCGGTCGTGTGGCGGGCTGATCCGAACCTGCCAGTGGCCCTCTGGATCGCAACGGACCTGAAACGCCGGCACCTCTCGGCACACCTGGTAGCTATCCTGACCGACGAACCAGAGACCGCGTATGCCGGCGGCGCGGTACCGCTCCTGTCTGCGCGAGATCTCTCCCCATGAAAGGTTAGATAGCTGGGCCTCCATCGCTATGCGAACCGAGCCGCGCGTCGCGAGAACGTCCGCCTGCCAGCGCTCCAGCCCGTCGCCGCCCGCCACCTCGCATTCTGCAGCCCACCCTGCGTTACGCGCCGCCGTCATCGCGGCGAATTTGAGCTGGAGATGTGCCTCCGTTTCGCCTTCTGACCGGCAAGCCCCGTGGCCGCCCAAGTGATAAAAATGCTGAATTCCGCCCTTCGACACGCGCAGGCCCACCCTCGCCTCGCAGCACGCAAAATGCAGGTGCTGTCGCATCTCGTGCTCGAGGCGAAGGGTCTCGAAGTCCTCCCTCGACAACTCATAGGACAGGACTGGCTGGTCGTCGGCGTAGAGGCATTTCAGTGGCATTCTGTCTGCGCTGGCCTGAGAGCCCGGCAATGCTGGGGCTTTCCTCTACAGACTAGCACCGATCGGATGGTCTGGACCTTTGTCCGAGGCGGGCGGAAAGCGGTTTTTTCGGGAGCCTAGGCGTTCGCCGAAACGAGGGGATTGAAGTCGGTAGCCATGTGGCGTAAAATAAACTGCCACGTGGCGAAAAGGAGTATGTGAGATGGAATCGCAAGTCGAAACAGTCGAGGGCAACACGCCCTTCCGGAGATTGCTGGAAGCGTTGCAATCCCGGATCGATACGGCAATCGCCACTCCGTATACGCACGCGGCGGCCGAACTCGACGCGTTCGCGGTGTTAAAGGCGAGCGTGATCCGGAAGGTCGCAGACATGACACCGCTCCAGGCGCACGACATCGTGACCATTGGGCTTCCCGTGACGCTTGCCCGCGAGATGATCGACACGTACGAATTCGTCGGCCGCGACGCTGTGCTTCAGGCCATTGGCGTCAGCGAGCGCACGCTCCAGAGAGGTAAGGATAGCGACCGGCTGCTCGACAGCAATGCGACCGACCGCCTGATTCGTCTGGCCTCGATAACCGAGCGGGCGATCGACGTGCTGGGATCGAAAGAAGCCGCCGACCAGTGGCTCTCGGCGCCGGCGCTCGGACTTGACCAGCGTCGGCCGATCGATCTGCTACAAAGTTCTGAGGGCGCTGATCTCGTCAAAACCCTGCTCACGCGCATGGACTACGGGGTTTACGCTTGACGCCCCTGCCCGCCGCTCTCGGCGAAAATGGGCTCGTGGTGTGGCGGCTGGAACGGGAAAGGTATCTATCGACATGGCACACCGCCGAAGGCGCTTTTCAGGTCGGCGGCCGGTGGTCATCGGCCGGGCGGCGCGTGATCTATGCGTCTCTCGACCCCGCCACAACCATTCTGGAGGTGGCCGTCCACAAGGGATTCAACGTCCTCGACTCCGTTGCTCACCAGCTGCTGGCGGTGGAAATCGCGCAGGCGAAGATCCACGTCGCTCAGCCGGACGATATCGCCAACCCCAACTGGTTGCGGCCAGGCTCGATCAGCCCGAACCAGCAAAAGTTCGGTGACGAGTTGCTTGCATCACATCCGCTTGTCGCGGTGCCGAGCGTGGTCAGCACGCATTCGTGGAACCTGCTGATCGACGCGGCAGCGGCCGATGGACTTTTCTCGCTGAAGAGCCATGAGCGATTCGCACTGGATACGCGTCTCACGGTCATCAGGTAAGAGAGACGTTCATCATGCGTAGCCGCTCAGGTTGCCTTTGGGCATCGTCTTCGATGGCCTTGCGTGCGACAGCGGTGTCGGGGCCGGAGACAATCCGCGCCCGATAGATCGTCGAGCCCGCTTTAAGCGCACGGGTTGCAGCCGGAAACGGCTCAAATATCGACCTGCTTTTTGCCTCCAGCGCAGCGTCGAACAGAAACGAAAAGAAGTCTTTCGCGCTCTCGTTAAAGTAACGTCGATGGTGTTTGAACCCCTGCGCCTCCGCATGCCAGCGGTGCTCGGCGAAAAGCCGCTCGTCTTCGCGCGCATCAAAGGTTCTGCGCTTCTAGGAGTAGCACATCCCTTCGCCGAAGAAGGCGCTCTCCTCACCCGCGCAATTTGCGCGCAGATAGACGGCCAACTGATCGCCGATCGCGTCACTGTCGATCGTCAGCAGCTGTTGGAGTATCCGTGATAGCGTCAGCCCCGTCTGATAGTCGTAAAGCGTATCGTCAAAGTCTTCGAAGCGCTCACGAATGAAGTCTTTCGCGAGGCTCCCCAACGCGTACAACGGCGCTGCCCGCTCGACGTCGCGGTGACACACGGCGCAGATGTCCGCAACCCAGTTCGTTACCCTCGGCTGCAGCACATCGTCCTTGATGCAGTCATGGCACAGGTGAGGCAGTGTATCTCCCATTTTGGGTTCATTTGCAACTGAGCCTGCATTCAATCTCACCGCAAGTGACTTCGCGGCGATGTTCGGGGCCAACGAAACGATGGCCTAGCCTTCACACTTGGGCCTGTTCCGGTGCCAGTCGCTGAGCGCTTTTTCAACCCCACTCCACAGAACCTTAAAGTCGGCATGTTCGATCAACTGGTGTTCACGTACTGCTGAGATGTAGCCCTTGACCTCGGCAGCGCACGTTTCGGCCTGCAACTCGGCGTCGGCGGATGCGATATTGTCAATCCTGCACCGGGTAGCGTACAGGGTGTCCTTGGTTTGTTCAGATGTCGGCATGGTGTGGCTCCTTTCTCGGTTATGAAATGGGGTTCTTGCGCTCGCTGCAACCGCCCACAGTCCAAAAACGGCTTCGATCAAAGCTGGTATTGGACGTTGAACGATGGGCGCCGTTTTCGGTGTTTTCGGATGGCGTACGCAAACGTCCGAATCTTGAGGCCACCCCTAATGCGGTAAAGCCAAAAAAAAGCCGCCGCGCTTTGCGCGACGGCTCTATCAGCTGCCCTATTTCACTTAAACAGCTCGGCGTGGGTGCCACTTCGCACAAACACCACCTCGGTTTTGGAGATCCGGTAGATGAGCAGGAAATCACCGCCTACATGGCATTCACGGTGATCGGCCCATTCTCCCGTCAGAGGGTGGTCCTTGTACTCGGCCGGTAACGGTCCCTCGTTCCCGACCAGCAACAACATCACGTCTTTGAGACGCGTCATGTCGTATCGGCCAGAGTTCGAAGGTCGTTCCCAATCCTTGCCGAGCTGCTTGGTTTTGTCGCTGCTAAGGGGCAGCGTCGTGCGTTTGCTACTTGCGCTTTTTTTCAAGCTCATTAAACAACTCCGTTACGGAGCCGAAGCGCGCCTTCTGCATTTCCCTGGACTCGCGCAGTGCTTCAACCGTTGTCTCATTCGGCTGGCGAAGATCGAACGGCAAGCCCTTCTGCAGCACAACCTGGCGGAAAAAGAGCCGCGATGCTTCTGACATCGTGAGTCCATAGCCCGCCAGAATTTCCCTGGCTGCGTCCTTGAGTTCCGGTTCAATGCGGGTTCGCACATCGGCTGTCTTGGTATCAACAGGTATGGCGCCCATTTCACACATCTCCATCTGGGTCCGGGCATAAGTGCAAAGGCCAGCACTTCGCCTGTCCCAGGAACAGGTACAACAAACGAAGATAAAAACGATAAACAGCGAAATCCCGCGTGGGCCTTTAGTGGCATTCCGTATGCCTACGCTGTAGCTACATCGTTACCACATTACAAGCCAGATTCGCCGGGGACGCTTTCGCGTACGTGAAACACCCTGGATGCCATCGCACTACCCCCAAACATTGACGGCGACGCCGCCGTGTGGAGTGCGTACCGAGTCTGGTACCGCTGCCCAATCCCGGCCAGAGGGAACGTCATAAAAATGCACACGCATGCGAAAAAAACCCACCTCATTCGCCATCCGCCTCGGTCCGCTCCGCCGGCGTTATCGCTGTTCGCGGCCCGAGCCTCGCCTTCAGGATCGAGCGGCGGTTTGGTCGCGCCCTGGTGCTTGTTGTCAAGTCCACGCACACAGAGGTAGACGCCGGCGGTGAGCAGGGCAAAGAAGAATGCCGGGCCGTGTATGTCGCCGGTCGCGACGTTTTGCGCGGCGTACAGTCCGGCCACGGCCTCGCTACACCCGTAGACGCATCGCGCCTTGAGCCGGAACAGGAACAGCACCACGCTGGCAACGAGCGTCACACCGAGGACGACCGATAGTCGCCAGGCGGGCGCGATGTCCGGGCGCGTCGCCCAGTCATAGAAACGGCCAGCGAACATCAGCGGGCCAATAAAGGCGGCGATGTAGCCGTACCCGACCCAGCCTCAGGACCCAATCGTGGAAATCGCGCCGTGAGCCAGGGGCTTGCCTGCGCTTGAACGCTTCAAGAATGGTCGTCACGGCGGGAAGCAATAGTCCAAAGCCGGCGGCAAAGGAGAAATCCAGCAGTAAGTCCGCTGTCGGGTGATACCCCGTCGACATCGCGTACCAGCCGAAGACCACCATCATGCAAGCCTGCCAAACGGCCAGTCTCACCAGCAGCGTTGCCCATGCGGGAGGCAACCTGAAAGACCGGATTTTCATGAGGTTCAGCTCCCGATGCGCGCCCGGGCCGAGAGGCCGGTATTCCGCCCCCCACGATACGAAAGAACCCCTCGCAGTTCAATGGAATGCCGCTGGCTGGCCGGGCTCACGCGGCGACCCGCTTCCAAAAACCGCCCTCTTTCGTCCCGGCCCAAAATCGCCACATCTGATAACTGGAGTAATCAGATGTGGCGATGTTGGCGAGAGTGCCGTGCGTGCGTCACGCGGCACCATCTGCACGCTGATCTGCATCGCAGCCTCCCGCTCAACCGTCGCCTGGGCGATCAGCTTACCGCGCAAGCGTCTGCAGCCGCTCATTCGCCGCACACCGGTCGAAACACCAATCCAGCCAGATCAGCCATTCATCGACCTCAACGCGTAGATCGTTCACCTCGATCTGGCTTCCGCGTAAAGTCTCGATCCACTCGAGAAACTCGTGCTCACTATGAACTTCCAGAGCGTTCATATATCTCTCGGGACCTCCGGCGTCTTCTGGCGGGCAACGCCCGGCACCCGCGACACAGCGGGTAGTGGCGTTGACCGGTGGTTGCACGTTCGCCGCTCGACGCGCACGTCATGTAACCACCACGAGGTGAAGTCGTACAGATAGGTGAAGCGCTCATGTTCGTGCAGGCTAAACGCAGCCAAGGACAGGGTGTCTGGGCTGTCGAAGAACTGCAACGCACCGTCGCGATGTCCACCGTAATGCCATCCGCGGATGACGAAGCGGTGCAGGTGTTCGTCGTGCCAGCCCATGGCGAGCTGCATCACATGATGCAGCTGCGCAATCGTGATCTGCTCGGGAATTAGGAGTCGCCGCCAGACCGGCGGGCTAACGCCTCGCAGACTGATTCGCAGCTGGAGAACGGAAGTGGCTTCGGAAGAGTCGGAGTCCATCGACCCAATATAAACACCTTCTTCGGTTATTTTTTCGGGGCCGATTCAAGCCCCCGCTTTGGCGCGGTCTCCTTATTGCTTGATACCTTCAGCCTGGATGTGCAGCACCGTTTGCATCTTGAAGCCGTAAGTCTTGCCCAAGTCCACCCCGAAGTCCGACCGGTCGAAAGTCGCCGTCGATTCCGTGCCGCACACTTCGCGCTTGAGCATCGGGTTCTGGAAGCACTTGAACGACACGATTTTCAGATTCAGCGGCTTCGTCACGCCGTGCATCGTCAACTGGCCGATGACTTCTACCGGAACGTCACCCTCGAACTTCATCGACGCGCCCTTATAGACAGCAGTCGGGAATTGAGTGGTATCAAAGAATTTCGGGCTCTTCAACGCCTTATCCAGCGTATCGTTGCCGATATCCACCGACGTCATGTCGATAGTCGCTTCCAGCGTGCCGGTCTTGGCCTCGCGGTCGATCGTCACCGTGCCGCTGCTCTTGTTGAACTTGCCGCGCCAGACCGAGACACCGTCAAAGTGATCGGCTTCAAAGCTTGGGTACGTGTGCGTGGAGTCCAGCTGATACGTGGTTTCCGCTGCCGTTGTGCCGAACGATGTACCTGCTGCCAGAGTGGCAATCGCTGTCGTCAAAAGTTGCTTTTTCATTGTGATTCTCCTGGGTGGTCTGAGTGGTTTTGCTGCTTATTTTTTGGCTTCAACAATGTGAAACTTGACTAGCACTTCGTCGGCGACGACTGACGTGTCTTTCCATTCGCCTAAGCCGATGTCGAACTGGCTACGCTTGATCGGCAAGGTACCGTCGAAGGTTAGCGTTGCACCCAGCTGCGTTACGGTAACTGGCACCGTAACGTTCTCCGACTTGCCCTTGATGGTCAGCTTGCCGCTGACCTTGAACTGGTTGCCGCCGGCCGGTGCAATGGCGCTTGAGACGAGTGTGGCGTTGGGAAACTGCGCCGAGTCGAACCAGTCTTTGCCGCGCACCTGCTGGTCGTAGCTTTCGTCGCCGAGGTCGTAGCTGGCGGTGTCGATAGTCAGTTGGGCGCTGCCCGCCGTCGGCTTGGTCGGATCGAAGATGAGCTGCGCCGTGAACTTCTTGAAGGTCCCGTCCACGGGTACGTTCATCTGCTTCGAGGTGGTGGTCACAGTGCTTTTCGACGCATCCACCTGCGCATGCGCAACGCCCGGGAAGAGTGACGTGGCAGCCGTAGCGGCTAATATCAGTTGACGGAATCTGGGTTTCATATCTGCTTTGAGCCTCTTGCTACCTTAGAAAAGGGATCATGCGGGTGAGCACGCCATCACGATCGATGAAGTGATGCTTCAACGCCGCCAGCGTGTGAACAGCCACCAGAGCGAGCAACGTGTAGTTCAACCAGATGTGGACGGTTTTCAGCACGACCTTCAGCGCAGCGTCCGGCCCGATCAGCGTCGGCAGAGGCACGATGCCGAGATAGACCACCTGGATGCCGGCTGCCGAACTGTACAGATAGCCCGAGGCCGGAATCACGAACATCAGCACGTAAAGGATCACGTGCGCGGCTTGCGCTGCGAGCTTCTGCAGCGGCGCCATGCCCGACGGCATTTCCGGAGCTCGATGCGTCAGGCGCCAGGCAAGCCGAATCGCCGCGAGCGCGAACACGGTCACGCCGATCCACTTGTGCCACGAAAAGTACTTGAGCTTGGTGGGTGTGAAACCGGGGATGTCGGTCATGATCCAGCCGAGATAAAAGCCAGCCATGATCAGCAACGCGATCAGCCAGTGAAGGCTCATCGCGGTCGTGCTATATCTTTGACTGGACCGCCTTTGACCAACTGCGAGGCGTCGATGCTGCCCGCCAGGAAATCCTTCATGTTGCACAAATTTGCACTTGCCGGTTCCCGACCGGCTATGCTGCCTATAAATCATGATCGAATAAGGACTACGAAATTAGTCATAATATAAAATGGCTATGCTGAATCCTGTTTGGATAACTCGCCGTTTCACGCCTACTCAGCCTACGGTTGCCGACCTAAGCGGGGAAAGGGCCGGAAGAACTTCAATACGCAGATAGCCAGAGGGCCCAGGGCCACCTCCTCGGCGAAAGACCCCGGTCTACCGTGCAGCCACATCGAGCGGCCGCGGGTCATTTAGAACAGGTGGCGAATACCCACCAGTGCACCGGTTTGGTTCACGCCTGGCAATGGCGTCGAAGTGGGCGGGGGCACGCCGCCGTCAATCGAGAAACTCGCGTTGCGCTGGTTGAACACGTGCCCTGCAGTGACGTACACCGCAGTGGCCTTGGACAAGAAGTACATAGCGCGCGCTGCGATCACAGAGCCCCCCGCGTCCTTGTTGCTCACGGTGATGCGGCCGAACTGCGCGTCAAGGGCAATATCTGGAAGGGGCAAATAAGATCCACCAATCCACCAGTAGTTGCTGGTCGCATCGAAAATAGTCGGCGTCTGCTCTCCGTGATTGATTCGGTGTTGGAATCCCGCGCCGAAAGTCGCGTTGTCAAACTTCACGTAGCCATCGATGAGGGCGCGTGTATCGGTTTGCGAGCTAAGTGGCAGGGGCGAGCCAGTGCCGCCTCCACCGTAATTGCGATCGATAGCCGCCGCCACGCCCCATTTCCCGGCATCATATTTCAGCATGGCAGACATTGACTTGCAGGCCCGCCAGTTGGTCGGCGATTGGCCAGCGCACCCTCCGGCCGGCGCACTACCCACCGCGTCACGTCCGAAAGAATAAGTCGCAGCCGCGGTCAGTCCCGACGACGTGAAGGTATAGGTGATCGCATTATCAACTCGCGGCTGGGTCAAGTAGGGGTCCAGATCGGCGGCCGCATAGATATTCGGAGCCAGCGTGTCGCCCGTTAGTACCGCCCAAAAGATTTGCGAATATTGGCGCCCAAGGGTCACCTTCCCCCACTGCCCCGAAAGCCCGACATAGGCCTGCCTCCCAAACAGACGGCCCCCTTGATTCAGCGAACCCTGTGCTGGAGCAAAGCCCGATTCCAATACAAAAACCGCGTTCAGCCCACCACCCAGATCCTCGTTGCCACGGAGACCCCACAGTGACGGTAGAGAGGCCGTGAGAGACGGAATGTGCACCGAGCTGGATTTCTGAGGACCGATGTTCGTCACATATTCAACGCCGGCATCGATGACCCCATAGAGGGTGACAGAGCTCTGCGCATGCGATACGCCCGACGCACATGCCGCAAGCGCTGCGAATGTCCACCAAAATAGCCGGTGCCATGAATGCTCACCTCTGGCCCGATTCAACCGTGCAGTCATTTTATTCGTCTCCAATGTTGTCGAAATCTCAAGGCGACGGCACACCTGCGCCGTCGCGCGTCGAGCCTGCAGCGTGTATGGCTGACCGAATATCGATTCGATTCAGCCGGCTCGGTCAGCGGCTGTTGATCGAACCCGATGCGCGGTTTGTGTTGCTATGCCCTGTCACCTTAGCGGCGAGATCATCGACGGCTTGCGGGGGCCGGTCGCCGCGCCACGCGACATGCATGTCGGGCCGGACGAGAACGAGGTCGCGCTCATAGACGGCGTGGAGCCTGGAATCCGCGACCACGAGCACATCGAGCGGTGCGCCGAGCGCTTCGAATGCGGCGAGAAGGGGGCCCGCATCATGCCCACCCGCGACGTCGATCAACGTGTAGCGCTCCGGCCGCAGCCGGTCCTGGATGGCGCTTCCGTCGGCGAGCCACATATGGGGAAGCCGCACGCCCGGCCACGTAGTAGGAAGATAGGCACGCAGATCGTGCTGCGGCCCTCCCGGTACATTGTCGATAACGGGGGAATCCGCATAGCGATAGCCCAGTTCTGCGCCGATCATCTCGTTCGATTTGCGCTGCTGCACGTTCGCTACTTCGGCCAAGTGGGCGCGAGCAGTCGACCCTGCGGGCGTATCGTCTCCGATCTCCGGGCGCACTTCAGCCAACCAGGCGCGGTATCCAAGCGACGCGTAGCGCGATGCGCCAACCACCCGCTCGCCAATCTGGCGCCGCTCGGCTTCATAGGAAGCCAGCAATCCCGGGCCTCCCCACCCTTGCAGCGTGGCGGCCAACTTCCAGGAAAGATCGGTGGCATCGCCAACGCCGGTGTTCATGCCGAGACCACCCGTAGGAATCACGAGGTGCACCGCATCGCCTGCGAGAAACACCCGTCCCTCTCCATAGCGTTCGGCCAGCAGCAGATTCTGTCGCCATTCCCCGCAATACAGCATCTCGTAGGGCAACCCAACGCCGATGATCCGCTCGAACATCCGTCGCATTTCGTCATCGCTGTCAACGGCGGAATGGACCGTCCAGTGCCGCGTCGAGTCCTGCATGATCATGAAAGTAGGAGGTCCGCCGGCCACCAGATAGTGCCGACCACGGCTCGGCCCGTTGCCTATCGGCAGCCGCTTGTAGAGTTGCTCGCAGTAGAAAAGGCCCTGCCTCAGCCGCGCAATGTCACCCTCGCCCTCCAGGCGGATGTCCAGTTGCTTACGCACACGGCTCGCGCCACCGTCGCAGCCCACGAGATAAGCGGCCTTCAATGTTCTTCTCACACCGTAGGCGTCATTGACCGCCACCAGGAGGCTATCGTCCTGTTCGGTGAACTCCACAAACGTAGTGCTTCGCATCACCGTGATCGCCGGCGATTGTTCGGCTACCTCAAGAAGAAGCGGCTCCAGTGTGTATTGGGAGATGAGCTGATACGGTTCGAGTGGCAGGCTGCCGTCGTGGCTCTCACGCGTGAGTGCGCGAGCCTCCGCCACCGATGGATAGGACAAGCGCAGGATTGGCGGCTCCGCCATGGACCGTATGATCTGGATGTCCATAGGGACGTCCTTGGGCATGCCGGCGGCGCGGATACGGTCCGCGATTCCAAGCCGCCGAAAGATCTCCATGGTCCGCGCGTTGCAACGTTCCATTTTCGGCAGAAACTGGGGCTCGGCCTTTTGCTCGACAAGTACGCACGCAATGCCGCGTCTACCAAGGTCGATCGCAAGTGTCAGTCCTACCGGTCCGGCTCCAACAATGATGACTTGAGTTTCCAAATCTGATCTCCGTTTTCCATCCCCTGTCTTCCAGACCCAGCTTTGGGGCTGTGTCACAACTTCATTTCGCCATCACTCGTTTCTTCACGACGCCAGTCGCCCTCCAGCCTGAAAAATCGCGCGGTATAGCCGCCTGATCTAAATCGGTACCTTCGATCATTGGCACCATTTGTTCTCCGATGAGCCCAGTGCAGAAGCCGTTACTACAGTCATCATTTTTATTAGTAATGCCAATAAATATAATTGAAGTGCGAACTATGAACCTTCCATATCCGGCTAACCCCAGGCTCGATCGATCCGATTCATCCCTAACGCATGGTCAAGTAATACAAGTATCAGAAACGATCCGGATTCGGACGCGCCTGGTCGCGGCGAAACAACGCGTGTTAGACCGCTGCAGTTTGATCAGTTGTCGACCCAGTCCAGCCGTTGCCGCTGAGTGTCGATCAGACTCGACTTCAACATTTTCCGACGTGGGAAGCTGCACGGCCTTTCAATTATTCAATAGTCAGTCGTTTGCGAAGTGCTCTTTTAGGTGCGATTTTGTTTCCCATCAGTTTGCTCCGGTTCAGCGCATGAGGCTTTGCTTCGCTCAAGAAGGGGCAAGCTATCCGAAGTCGCCTGGATAGACGTTGTTTGATTATTCAAGTACACTCCCGGTGGAGTATAATTGATTTTTCAAGCATACCTACCCATGTAAACCCTCAACGCGCCGATCACCATGAAGACACGCAAGCGACCGGAAGAACTCGAACAGGCGATTCCCTTCCTGTTGACACGAGCCGGAGGCCGAATGGGAAACGCATTCGCGAAGGCACTGAAACCGTTTGGGCTGAACCTCAGTGAGTGGCGAGTCTGTGCCTCGCTGCTGTACGTTCCGCACCAGACCTTGTCTGAATTGTCGGTGCATGCGACGTCGGATATTTCCGCGCTGTCCAGGATCATTGACCGTCTTGAGAGTCAGGAGTTGGTTAAGCGCGAGAAGAGCACGACGGATGGACGGTCAATCAGGATTGCCCTGACAGGCAAGGGGGACGAACTGGCGCTGCGCATAGTCCCGGTCGCGAAGCAACATGAGTCGGTGATCCTTACCGGTTTCGCGGCAAGCGACGTTCAGGTGCTTCGCACTATGCTGCTTAAGTTGTACGAGAACGCTGGCGCGCTTGACGACCTCGCTTGACTCGATACGCTCCCGAATAAAGGAAGCGGCTCGTGGAGACGGACGTATCCTGGTCCGTAATCAGCGAGCCCGGCTTCTCTGGGTGGTTGGTGTGATGGAGATATTTTTTGGGACTGCGCTCCAGCGATTCTCCAGGTCCAGTTTCCTGACATGCTCGCTCAACGCATCGGCAAATACCCGAATCTTCGCAGGCTGGTTCCGCCGACTCTGGTATGCGAGGTTGATCGTCAGCGGCGGTAGCTCCCAGTCACCCAACAGCGGAATCAGCCGGCCGGCGACGATATCGTCGTGCACGATGTAGAGCGGCTGAACCACGATTCCTAATCCGGCCCGGCCCGCTGCGCAGATCACCTGCCCTTCGTTCGACTCCAACACCGCGCTGATTGGAATGTTGCGCCGTTCTCGGCCCCGCTTGAATTGCAGCAGATAGGGGTTCACCGCGTAGCTATAAACGAGCACATTCTGATTTGCGATGTCTTCGGGCGTCTCCGGTGCACCATGCTGCGCGAGATACGCCGGCGACGCGGCCAGCACGCGGCGTGTGTGCGCCAGCCGCCGGACGGTGATGCCCGAATCCCCTTCATGTTCGCGTGTGCGAATCGCGCAATCGATGCCTTCTTCAATGAAATTCGGGTAACGGTTCGCAGCAGTAATTTGCACGGATAGATCAGGATAGCGTTGCCTGAATTCCGGCAGCCACGGTGTAATATGCAGGACTGCGAAAGATGCCGAACTGGTCACCCGCAACACGCCCCTTGGGCGCAATGCCATGTCGCTGACCGCGGCATCCGCTTCCGTGATGTCCGCCAAGATTGACGCGCACCGCCTCTGATACTCGCGGCCTGCATCGGTGAGCCATAGTCGGCGAGTGGTCCGCTCGACCAGACGTGCTCCTAACCGGTCTTCGAGCGCGCTCAACATGCGACTCGCCGATGCATTTGAAATGCTCAGGCGTTCGGCGGCCTTGGACAGACTGCCGAGCTCGGCAGTCAACGCAAAAAACTCCATCTGCATGTATCGATCCATGCGACGATTCTTCCGCTCAAAGAAAATATGTTTTCACTATAGCGCATATGTTCCCTTGGCGAACACCGCTAGAGTGCTGACATGGCCGCTCCCACGGGGGTAAAGTCAGCAAACAGGAACTCGGAGAGAGGCGATGCGCAACATCAGCGAAGACACCATTACCCAGGCAGTGCTTGCAGCAATGTCTGCCTGTAACAATGACAGGCTGCGCACTGTAATGACTAGCCTCGTCCAACATTTACATTCGTTTGCACGAGAGGTCAAGCTGACCGAGAGCGAGTGGTTGTACGCGATCAACTTCCTCACTGAAGTCGGCCATATCACTGACGACAGACGACAGGAGTTCATACTCCTGTCGGATACGCTCGGGCTATCGATGCTGACCACGACGCAGAACAACCGTAAGCCGTCCGAATGCACGGAGGCAACGGTGCTGGGTCCGTTTTTTGTCGAAGGGTCACCCGACTACCAGAACGGCGAAGACGTGTCCAACGGCGCGGCAGGTCTACCGTGCTTTGTCAGTGGCCATGTTCGCGGTCTTCATGGCGAGCCATTGCCAGGCGCGACGATTGAGATCTGGCAATCGGACGAAGACGGCTACTACGACGTACAGTATGCCAACTTGCAGCAAGTTGAAGTGGAACATCGGGCACGCGGGCGCTTGCGCACGCTTCCTGACGGACGCTTTCACTTTCGGTCGATCCTCCCAGAGGCATATCCGATCCCGCATGACGGTCCGGTGGGCCTGATGCTCGATGCGCTCGGACGACATCCCTGGCGCCCGGCTCACCTGCATTTCTGGATCAATGCGGCCGGGTACGAGCCCTTGATCACGCATGTTTTCCGCAACGGAGACAAGTACCTCGACTCGGATGCCGTCTTCGGCGTGCGCTCAACCTTGGTGGCGGACTGGATCGAGCACCCACCGGGCGTGGCACCGAATGGTACGCCGATGGATACGTCGTTTTATACGCTCGACTATGACTTCGTCCTCAATCCTGCCGGGCATACGCCATGATCCGGCACGTCAAAATTTGCGCTTGAGCCTAAGACGCCAACCTTGACTGGGGACCAGCGGCGCCTCCCTCAAGCGCAAATTTCCAGCAAAAACCGAGAGAGATTTAACTTCGCGGCGCTTTCGATTGCAACTTTCGCTTGGTCAATAGTCTTGATCAAGCCACCCAATGAGCGTTTTGCTCGATCAACCCGTCTTTGAGGTCCACCGTGCCCACATCTGACTTTGTCTATAACGGTCGTGCCACGCGTGTCGTGTTTGGTAGTGGATCACGCGTCCATCTTAAACGCGAATTGCTGGCGCTAGGCGCGCAGCGCGCGTTGGTTCTTTGCAGCGCGGAACAGCATGCGCTCGGTGCATCGGTCGCCGAGCAACTGGGGAGCCGCTCCGCGGGCCTGTTTGATCGCGCTGCCATGCACGTACCGGTCGAGCTGGCGGTCGAAGCACGAACGGTCGCTGTTTCGTTGGGCGCCGACTGCGTAATCGCCGTCGGCGGCGGATCGGCGATCGGCCTTGCCAAGGCGATCGCACTTGAGTCGAGCCTGCCCATTCTCGCCGTGCCCACCACCTACGCGGGAAGTGAAATGACACCCATATTCGGGCTGACCGAAGCGGGCCTGAAACGGACTGGAACCGATATTCGGGTCCTGCCCAAGACGATAATCTATGATCCGGACCTGACTCTGACGCTGCCTGTCGGCATGTCGGTCACAAGCGGTATCAACGCCATTGCGCACGCCGCAGAAGGCTTATATTCACGCGACGCCAATCCGCTCACGAGCCTGATGGCGGACGAGGGCATCACGGCGCTCGCGCGCAGCCTACCCAACATCGTCAAAAATCCGAACGACCTGTCTGCGCGCGCCGATGCGCTATACGGATCCTGGCTTTGCGGTGCCATACTCGGAAGCGTCGGCATGGCGCTGCATCACAAGCTTTGCCATACGCTTGGCGGTAGTTTCGATCTGCCGCACGCACCGACCCATACCATCGTGCTGCCGCACGCACTGGCGTACAACGCCGAGGCCGCACCTGATGCGATGAAACGCATCGCGAAGGCAATAGGACACGAGAGCGCTGCGCAAGGTCTATTCGAATTCGCGCGTGAAAACGGCGCGCCCATTGCGTTGAACGAAATCGGCATGCGCGAAGACCAGTTGGACGAAGCCGCCGACCTCTCGTGCAGCAATGCGTACTGGAATCCCCGACCGCTGGAACGCGGCGCGATTCGTGCGTTGCTGCAACGCGCATTCGAAGGGAGTGTGCCGAAGCCGTGAAATCGGCGCGCCTGCGCACTTCCCATCTATGTCGCCAAAGGTGGCGTCATTTAATACATCGTTCGCACTGCCACTGATATCGGAAAATCGTGCGATTCATTGGGACTGGCAAATTGCATGGCGTCCGGCCAATTCCCCCGCCCGTCAGGCTCTCCCAGAAATTGTTCCGCCCACGAAATCCTCGTCGATCGCGTGCAGGCAAGCCTCCTGCTCCGCATTCCGGCAGAGATCGTGAATGACCTCCATCGTTCGCTAGTTCATGATAAGCGCCCGAGGGTGTCGGCCGGCCATCGCTACGCGTTGACGTTGACGTTGACGGCCATACTCTCCACACCGAAGGTCGAGAGCAACGCCGCACAGCCGGAGCTCGCGGGTCCCGTCCCTAGGATGAGCAATCTGCAGCAATTCTGGCATGCCGAATCTCATAATACCAAAGCCTCGTCATTCGGTGACGTACATATTTTTGATTCGGATACCTACAATTTTAAATACAGAATTATATGATTTAATGATTTATCCAGCTATCACTGACCTGTCATGCGGTCTTTTTCTCGCTCAAATTCAGAACCCGAATCATCTCCTCGCGCATCACAAACTTCTGCA
>NZ_JALPRJ010000055.1 GCF_030464885.1 Caballeronia sp. SEWSISQ10-4 2 | reverse complement strand
AAAATTCTGATCAAGCTCATGGCTCAGTAAAGTCGGCCTGTATTTCCGCAGCCTGCTAAGCAGCAGCAACCCGGCACCGACCCAGTCCCACTAGCACCGACAGACCCAAACCAACCCCGAGTGCGAACGAAAAACCCGTCCACCGGCGCGAGCGAACCAAACCTCTAAAGCGCCTGTTCGACACCCGCTTTGCTCACGGCTTTGCCGCCCACAAGGCAAACGATCATCGCGGCCAACAACAGCGCACATAAGGCAAGCCGCAAACCCATAAAGCCCGCGCCCAACCCAATCAGCGGTGGACCCACGAGAAAACCGGCATAACCCGCCGTGGCGGCCATCGAAACACCGACAGCCGGCGTCGTGGTCGAGCGGCCCGCCGCGCTAAAGATCACAGGGACGATGTTCGCCAAGCCGATCCCCACAAGCGCAAAACCCACGCAAGCAGTGACCACGTTTGGATAACCCAGCACCAGCGCCAATCCAAGCGCGGCGATAAACCCTCCGGTTGCCACCACTACGCTCGATCCCAAGCGTCGAACCGATACGTCGCCGACCACGCGGCACGCCGCCATCGCGAATGCAAACGACGAATAACCTAGTGCCGCTGCGCTGGCTTGCGTGTCGAGCGCAGAGCGCAGGAACACCGCGCTCCAGTCCGCCACCGCACCTTCGACCAGCATGCAAAGAAATGCCAAGGCAGCGAGTTTCACCACGCCCGCGCCAGGCAATGCAAAACCGCTAGCCGATGCCAAAGCACGTGGCCCGATATCCCGCAGTGCCAGCAAAGCGCTTGTCACAATGAGCGCGCCTATCACCAAGTCCGGGATGAGTAGCCCGCCCATCGTGCCGATGCCGTTGGCCTGAAGCGCCGCGCCCGACGCAGCACCCAGCAGACCGCCCATGCTCCACGCAGCGTGAAACGACGACATGATCGGCGCCTTCCATTCGCCTTCGATCGCGCTGGCGTGTCCGTTCATCGATACATCCAGCGCGCCATTTGCAGCTCCCAACGCAAAGAGCACGGCGCATAACAAGGCGAAGTTCGGGACCAGCGCAGGCAAGGGCAAAGCGATGACGAATGCAATGCCCAGGATTGCGGTCACGCGTCCGCTTCCGAAGCGTGGCGCTAGCCGGCCGGCAAGCGGCATGGCGACGATCGCGCCCAAGGCAAAAGCGAACAGCGCGATCCCCAGCGATGTGTTGCTTAGCGACAAGGCTTCCTTGATCCGTGGAACTTCGACAGCCCACGCGCCGATGCCCAAGCCGTTAGCGAGAAACACCGCCGTTGTTGCGATTCGTTCGGCGACAGGTTTCATGATCGACCCCCCCGAGCCACGATTACATTGCCGCAGATTTTTTCGAACTCGCCTAGCCGTTGCGCCAGCACATCTGTTTCCACGATCAGGTGCTCAATGCCGGACGCCGCCACGACAAAAAACGGTGCTGCGGTCATCAGCTTTTCAGACGTCATCGCAATGGCGATCTGGCCGCTTGATTTGACCATCGCGCGTTTAAGCTCGGCTTCCTCTGCCTCGAACGCAGCCACTCCCTCGGCCGGATCGATGGCGCAAGCGCCGAGGAAACACAGGTCGGCCCTGATCTGCTGAACCTGCAAAAGCGCGGTGGATCCCAGCGATCCCGCCCCGCGCGGACTCATCCGTCCGCCAATCAGGATGACTTCGAAACCGGGGCGATCCAGCAAACGCGAGCAGGCATCCGGGGAATTCGTCACGATGGTGAGGTCCGCGTTATCCGGAAGCGCCGCAGCGATAGCGACATTGGTCGATCCGGCATCGAGCAGGATGATCTGCCGCGGCCGGACGATGGACGCCGCCGCGACAGCCAACCGCGCTTTTCGATCGGCAGCTTGACGCATGCGCGTCGACCCGGCCTGCGCAGCGGGCGAGGTCAGCAGCGCGCCGCCATACACGCGCTTGCAATGACCAGCGTCGGCCAGATCGCGCAGATGACGGCGAACCGTGTGTTCGGAGGTGTTGAATTCGAGTGCGAGCTCGGTGGCCAGCACGCGGCCGTGCGTGCGTAGCCGGTCGAGTATCAGCTTTGCGCGCTCGTCGGGCAGCAGCCCGTCCACCGCGTCACGCCGCGTTCTTTGCATTACGTCGATCTCCGTCAAGAATGAATCGTGCATAAACGAGCATAAGTTATCGTAAACGAGCGAACATCGGCAAATTTTTTTAGGCGATGTGCCGGCAGAAATCAGTCGGCGCATCGCCCAAAATACCCGTAACGCCCGCCCGGCCGACCTCTCAAGTCTGTGAAATGCATTCCGCGCGTTCCGACCGCCCGAGGAAAAAGCCCTGCGCGCTCGTACATCCGCACGCCCGGACAAAGGTCAGTTGCTCCTGCGTTTCGATGCCTTCCGCCGTGGTCGGGATCCCCAGTTCGTGGGCCAGCGCCACGATCCCGCGAATCACCGCTGCGGACTCTCGCCGATGCGCCGCTTCCCGGACAAAGGAGCTATCGATCTTCAGCGTATCGAACGAAAAGCGGCACAGGTTCGACAGCGTTGAAAAGCCCGTTCCGAAATCATCGAGCGCCAGTCCGATACCCATTGCGCGCAGTTTTTCCACATTGCACCGGGTCGGGCCATCGTCGCTCATGAACACAGTTTCCGTGACCTCGATGTTCAAACGCGAAGGCGGCAAGCGGGAATCCTGCAGGACTGCGGCCACCAGGCCGGCGAACGATTCTTCGCGCAATTGCACGGGCGACACGTTCACCGCAACGACTACCGGCTCGCGCCAACGGGCCGCTTCCGCGCAGGCACGCCGAAGAACCCATTCCCCTAGCGGAAGGATCAGCCCCGTGCGTTCTGCAATGGGAACGAAGGTCGTGGGCGGCAGCTCGCCTCTTGCGGGATGGCTCCAGCGGACCAGTGCTTCGCGCCCCGTGACGAGACCGCTGGATAGATTGACGATCGGCTGGTACTCCATCCGCAGGCCGTTGCCAAACGATTGAAGCGCGCCTTCGAGGTCGCTTCTCAGCAGGCTCAGGCTGTCGTCGGAGGCGTGCGCTTTGGCATCGAACACTGCAAAGGCGCTCTTGCCGCTGCGCTTGACCGCATACAAGGCGCGGTCGGCGCATATCAAGAGCTGTGGTCCCGTTTCCCCATGCTCGGGATACTGCGAAATGCCCACGCTTGCGCCAATACGCACGAGCGCCTCGTTAAGCACGAACGGGCGTGCCAGGGTTTTCACGATCTGGTCCGCTAGCAGCCGGACCTCTTCGCTTATGGAGGTTTCATCGAATATAGCGACGAATTCATCGCCGGCCAGGCGTCCGACAATGTCGCCTTTGCGCAAGACTGCCCTTAAGCGTTTAGCGGATTCCTGAAGCACCAGGTCGCCGGCTGCATGTCCGAGGCTGTCGTTGATCGCCTTGAAACCGTCAAGGTCGATGAGCAGAACTGCAAAGGATCCGGACTTTTGCGCCGGCTCTGCATCGGTGCGATTTAGCAGGAGTTCGCTGATCCGTGCGCGGTTCGGCAGGCCCGTGAGACTGTCGTGACGAGCCAGGCGATTACTGGTTTCCTGAGCCAGCAGCAGGGCGACGGTGTCCTTGTTGCTGCGAATGGCGACAGTAAAAAAACCGGCAGCGCAAAACGGCGCCTGGAACAGCAGGACGATTTTCCCCGAACCCGGAGACAGCGCGGCGCCGATTCCCAGCAGCGTAAAGATGATCGAGATCTGAATCAGGACGAGGCGCGGTGTGCCCGCGTTACGACCGGCCAACCCGCCGACAACCCCAACGGCGCATACGTTGCCCAGCAGGAACAGAGTCTGGTCACCGCTGATATTGCACAGCAGGCTGCCGAGTCCTAGAAGCGCGCTCCAGAGGATGCTGGCAAGCAGGAAAAGCGAGGTTGGCGTGGGTTCGTTGCGCGCGCTCAGCTTGCAACATAGAGCGATCAGGGACAGGCGCACCATCAGGAGCGCGATTACGGCGAGGGTCCATAACGCGTAACCGATGTTCGGATACAGATAATAAGCGGTCACGCAAACGCTGATCTCGCAGATCGACGCGAGGGCGATCGAGGCCGTCCTGGTGAACAGATTGGACAGCAATACTTGTCGATTATCGGCGCTCAGGTCTTGAGCGGACCCCACTAGCCATTTAAAAAATGGCGACCTCGGTTCACTGAACGCCATGGAATGCGCAATATAGGTAGGTACTTGGTTATCGGCGCGGCTGGCTTTTTTCTGATGCCAATTATCCCGGTAAATGTGTCGGTTGCCCTAATAAATATGATGTTTGCCTGGCGCCGGCTTTGGCGTAAGCCGGGTGGACAAGAAGACAAGGCAATGATGGTTTTGTGACGCGTCAAACGCCAAGGAGAAACGCTAAGCGCTATTCGCGGATTGGCTTGGTGAGTTCGGGACAACCCCGCTTGGTGGGTCAATGCGGAGTCGGAATGCGCGTGCCGGTTTTGCGTCGCAGCATGGATAAACGCTCGACGCTGCAGCGGATAAACCGTGGACGTGAGCCCATCAGGGCTATTTTCCGGCCGAAGATAATATGGTGGACCAAGCTGCTAGCCGTTAGTGCAGTCCGGCTCCGGCATCCCATAGAATTTCGAAGGCGCAGTAACCGACACTTAATTTTGCCAATTCATATGGAATAGGAGAGCACCGTAATGAGCCAGGAACAATGGAGCGCTGTCGACGAATATTTTGCCCGTGTGCTTGTCCCTTCCGACCCGGCGCTCGACGCCACGTTAAAGACGAGTGCCGAGTCCGGCCTGCGTGCTATTAACGTCGCGCCGAACCAGGGCAAGTTCCTTCATCTGCTGGCGAAGATCAAAGGTGCTCGCCGCATTCTCGAGATCGGTACCCTGGGCGGATATAGCACGATCTGGTTAGCACGTGCTTTGCCCGCCGACGGCACGCTTGTCTCGATGGAAGTGAATCAAGTCCATGCGGAGATCGCGCGGAAAAACATTGAGACGGCAGGGTTGTCGAGTGTGGTGACCGTTGTGGTCGGACCGGCAGTCTGGTCGCTGGAGCGGTTGATTGACGACAAGGTCGAACCATTCGATCTTGTATTTATCGATGCGGACAAAGAGAGCAATCCGGATTATTTGAGGCTGTCGGTCAAGTTGTCGCGGCCTGGGACGGTGATCGTCGGCGACAACGTTGTGCGCAGCGGGCGGGTTGCCGATGAGAAAAACAACGACCCGGATGTACTGGGCGTCCGTAGCTTCCTGGAGTTGCTCGCGGCGGATTCCCGGCTGACCACGACAGCGGTCCAGACAGTGGGAAGTAAGGGATGGGACGGGTTCTCGATATCGGTTGTCTCCTGATACTGATACCAGGCATCGTCCGGACGCGGCGCACTGCATAAGCAGCGCGCCGCGCGGCCGGAATCGGATCAGGTCAGATCAGAACCGGTGGATGATGCCTACGCCAGCGGCAAACTGGCTGGGAGAGGACGACGGGGCGGTTTGAAAACCATCGCCAATACTCGAGGTCGCGTTGATGATGCTGCCTGTGGTCCCGAGCGTTTTACCGTTCGCGCGCTGATAAGCCTGCAATGCATAAAGGCCGGTGCGTTTCGAGAGCGAATAGTATTCAGACAGGTTGAACTGCTGATACTGCGCCGAACTCGTGATGCCGTTGGCTTTCGTCGCACGCGTATAGCTGTAGCCCGCCGCGAGGTCGACCAGCGGCAATGCCTTCCAGTGCAGGACGGTGCCGCCCGTATTGAAGATCTCCGTTGTCCTGAAGCTCGAGTTGATGCCGGGGATGTACTGCACGTTGGAATAAGAGAAGGAGATATCCAGCGTCGGCGTAAACGCATAACCGCCGGCCACTGCAATCCGCTGCTGAGCCTGAGCGGTCTGATAACCGTTTGTGATCGCGGACACGCCCGACTGGCCGCCGGAAGTCGTGGTGGAATCCGCGCCGAAAGCGCCGCCGCCCGGCGTCGAGTTGTTGATCCGGGTGATACCCGCAGCGATCCCGAACGGGCCATTGATGTACTGGACCGCGCCGCTCCATGTCGAGCCCTGGTTCACGCTGCCCGGAACGCCGGCAAACGAATAGGAACCGCTGACGGTGACTCCATACATCTTCGGCGACGTGTACACGAGCGAATTGTTGGCGCGATAGATCGTGTCCAGTCCGTCGAGATCGCCCGGATGCGCGCCGTAGGCGCCGGTGAGCCAGGTCGTCGGGCTATAAGGCGACAGCAGCGAGTAGTAGGACGTGTATTGCCGGCCCGCGGTGAACGTACCGTAGGTCGGGTTGGTCATGCCGACCCATGCCTGCCGGCCGAACATGGCGTTCGTATATTGCTGGCCGCCGGTTGCTATGTTAAAGCCCGATTCGAGCTGGAAGATGGCCTTTGTGCCGCCGCCCAGATCTTCCGCGCCCTTGAGGCCGAAGCGGCTTCCGGCCCAGATTCCCGAAGCCATTTTTATGTTGGAGCGACCGCCTTTGGTCGAGCCGAGCGACGTCTGGCTGCTTTGATAAGCAATCGAGTCGTCGACAATGCCGTACAACGTCACGCTGCTTTGAGCGAAGACCGGCGAGGCGAGGGTGGCAAGGCTGATTAATACGGCTTTCTTGGCGTGACGTGACTGCATGGTTTCTCCTCTTGTTGTATCAATGATTGCGACGCGGCCAGCAACGTCGCGGGTTTTTCTTGCTAACGTAACGACAAATCGTGTTCCGATGTTTCAGGTCCAGGCCAAGCCCTAAGCGGTTCTTCCCAGGCCGCTTGTCGAATCATTGGTAATCCCTATAGCACGCCCGCGTAACTGCATTCCGGTGCGCCGCTTACACCCGGACGAACCGAGAGCAGGTGACCGTCGTGTTCGTTCGCTCCGTTCGCCGGACGAATCGATGTGACAAAGAGCGTGTCGAGTTCACGACCGCCGAACGTGCACATCGACGGTTTCGTGACTGGCAGCGCGATGGTCCGGTCCAACTCGCCTTCGGGAGTGAAGCGTAGCAGCAAACCGGCGTCGTTGGCACAGGTCCAGTAGCATCCGTCTGCGTCAACAGCAGCGCCGTCCGGGCGGCCGGCGAAGCGATTCAGGTCGGCGAAGACGCGGCGGTTGCGGGGTTCGCCGGTATCGGCGTCGTAGTCGAAAGCCCAGACAAGCCTGCGCGACGGGTGTGAGTCCGAGAGGTACATCGTCGTGCCTTGAGGCGACCACGCGAGCCCGTTCTGCACAATCAGCTCATTGACGATGGGCGCGGAAAGCGTGCCTTCGGCGTTGTATCGATACAACGCACCCGCCGGGTTGGCCGCCGCCATGTCCTGCACCATCGTGCCGGCCCAGAAGCGGCCCTGGCGATCGCAGCGGCCGTCGTTGAAGCGCATGCCCGGCAGCGGAAACGCTGGCGCTGCGAGCTTGCGTACGCTCGCCGCGCTCGTGTTCGCGCTCGTGTTCGCGCTCGTGTTCAATAAGGTCACCGCAAAGAGCCCGGTCTCGCATCCCGCGAGCACCGTGCCGTTCCGGTCGAAGGTGATGCAGGCCACTTTTTCGGGCAGGAGCCAGTCAGTTCGCTTGCCCGTTCCGGTCTCCAGGCGGGCGATCGTGCGCGCGGGGATATCGACCCAGTACAGGGCCTGTTCCGCTTCCCGCCAGACGGGACTTTCGCCTACTTCGCAAGGAGCCTGACCGGCAGCTTCCACACGTTCGACGACCGGTGTTTCCAGTTGTGGATTTTTCATTCTGTCGTATTCAGCGGACAGTGCAGCCAGCTTCGGCTGCACTGTCCTTAATCTGCGCCATGACCGCGCTAGGCGTTAGCGGGACTCGGTACGCCGGCGTCCGTGCGGCGATTGACCAAAGCCGGTCGCACGAGCGTCCAGAGCAGGACCACGCCGATCAGGTCACCGAAACCGAGCGCGACGAAGAACGGTGCATAACCGATGGTCGCGACAAGTCCGCCGATCACGAGCGTGAAAATCAGGTTGCCGAGCCCTGCCGAAAGACCTGCAAAGCCCGTGACGGTTGCCACTTCACGACGCGGGAACAGGTCGGCGGACATCGAGATGACGGCGACGGAAAGCGTCTGGTGTGCGAAGCCGCCGAGGCACAACAGGAAGATCGCCATGCCGGGATCCTTCACGTAGCCGACGCCGGCCATCGCGGTCATGATCACCGCGCCGATCGTGAAAACGATCCGCTTGCCGTTGATCACGGCGATATTGAAGCGCTTGTTGAGGTACAGCGAAATCGATCCGCCCATCAGGCATCCAACGTCCGCCGCCACGAACGGCAGCCATGCGGTCATGGCGATGGCCTTGAGGTCGAAGCCGCGCGCCTGATGCAAGTAGAGCGGCATCCAGAACACGAGTGTGGTCCACACCGGATCGGCGAAGAAGCGCGGCAGTGCGATGCCCCAGAAGTTGCGCTGCTTGAAGATTGCCCGCAGGTTGGGTTTGGCGCCGCTGTCGGAGAGTTCGGCGTGCTCACCTTCAACGATATAAGCGGCTTCCGTCGCCGTGAGCGCTTTGTGCTCGCTGGGGTGCCGGTAAAAGATGATCCACAGTACGGCCCATACGAGGCCAAGACAGCCTGCGATGATGAAGGCCATCTCCCAGTTGTACTTGAGGATCGACCAGGCGATCAGTGGTGGCGCGGCGATGGCACCAATCGACGTGCCGATGTTGAAGATGCCCGCCGCCAGTCCTCGCTCGCGCGCCGGGAACCAGAACGCGGCCATGCGCATGCCTGCAGGGATGAACGACGCTTCAGCCAGGCCGAGCAAACCGCGCAGTACGAAGAGACCGACCCAGCCGTTCGCGAAGCCGTGGCCGATACACACGACGGACCACATGACACCGCAGATCAGGAAGCCGAAGCGCAGGCCGATACGGTCCATCAGGTAACCCGTCAGCGGGCCGCCGAGCGGGTACATCACGAAGAACGCACCGGTGATCCAGCCGTACTGGGCGGTGCTGATATGCAGGTCCTGCATGACCGTGGGGGCGGCAACGCTTAGCGAGCTGCGCGCGAGGTAGTTCATGATCGTGCCGAGCGTCAGCAGGGCAATCATCCACCAGCGCAGGCCCCTTAATTTGATTGCCATGACGGTCGTCTCTCCAATCGGTATTCTGTTGCTGCGCGGTGGGTCGCAGCCGCTGTCTGGCTAGAGCGTTGCGCTGTCACGCATCGCGTTTACTCGTTCGCGTGGCGCAGGTGAGTGCTTGTCCACCGAGCCCGACATTTCGCAGCAGTAAGGTATGTTACGTAATGTGAACGCATCGTATGTCAGATGACTTATCTCGTGCAACCTGCGAGACGTCAGCGTTTACACCAGTAAAATTTCCAGCGGGCTTTTAAATATTGGGTTTTATTTGAATTTTCCCGCGTAATAGCGAATCTGAGGAGAGTTGGGGCGGCGTTAAGTGTTGTTTTTAAGTTAAATGACGTCGTACAACATCGGGCATATGCTGAGAGTTTCAGGCGGGTTTTACCGGCGCTGGAGACTTGAGGCTGACGCCCCTTGATCGCCTGGGCGCGAACGAAAACTCGATAGTCAGAGACGAACGTTCCTTCATCGGCCTGAGCCGACGTTCGTCCATTGGGCTTGTTACGCCTGCTCACTGCTTCGGACCAGCCATTCGTTGACGCAGGCGGCAACTGCCCGCTACCGACTTCGACGACTGAGTACTTTCGGCCATCTACGGCCGTTCGTCTACGCTTCACACAGCCGTTAGAGCATCGGCTCTGACTAGACCGTGGACCGTCGCACGACAACGGTCGCCGGCGCGAACCTGGTGCGCAACCTACGTGATACGAAGACGAAATGCTTTGCCGCGGCGCCGCTCAAAAGCAGTGTTCCGGTGCTGGAAAGAGATTGTTCTTCACGGCCTCGATATAGGCGCGGATCGCTGCTTCGATGCTTAACTGCCCATCCACGAAGTTACGGACGAAGCGAGCGGTCTTTCCGGGGAACACGCCCAACATATCGTGCATCACAAGCACTTGCCCCGAACAGTCCGGACCGGCGCCAATACCGATGGTCGGGATGTCAAGCATCTGCGTCACCTCCTTGCCCAGTGAGGTCGGAATGGCCTCAAGAAGGAGGAGAGATGCGCCTGCTGTCTGCAGTGCCAGAGCATCGGCTTTCAGTAGCTCTGCGTCTTCCGCTTTTTTGCCCTGTACCTTGAACCCGCCGAGTCGATGCACGGATTGCGGCGTCAGGCCCAGACGAGCGAAAACTGGTACGCCACGCTCAGTGAGAAATTTAACGGTATCGACCAGCCAGGCACCTCCTTCAAGTTTGGCCATGTGTGCGCCCGCCTGCATGAGCTTCACTGCATTGTCGAATGCAGACTGCGGTCTTGCATAAGTACCGAATGGCATGTGAGCGGCCACCAATGCAGATCGGTTCCCTCGGGCGACCGACGCCGTGTGATAAGCGATATCGGCAAGCGTGACCGGAAGCGTCGTACTGTGTCCCTGCAGCACGTTGCCGAGCGAGTCACCCGCCAGCACCATATCAACACCACAGCGGTCCATCAGCGATGCGAAGCTGGCGTCGTAGCAGGTCAGCATCGCAATTTTCTCGCCCGCGCTTTTCATGTTCAATAGTGAAGGCGCAGTGACGATTTTGCGGTGCACGGTGCTCGCGCTTTCTTGAAGATATCCCGACATATTCAATACTCGAATTTAAAAAGGTTCACAAATTTCGCACTCGCCGGATGCGAAGCAACACCATTTGTTTGTTCCTGAGAAGTCGACTGAGCGCCTCGGCCCGGAATTGCACCTATGTCAGCGGGCCGAATGCGGCTCCATACCAAAGCTCATCGGCACCGCCGAACTCGTCTCGCGAGGCTGGCCAGACTGGCCAGGCTGCCGCCAACCAGGTCCTACTTCTCCGCCTTGTCATGCATCACCATAATCGTTTGTTGCATCAGTGCACTAAGTGTTTCATGCCCGTCCTTGACAGCGAACACTTCTGCCTGAGTGACGATTAGCGTCCGGCCGGGACGGACAACCCGGCCACGGGCGATCAAGGTTTTGCCATCGGCCGGAGCGAGCAGATTCATCTTGTATTCGATGGTCAATACTGAGGCACTAGCCGGCACCAAGGTCATTGCAGCGTAGCCGGCCGCAGAGTCAGCAATCATGCCTACGACGCCGCCATGTACGAAGCCGTGCTGCTGCTCGACGCCGCTCCAAACAGGCAGGTGAATTTCGGTGCGGCCGTGTTCGATCACGGGCAAGGTCGCGTGGATCAACGCCATCGCATTCTGGCGCATGAAGCTGGCGCGGATGCGCTCGGCGAAGAGGGGGTCGGGGGTCTGTGCCATACAAAGCGATTCTATGGATATATGCCATGCCATGTTATGGCGCGACGCGGGCGTTTGTTTTCGACGGGGGAAGATCCAGCGGAAACTTGAATGTAGGTCAGATGCTGAGCGTGGGTCAATCAGGAGCAGACAAAAAATACCCTAGGCTCCGCGTGAGGTGAGGGATCCAGCAAGTCTGCAAACGTAGTCGTTTACACGGTTGCCTGGCAAGCGGATTTTCAAAACTGTGCGATTTCCCGCAACGGAATGCCGCCGTTGCGCATCTTTAGCCTCTACCTAATCCCCGCTTTCGCACAATCAAATTCCAGCCAGTTTTTGGTGTCGGCAACCTTCGATCTATCTCGCGGCAGTGAAAGCGAGGTAATACCCGGGAACGATAGCTGAGACCTGTTCGTTCCTGCATCGAAGCCTGCTCTTGGAGATGGTTATGAACGGCCGGAAAGGATTGGTTGGAATGGGTGCAGTACTGAGCATGGGCGGGTTGGCTTTGGCATGCTCGGTCGCCGCGGATGCAAGTGTTCTGGTGGGCGTGGCTGGCCCAATGACGGGGGAATATGCCTCGGGGGGCGATCAGTTTCGTAAGGGCGCGGAACAGGCGGTGAAAGACATCAACGCTTCGGGCGGCGTGCTAGGGCAGCAACTCAGTCTGGTTGTCGGTGACGACGTGTGTGATCCAAAGCAGGCAGTTTCGGTTGCCAACAGTTTCGTCAATCAGAAGGTGGCGTTCGTCGACGGTCACTGGTGTTCCAGTTCCACTTTGCCAGCATCGGACGTCTACAACGACGCGCAGATCCCGCAGGTCACCGTGTCGACCAACCCGAAAATCACGGAACGCGGCCTCAAGGGAATCTTCCGTATTACCGGCAGGGACGATCAGCAAGGACAGGTTGCAGCCGACTATATCGCTGCGCATTTCAAGGGCAAGAAAATCGCGGTCATCGACGACAAGACCGCATATGGGGGCGGTCTCGCCGACGAGGTCGCCAAGGATTTCGCAGCAAAGCAGACGCCCGTGGCGCTGCGCGCGTCGATCACAGCCGGTGAAAAGGACTATTCAGGCCTTATCAGCAAACTGAAGGCGAACGGCGTTCAGATCCTTGCGTACGGCGGGTACTACCAGGAAGTTGCGCTGATTCTGCGGCAAGCGGCGCAGGCAGGGCTGAATCTTACGATCCTGGGCGGCGACACGCTCACGAACAATGAACTGGTCACTGCGGCGGGACCGGAAATCAGCAAGGTGCTATTCACCTTCCCGCCCGACCCGCGCAAGAGTGCCGCGGCCGCAAAGGTCGTGGCGACCTTCCGCGCGCAGAAGATCGAGCCGGAAGGCTACATGCTGTACTCGTATGCCGCGATGCAGGTTTTCGCAGAGGCAGCCAGGAAGGCCAATTCCACAGACTATGCGGCGATCGTGAAGCAGCTCCACAACGCCTCCTTCAATACGGTAGTCGGTCAAGTGGACTTCGATGCGAAAGGCGATCTCAAGAGCCCCGGCTATGTGGTCTACCGTTGGAACGGCAACAACTATGACTACGTGAAGTGATAAGTCCTTTCCAGTCTTTGCAATACGGAATGAGGCGGTGCGTCTGTCCACGGCACCGCCTCTGAAGCAGATTCACCGGAGAGGACATGAGCCAGGCATTGCAACAACTGATTAATGGGCTGACATTAGGCGCCGTCTACGGCCTGATCGCGATCGGCTATACGATGGTCTACGGCATTATCGGCATGATCAACTTCGCTCACGGCGATATTTATATGGTCAGTGCATTCATCGCCGTGACGTGTTTCACGCTTCTCGCGAGTGGCGGGATCTCGTCTGTGGTGGCGAGTATTGCCATTACTTTGATCGTCTCGATTGCACTGACGTCCGTATTCGGCTGGACCGTCGAACGCGTCGGCTACCGGCCGCTTCGAGGCTCCAATCGTCTCGCGCCGCTGATCTCGTCAATCGGGATTTCTATCTTTTTGCAGAACATGGTTCAGCTTACTCAAGGTGCACGAGTCAAGTCGATCCCGCCGCTTGTGACGGGCGGCGTGAATCTTTTCTCTAATGAGGGATTGCACGGACCGTACGTCTCTTACGTCCAGCTCCTCATCGTCATCGTGACCGTCGTCCTGATGTCCGCGTTCACGTTGTTCATCAATAAGACGCCTTTCGGCAGGCAGCAGCGAGCGTGTGAGCAAGATCAACGGATGATGCAGTTCCTCGGCTATGACGTCGACAGGATTATCGCCCTTACGTTCATGATTGGCGCGGCGCTAGCTGCCGTCGCCGGCGTCATGGTGACGATCTACTACGGCGTGATCGACTTCTCAATTGGCTTTCAGGCGGGTATCAAGGCCTTTACCGCAGCGGTTTTGGGCGGAATCGGATCAATCCCCGGCGCGATGCTTGGCGGTCTGATCATCGGCTTGATTGAAGCATTCTGGGCAGCATACCTTTCTCCCGAATACAAGGATGTGGCCACGTTCGTCATCCTGATCATTGTTCTGATGTTCCGTCCTTCGGGCCTGCTTGGCCGGCCAGAGGTGGAGAAAGTCTGATGAGCTCGACAACCATGCAAAAAATGGATATCCAGTTTCGCATTAGGGATGCGCTCGGCGCCGCGCTGGTTGCAGGCCTCGTGGGCTTGCCAATGCTGGGACTGACCACGCGAGACGGAGCAAACGGCCTGCGGGTCGAAACACGATGGGCACTGCTGGCGGCCTTCGTTGTGGTTGCCTTTGCTGGCCGCCTGATATTGCAGTGGCTGCTGCAGCGGTTCAGTTTTCTTTCAAGGCGGCGCCTGCGTGCAAGGCCCGCGCCTGAAATCGCGGGGAACGGTTCGCTGGTGTGGGTCGGCGCGGCATGCGTGGCCTTCGCCGTGCTGTTGCCCGCACTATTTGCAGGAAACCGCTACGTCGTCGATACGGCTACGACGGTCCTCATTTACGTGATGCTGGGTTGGGGTCTGAATGTCGTCGTCGGTCTGGCTGGTCTGCTCGATCTTGGCTATGTCGCCTTCTATGCGGTAGGCGCGTACACCTACGGTCTGCTCTCGACGCATTTTGGCTTTGGTTTCTGGGAGTCACTCCCTATCGCCGGTGGCCTTGCTGCGGCATTCGGCATGCTGCTTGGCTACCCGACGCTCAGACTCAGAGGCGACTATCTGGCGATCGTCACGCTCGGATTCGGAGAGATCATCCGGCTGCTGCTTGTGAACTGGGGTGACCTCACGGGCGGACCAAACGGCATTTCGTCGATTCCAAAGCCGACGTTCTTTGGGCTTCCGATGCAGGCATCCAGCGATGGTCCGACGTTTGCCACCGTGTTTGGTCTCGATTACTCGCCCGCTCAGAGGGTCGTCTTTCTGTACTACCTGATCCTGGCACTCGCGCTGCTGACAAACCTCCTTGTCTCCAGGCTGAGGCGCTTGCCTGTGGGGCGCGCGTGGGAGGCGGTGCGCGAAGACGAAATCGCCTGCAAAGCAATGGGCATCAATGTGACGAACGTGAAGCTGTCGGCTTTCGCGACCGGTGCAATGCTGGCCGGATTCGCCGGCGTGTTCTTCGCGGCACGGCAGGGCTTCATCTCTCCAGAGAGCTTCACATTTTCGGAGTCGGCCACGATTCTTGCGATCGTCGTGCTGGGTGGCATGGGGAGCCAGTTGGGCGTTGTGCTCGCGGCAGCCTTGCTCGTGATCTTGCCTGAACTGGGACGTGATTTCGCCGAGTACAGAATGCTGCTCTTTGGTATTGCCATGGTCTTTATCATGATCGTGCGGCCCGGCGGACTCATCAGCCATCGCCGTGCGACTGTGAGCGCTCCGGGCGTGGAGGCGAATCGATGAACGGCTCCAATTCGTTGCTCAGCGTTGAGAATCTGACCATGCAGTTTGGTGGACTTCGTGCAATCGAAGACCTGTCCATGACCGCGCGTGCAGGAGAGGTAACTGCGGTGATCGGGCCGAACGGGGCCGGAAAGACGACCTTCTTTAACTGCCTGACCGGCTTTTATAAACCGACGAAAGGCTCCGTCAAACTGCGACATCCACAACGCGGCGAACTTCGACTCGATGCAATGAGGAACGTGGATGTCGCGCGGGTCGGCCAGGTCGTGAGGACGTTTCAGAACATACGGCTGTTTGCGCGTATGACAGTGCTCGAAAACCTGATGATCGCCCAGCACAATGTCCTGCAGGAGGCGTCGAGGTTCTCGATTGCTGGAGCGCTGAATTCGAGGTCGTTTCGGCGCGCCAACGACAAGGCGATAGAAAGCGCCTTGACGTGGCTCGAGCGCTTGAGCGTTCGGGATATCGCCAACAAACCTGCGGGTGACATGCCGTATGGAGTACAGCGTCGCGTTGAAATCGCGCGTGCAATGTGCGCTGAACCGATTCTGCTCTGCCTCGATGAGCCAGCCGCCGGCCTCAATCCGCGCGAGTCGGCGGAACTCACGGCGCTGTTGACTTCCCTCTCCAGGGATCAGGGCATTGGCATACTGTTGATTGAGCACGATATGAGCGTCGTCATGAAGGTTTCAGATCATATTGTCGTGCTCAATCACGGGAAGAAGATTGCAGAAGGGCTGCCTGCCGAGATCAAGGCAAATCCCGAGGTGATCAGCGCCTACCTTGGAGAGGACGACGAGACATCTTCACACGATGACGCATCGCAGGAGAAAGCAGCTCATGCTTAAGATTACCGAACTCAGTGCCCACTATGGCAGCGTCCAGGCACTACGCGGGGTCAACCTGGGCGTGAATACGGGCGAGATCGTCACGTTGATCGGCGCAAACGGCGCAGGCAAGTCCACACTGATGAATACCATTTTCGGCTATCCCCGCGCCAGCGGCGGCATGGTCGAATTCGAGGGGCAGAATATTACGAACCTGCCGTCGCATGCGGTCGGCAAGCTCGATATTGCAGTCGTGCCCGAAGGGCGCCGCATCTTTCAGCGGATGACCGTGCTCGAGAATCTACTGATGGGCGATACGTCGGCCAATCGCCGGACTGCAGTTGACCTCGAGCGGATCTACGAGACGTTCCCGATCCTGAGAAGCCGGGCTTCGCAGCGTGCCGGCACACTTTCAGGAGGCGAGCAGCAGATGCTCGCGATAGGACGTGCATTGATGTCGCAGCCGAGACTGCTGCTACTCGACGAGCCGTCGCTCGGCCTGGCGCCGCTTTTCATCAAGAAGATTTTCTCGGTCATCAAGGAGTTGAACGAGCAACTCGGCATGACGATTCTGCTTGTCGAACAGAACGCTCATCATGCGTTGCGCGTGGCGCATCGAGGGTATGTGCTCCAGCATGGGCAGATTGCCCTCGAAGGGAGCGGTGCAGACCTGCTGGTCAACCCTGCCGTCCGGGCGGCCTATCTGGAGGGCGACACTTCCCAATTGGATGCGGCGGCCTGAACCGAGGTGATCCAGACCGCAGCTCGCTCGCCTGTACCTATCTGGCCAGCGACGTGCGGAAATTTTGGCAATTCTCCGCACCACACGGGGCGAGCCAAAGAAGGGAGAGCGGCACACGGGAAAAGGCTTTTCGGCCCCGTAAGTGGCGAATGTCATCAAATACTATGCCGAATTCCGCGAAATTTAGCCGAGCCCCTTCGAGACCGGAGTTTTGTAAACATCCAGAATGCTATAGACCTAATCGATCACCGCGACGGGATTGCACCCGACGATGGCGCGAATCCGAGCGCAGGCCAGCGGCCAGCACGCTCAACGAACCGGTTTTTATGGAGTTGTCGCATGAAAGTGCTTATCGTTTTCGCTCACCCCGAACCTAAGTCGTTCAACGGTGCGCTGAAAGACACAGCTGTCTCGACCCTGAAAGCGCAGGGGCACGAGGTTCAGGTATCGGACCTGTACCAGCTGAAATGGCGGCCCGAGCTCGGCATGGAAGACTTTGTTGGCGAACGTCTCAACCCTGACTTCCTCGATCTTTCGGCGGAACAGGAGCATATGTTCGGGACGTCCACGAAACCGACGCCGGATGTCTATACCGAGCAGCAGAAGGTGCTCTGGAGCGATCTGATCATCTTCCTGTACCCGATGTGGTGGTTCGGGATGCCCGCCATCCTGAAGGGTTGGGTGGATCGCGTAATGACGCGTGGTTTCGCCTATGCCACCGGCCGCAAATACGAAACCGGCATGTTCAAGGGCCGCAAGGCGATGGTTTCGACCACGACGGGAACGGCGGCGAGCCTCTACGAACCGGACGGCGTGGACGGCGATATCAATCACATTCTCTGGCCGATCCACAACGGGATTTTCAATTACCTTGGTTTCGATGTGCTGCCGCCGCATGTGTCGTGGATGCCTGGCCGCGTGAGCGCCGAGGAGCGGCAAGCGTATCTCGACTCCTACGCAGCGCGGTTGCGCACGCTTGAGAGCACGGAGCCCTTGTTCTTTCATCTGTTTGCAGACTTTGGTCCGGACCAGCGTCTGAAGCCGGGAGTGGTGGCCTGTTCCGGCTTCCAATGGAACCCGGGCGTCGGCCAGTCGCATGATGATGCGGCAGAAACGTATACGCCGAAGAAGATTGCCAAGGCGGGTTGATCCTGCCGTTACTTCAAATCGGGCCGCGGTAGCCTCGAAAGCTTCTGCGGCCCAGCGTCAACACTGACCAGGGATGATGCTCACAATGGACAAGCTGCCGATTTTTCAGAAACTGCACCACGTCTGCATCGTGGTCCGCGATATCGAAAACGCTGTGAAGTATTACGAGTCGATTGGGGTCGGTCCATGGGCTGATTTTCCACCGATGGATGCGTACCAACTGGACGGTTACGATCGCCCGGCCTTTCTGAAGATGCGCTACAAGTTCGCGAATCTCGACAACGCCCAACTGCAGCTTTGCCAGCCGGGAGAAGGTGACACGCCGCAACGACGGTTTCTGGAGACACGAGGCGAGGGCGTCTTTCATCTCGGCTTTTCTGTCGAGAGTTGCGACAAGGCCGAGGAACTCGCTGCGAGCACCGGACTAGATGTGCTCGCCCGCGGGCGTCTCGATGATCGAAGCGGCTTCACGTACTTCAAGACGGTCAACGAAGGGGCAGGGATCACGCTGGAGGTCCGGGCGCCGAGTACCAAGGCCGCTCAAGGCATCAAATCCTGACGCTTGCAAAGCGTTTCCTGGGGTGACTCGAAGCGTTGTACAAGGCAACGCATGATGCATTCGTTTTCCGAATCATCCAGACAGAATTTCAAGTCGCCCCGCAGTATTCCGCGGGGCATTTCCTTGTTATCTCATGACGAACGGATTCGCCGTCTTGACCCCGGTATTGATCCAGACACTCTTCGTTTGCAGATACTCGCGGATCGCGTCGATGCTATTCTCGCGGCCCAGTCCGGAATCCTTGTAGCCGCCGAATGGCGACATGTAGCTCACCGCGCGATAGCTGTTCACCCAGACCATGCCGGCCTGCAGCCTTTCGGCGACACGAATGGACCGGCCAATATCCTTCGTCCAGACCCCTGAGCCCAGTCCGAAGCGTACGTCGTTGGCCAGTGCAACCGCGTCGTCTTCGTCCTTGAACTTGATGATCGACAGGATAGGACCAAAGACCTCTTCCTGCGCGATTCGCATGTTGTTGCTCACGTCGCCAAAGATCGTGGGTTCGACGAACCAGCCGTTGCCGCACTCTGGGGCACTGCCGGGCTTCCCGCCGAGCAGCAAGGTCGCGCCTTCCTGCGTTGCGGTTTCAATGTAGGAGAGGACTTTCTGGTACTGCGGGCGCGTCGTGACCGGTCCGACCTGCGTGTCCATACTCGCCGGATCACCCATTTTCGCGGTCCGTGCCAGCGTCACAAGTTTGTCGACGAACGTGTCGTAGATGCTTGTCTGCAACAGCAACCGCGAACCGGCAATGCAGGTCTGCCCCGTCGCAGCAAAGATGCCGGAAACCGCGCCATTCACTGCATCTTCCAGATCCGCATCTTCGAACACGATATTGGGCGACTTGCCGCCCAGTTCGAGACTCACGTGTTTGAACTGACGGGCTGCCGCCTCGTTGATCGCCCGGCCAGTGGAATCCGCACCGGTGAAGGTGATCTTCTTGACCAGAGGATGTTCCACCAGAGGAGAGCCGACGTCCGCACCGAATCCGGTCACGACGTTCACTACGCCCGGCGGAAATCCAGCCTCGGTGAAGAGCTTGGCGAACTCGATGGTGGACGCAGAAGTGAACTCGGATGGCTTGATCACGACCGTGCAGCCTGCGGCCAACGCAGGTGCAATTTTCCATGTGGCGAGTAACAGGGGGGAATTCCACGGCGTAATGGCGGCGACGACACCCAGCGGCTCGTTGCGGGTGTAGTTGAAGTAGCCCTTCTTGTCGAGCGGAATCACGGCGCCCTGAATCTTGTCCGCCAGGCCGCCAAAATAGTAATACCACTGCGGCAAATACTGGCATTGGCCAAGCATTTCCGCCATGAGCTTGCCGTTGTCACGAACTTCCAGCTCGGCAAGCCGCTTGGCGTCGCGTGCGATCAGGTCACCTACCCGATGAAGCAGCAGACCTCGCTGGCTCGCCGACATCTGCGACCATGGTCCTGTACTGAAAGCGGCATGCGCCGACTGCACAGCCAGATCGACGTCTGTCGCGTTGCCTTTCGCAATCTGCGCCCACGTTTCGTCGGTGAAGGGATTCTCGGTGTCGAACCATTCGCCCGAAGCCGGCGCGCAGGATTCACCGTTGATAAACATCTCAAACCGTTGCATGACTTTCGTCTCCTCTGTCGACCGGAGTTAGTGTGTCGACCAGAGTTGGCGCAAAGCGCTTACTCTGGTCACATAGCACTTACTCCGGTCCCATGTAAGATGTTTGCTGTTGATAAATCATTCGCCAAGGCGCCGACGACGCTGGGACTCTGCGAGGATTTCCTGGGCCTTCAAAATGACCGGCCGGTCGACCATGCGGCCGTCCACCGCGACGGCTGCTCCGTGAGATGCAGCGGCGCCTTCGACAACCTGCTGTGCCCATTCGACGTCCTTCTCGCCGGGGATGAAGGCAGCGTTGACTGCCGCCACCTGCTTAGGATGAATGCAAAGCTTGGCGCCGAAACCGAGCCGCTTTGCACGGATGGTGTCGCGCGTGATCTGCTCGGGATCGTCCAGCGTGGTACTGACGCCATCTACCGGCGAAAGCAGGTTGCCAATGCGAGAGGCGAAGACGATCTGTGAGCGAAAGTACAGGAGCTGCTCATCGTCTCCATCGATGCCGAGGTCAAGCTGGAAATCCACATTGCCGAAGACGAGCCTCGTAGTCAGCCGGTGCTGGGCGATCGCGACCACATTCCGAAACCCCTGGGCGGTCTCGATCATCGGCAGGATGTCGGTCGGCTTGCCAGCGAACTCGCACAGGAAAATATCGTCGATGCGTTCCGTCTTGGGCAGCATGACAGCGGCCACGGAGGGCGCACGGCATACGGCGATGTCGTCGCGAAACCATTCGCTGTTCACGTCATTGACCCGCACGGCGACCGGCGTGCTGTTGGTCGACAGCCACTCGGCAAGGGCGGCCCGCGCAATCTTCTTTTCGGCGGGAGGTACGGCGTCTTCCAGGTCGATAACAACAACATCGACGCCCGACGCCGCAGCCTTGGCAAACCGGTCGGGCCGGTTGCCAGGAACGAAGAGATAGGACCGGGGTGCCAGGTCAGCCATGATGAGCCTCCAGTTTCGATTCGGGGAGCAGTTTGGGGACGACGATCGCATCGCGAATCGCCCATACGGACGCAATGGTGCGCTTGAGTTCGTCCTCGGTGGCCGCATTGCCATACAAGCCAAGCGTGAGCACTTTATGCTCGAGTTCGGCGCGCGTGAGAGTGTTGCCTGGATCCCCCTTGGGGTCATCCACGCGACCTTCGAAAGTGCGGCCATCCTTGGTCTGAACGGTGACTTTGCCGATCCAGCGCGACGGATAGGCCGTATCGACCTCAGGGTCGAGCACCATCGAAACTTTCTTGCAGAAGTGCGCGATCCTGCCTTCCTTGTAATGGGCGTCGAACTCTCGCACGCCCGCGTGGCCAAACTCCGCAACCACGGCGAGCACAGTGCCCATGGAAAACTTCGCCTGATGAACTGTCTGCGGGTCGGTTACCGGTCCGAGGACATCAATGGCGGCCTGGTGAACATGCGTCACCACCGTCTCGATGTCGTCCGGTGCGATCTGCTCCCGCTTGATGACCTGCAGCAGGGCATCGGCCGCCGGGTGCGTGTGCCGGCAGGAAGCGTGATACTTGAACGATGTTTCGATCAGCGCCCAGCGCGTGCCGAGTGCGTCGGCGAGTTTGTCCGGATGCGTTTGCGCGGACATGCCGGCGCCCATGCCTTTCCCGCCCTCGAAGATATCGTTCGCGCCCGTGAAGCCGTCGGCTGCCAGGTAGGCTGAGAGGAGACCGTTCGCCGCAGCCTTAGCCGTATGCAGTTGTTTGGAGTCCGCAGCGTCTTTCAGAAATTCCCAGAGCCCGGCTGCCTGGGTACCGGCGGAGCCGAACGCATTCACCATCTGCTCGCTGCTCAGCCGCAAAAGCCTGCCGACCGCCGCCGCAGCCGCGATCGTACCCACGGTCCCGGTGGTATGAAAAATCCTGTAGTGCGATCGACCGAGGAATTCACCGACGCGGATACCCACTTCATAACCTGCGACGGATGCGGCAATGAACTCTTTGCCGCTTCTGCCGAGTGCTTGAGCGGCGGCCCATGCCGCCGGGAAAACGACGGTTGCCGGGTGCAGGACTGAACTATTGTGGAGGTCATCCTGCTCGGCGAAGTGCGATGCAGCGGCGTTGATCATGGCCGCGAAGAGCGGGCTGCTGGTTCGGCGGGAGATCAGAACTTCGCAGGCACCGGACTGCGGGCCGAAATCCAATGCGAGTTTCTGGATCGTCTCGACGGGGCGCGCTCCGCGACCAGCCAATGCGGATCCGAACCAGTCGAGGAAGAGGTCTTCCGTGCGTGCTACGACGTCCTTGGGGATCTGTTCAAACTCGAGATTGGCCGCAAACGAAGCAAGAATCTGTGTGTTGCTCATAACAGGCTTACCTTAACTGGGAGTTATACGACGGCCGCGTCACGAAGTCCGCGGATAGCATCGTTCGAAAAGCCCAATTCGCTCAAAAGGGCTTCGGTGTGTTGGCCCAGTGCGGGGACGGGGTCGAGTCGGACATCGGATGCCGTACCGATGCCTGGCGGCAGCAAGGCCGGAATGGAGCCGGCAGGCGAGTCGATGTTCACCCAGCGATTGCGTTCCTTAAGCTGTGGATGCGCCCACACGTCGGCCATATCATTCATCCGTGCGTTGGCAATCTGCGCGTGATCTAACCGGCTGATGACTTCTTCCGAGGTCAGTTTGCTGAATGCGGTGACGATGATGTCGCGCAGTGCCTCGCGCGCCGCCACCCGCTTCGAGTTGGAACTGAAACGCGGATCGGTAGCGAGCTCAGGTGCGAGCAGAACCTTTGCACAGAAGACGCCCCACTCGCGCTCGTTCTGCAATCCCAGCATGACGGTCTTCTCATCCGCGGCGGGGAAAGGGCCATAGGGGTAGATGGTCGCGTGAGCGGCTCCGGCGCGAGGTGGCGGCGATGCGCCATCGAATGCGTAGTAAAGGGGATACGTCATCCACTCCACCATGCTCTCAAGCATCGAGACGTCGATTTCTCTTCCCAAACTCGTCTTCGAACGTTGCAGAAGCGCGGCGAGGATGTTCGTATAGGCGTACATCCCTGCAGCGATATCGGCGATGGAACAGCCGGCCTTCGCAGGCGAGTCCGGGCCTCCAGTAATCGAAAGAAAACCGGACTCGCTCTGGATCAGCAAATCGTAGGCTTTCTTGTCGCGATACGGACCATCGGATCCGTAACCCGAGATGTTGCAGACAATCAGGCGAGGATACTTGTCATGCAGCGCTTCGTAAGACAGCCCCAGTCGAGCGGCGGCGCCGGGTGCCAGGTTCTGCACCAGCACGTCGGTATCTTCGAGCAAACGCTCGAAGATACCCTGCGCCTGCGGGGCCTTGACGTCCAGCGTGAGGCTTTCCTTCGAGCGGTTGCACCATACAAAGTGCGAGGCCATGCCGTGTACCCGCTCGTCGTAGGCGCGCGCGAAGTCACCTGTACCGGGGCGCTCGATCTTGATCACTCTTGCACCGAGATCGGCAAGCTGACGGGTACAAAACGGTGCGGCAATCGCGTGTTCGAGGGTGATGACCTTCACGCCGTCCAGCGGTTTCATGTCCAGCCCCTTAGAAAGAACGCGGTAGCCCGAGCAGATGCTCGGCTACATACGAAAGAATGAGATTGGTCGAGATCGGCGCGACCTGATAGAGCCGTGTCTCGCGGAATTTGCGTTCGACGTCGTATTCGTTTGCGAAGCCGAAGCCGCCGTGGAACTGCAGACACGCGTTGGCGGCTTCCCAGGAGGCGTCGGCGGCCAGCAGTTTTGCCATGTTGGCTTGCGCGCCGGCGGGTTGTTTGGCATCGAAAAGCTCGCAGGCCTTATAGCGCATCAGGCTTGCCGCCTCGACGTTAACGTGCGCGCGGGCGATCGGAAACTGCACGCCCTGGTTCTGTCCGATCGGGCGGCCGAAGACGACCCGTTCTTTGACGTACTTACAAACCTTGTCGAGGAACCAGTAGCCGTCGCCGATACACTCGGCGGCAATCAGTGTCCGCTCGGCATTGAGTCCGTCAAGGATGTACTTGAAGCCTTTGCCTTCTTCACCAATCAGGTTTTCGGCGGGGATCTCGAGGTTGTCGAAAAAGAGCTCGTTAGTCTCGTGATTCACCATGTTCGGGATCGGGCGAACCGTCATGCCTTGTTCGACCGCGTGATGCAAGTCGACCAGAAATATAGACATGCCCTCGGACTTCTTGGCAACCTGAGCGATCGGTGTGGTCCGCGCCAGCAGGATCATCAGATCGGAGTGTTGAATCCGCGAGATCCAGACCTTCTGACCATTGACGACATATCTGTCACCCTTGCGAACTGCAGTCGTCTTGAGACTGGTGGTGTCGGTGCCGGTCGTTGGCTCGGTCACGCCCATCGATTGAAGCCGCAACTTTCCGCTAGCGATTTCCGGCAGGTAGCGAGCCTTTTGCTCGGCAGAGCCGTGTCTGAGCAGCGTGCCCATGTTGTACATCTGCCCGTGGCACGCGCCGGAATTGCCGCCGCTGCGGTTGATCTCTTCCATGATCACCGACGCTTCGGTTAGCCCGAGTCCCGAGCCGCCATATTCCTGCGGAATCAGGGCGGCCAGCCAACCGGCGTCGGTCAGGGCTTGCACAAAGGTCTCGGGATAGGCGCGCTCCTCGTCGACCTTGCGGAAATACCCGGCAGGGAAGTTGGAACACAGATCGCGAATCGCTTCGCGAATGTCCTGATAGGGGTCAACGTTAGCCAACACTTGTCTCTACTCCTTCGGTTTCATTCTTGAAAAGCACGTGCGGGTGCCGTTAGTGTTGCCGCTGCATCGACGCACAACACGCCTTCGGAATTGGCCGCCCAAAGCCTCACCTCGTTCGATCCGGCCGGGCGCACGGCATATAGATGAAAGGGGGCATAGTCAAAGAGCGGGTTGACCGCCTTGAACGAGAACGAAGCGATCGACTCGCCCGGAAGGCTGCGTCGGACGAGATCGACCAGCAAAGTTGCAGTCAGCGGCCCATGTACGACCAGCGCGGGATAGCCTTCCTGTTCCTGAGCGTAGGTCCGGTCGTAGTGAATACGATGTCCGTTGAAGGTATCGGCGGAGTAGCGAAACAGGAGGACCGGGTCCGGCACGATATCCCGCTTCCATGTGAACTCTACGGGCGCCGTTGGACCGTTCGCCGCGCTATACGCAGTCGTCGCGGACTCGCGATACACAACGTCTTGCTCCTCGGAAAGCAGCGGACCTTCCGAGTCTTCCAGCTCATGACGCAGACGCACAAACACGAGCTTTCCGGTGCGTCCTTCCTTGGCGGCGACGTCGACAATCTGCGAGGTTCTGGTGACCAGGCTGCCGACCACGAGCGGCCGCTCGAACCGGACCCGGCTGCCTGCCCACATACGGCGGGGCAATGGCACGGGCGGCAGGAATCCACCGCGTTTCGGATGCCCGTCCACGCCAACCTGCGGTTGCGAAACGATGTGAGGAAAGAGCGCCCAGTGCCAAAGGGGAGGCAACGCAGAGCCGGCACGCGGCACGTCCTCATAGTCCAGCGTAGCGGCGAGTTGTTGCGCAAGACGAGGGGAGACGAGTTCCTGCTCAGCCTGGGTTCGGCCGATCCACGTGCGCAGATAGTTGAGTTCGGTAGTCATGAGGGCATCGGATAGCGTCGTTCACGCTAGATTGACGCACCGGCCTGCTGACTACAATTTGTGTGTGGAGAAGAGGGCTTTAAACGCAGACTAACTGCCGCCGCTTACGCCGGCTGAGACTCGCCATCGCCTTTGCACTTTTGCGTGAGGAGGTCGACGAGTTCCCGCGCGAAAGATGGCAGCAGATCGAGGCTGCGTACGCAGATCAGCAGATTGCGCGTCGCCCAGGCATCCTCGATCTCAACCAGCCGGATGTTCAAGGTTTTGACGTAGCGTATCGCTGATGAACGAGGCAGCACGCCTATCCCGACGTTAGCCTCGATCATTCGGCATAGCGCCTCGAAGTTGCCCACTTCAATTCGCACCTGAAGTTTCTTATGCATATCGTGCGCGACGCGGTTCAGAAAGGTGTGAATCGCGCTCGCCTCAGGCATCCCGACGAAGTCGAACTCCGTTGCCTCCTCAAATGGAATGGACGTTTTCCCGGCCAAAGGGTGTGATTCCGACACCGCCAGTATGAGCCGGTCAGAGCGATACGGCATGACTTCCAGCGATTCGGGCCTGACATTGCCTGCCACGATGCCGACGTCTGCCGTGCCTTCACTCACCGCGCGCACCACGTCATGACTCAGCCGTTCGCGAAGCTCGACGTTTACGTCAGGGTGCTCGGCGAGAAAGTTTCGCAGGTCGTTAGGAAGGAATTCTGTGGTGGCAGTGGTGTTCGCGAAGATCCGCACATGGCCTTTGATACCGCGTGCGTACTCCTGCATGTCACCGCGCAACTGCTCGAGTTGTGACAGGACAACCCGGGCATGGTGAAGGAATGCCTGGCCCGGTGGGGTGAGAGTAACCCCCTGGCTAGTCCGATACAGCAGTTTCGCCCCCATGCTTTCCTCCAGATTCTTGATCCGGGTGCTCGCTGCGGGTACGGACATATGAAACCGCTCGGCGCCACGCGTCAAGCTATCCGTCTCGGCGATACAGGTGATGAGACGAAGATCAACGAGATCGAAATGCATGGCCATGATACGTGCTCCGAATGAAGTGATGCCCCGTTGACCCAGTGTAGCAAATAGCATAAATCCGCAAATCAGTATTTGCGCTATTTTCCGCGGATTTTGTTCGTGTCTCTATGTGCGCAGCCTATTGAAGAGTGTTGACGTCGCTACGATTTCTATAACTATGCAGAATTCCGCACGAATCAATGGAGTCGGATCAAGACCGGAAAGTTTTCGTGCCGGACAATCGGTTCACGGTAGCGTGCCGTGCTCATCAGGGCGGCAGAGCAGCCCAAACCAATTCAATCTGGAGAAAGCGATGCTGATTGCACCGTTCAAGAACGAGCCGTTCGATTTGTTCGACACCGATAGTGCCAAAGCCGATATGCAGCGGGTACTGAAAAAGGTGCGTTCCGAGTTTGGCCAGACCTATCCGCTGTTGATCAACGGCGAGCGTGTGCAGACCGAAGCGAAGCTCGTCTCGACGAATCCGTCGAATCCGGCAGAGATCGTCGGCTACACCGCCAAGGCGACGACGCAGCACGCGGACGCCGCGCTCGAAGCGGCCTGGGCGGCGTTCGAATCGTGGAAGCGTTGGAGCCAGGAAGATCGATCCCGCCTCATGTTGAAGGCCGCGGCAGTCATGCGCAGGCGCAAGCGCGAGCTCGAGGCGTGGCTCGTCTATGAAATCGGCAAGAACTATGTCGAAGCAAGCGCCGAAGTCGCGGAAATGATCGACTTCACCGAGTACTACGCGCGTCAGGCTATCAAGCTTGTGGGCGGCCTCGGTTCGCTGATTGATTATGCGGGTGAAGAGAACGAGAGTTTCTACATTCCGCTAGGTGTCGGCGTAACGATTTCGCCGTGGAATTTCCCGATGGCGTTGATGGCGGGCATGACGGTCGGTGCGATCGTGGTGGGCAACACCGTCGTTTGCAAGCCGGCGGAAGATACGGTGGTTTCATTGGCGAAGATTTTCGACATCTTCGCAGAAGCAGGCCTGCCGCCCGGCGTGGTGAATTACCTGCCAGGTACCGGACGGGAAATCGGCTCGTATCTGGTCGCCCATCCGAAGACGCGTTTCGTCAACTTTACGGGGTCGCTCGCAACCGGCGCACAGATCAACGAGTCCGCCGCGAAGCTCGCGGAAGGCCAGAAATGGTTCAAGCGAGTTTTCCTCGAGCTGGGTGGCAAGGACGCCATTCTGGTCGACGAGACGGCCAATCTCGATGACGCGGCAACAGGTGTTATTCAGGCAGCTTTCGGTTATTCCGGCCAGAAATGTTCCGCCTGCTCGCGTCTGATCGTGGTGGATTCGGTCTACGACGCATTGCTCGATAAGGTCGTTGAGAAGGCTAAAGAACTGGTTGTCAGCGAAGCAAAGGACAATCCCGGTTTCGGTCCGGTCTGCAACGAACTGCAGTACAAGAAGGTGCTGTCGTACATCGATATCGGTCACACCGAGGGCAAGCTGCTGACCGGAGGCAAGGCCGTGGAGAATGCTGCGGGATATCTGATTGAGCCCACCATCTTTGGCGACGTGTCGCCTCGCGCGCGCATCGCACAGGAAGAAGTGTTCGGCCCATTCGTCGCCGCGATCCGTGTCAAGGATTTCGAGGAAGGTCTGGCGGTTGTCAATGACACGGTCTACGGCCTGACAGGTGCGCTGTTCTCGAACGACCGCAGTCGCCTCGAACGAGCGCGCCGCGATTTCCACGTCGGCAATCTGTACTTCAACCGCAAATGCACGGGCGCGCTGGTCGGTGTTCAGCCGTTTGGCGGCTTCAATCTCACGGGCACCGATACCAAGACAGGCGGCCCTGATTACCTTCTGCAGTTCCTGCAAATGAAGGCCGTGGCGGAACGTCTGTAAGCGTGCGTATTCCGGGGCGCCACAGAGGCAGCCCCGGTTCATACGGTAGGCTTTTGAAACGAACGGAACAAACACAATGGGCTTCATTGCAGACCGCATTGGCCAGATCGTTCCTGCGCAGACGATGGCAATGGCAGCAAAAGCGGCAGAACTGCGCCGGGCCGGGAAGAACGTTATTTCCCTGTCGCAAGGCGAACCAGACTTTCATACACCCGAGAATATCCAGGCGGCCGCGATTCGGGCCATGCGTGAAGGCAAGACGCGTTACACAGAGGCCGCGGGCATCCGGGAGTTGCGCGAGGCGATCGTCGCGAAACTCAAGCGTGACAATGGCGTCGATTACCCCGTGGACGGTGTCAGCGTATCGGTGGGCGCGAAGCAGGCGATTTTCGCGGCTTTTTTCGCGACCCTCAATCCGGGCGATGAAGTCATCGTGCCGGCGCCGTGCTGGGTGTCCTACCCGGAGATCGTCAAAATGGCGAACGGGACACCTATCGTCGTGGCGTGCGATGAGACCACAGGGTTCAAACTGACGGCGGCTCAGCTGGAGGCGTCGATCACGCCTCGTACCAAGTGGCTGATGCTGAACTCGCCATCGAATCCAACTGGCGCGGTTTATTCAGCCGAGGAACTCCGCAAAATCGCGGAAGTATTACGTCGATACCCGCATGTCTGGATACTGTCCGACGACATCTACGAAAAGCTCATCTACACCGGAACTCCGTTCGACAATATCCTGAACGTCGCGCCGGAGTTGCAGGAGCGGACGCTCATCATCAACGGCGTCTCCAAGATGTACTCGATGACGGGCTGGCGGATCGGCTATTCCGCAGGACCGGTGGCGCTCATCCGTGCCATGAATCTGGTGCAAGGCCAGATTGTGACGAGTGCGTCATCGGTGTCGCAGTATGCAGCGGTCGAAGCGCTCAATGGCGATCAAGCGTTCGTCGAGACATCGCGACTGGCCTTCGACGAACGCTGCAAGCTGGTCGTCAACGCGCTGAGCGACATACCGGGACTCCACAGTAACCAGCCCGAAGGCGCGTTTTATGCGTTCGTCGGCTGCCATGGCGTCATTGGGAGCCGCACACCGAACGGCGCGCTTCTGGAGAACGACCAGGACTTCGTCATGTACCTGTTGGAAGAGGCGAACGTGGCCGTGGTTTCAGGCTCCGGCTTTCTGCTCTCACCGTACTTCAGACTCTCTTACGCCGCGTCACGCGATGACCTGAACGAAGCGCTCAGCCGGATCCGCGCCGCATGTCAAAGCCTCGAAACAGTGGCGGTCTGAGTACCTGTTATTCATATCTTTGGGCTCTCACGAGCCTACGAGTCTTCGAAGGTAGATCATGAACGAAAGAATTGTCATCACGGGCGGGGGGGCAATTGGTTGTTCAATAGCGTATTTCCTAAGTCTCCAGAAGCCGGAGGGGCGCGAGATCTGGGTGATCGAAAAGGATCCGACCTATCAGATCGCATCATCATCGCTGTCGGCGAGTTCGATCCGGCAGCAATTTTCAACGCCCATCTGCATTCAGCTATCGCAGTTTGGCTACGAATTCTTCTCTTCATGCGAACGAGAGAGGCTGCGGTACGGTGCCGGCGTCGATCTGGTGGATTGCGGCTACCTGTTCGTAGGCAACGTGCAGCAGGAGGACGTGCTGCGTCGGCGGAGCGCGCTCGCCCGATCGCTCGGCGTGGAGTTGCAGGAACATTCCGCGGAGGCGTTGCAGCGCCGCTACCCGTGGATGAACGTCAGCGATCTGGCCTATGGTGTTGAAGGTCTGGCAGGCGAGGGCTGGTTTGACGGTTACAGCGTCATGCAGTGGTTTAGAAACCGTGCGCGTGAAGCGGGCGTTCATTTCGTCTCCGGTGAAGCGGCGCGCTACCGTACACGCGGAAACCGGGTAACCCATGTCGAGATGACGGACGGGCGGGAAATCGCCGGGGACGCGTTCGTGAACGCCAGCGGCGCGTGGTGTGCGCCTCTTGCGGAAAGCGTCGGTGTCGATCTGCCGGTTCGGCCGAGACGGCGTTCGGCGTTCGTCGTGTCATGCCCGACAGCGATCCCGGATATGCCGATCCTGATCGATACGTCCGGCGTGTACTTGCGTAGGGAGCAGAATCATTTCCTCTGCATTGTCTCGCCCTCGGCGGAACTCGATCTGGATCACCTGCCACTCGACGTACAGTTCTCCGAATTTGACGAGATCATCTGGCCGGCGCTGGCAGATCGGATCCCCGCGTTTGAAGCACTGCGCGTGGAGCACGCCTGGGCCGGTTACTACGAATACAACGTCCTCGACCAGAACGGCATTGTCGGTCAGTCGGGCCCGGAAAACTCGTTCGTAGCGGCCGGCTTCAGCGGCCATGGGATGATGCACAGTCCAGGCGTTGGTCGCGCAGTTGCCGAACTGTTGGACTTCGGCGAGTTCAAAACGTTGGACCTCTCACCGCTATCGCCGGCGCGGCTCACTACGGGTCAACTGGTGATCGAGGAAGGTGTTTACTAGCGCCCGGCAGGCGCTTCATCAGTGAGGATGCAAGCCACGCCCTCGCGCGTTTCGATACTGTCGGGGCGTGAGGTGCGTGGCAGATTTGAATTGACGCGTAAATGCGCTATGGTCCGCGTAGCCGCACTCGGTCGAGATTTCTGTAATGCTGTGGTCAGTCGTTTCCAGCAGTTTGCACGCGTGATCGATCCGCAATTTCATCAGCAGTTGCTTGGGCGTCAGATGAAACACCTCGCGGGTTAGACGCTCTAGCGTGTCGACAGAGATGGAGGCTCGCTCCGCCGCCTCAGTGACCAGGATGTTCTGTCCAAGGTTCTGTTCCAGATAATCCAGATATTCGAGCAAGCGGCGGTAGCCGTGGTGACGTTCATCGGGGCGAGGCAGATCGCGCGATATGCCGATCAGTCCGATGGCCTGTCCGACTTCGTTGAGTACCGGGAACTTGGAGCTTAGGCACCAGTATCGGTGACCCAATCCGGAGGAATAGAGTCGTAGCCGGTCGACGATGGGAGACTGGGTTTCGATAATGTTCAGGTCTTGCGCGTTGGTACTGGCGCCGGTCACTGGAAATAGCTGATCGGCTGTCTTGCCGATCACGTCGTCGCGCGCCAGCCCACTTCGGGTGATGAGCGTTTGATTGACAGACAGATAGCGCGCCTGGGCGTCCTTGATGTAGTACAGCACGTCTGGAAAGCAGTCGAAGACGCGCTCGAGCATCTCGGGCTGCCGGTCCAACTGTCGAAAGACCTCCACCAACATATCGGAATCGGCCTTGGCGGGCATAGAGGGATCGGTGTGTAGTCACATTGATCCCGATTGTACAGGGCGCTTGAAATGGGGCGTGATGCATTAACGCGGTGGGCGGCCGTCTGCCGCGCCACCGCCTTGATGCAGGGACGTTCCAATCGGCCGCTTACTGACTCGCGTGGGCCTTGGCGCCAAGCAACGCTTCGCGGAATCGGCTACGCAGATACGGACCGTCACGGGGTGGGAGGGATGTGGGTTCGGGATCCGTTCCGACCTTCACCGTGGCGAGGACGGGACCCGCGGCCTTGAGAATGACGTCGGCACACTCCTCGAGGTCGCCCTCGGCGTAGATGGTCGTCGCCTTTTCGAAGCCAGCCGCGCGCGCGATTGCCGTGATGTCCACACCGCGTCCTGCATGAGCCAGTTGCATGCCTGTTTCCGCGTAATGTTCGTTGTCGATCACGACGATCGAGAGATTGGCCGGTTTATCGACGCCTACCGTTGCGAGCGATCCCAGTCCCATCATCATTTCGCCGTCGCCAACGAACACGATGACGCGTTTCTCAGGCTGTGCAAGCGCGATGCCGAGGCCGAAGCTGACGGCTCCGCCCATTGCGCCCCACAGGTAGAAGTTTTGAGCTGTGTCGCCGGCGGCTGCCACGTCGAAGGTTGGATTGCCAAGGCTGGTCACTGCCAGAACGTCCTGCTGCCGATCGCGGAGAATCCGCTTCACCGTCAGTCGACGGTTCAGGGGCGTCGTCTGCTGTGTCATGTTCGTACTCACTTGTTAAAGTTTTTGGTGCCGATAACGCGCTGTCCAATCAGGACAGCGATCATCCGGGAGGTGTTGTAGCCAAAATTCAACGCGGCGCGCACGGTCTCAGGGACTTCGTCGGGATCATCCGCGCGGTAGACGTAGACGCCCGCCGATTCGAGGGCTTCCTGGGTGGATTTGCCCATGGCGACTTGCCAGGGATTGAATTCGCCCCATTCTCCGCGCATCGTGACTAGCATCACGATGGGCATGCGGCATTCGTGTTGCAGCGAGAGCATGTTGATGCAGTTGCCCACGCCGCTCGACTGCAGCAGCAATACTCCGCGCTGGCCGCCGACCCACGCGCCGCCCATCATGGCCACACCTTCTTCTTCGGTGGTCAGGGAAACGGCGTGAATTTCGGCGTCTGCTTCGCAGAGTTCGATGAGACGTTTGTGCCCCGCATCAGGCACGTATGCCACTTGCCGCACGTCAGCGGCTTTGAAGTGCTCGAAGATTGTTTCCGGCCAGTTGACTGACATGGTGACGAGATTTGATAAGTTGAATGAAAACGGATAGCCGTCGCGCCAAGCAGGGCTGATTGATTGCCGTGCTTTGATGAGTGACAAGCGTGCATCAGCAAAAGTCGCTGCTCAATTACTGATTGCGGAAGAGACGATTAGGCTGGGGTTAACGGATTGGGTCGGGGTGGATTCACGCACGCCTGGTTGCCATTCGAGGGTCTGAAATGGGGCGTTCCAAAATGCCTAATTCCAACCTCTGATTGAAGTAAGCACACTAGCGTGCAAGCCGACCGGAGGAGGAACCGTGAAAATTGTTGTGCCAGTGAAGAGAGTGGTCGATTACAACGTGAAGGTCCGTGTGAAGCCGGACGGCGCGGGCGTCGACTTGGCGAACGTAAAGATGTCGATGAACCCGTTCGACGAGATCGCCGTGGAAGAAGCGGTGCGTCTGAGGGAAGCGGGCGTGGCGACGGAAGTGATTGCCGTGTCGGCGGGCGTGACGCAGTCGCAGGAAACGCTGCGCACGGCGCTGGCGATCGGCGCGGATCGCGCGATCCTGATCGAGTCCAACGAGGACCTGCAGCCGCTGGCTGTCGCCAAGCTGCTCAAGGCGCTGGTCGACAAGGAACAGCCTTCGCTGGTCATTCTGGGCAAGCAGGCCATCGACGACGATTCGAACCAGACCGGTCAGATGCTGGCTGCCTTGGCAAACTTGCCGCAGGCGACGTTTGCCTCGAAGGTTGTCGTGGCGGACGGCAAGGCAACGGTGTCGCGCGAAGTGGATGGCGGCGCTGAAACGCTCTCGCTGACGCTGCCCGCTGTGATCACCACCGACCTGCGCCTGAACGAGCCGCGTTACGTGACGCTGCCGAACATCATGAAGGCAAAGAAGAAGCCGCTGGAAACGCTCAAACCCGAAGACCTGGGTGTCGATGTGACGCCGCGCCTGAAGACGCTGAAGGTTGTCGAGCCGCCCAAGCGCAGCGCCGGTGTGAAGGTCGCTGATGTGAAGACGCTGGTCGAGAAGTTGAGGACCGAAGCCAAGGTGCTGTGAGGAGACGGACGAAATGACGATTCTGGTAATTGCGGAACACGACGCCGCGTCGCTGAAAGCGGCGACGCTCAATACGATTGCTGCGGCAGCGAAGATCGGCGGTGACGTGCACGTGCTGGTCGCGGGTTACAACGCGCAAGGCGCGGCGGATGCGGCGGCGAACGTTGCAGGTGTCGCCAAGGTATTGTTGGCCGATGCGCCGCAACTCGAAGCGGGTCTCGCGGAAAACGTTGAAGCGACGGTGCTGAACATCGCGAAGGACTACTCGCATATCCTCGCGCCGGCCACCGCGTACGGCAAGAACATTGCCCCGCGTATTGCTGCGAAGCTCGACGTTGCACAGATCAGCGATATCACGGCAGTCCATTCCGCCGACACATTCGAGCATCCGATCTACGCAGGCAATGCGATCGCAACAGTTCAATCTCAGGATCCGATCAAGGTCATCACGGTGCGCTCGACCAGTTTCGATCCGGTCGCGGCAGAAGGCGGTAGCGCAGCGGTCGAGAAGATCGAAGCGGCAGCGGATAGCGGCCTGTCGCAGTTCGTCAGCCGTGAAGTGACGAAGCTGGACCGTCCGGAGCTGACCTCGGCGTCGATCATCGTCTCGGGTGGTCGCGGTCTGGGTAGCGGCGAAAACTACACCAAGGTGCTCGAGCCTCTGGCCGACAAGCTGAACGCAGCACTCGGCGCCTCGCGCGCCGCAGTGGACGCGGGCTTTGTGCCGAACGATTACCAAGTGGGCCAGACGGGCAAGATCGTCGCGCCGCAACTGTACGTCGCGGTGGGCATCTCGGGTGCAATTCAGCATCTGGCCGGCATGAAAGACTCGAAGGTCATCGTGGCGATCAACAAGGACCCGGAAGCGCCGATTTTCAGCGTGGCCGACTACGGTCTGGTGGGCGATCTGTTCACGGTGGTACCGGAGTTCGAGGCAACACTGTCTAGAGTTTAGAGCGAGGAAAGGTCAACGTCCGAAGAGGTGACAGGTGAGCAATTCGAGTGAGATGGGTCAAGTCCGAGCGGTGGCGGCCTTGGCCGCTAACGCCGAGGATGCCTCTATTTGGCGGTGGTTTGCGCCGCTCCTTGAAGAGAGGAGGATTCGTTGGTGCTGCAGCGGCGACCGTTGGCTCGTGAGCGTTGATAACAGGCACGTTGCCACGGATATCAGCTTCGATAATGCTATGCGGATCGCGAGGGAAGCCACGCAAAGATTATCTCAGCGGTCGCCGCGGGACACACGAACTGCTTGATCCAGAAAGAGGGGCGCGTCAGTTGAGGAAAGGTCTGAGATCCTTCTACGGCCATTGGCCCGTCGTGTAGGACACCAGGTCCCATGACCAAATGGATGGCTCATGTTGCCCCGCCGAATATCAGTGGGCGACGCTGCCGAGTTACTGAGGCGTTTGTCTTGGCGTGAATACCTGTGCATCAAGCAGTGCATCGGCGAAAACCTTACCCATTGCTCCGCCGCAACGTCGAGCCGAGTCCTCAGATCCCAACAGACTGCCCGAACAAGTTGGTCCCTGTGCTCGCGCTCGATACACAGCCCTGAAATTGAATTGGGTGCGTGTCAATTGAGGCTGCCCTGGCAACCGGGAAGCCGTCGTCGAGACTTCGGATGCGTCGAGTTGCCATACGGCAGTGATGGGCACGGCGTTACGCGAGATGACTGAAAGTGTACGCAACCGCAAAACGTAATTTGGATGTATCTCGTTTAGCGCTTTCATTTCTGGGTTCTCAAGTTGCATGGGATCTATCGTGACCACATGCACTGGCAGGCCCGTGAGACCCTCCTGCAATGCAAACCCCATGGCGTCCATGTATGCATGGCCTCCAGGCCCGAACGGCGGGTTGCCAAAGGCTTTGCCGTCTACCACGATGAGGACATTCGTCGCCGGTATTGACGAACGTGCCGAACTTGTCTGTTCGAGCAACCGGGGTGAGACCGCGCAGCTTTCCAGCATGGCGGCGAATACGAGCGCCAGGATTCGAAACGATATCTTCATCGAACTGCCCTATTGAGTCGCGGTGGATAACATGAAGCGGTATGGTTGGCTTCACGAAGAAACCGGGCGCAACTGTGGCACCCCTTCGATGGATATCGACATTTATGCGAGAAACCTTAAGCGAGTGGCAGGGCCCAGTCAGCCGGATGTGATTTCACGCCGTCGGTAACCAGACGGCCCAGTGCTCAGATGCCTGGATAGCGAGAATGCCAGGGCCCCTTTCCATACGGAGATGGGCTTTCGAGGTGGCCCTGGGTGCCGGAATTGGCCGACGCAGGCCGTTCGACGTCAGACCTTGACCGGCCACCTACGGACTTTGGCTCACGCTGTCAAGCGGACGTTCGAACGGCGGTTCCGTCCAGGTACCGGACATTCAGGTACAGACTCGATCCGGCAAGTCGTCGGCCGGAGCGGTCATTCGCGCCTTACTCCCGCCGGCGGTTTGCTAATGACTGGTTTGAGTCAGGACGAACGACGGGGGTTGTTAAGGACTGTAGGACGCCTGCCCTAAGCAACGGGTCTTTAAGCGCGCCGGGAAGCTGGTGGGCAGGCGTCCTGCAATCCTCTAGGTGGAAACCGCGGAGTACTCCGACGCGGCCCGAACCTTTCGCGGCTATGGCGATTGGATCGGTCGCACTGCAGGTCGTCGCAGCGTGTGGGCGCATAGTCTGCAGGGGCAAGTGCAGCAACGGTGCGTGCGCTTGTCTCACGACAGACGGTCTTCTAATGACGTCCTCAGCTTGCCGGGCGTCACGCCGTAGACTTCCTTGAAGCCGCGGATGAAATGCGCGGAGTCGGCAAAGCCGCATTCGTAGGCGATTACCGTGATGCGTTTTGTCGTATTAAGCAGCAACCAGCGCGCGTAGCGAAGCCGCATCGCCCGATAAAACTCCTTGGGTGACATCCCCGTTTCCGTCAGGAAGTTGCGTTCGAGTTGCCTGACGCTCGTGCCTGTCATCTTCGCGATCACCGCGACGTTGAGCGGCGCCTCCAGGTTTTCTTCCATCAGCACGATCGCGTGCCGTACCAGCAGATCACCGACCGCCAGATAGCCCAGTGCCTTGCGGCGCTCCACGAACGACGTGCCGCCCAGACGGCTGACCGTCATTTGATGAATGACCTTGGAGGCTCTGTCCGGGCCGCAATGCAAGCTGATCAAACGCGTTGCCAGTTCAAGGACCGACACACCGCCCGCGCATGTGATGCGGTTGCCGTCAATCAAGTAGTCTGAATTGGCGATGACCCGCAAACCTGGAAACATCGTCTTGTAGTCTTCGAAGTGAAACGCGTGCACGCAAGCGACGCGGTCCTGCATCAAGCCGGCTTTGGCCAGCACGAAACTGCCGGTGCACATGCCGATCAGCGGCACGCCTTCGGCGTCGGCCTCGCGCAAATAGTCCCAGTAGCGCCGGTCAACCTGATCAAGTTTCGGCAGAAGACCGCCGATCACGACGAGGTAATCGAATTGCCGCGGCGAACCGTGTACCGCATGCACGGGCACCGCCACGCCGCAGCTCGCTTCCACGGTCTCATCGGCCATACCGAGCAGCGTCCATGTGCAACGTAAAGGACGGCTCTGGTCGCCGAGATCCGCCGCATGGCGCAACGCATCGCAGAAGCCGGCCAGCGACAGCAATGGGAAGGTGGGCCAGATCAGAAAACCGATGTTGAGCTCGGCGCCTGAGCGTGACGGGTTGCCGTCCCGCTTGACACTGGCGCGATCGAGCCGATCAACGAGACCCCGGCCAAGAAACGGGTCCTGGCCATCGAGCGGTGTTCTTTCGGTAGCCATGACGATTCCGTAAGGCGTTGATGAACCCAGTATATAAGCCAATCAATGGACTCGGCCACCGTGTCGCGTTTCTTCTACTTTTTTGCGGTTCGGCGCAATGCCGGCCATTTTTTCGTCCCTAAAGTCGGTCCTGTCCAACGTCCCCGAGCGGTTCCCGACGGGCGTCAGTGCGACACCAACCAGCAAGCAGCATAACCAGGAGAGTCTCATGTTGACCAGATGTCACGGCAAGCTATGCGCCCGTATCGGAGTGAGTCTGATCATGCTCGGCTCTGCCGGCGCGTTCGCAGACGAAGTTGTCAAAATTGGACATGCCGCGCCGTTGACCGGTGCGAATGCCGAGTGGGGGAAGGACACCGAAAACGGCGCCCGCCTCGCGGTGGAGGAGATCAATGCAAAGGGGCTTGTGATCGGCGGCCAGAAGGTGACGCTGGAGTTGGACGCACAGGACGACGCGTCGGACCCGCGCCAAGGCACGCAGGTCGCGCAGAAACTCGTCGACGACAAGGTTGTCGCGGTGGTCGGTCACATGAATTCGGGAACCACTATCCCGGCTTCGAAGATCTACAGCGACGCGGGTATCGTCGAGGTCTCGCCATCGGCGACCAATCCGGTTTATACGCAACAAGGCTTCAAGACTGCCTACCGGGTGGTCGCGACCGATGCCCAGCAGGGCCCGGCACTGGCCGACTACGCGAAGAAAACGCTCGGGGCGAAATCAGTGGCGATCGTGGACGACGCGACTGCTTACGGTCAGGGTCTCGCCAACGAGTTCGAGAAGCAGGCGAAGGCGGACGGTTTAACCGTCCTCTCGCATGACGCAACCAACGACAAGGCGGTCGACTTCCGTTCGATTCTCACCAAGGTCAAGGGCGAGCATCCGGACATCATCATGTACGGGGGAATGGACGCCACCGGCGGCCCGTTCGCGAAGCAGGCGCGCCAGCTCGCGATCGCAGCGCGCGTGCTGGGTGGCGATGGCCTGTGCGCCGATTCGCTCGCCAAGCTGGCGGGCGTTGCTGCCGACAACGTCGTGTGCTCGATCGCCGGCATGCCGCTCGAGAAAATGCCGGACGGTCCCGCTTTCGAGCAACGCTACGAAGCACGCTTTCATCAGCACGTGCAGCTCAACGCACCGTTCGCCTACGACGCTGTGTACATCATCGTCGATGCGATGAAACGCGCCCACTCGATCAAAACTGCAGACATTCTCGCAGCGATGCCGAGTGCGGACTTTGTCGGCGTGCTCGGTCGCACGCAGTTCGACGCGCATGGCGATCTGAAGCAAGGCTCGATCTCCCTGTATGACTACAAAAGCGGCAAGCAGACGCTGCTCACCGTCGTCAAGATGTAGACCTCATGGACGTACTTGTCCTTGGCGCAGGCGTGATCGGCCTGACGACCGCCTATTACCTCAATGCGGGAGGCCATCGTGTGACAATTGTCGACCGCCATCCCGAAGTCGCTCTGGAAACAAGCTACGCGAACGGCGCGCAACTTTCGTATAGCTATGTTGCGCCGCTGGCCGGCCCAGGCATCCTGTCGAAGATCCCGGGTTGGTTGACGCGGGGCGACTCACCAATGCGTTTTCGTCCGTCACTGGACCCGGACCAGTGGCGCTGGTGTATGCAGTTTGTGCGGGCGTGCACGCGACAGCAAAATGGTCGGTCGACGCGACACTTGCTCGAATTGTCATTCCTGAGCCGCGCGCTGATGCACAAACTGGTCGACGACGAACCCTCGCTCGATTTCAACTATGTACGTTCCGGCAAGCTGGTCTTGCATCGTGACGCGAACGCATTTGCGTCGGCGGTCGGTCTTCTCGAATTCCAGCGCACACTCGGATGCGAGCAGCAGGCGCTCGATCACGAAGCGTGCGTTCAAATCGAACCCGCGCTCAAGGCTGTTCGCAACGAGATTGCCGGCGGCATATATACGGCTAGCGAAGACACTGCGGATTGCTATCGATTCTGCGTGAGCCTGGAGAAGGTACTGCGCGAGCGCGGCGTCGTTTTCGAGCTGGCGACCGGCGTCAGCGCGTTGAAGCATGCGCCGGGCGGACGTGTCGAAGCCTGGGCCGGCACACGCCGCCTGCCGGGTGAGCAGATTGTCGTAGCGTTGGGTTGCGCGAGCGCGAAGCTGCTGAAGACGGTCGGTGTCGCGGTGCCGGTGTATCCGCTGAAGGGCTACAGCCTGACGATTCCAGTCAGATCCCGTGGTATCGCACCGGTGATCAGCGTGACGGATTTCGCCCGCAAGGTCGTGTACGCCAGACTCGGTGAACGTATGCGTGTGGCAGGCATGGCCGACATCGCCGGCTACTCGCGCGCGCTCAACCGCCACCGGCTCGCGACATTGCGCCGTGAGGCGGAGGCGGTCTTCCCGGAGGCTGGCGACTATTCGGCTGCCGATGAATGGGCCGGACTGAGACCCGCGACGCCGAGCGGCATGCCGATTATTGGACCGACGCCCATTAGAAATCTGTGGTTGAACGTTGGCCAAGGTGCGCTCGGCTTCACGCTCGCGACCGGTTGCGCTCAACTGCTCGATGACTTGATCACCCAAAGGCCCACGGCAATCGATTGCACGATGTTCAGCTTGGGTGGACGCTCATGACGCGCGATATCGCAATGGCTGCGCGGCCGAAAGCGCGGATTGTGCTGATCGGCACGGGCGGCACGATTGCAGGCCGCGGCGCCTCGTCGATCAACACGTCGGCGTATGACTGCTCCGTGCTGCCTATCGACGACATTCTTGCGGATTTGCCGGTCGCGGCATCGATTGCCGACATCAGGACAGAGCAGCTATTTCAGTTCGGTTCGGAAAATTTCGGCAACGCGCAACTGCTGCAGTTGGGCAAGCGAATTTCATCGCTGCTGAAACGGGACAATGTTGACGGCATTGTCGTCACACACGGCACCGACACAATCGATGAGACGGCTTATTTCCTCCATCTGACGCTCAAGAGCACGAAGCCGGTAGTCGTGGTGGGCGCGATGCGTCCACCGTCCGCACTGAGTTCGGATGGACCGCTTAACCTCTACCACGCGATCGTCGTGGCGGCGAGTCAGGTTGCACACAGCAAGGGCACACTGGTCGTCGCGAACGATGAGATCCACACGGCGCGTGATGTCGTCAAGACGAATACGTTCAAGCAAGATGCGTTCAGGTCACCCTACGGCCCCTTGGGATTTATTGTCGAAGGCGAGCCGATCTTTTACCGGCTGCCGGCGCGTCGCCACACGATGGAAAGCGAATGGTCGATCGACGAGATCGACGAGGTGCCGGAGGTCGGTATCATCTATGCGCATGGAGGCATGAACGAAGCGATGGTGCGTGCCATGCTTGACTCAGGTGTGAAGGCGGTCATCTATGCCGCGACCGGCAACGGCAATGTGGCGACCTCAATAGTTGCCTCTCTGGTCGACGCGAGATTGCGCGGTATTCATGTTGTCCGCGGTTCACGGACAGGAGGGGGCGTGGTCATCCGCAATGCGGCTCAGCCCGATGATCGCTACGACTGGCTGGTAACGGACGATCAGGTTCCGCACAAGGCGCGCATCCTGATGATGCTGGCGCTCACTGGAGAAAATTGTGCCCGCAAGCTCCAGGATGCTTTTTTGAATTACTGACTTGGGCTCCTGTGCCCGACCTTGGCGGCGGGTCGTTGGCCCCGGGCGCCATGCGAGTCTTGTTGCGCCGCACGGTCCACCGTCGGCCGGACGGAGAATGTCTGCCGATCTGGACACGGGCGAGCGTTGTGAGCCGACCTCCGATGTTTGTGACAGGCCGAGGCCGTGTCAAAACTCAAAATCATTGCGGGTCATTCGACAGCGACGTCCAAATCGTTGAAAATCGTTCCTTAAATTTTCAACTTCCGGGGCGCGACTATCGAACAACCCCATTGCGTTATCGAGTCGGAGGCGCAGTTCCGCCTCTGTTAGCTAATACGTCAGATCTTAACCACACGATTCCTACATGACCACCATTCTCGAAAGCCTTCCCGTCCAGCAGCGCGTCGGAATCGCGTTCTCCGGCGGGCTCGATACCAGTGCCGCGCTGCATTGGATGCGCCTCAAAGGTGCCGTACCGTTCGCGTACACCGCCAACCTGGGCCAGCCCGACGAAGATGATTACGATGAGATTCCCCGTCGAGCGATACAGTACGGCGCAGAAGGCGCGCGGTTGATTGACTGCCGGGCGCAGCTCGTCGCCGAGGGCATTGCGGCTTTGCAGTCTGGCGCGTTCCATATTTCAACCGCTGGCGTGACCTATTTCAATACGACGCCGATCGGCCGCGCCGTGACGGGAACCATGCTCGTCGCCGCGATGAAGCAGGATAGCGTCAATATCTGGGGCGACGGCAGCACGTATAAAGGCAACGACATCGAGCGGTTTTATCGTTATGGCCTCTTGGTGAACCCGGACCTCAAGATCTACAAGCCGTGGCTAGATCAGGCGTTCATCGACGAACTGGGTGGGCGCGCCGAGATGTCCGAATTCATGCGCAAGTCCGGATTCGACTACAAGATGTCAGCGGAGAAAGCTTACTCGACCGACTCCAATCTGCTGGGTGCGACGCACGAAGCCAAGGACCTCGAAAGCCTCGAAAGTGGCATGCAGATCGTCAATCCGATTATGGGCGTGGCGTTCTGGCGCGACGACGTGCAGATCGCTAAGGAACAGGTCACGGTGCGTTTCGTAGAGGGCAGGCCGACCGCACTGAACGGCGTGGAGTTCCCGGATGCGGTCGAGTTGATGCTGGAGGCAAACCGTATCGGCGGGCGCCACGGACTCGGAATGAGCGATCAGATCGAGAACCGGATCATCGAGGCGAAGAGTCGCGGGATCTACGAGGCGCCGGGGCTTGCGCTGCTGCACATTGCGTACGAGCGGCTCGTGACGGGCACCCACAACGAGGACACGATCGAGCAGTACCGTGATAGCGGCCGCCGTCTCGGCCGCTTGCTGTACCAGGGCCGCTGGTTCGATCCGCAGGCGATCATGCTTCGCGAAACCGCCCAGCGTTGGGTTGCCCGTGCAATCACCGGTGAAGTGACCATTGAACTTCGGCGCGGGAATGACTATTCGATCATGAGCACGAAGTCGCCGAACCTGACCTATCAGCCGGAACGGTTGTCGATGGAAAAAGTTGCGTCGACGTTCTCGCCGCGCGACCGGATCGGGCAGTTGACCATGCGCAACCTGGACATCAACGATACGCGCGAAAAGCTCCGTGTCTACGCCCAGGTCGGCCTGCTGACGCCTGGCGAAACCTCGGCTCTACCGCATCTGAAAGAAGACGCCGAATAGGACCGGGGACACTGATAGGAGCGCACCTTACGCAGATGTTCGTCTGACACCTGGATCCGGCTCAAGTGATCGCCATCGGGCACGTGCCGGCCAAAAGGCGACATCTGATTGTGGAAGTAGAATCGGCTTCCTCATTCGAGAGCCGTCCCGTTCAGCGAGGCGAAACAGTGAAGGTAACGATCGCGTACATCGAAGAACCCCCTTTCGGCTGGAAGGAACCGGATCGGGGCGCGATTGGTGCTGACATCGATCTGGCCGACGCAGTCCTTCGGACGATCGGTGTCAGCCGGATCGAGCATCACCTGACCACTTTTAGCGAACTGCTTCCCGGCGTTGAAGCCGGCCGATGGGACATGAATGTTCCGCTCTTCGTTACGCCCGAACGGGCCGATAAGGTGGCGTTCAGCCTGCCCGTATGGGCGATCGGAGATGGGTTCCTGGTTCGGACAGGAAACCCGAAACGGCTCAACAGCTATGCGGCACTAGCCGAACGAGACGATGCGCGCCTCGGCATAATTGCCGGACAGGTACAACATGAGACGGCGATGGCATCGGGGGTAAGCAAAGAGCAGATCGTCATCTTCGAGCAGCAGGCCGACGCAATCGAAGCGGTCCAGTCGGGTGAGATCGATGCGTATGCGAGCACTGCCGTGGGAAATCGCATACTTGCGAACCGTGTCGGCGGTTCAGTGCTTGAGGCGGTCGAGCACGAGCAAGGACAGAGTGGCATGCAGCATCTTCCACTTGGAGCATTCTCGTTCAACAGGAGAAGTTCCGATTTGCTCAACGCGGTGAACAAGCAGCTTCGTTTATACCTGGGCTCCCCGAACCACCGCGCTCGCATGGCGAGTTTCGGACTTACCCATAAGGAAATCGATCCCGCGCTTAATCCGTTGAATAGATCAGGCCACGTTGACGTGTGATCGATGTCATATGTCAACTTCCGGGACCGGCCACTTTCGGACGTTCGGAACGACGGGCTAAACCGTCGACAATCTGCCCTGTCCGGCAAGCGATTTTTAGCTTTTTGCCTGGTTCGCTATTTAAAGTCTTTTGGAATCAGCTCGCAGATCCCACGTTTCCTGATTCAGTGCATGAGTCGCTTCGGCGCTTGGTGCAGCTACGCTCCTCGCACTTACGTGTGAGCTGTGCACTCGAGTTCAATGACTAACTCAGGGCGCGGGAGTGCCCCAACAATGACGGTTGAGCGAGCTGGTGGATTCGACGGAAACGCGTTCCGCCAGACCTCGTTCATAGCCGCGAAATCCGTCTGGCGCGTGAGAAACACCGTACATTTGTCGATGCTGGACATGGTTGCTCCAGCGGCCTCGACAATGGCCTGAACTTTTTTGAGGGCTAGTTCGGTTTGAGGACGGATATCGGGTCCTGCCTCGCCAGCAACCTGGCCGGAGATATAGATGATGTTACCTACGCGCACACCTGGCGAGTATGGGGTAGCCCCTGCAGCGGCCCCGGCAGGCAAGACGACCTCCCGCTTGGTAAGGGGACTTTCTGGCACGGCGCAACCAGCAAGGAGGAATCCTGCTGAGCACATGAGCACGGCCAGCCGCGCACCAACGTTGGACATGATCGCGCTCCTAGTTTCGAGAATGTGGGCGGGCGGAACGCTAAGCGGGTCCTTCTCGGGAAATTGCTTAACGCGCTTCAGTACATCCTTGTTCAGAACGACAGCGACATGCGCGACCAGCGTGGCAACGTAAGCGCACAGAGCAAGAGGACTTCCGGCGACCGACGGGATGGATTTAAACGCATTCGACGGAATTGGCCACATAAAGGTGCTCTCCTTACAAGAGACCTGCCGACGCTCCCCGAACCCGTCCTACATTCCACTACGTTAGAAAAACTGGCAGAGTGGTTCCCATCAGGATCGTTACGCCTGCCACGCGCGAAAGCGCTGACCATCTATCCAGCCTAGCTCATGGATGTATGCTTCGTCGGCCATAGTCATAGCCGTGGACGCCGGAATTTGACCGATGACGCGCGCTTTTTCTCGTCGGTGCGTTTCCCAGCTTTCCTCAGTTGCGAGGTTTGACGCGGTGTTATGCTGCGAAATTAGTCCGTTCGGACTACTCTCTGAACAAGCTCTATTTCCAACTCGTTCAGCGGGCTGACCATGCCGTCAAAGTTCGTCAGCCGGACCGAAGTAGTCGAACTGAGACGGTCAAAGTTGCTTTGCGTGGTTGCGCAGCAGCGATAGTTCCGGGGATGGAATGATAGGCGAGAGCCCTATCCGATAAGCCCTCTGCTCGCTGCTATAGCAAATCTGTAGCACGCAAAAATCTCCCAAAGCATCAGCGAACTATTACTCCGGCCCGGCGTTGCGCACGCTCATTCGGCGACAACCGGCCAATTGCGGACGTTCGACCTCATGGCGTAGATCGAAGACAATAACGCCTTCACATTAGCAAAGGAAAGTGCCGTCATGACATTAGAGCGGCAACTTGCAACGCTTTCGGATTGCGGCATCAACCTTGACAGCGGCATTACGATCGAAGATATGCTCTATTCATTCTCACGCGAGGAATACGAGAAGCGACCCTTCGATTTAGTGCTTTTTGTGCTCGGGATCGAGGTGGAGCGTGAGCCGTGGAACCGTCCATTTTGTTCGCGGGTGTGGAACTTCGACCTGGAGTGCATTACTTCAACGGGCGACTACACGCGGATCGTAAAACGATTGTGCCAGGTTACCGGGATGTCTGACGGCCTGAACGATGTTAGAGATTTTGTTGATGTACAACGCGCCAAAGCTTGGTTGAAGTATCGGATCGGGGACGTCGAGCGCGATTTTTCGGCGGAGGTAACGGGTACTTGGGCGGATCCGCTGACCGTTTCTCATGTCATGCGCGATATTCAACAGCTTGACGGGCGCCGATTTTATTCCAAAGACAACGGACAGGCGATGGTACTTTATTACCTCGATCCCGATGCTGCGGCAACGCTCAATCGTCTGGCACCTGGCGCACTGCAGCCAGCTGCTTGACGATGTTTGAAGACGAAATCACGTTGTAGAGACTCGCTCAGATGAGAGGAAACCTTGGTTACCTGCATGACGTTTGGTTATGTCCAGACGAGCTCGGCAACTCACTGCCAGCATGCATCCCACATGGGCCGGACGGGGACGCCGCGCGTGCTCTTAACGAGCCGGGTAGCGAATGGATCTGGACATTCTGGGCGCGCTCCCATGCTGAGACTATGGCCCTCTACTACGAATTCGTTGCCTACGGAAAATACGTCGTTAAGAGCGGTGTCGAGCATCAGCCCTATTCACGTGCTGCGTGCGAGCGCCAGTTGGCGCATTCGAGGTGCAAGTAGTTTCGCGTTTTTGCGGTCGAACGAAACAGTCAAAAAGCCGCTTTGGAGGCATCGGAACGTCCCTTCAGGGTCGCTATGCGAAGCTTTACATAGCGACCCTATGCGCAGATCGAAACTATGTGCAGATCGTGCAAGGGTACGTGGTGGATTCAGCACCGGCGCGGCTGCTGGCGAGGTCGGTCAGCGTAGATCTGGACATAGTTTCTGCTGCGAAGTGAGGGGGTCGCTTGGGCTCTGCCATGATGGCACGACGAACAATTACCGCTACGTCGAGACTGACCTTGCAATGAAAGAGAGAGCACTTGCACAACCAGAACCGCCTGATAGGCCAACATCGCCATGCGTAGCACGAGTCCCCGGACACACTCCCGGCAGCACTGCAGACGCGATAACTATGTGAAGAAGGTCTCAGCCCGAATCCCCACCGAATCGAGGGCGGCACCGTCAATCTCGTGGCACGTGCACATAGTTGCGATCTGCGCATAGGGGTCGTCAAGCGTCTGTCGCCTTCTCGGAACGATCGAGCATCCGTGCACATGTCGGGTGCCAACTGCGCCGCGGCGCACTACGCCTGGTGTCAGGCTTATTGCGGCCAATTGACGGCCAGCGCACGAGAGCCGGCGCGGCGATCGTTTGAATTCGGGGCTTTCCTGGCAATCCAGAAAAATCCGCTCTCTCGAGTCTGGTTAACCGCGCGCCAATCCAGCTAATTCCGTTTCCCTGCGCTGCGACCAGGCACTAAACGATAAAAGGAAACTCCGCTTCAGGCAGCGGATCGCCAGACTTGAGCCGGCCCATTAACTCGGGATAGGGCGGCGAAGTCTCCCCGCCACGGTCCACATAATGCGCACCATCGCCGAGCCATCGGAACGACACCACCCGCCGCGATTGCTGGCTGGCGAGATTCCCCGGCGCTCCGTGCACCGTATGAAAGTTAAACGCGATGGCATCGCCCGGCTCCAGATCCCAGCCGAGAATCCGATAGTCATCCCGGTTCGCATCGATATCCGGCAACTCTTCGAGCCGATCCGATTTATGGTCATACGCCACGCCGCTGAACTTGCGCGGACGGAACAGCTTCCCCCACTTATGCGACCCGGCCACGAACTCGACGCAAGTTTCGCGAGGCACCGGATCAAGCGGAATCCATAGGCTGACGGCCTGCTCGGCGCTGACGCAGTAATAGGGTTCATCGTGATGCCACGGCGTAAGCTTCGCCGCGCCAGCCTCCTTGACCAGCACATGCTCATGAAAAATACGCGCACGCTGCGAGCCCATCAAAGCCTGCGCAACCGACGCAGCCGCACTGTGTTCGACGAAATCCCTGAACGGTTCAATACGCTGCCAGTTGCAGTAATCGCCGAAGAAGCGTCCCGTCGTTTTCTCGGGCGTGTAGTTCCTGAACGACGGTCCCGGGTGAGTGGCGTTGTACTCCACGCCTTCGCGCAACAGTTCGATCCAGTCCTTGAACACCCCGCGCAAGACGGCGGCGCCGTCACGCTCAAACGCTTCCCGTTCCGTGGCCAGCATGCTGCTCTCCTTTGACGATTGATCAAGCAACACTGCACGTTTGGTCTTGTCGAAACGCGTGTCGCTGCTAGCGAAGGAACAGGGTTCCCTCGAAGTATTCAGCTTCCAGGCAGCGCTGCCGCCGCGCTGCGCCCGCGAAGCCAGTTAATGCTGCTGAACAGCGCCACCGCAAACAGGATCAGCATGGTGGCTACAGCGAGAATCGATGGATCGATGGAATCGCGAATGCCGCTCCACATCTGGCGTGGCACGGTCCGCTGATCCGGGCCGCCGATAAAAAGAATCACGATGACTTCATCGAACGAGGTGGCGAACGCAAAGACGCTGCCGGTCGCCACGGCCGGCGTGATCAACGGCAACGTCACGCGGCGAAAAGCAATCCACGGCGTAGCCCCTAATCCGGACGCGGCGCGAATGAGGCTCTGGTCAAAAGAAAGCAGGGACGCCGTGACGGTGATCACCACGAACGGCGTGCCCAGCGCCGCGTGCGCGAGCACCACGCCGACATAGGAATTCACCAGCCCCAGCGGCGCGAAGACCAGATAAAAGCCAGCCGCAACGACGACGATAGGGATGATCATCGGCGAGATGAGCAGCGGCATGATGACTGCGCGAAACGGAAAGTTCGACCGGCTTAAGCCCAGTGCCGCGAGTGTGCCGAGGCAAGTGGCAAGCAGCGTGGAAGCCGCACCAATGCCGATGCTGTTGACGAACGCACGTTGCCAGTCGCCGCTGCCCAGGGCCTTCGTATACCAATGCAGCGAGAAGCCTTGCATCGGATATGAGAAGTACGAGCCGCTATTGAACGACAGCGGCACGATCGCAAGAATAGGCGCGATCAGGAAGAACAGGATGAGCGCGGAATGCACGCGCAGCCACTTCGACGCAATGCGTTCGGAGAGCACGAGATGGCGCTGGCTTTTCATGAGTGTTTCCCCCTCTAGCCGAAGCGCAACCGGTCGATGCCGACAAGCCGGTTGAACACGAAATAGAACACGGCCGTAAAGATCACGAGATACGCCGACAACGCGCCGGCCAGCCCCCAGTTGAGTTGTTCGTTGGTCTGCGCTGCGATCAACTGGCTGATCATTTCATCGCCGGCGCCGCCCAGCAAGGCAGGCGTGATGTAGTAGCCGAGCGCGAGCACGAAGACGAGGAAGCAGCCCGCGCCGACACCCGGCATGGTCTGCGGCATATAGATGCGAATAAACGCCGTGACCGGATGCGCACCAAGCGATTGCGCCGCGCGCATGTAGACCGGCGACACGCTCTTCATGACCGAATAGATCGCGAGGATCATGTAGGGCAGGAGAATATGCGTCATGCCGATCAACACGCCGGTACGGTTGAACAAGAGCGGCAACGGATGGCTGACGAGACCCATCCCCATGAGCAGACTGTTGATGACGCCGCTTGGTTGAAGCAGCACATACCACGCGGTCGTACGCACGAGCAGCGACGTCCAGAACGGCACGATCACCAGCAGCATCAGCCGGTTGCTTTTGGCCGGCGGCAGAGTGGCGAGCAAATACGCGAGCGGATAACCGAGCAAGAGACACAGCAGGGTGACCGTCGCACTGATCCACACAGTGCGGGCGAACGCGCTCAGGAACACCGAACTGTCAGCGGGCAGGAAGGCGAGTGAACCGTTAGGCGCAACGGTGGCATCGACGGCAGCCAGCAGGTAGTCGGGCGTAGGCGTTGCGGCGGAGCGCTTCATGATGCGCCAGATGTCATGCGTGCCCCAGCGCGGATCGAGTTCGATCAACGCAGGCTTCCACGCGGGCGGCGCCTCCTCCGGCAACTGCCGTGCGGTCCGCATCAGCAAGCTGCGAAACTCCGGCAGATAGAAGTTCAGCCGCCGCGCGACGGTCCCGAGTTGCCCTTCCAGCGACGCACGGCGCATATCGGCCGCGAGGATGGCGTAGGTGTGCTCGTCAGGCAAACCTTCGCCGTTCCACGCATTGAGCGCCGCCGATAACGCCGGCAGGTTCACCGGCACCTCGTGATTTTTGACGCTCCGTGAAAGCAGGATTGCGATCGGCGCAATGAAGGTGGCGAGCAGGAACAACAGCAGCGGCAGGGCGAGCAAGAGCGCCTGGGCCGAAGCCCGGCGGCGGGTCTTCTCGTACGCCGCGCGGCCGTCGAGACCGGCCGATGGTTCAGCCGGTTCCCGCAGATTGCTGGTCACTGTCACGGTCACGAGTCGCCTTACTGTGTCAGCCAGACCTGGAAGCGCTTGTTGATCTGGTCGGCGTTATCCGCCCAGAAGCTCGCGTTGATCTGCACGGCGCGCTTGAAGTTGGCGGGAGCGGTCGGCAAGTCGTTCAGGCGATCCTTCGCGATCAGCGGAATGGAGTCCTTGCGCGGCGGCGCGTAAGCGATGTACTTGGTCAGCTCTGCATAGCTTTTCGCCGTGGAGGACGCGGCAATGAACTTTGCTGCAGCGTCGGCGTTCTTCGCGCCCATCGGGATACCCCACCATTCGAAGTCGTAGACCTGGCCGTCCCACACCGACGCGAACGGCTTGTGGTCCGCATGCACAGCGTTGTCTATACGTCCGTTATAGGCCTGCGTCATGACCACTGCGCCGTCGGAGAGCAGTTGCGGCGGTTGCGCGCCGGCCTCCCACCAGACGATGCTCGACTTGATCGTGTCGAGTTTCTTGAACGCGCGGTCGACGCCGGCGGGCGTGCCGAGCACCTTGTAGACGTCGGCGGGTTTTACGCCGTCGGCGAGCAGCGCCCATTCAAGCGTCACCTTCGGCGACTTGCGCAAGCCGCGTTTGCCGGGGTATTTCTTCAGGTCGAAGAAGTCGTTGATCGTGGTCGGAGCAGCCTTGAGCTTGGTGGTGTCGTAGGCGTACACGGTCGACCACACCATGGCGGCTACCGCGCAATCCATGATCGAGCCGGGAATGAAGGCGCTGGTGTTGCCAAGCGATTTTTTGTCGATCTTGCGCAACAGACCTTCATCGCAACCGGTAATCGCGTCGTTGGATTCAAGGTCGATCAGGTCCCACGTCGGGTTCTTCGCTTGTTCCATCGCCGACAGCTTGGCGAGGCCGCCATCGTACGATTCGGTCGAGAAGCCGATGCCGGTCGCGGCCGTGAACGGCTCAAACCATGCCTTCTTCGCCGCGGCTTCATAAGCGCCGCCGAAGGTAACGACGGAGATGGTATCGGCTGCGTGCGCGGTCACGGAGAACAGGCTCGTCGCGGCAAGGGCGAGTCCGGCGATGCCCGTCAGACCGGTTCGAATAATAGTTGCTTTCATGTCAGTTGACTCCTGCGGTGAGAGACGGAGCAGGGCCGTAAGTCACGGCCGTTGCGAGGATCTTGCAGTCGTCGTGGCGCCATGCCACGGCGGTTGCACTGCCGAGAGACGGAAGATCGTGGTGCTGCGTATTCGGCACTTTGACAATGAGGTTGTCGCCATGACCGAGTTTCAGGTGAACGCGGTGGTGATCGCCGCAATACACGAGTTCTTCCACGCGCGCGGCCACCACGTTGGTGTCCGCAGCGCTTGGCGCACCGTCAGGGGACGCTATATGCGCGCGCTCGGGGCGCAGCGCCAGCATCGCTTCCTCGCCGGTCCGGAGGCCGCGTCCGCAGCGTCCGCGAATGACCGCGCCATCGGGCAGTTCCAGCATCGCCCAGCTTGTATCCTGTTCGAGCACACGGCCCGTCAAGCCGTTGTTCTCGCCAACAAAATTCGCCACGAACGCGTTGTGCGCGTTCTCATAGAGTTCGGTGGGTGTCGCTGCCTGCTGGATGCGGCCATCGGAGAAAACAGCCACGCGATCCGACATGGTCAATGCTTCCGCCTGGTCATGCGTCACATAAACCACGGTCAACCCCAGCTCGCGATGCAGCCGCATGATTTCGTATTGCATCGTTTCGCGCAGCCGCTTGTCGAGCGCGCCGAGCGGTTCATCCATCAGCACCACGCTAGGCTCGAACACCAGTGCGCGGGCGAGGGCGACGCGCTGCTGCTGACCGCCTGACAACTGCGATGGCCGGCGGGAAGCCAGTTGCGGCAACTCGACCATCTCGAGCGCGCGCTTCACGCGCGCCTTTTGTTCTGCCTTGCCGATGCCCCGCACCGACAACGGAAACGCGACGTTCTGCTCGATCGTCAGATGCGGAAACAGCGCGTAGTTCTGAAACACCATGCCGATATCGCGTTGATGCGGTGGTTTATCGTCGAGACGTTTTCCGTTCAGGCGGATCTCTCCCTGCGTCGCGGATTCGAAACCGGCGAGCATCATCAGCGTCGTGGTTTTCCCCGAGCCGGACGGTCCAAGCAACGAGACGAATTCGCCTTTCGCCACCTCGAGGTCGAGCCCTTCCACGACGTAGTGAACGCCGTCATACGTCTTGCTCACGCCCGCGAAGGAGATGAAGGACTGGGTTGACATCGTGTCGTGCCCTGGTGAATGGGGTGGTCAGGCAAGCTGCTGCGCGAGGTAACGAGCGAAGTCATAGTTCGGCCGTTCGAGATGACTGAGATGGCCCGGTTTCGCAAGCGGCGCCTGCACGCCGCGGAACACGGCCTGCACCCCGCGCCGGTCTTCCTCGTTGACCGCGTCCAGCAATTCTTTAAGCGACGCCATATATTGAGCAGCCCTCGGATCGGCGATGAACTCGGGCGCCAGTCCACCGCCGAAGCGGATATGAACTCGACCGGTGCCCACCGGTTGCAGCACGAGATACCAGAAGTAACCCGGCGTCAGCGTGACAAGATGGGTCGGATAGATCGCGAGCAGGGCGGTGGTCTTGCGCCAGTGGCCTTGCAGGCGCTGGTTGTCCGGATGCGCCTGGCCAATGGGCAGGGACGCTTCCTTGGTGATCCAGTGATAGTTGAACGCGTCGCTGCCGGGCGGGCATTCCATCTCGTCCAGCCGAGAATGCGGTCCCACGGTTGCCCGATGCAGCATGGGCAGGTGATAACTCTCCATGAAGTTTTCAGCGAGGATCTTCCAGTTCGTATCCCAGACGTGCTCTTCGTAGAAGGTTTCCTTGTAATCAGTCATGCCGTAGCTGGCGATCAGATCCGTGAGGCTCGCGAGCTTCTCGGCAACGGGAGGTGCATCGGCATCGAGCGTGATGTAGATCCAGCCTTGCCAGGTTTCGCATCGAACGGATGGCAACCGGTAGCTTTCCTTACAAAATCCGCTTTGCCGTTCCATCATCGGTGCGCCTTGAAGCGTGCCGTCCAGCGTGTAGTTCCATGCGTGATATGGACAGACGATTCGCCTGACGTTGCCGCGGCCTTCGAGCAGGACGGACATGCGGTGCAAACACACGTTGGAGAATGCCTTCAACTCCAGGTTCTCGTCGCGCAAGACGACGATCGGCTGGCCGTCGATGTCGGCAGTGAGGTAGTCGCCCGCTTCAGCCAGCGCGCTGGCACGGCCGGCGCAAAGCCACTCGCGATGAAAGATGTGTGTCTGTTCCAGCGCGAGGAAGTCGGGCGAGGTGTAGACGGCGGGCGGCATCGAGCGTGCGTCGCTGAACGGGCGTTCGCAGTTGGCCTGCAACTGACGGACGATTTCAATTCCAGCGCCGGACGCGTTCGTAGCTGCCATAGAGGATGCCGTTGACGAACCCATCGCGCCTCCCTGTCCCGTTCAGTGAATGCTGCAACCCTTTCTACGAGCTGCTCGCGGTATGGACATCAATCTATCAAGTCAAATTACCAGCCAAAATATTGTTTTTGCATGTAGAACCAAGCTTTTTCCTATCTAGCGCGATGTTTTCAAACACGCTTTCAGCCCACGCGTTCGCGCTTGATTTCCGCCTCGCAAAACGCTGCAAAATGCTGGACGACTTGCCGGGGTTTCATGCTTCTGGATTGCGCGATGCCAAGCGTGGTCGCGTTCACTTCGTCCCTGAACTGCTTGATCACGAAGTCCTCGCCGTCCACGGTGCGGTTTGATTTGAGCGGAAAGTTGAGAATGCTGTAGCCGAGGCCGTTCGCCACCATGCCGCGCACGACTTCGGGTTGCGACGACTTGAACGCTGCGATGGGCCGGCCACCGACCGCGTCGAAGAGTCCGGCGAAGTACTCGCGGCTGTGCGGCAGGTCCAGCATCACGTAGGGCTCGTCGCGCAGGTCCGCCAGCGCAACGGTGCGCGCGCGTGCAAGCCTGTGGGTTTTCGGAAGGATCACATAAGGCGGCAGCGTGAGCAACGGCGTGAACGCGATGTCATCGGTCAGATCGAGGTTGTAGGTCAGCGCTATATCTAGCGAACCATCGTGCAGGCCGCGCAGCAAATCCTCCTGATGCGCTTCGAGCGTACGGAAGGCAATGCCCGCGTGACCCGCGATAAAGCGGCTCATCATGGCGGGCATGAGCGGCGGCGCGAGAGAGACGAGGCAGCCGAGCGTGATGGCGCCGGACATGCCGCCGTCCATTTCCTTGGCCGCCGTCTGCAGGTCTTCGGCGTTCTTCAGCAGGTCGCGCGCGCGGCCGAGCATCTCGCGGCCAGCCTGAGTAAGGGATAACCCGCTGGCATGGTGGCGGATAAAAAGCTGGATGCCGAACGACACTTCCAGGTCCGCGAGCGCCGTCGAGATGGACGGCTGGGAGATATGCAGCAGCTTGGCCGCGGCAGTGAACGACAAGACTTCCGCCGTGACGACGAAATACCTCAACTGTCGTAGCGAATAGCGTAATTGCGCAGGTTCCATGATCCGCCCCGTGGTCTTCTATCGGTCTCATTGTGCGTGGACATAAATCGGCTTGCATAGGCAAAACCGATGATTTGCATTTTTGAAATATGTTTTTCAGATGCGTTGCCCGAGCGTAGATTTTGCGAAAGGCTAGCGGACACGCGAGGGGGACGACATGCAACGAGACAGCGGTTCAACGGAAAACACGGTGGAACTTGACGGCGCGGTGGAAACCCTGCGCACCGCGTTCCTGGATTCCATGGCATCGAACTCCACCTCGGTTCATGTGGTGACGACCGGCAGCGGCGACCAGCGTTTCGGCGTGACGGTCAGCGCCTGCAGTTCGGTGTGCGCGGACCCGCCCACCTTGCTGGTCTGCATCAATACACGCAGCCCGGCTAACGCAGCCGTCGCGGCGAACGGCGTGTTCGCGGTGAACCTGCTGAACGTGGCGCAGCGCGGTATTGCCGATACGTTCGCGGGCCGGTCGGCCACGGCCAAGCCCTTCGATTTTTCCTGCTGCACGAATACGCCCGGCACCCTCGGCGTGCCGCTCATCGACGGTGCGGTTGCCGCGATCGAATGCCGCGTGGTCGCGCAGCAAATCATCGGCACGCACACGGTGTTTTTCGGCGAAGTGGCGGCTATCACACGGGCGCCGGCGCAGCACATGCCCCTGCTTTATTGCAAACGCGACTACGGCCAGTTCCTGGCGTTTTAAACGACTCAGAACATGCGGGCGCTGCCGGCATGAACAATATTCCCAACGGACCGAGGCACAGTAAATGATCAGAACAGGCGAACAGTATCGCGATTCCATTCGCGATGGACGGCAGGTCTGGATCAACGGCGAACGCGTGAACGACGTGACCACGCACCCCATGTTCAAGCCTATCGTCGATATCCGTGCGCGCATCTATGACATGGCGCACGAGAAAGCGACGCAGGACGCGATGACCTACGTGGATACGCAAACCGGCGAGCGCAACGCCGTCGGCCTGAAGCTGCCGTACACGCAACAGGACTGGCACGACAAGCGGCTGGCGGTCGATACCGTGCTGGATGACGTTGGCGGTATTGCGACGCGGGTGGGTGATGAAACCATCGGCGAGATGTGGTCGCTGTATGACGGCAAGGACGTGCTGAATGAAGTCGATCCGCGTTTTGCCGAGAACATCGAGCGTCACATTCATCGGACGTTGCATGAAGATCCGTTCCACGTGTCGGCCAATACCGACCCGAAGGGCGATCGATCGAAACCGCCTCAGGAGCAGGACCCCGACATGCTGCTGCATGTGGTGAAAGAAACCGATGCGGGCATTGTGGTGCGTGGCGCGAAGTACGAGACGGCAGCGGCGTATGCGAACCAGGCGTTCGTCAAGCCGACTATCGCCAATTGGGGCGATGCGAAGCTCTCCGACTACGCGGTGGGTTTCATCGTCAACATGTCCGCGCCGGGGCTCAAGTTCATCTGTCGCACGGGCTTCGCTGGGCGGGCGAACGCGGAGGACTATCCGCTCTCCAACCGCTGCGATGAAATCGATACCTTGCTGATCTTCGACAACGTCCTGATCCCGTGGGAAGACGTGCTGTTCTATCAGCACACGAAGGCCGCCACGTTTATTCGCGCCACGCTGCATCGCTATAGCGCGTTCGCGTTCGTGCAGCGCAACCTGCGTCTGGCGGATTTGATGATCGGCACGGCGCTGTTCAATGCGCGTCAGACCGGCCTTGAAAAGCAGCAGGCCGTGCAGGAGAAGTTGTCCACGCTCGCTGTGTATCGCGAGACCATCAACGCGCATTTGACCGCGTCGATCGCATGCGGCGAGCGTAGTCCGGCAGGGCTGATGATGCCCAACCAGTCGCTGCTTTATACGGGTCGCGTGCAGGCCTGCTCGCGGCTTCACGAGATGATGCATCTTGCACGCGAGTTGTGCGGCGGCCAGATTTGCGTCACGCCAGACGCGGCATCGTTCGCCAATCCTGAGATCAGCGCCTGGCTTGACAAGTACTACACCGTCAATGAAAACTGGGTCTCGGATGACCGCCGCAAGCTGCTTGCCTTCGCCCACGACTTGCTGAATTCCGACTATGCCGGGCATCGGCTCACGTTCCAGTTGTTTGCTCAGTCGCCGCCGTTCGCGCATCTGGGCGCCGTATTCCGCAACTTCGATTTCGACAGCACGCTGGGCTATGTGAAGAAGGCTGCGAACCTGTCGGACCGTGTTGTTCAATCCAGCGCAGAGCCGCGGCTCAAGCGCGTTGTATGAGGTGTCCATGAGCCATACCCGCATCCGCAAATTCAATACCCGCGACACGTATCCTGAGCAGAAACTGGATAACGATCTGTGCCAGGCCGTGGTCGCGAACGGCACAGTGTACGTACGCGGCCAGATCGGGCAGGATCTGGATACGCGCGAATCGGTCGGTATCGGCGACGTCGCCGTGCAGACAGAAAAGGCCATGGCGAACATCGCGATGCTGCTCGGCGAAGCTGGCAGCAAGCTTGAGGATATCTGCAAGATCACGATTTATCTTGTCGATGTCCGTTATCGCGAGGCCGTTTATACGGTGGTGGGAAAGTGGCTGAAGGGCGTGTATCCGGTGTCCACTGGACTTGTGATTTCAGCGCTCGCGCGGCCCGAGTGGCTGGTCGAGATCGATGTGATTGCCGTGATTCCAAATAGTTGAGCGGAGCCTCCTCATGACATTTTCACTGGCTGGCCGATGCGAGCGCACGGGCATGGTCGGCGGGTTGGTATGCAGTTCGAGTATCGCGGTGCCTAGCCGTTGCCTGTGGGCCAGTCCGCACGGCGTGGTGCTGAGCCAGAACGTGACTGATCCACGGCTCGGCGTGCTTGGCCTGCAATTGCTCGCGCAGGGATTCGGCGCTGAGAGCACGTTGCGACAGTTGCAGGACGCACGGCCTTACGTCGAGTGGCGACAGCTTGCGGTACTCGATGCAGACGGTTCGCGGGCTGCGGCAACGGGTGCGAAAGGGCTTGGCGTTATCGCGACGAAGGCGGGGCGCGACTGCATCGCTGCGGGCAATCTGCTTGCGCACGACGGCATTCCGGCAGCTATGGTCGCAGCCTTTGAAGCGTCTCACGCGAGCTCGCTTCCAGAGCGATTGATCATTGCGCTGGAAGCCGGTGCGGCAGCAGGCGGCGAGGCAGGGCCGGTGCATTCGGCGGGTTTTTGCGTGTACGGGCGGGACGTCTGGCCGCTTGCGGAATTGCGTGTGGACTGGTCCGATGAACCCATCGCCGACTTGCGTGCGCTTTGGCAGCGCTACGAACCGCAGATGAACGACTATGCGACGCGCGCAAAGCACCCTGAGCAGGCGCCGTCGTATGGCGTACCCGGAGACCTTTAGCCCATGGTGGATCTGTTCGATGCCCTGGGGTGGTGCTTTCGGCGCACGTGGCCGGTCTATGCTGGCTGTTCTCTTTATCACTATTAGCCACTGTGCGTGGC
>NZ_JALPRJ010000054.1 GCF_030464885.1 Caballeronia sp. SEWSISQ10-4 2 | reverse complement strand
TCTGCTCACAAGCCGCTTTCGAGCACTTGCCAGCTAACAAAAACCCCACCCAAAAAGTGGGGTTTTTGCGTTTCTAGTTCCCTTCAGTTCGAATCGCTCAAAACGTGCGGTGCTTTGACATCAACACGTATACATCGTGGATCTGCGGCTTTCAAACAGAGACAAGCCATGTCCATACGAAACCAGACCATCTCCCGATCACGCGGATAAGCGAATCCAAAACGCTCGCCTATCAGATCTATCAGATCGCTGAAACGCAACCCGCGGCTACAAAACAAAATGCGTCTACCTAAAACACAGTAGACGCACCGATTTTGAAATGAAAGTGCGGAACTGAATCAGCTTGTCGCCTGATCTCGAATTGCCAGAAATTTTTCCGCAAGCCGCACCCAATACGTCGATCCAACTGATAACAGTGCGTCGTTGAAATCGTAGCTTGCGTTGTGAAGCATGCACGGACCCAAGCCGTGTCCAGCTTCCCGATGAGATCCTTCGCCGTTCCCCAAAAACGCATAGCAGCCCGGCTTCGCAAGCAGCATGAAGGAAAAGTCCTCTGCGCCCATTGTCGGTTCAACGGATGCATTGACGTTTTCCTTTCCGACGACCTCCGTCATCACCGACGCCGCGAACCGCGTCTGCTCAGCGTCGTTGATCGTGGGCGGATAGTTGCGATGAAAATCGATGGAAACCTCGCACTCGTATGCAGCCGCGGTGGACTCGACAATCTTCCGCATCCGGTGCTCGATCAAATCAAGTGTTTCAACGGTAAATGTTCGCACGGTGCCACCGAGCCAAGCCTCATCGGGGACAACGTTGGACGTGTCGCCGGCATGGATCTGGGTGATCGAAAGGACAGCGGTATCGATGGGTTTCTTGTTGCGCGTGATAATCCCTTGCAGCCCATTGGCAATCTGAACCGCGGTGAATACCGGGTCGTGTCCGTTGTGCGGTAACGCTGCGTGTGAGCCAATGCCCTTGATGTTTATGCGAAATTCGTTGCTCGACGCCATGATCGGGCCTGGGGTGACGCCGAAGTGACCCGCGGGAATGCCTGGCCAGTTGTGGATGCCAAACACCGCGTCAACGGGAAATTGTTCGAATAACCCGTCTTCAATCATTGCCTTGGCGCCCGCACCGCCTTCTTCGGCTGGCTGAAAGATGAACACGATGGTGCCGTCGAACTTCCCGTGCTCAGCCAGATATTTCGCCGCGCCCAATAACATCGCGGTATGGCCGTCGTGACCGCACGCATGCATGCGTCCTTCATTTTGCGACCGATGGCCGAACGTGTTGATTTCGGTGATCGGCAACGCGTCCATGTCGGCTCGCAGGCCCACGCACCGGAGACTCGAGCCGCGTTTGAGCACACCGACTACTCCAGTTTTGCCCATGCCGCGATGAACCTCCAGGCCCCATCGTTCGAGATTTTCGGCGACTAGTTTTGCCGTGCCAACTTCTTCATAGCGCAACTCGGGATGCGCATGGATCGTTCGTCGCAGAGTTTTGATCTCCTCGTGCGACGCTTGGATTTCTGGAATCAGATTCATGAAACTGGCCTCTGCCTGAAAAATTAACGTTGCGCGTGCTGTCGTTCGCGTCGATCGCTCCATTCTACGCCCGCGACTATTTATCGAAGTTCGGGACGGTGAGGTCAGGCCAACCGTAATAAAATCGACTTCTCTGTCTGCTCTTTGCACGTTCCTACCGGATATCCGCATGAATGCTCTCGCCGAATTCGCCCGCGCCGTCTGCCCGCACGACTGTCCCGACACCTGCGCGATGCGCGTCACGGTGAAGGACGGCCGCGCCGTCAAGGTGACCGGCGACCCGGATCATCCGCCCACGCAGGGCGTGCTTTGTACGAAGGTGTCGCGCTATGCCGAACGGACACATCATCGAGATCGATTGCTCACACCGATGCGTCGCGTCGGTCCGAAGGGTCAAGGCCGTTTCGAAGCGATTGGCTGGGACGAAGCGCTGAAATTCGCCGCTGAACGTCTGAACGAAATCGCGGCCCGAGCGCCCGAAGCGATCTTGCCCTATAGCTACGCGGGCACCATGGGGCTCGTTCAGGGCGAAAGTATTGCGGCGCGGTTCTTCAATGTGCTCGGCGCGTCGCGTCTGGATCGCACCATTTGCGCGGCCGCCGGCGCCGCGGGCTTGCGCTACACATACGGCGGAAGTCTCGGCATGCATACAGAGTATTTCGAGGAAAGCGAGCTGATCCTGATCTGGGGATCGAATTCGATCGCATCGAATCTGCATTTCTGGACGCGCGCGCAGGAGGCCAAACGACGTGGCGCCCGGTTAATCGCCATCGATCCATACCGCTCGTTGACCGCAGAAAAATGCCATCAGCACATCGCGTTGAAACCGGGCACGGATGGCGCGCTGGCGCTCGGCATGATGAACGTGATGATCGGCGAAGGAATGATCGATCAGGACTACATCGATGCCTACACGCTCGGCTTCGATCAACTCAAGGCTCGCGCCCACGACTATCCGCCGGCGCGCGTCGCGAAAATATGCGGGATCGAAGAGCAGGTCGTGATCGATCTCGCGCGGGCATTCGGATCGACGAAAAAGGCATCGATACGCCTCAACTACGGAATGCAGCGCGTGCGTGGCGGCGGCAATGCGGTCCGCGCGATAGCCTGTCTGCCGTCCCTGACCGGCGCATGGCGTGAGCGTTCGGGCGGCTTGCTGCTGTCATCGTCGGGTTGGGCTCCGGTCGATGTCAACGCGCTCGAACGGCCGGACTTGTTGGCGGGATGGCCATCGAAGCTTCCGCGCATCGTGAACATGAATGCTATCGGTGACGCGTTGTTGCATAGCGGCGACGCAAGCTTCGGCCCGAAGGTTGAAGCGTTGATTGTCTATAACTCGAACCCGGTCGCGGTCGCGCCGGATTCAGCCAAGGTCGCGGCGGGCTTCGCGCGTGAAGACCTGTTCACCATCGTGCTCGAACATTTCCAGACCGATACCGCCGATTACGCCGATCTGATCTTGCCGGCGACCACGCAGCTCGAGCATCTCGACGCCCACAAGTCGTACGGCCACACGCATGTGATGGCGAACTTGCCGGCGATCGCGCCGGTGGGCGAATCGCGGGCGAACACGGAGATTTTTCGCGGCCTGGCCAGGGCGATGGGGCTCACGCATCCGGCACTGTTCGAAAGTGACGAAGAGGTGGCATCGAAGGCATTCCGCTGGGACGATCCCGCGCTGACGGGTGTTAGCTGGGAGACGCTCAAAACGAAGGGCTGGGCGCAGCTCAAGCTGGCGGAAGCGCCGTTTGCCGAGGGCGGTTTCCACACGCCATCGGGGAAATGCGAATTTTTCAGTGAGCGTTTGCAACGTGCCGGGCTCGAACCGGTGCCGGATTATCTGCCGCCGTACGAGTCGGCCGAGTACGCGCCGGAACTCGCTGCGCGCTATCCGCTCGCGATGATCTCCCCGCCCGCTCGGAACTTCCTCAACAGCAGCTTCGTTAATGTGGAAAGCCTGCGATCGACGGAAGGCGAACCGCATCTCGACATGCATCCCGCCGACGCCCACGCCCGTCAGATCACCGAGGGTGAGCGGGTACGCATATTCAACGATCGCGGTTCGATGGAGGCGCGTGTGCGCGTCACCGATCGTGCGCGTGAGGGCGTGGTGGTGGGATTATCGGTGTGGTGGAAGAAGCTCGCGCCGGATGGCTGCAACGCCAATCAGGTGACCAGCCAGGCTTTGACCGATCTCGGCGGATCGGCGACATTTTATGACTGTCTCGTGGAGGTCGAGGCGGCGTACTGAATCAGTCAAAACAGGCAGAAGCCATACAGGGTAAGGCGAAGCACGTGCCGGCCGGATTGGAAGCTGGCGTCTAACCCGGTTGTCGGAATGCGATCGAGCAGCTAGGATGCGCTACGGAGTATTTTCGCACGACCATTCTAAAATCATACAAAGGAGACGCCGTATGGAAAAAATCTGGCTGAAGTCTTATCCGGCAGGCGTGCCCGAGGAAATCGACGAGACTCAGTTCAACTCGCTTTCCGAGTTGCTCGAAGAGAGTTTTCGCGAGTACCGCAACAAGCGCGCGTTTGTTTGCATGGGCAAGGCAATCACGTATGGCGAACTCGACACGCTGTCCACCCAGCTTGCTGCATGGTTCCAGTCGCGTGGGTTGAAGCCCGGAGCGCGCGTCGCGATCATGATGCCGAACGTGCTGCAGTATCCCGTCGCCATTGTCGCGATCTTGCGCGCGGGTTATGTCGTCGTGAACGTGAATCCGCTCTATACGCCGCGTGAACTCGAACATCAGTTGAGGGATTCGGGAGCCGAGGCGATTGTCGTGCTCGAGAACTTCGCGCACACCGTGCAGGTCGTCGCCAAGAACACGGCGATCAAGCACGTCGTGGTTGCGTCGATGGGCGATCTGATGGGCGCGAAGGGCGTGATCGTCAACTTCGTCGTGCGTCGCGTGAAGAAACTGGTGCCGGCGTGGAATCTCCCTGGCCACGTGAGTTTCAACGCGGCTCTTCGGCAAGGCGCGCGCGAAACGCTCAAACCTATCAAGCAAGGTCCCGACGACATCGCTTTCCTCCAGTACACCGGCGGCACAACGGGTGTGGCGAAGGGCGCGATGTTGCTGCATCGAAATTTGATCGCCAACGTCTTGCAGTCCGAAGTCTGGCTCGAACCCGGACGCAAGAACCGGCCCGACATCGATCAGTTCGTGACCGTCGTGGCACTGCCGCTTTATCACATCTTTGCGCTGACCGTTTGCGGCTTCCTGACCCTGCGCACGGGCGGCATGGGCATCCTGATTCCGAATCCGCGCGATATCCCCGGCACGATCAAGGAGCTGAAAGGCTTCGCGATCAACACATTTCCGGCCGTGAACACGCTGTACAACGCGCTGCTGAACAATCCGGAATTCGCCAAGCTCGATTTTTCCAAACTGATCGCAGCGAACGGCGGCGGCATGGCCGTGCAGGAAGCCGTGGCGAAGCGATGGTTCGAGACGACGGGTTCGCCGATTATCGAAGGTTATGGGTTGTCCGAAACGTCGCCTTGCGTGACGTGCAATCCGGTGACTGCCACCGAATACACCGGCACGATCGGCTTGCCGTTTCCCTCCACCGAACTCGTCATCCGCGACGACGACAACAACGATATGCCGCTCGGCCAGCCCGGTGAGATCTGCATTCGCGGGCCACAGGTGATGGCGGGTTACTGGAATCGTCCCGATGAGACGGCGAAAGTGATGACGTCCGACGGTTTCTTCAAGTCAGGCGACGTCGGCATCATGGACGAACGCGGATACGTGAAGATCGTGGATCGCAAGAAGGACATGATCCTGGTGTCGGGCTTCAACGTGTATCCGAACGAGATAGAGGACGTGGTGGCGAAGCTTCCGGGCGTTTTCGAAGTAGCGGCGGTCGGTGTGAAGGATGCGACCTCCGGCGAAGCGGTCAAACTGTTTGTCGTGCGCCGCGATCCGCATTTGACTGAAGCCGATGTGATGGCCTACTGCAAGGAGCGCTTGACGGGTTACAAGCGGCCGCGTGTGATCGAGTTCCGGACGGAATTGCCCAAGAGCAATGTCGGCAAGATACTGCGCAGAGAGTTGCGCGACGGCAACGCCTGAGAACTTCCCGGCGGTAAAGCGCAAAAGAAACAGCAAGCCTTCGCATCGCAAGATGCGGAGGCTTTTTTTTATCGGAAACGCCGATACCGGGCATATTCAGCCGGAATCAGGACGAAAAAAAGGCGCCCGAAGGCGCCTTTCAAGACAACTGTTTTTATTACGACTTATTAGAACTTGTGACGGATACCGACGATCGCTGCGACTTGGTTCGACGTCGACGAAGCCGACAGGCCGTTGATCTGCGCCGTAGCCGTGCCGTTGAGCGAGTTCGTGCCCGATGCGTGTTGGTAGATCGCGTCGATGTAAAAGTCGGTGCGCTTTGACAGGAAGTAGTCCGCGCCCAAGACACCTTGATGGATCTTTTCGTTGGCGATGCTATATGCCTTCGTGTAGTCGTACGCTGCGCCGAGCAGCAACGCCGGGGTCAACTGATACTTGAAGTTGAGTTCGGCGTTGTGGAACTTGGCGTTGCCCGAGACGGTCCGCGCGCCTGCGACGGCGGTCTGTCCAAGATCCTTGAACTGCGTGTTGCTGTATGTTGCACCGACCGTTGCCGGGCCGAACGTGTAAGCACCGCCGGCCGAAATCACTTGCTGCGTCTTGGCCGTTGCGAAGCCCGAGTACACCTGCGAGGCGCTCATGTTCGTTGCCGTCGTCGACGACGTCGAGTTGTTTCCGAAGAACGAGTAGTTCGGGTTCTTGACGTTCAAGTAAGCCGCACCCAAGGTCAACGGACCTTGTGCATAGCCAATACCGCCCGAGAAGATCTGGTTGCGGTTGAATTGACCTGCAACGCCGCCCAAGCTGTACAAGCCGCCGAACGTGATGCCGCTGTAGTTGGTGCTGGCGTACTTGATCGAATTGTTCGTGCGATTCGAGTTGTTCATGTTGTCCAGGTCGCCCGGGTGCGCGGCGTAGAACGTGCCCCACTGGCTACCAACTTCGAGTGCGCCGGTGTAGTCGACCACGGAGTCGTATTGACGACCGAGGGTGACCGTACCGTACTGGCTCGACAGACCGACGTAAGCTTGACGGCCGAATTCGTCGCCGCCTTGATTCAGCTTGCCGGTGAACACGTTAAAGCCGTTTTCCAACACGAACAGTGCCGTCAGGCCACCGCCCAGATCTTCCTTACCACGCAGGCCCCAACGATCGCCTTGCAGATTGCCGGCGCTCGTTGCGTACAGCTTTTGGCCGCCCGAGTTATTGTTATAAACGAAACCTGCATCGACGATACCGTACAGCGTCACGCTGCTCTGAGCATGCGCGGCACCTGCGAATGTACCCAACGCAGCCAGAGCGAGAAGCGACTTTTTCATTAACGATCTCCAAAGTGTTGAAACTGTTTGGCAAGGTCACTGTTCTTAGCGCCAGTGTGTTGACGTCCCCGCCGGTACTTCAAAATTGAAGTTGAACGTAATGTAACAAAGAGGCTTTTAGCGACAAAGGAAAAGCCGTCCCTCTGTTTCCTCCGTGTGACGTTTACGCAACATGCGGTAAAATCGTCGTTTCGGGCATATTTACGACTCGTACTTGCCCTAATTACACGTTTTAAAGAGTACGTAATTTGTTGGTTGATCGACCTTCGTCCGATGCAAAATCGCTCAGGAGATCGAAACAGGAGTTATGAAATGACACTCGATGAACTGATCTCTGAGTTCGATCGTGGACTGCGGTCGATGACCGGCGTATCGCGGATGTCGCGTCCGATACCGGCGCCGCAAACGATTCGCGCGGACGATGCAGCGGCGCCAGTCGAGCCCGCGGATACGGCGCTGACCGCGGAGGAAAAAGCGCATTCGGCGGCGTTGATGCGCGTGAATCATGTCGGCGAGGTGTGCGCGCAAGCGCTGTATCAGGCGCAAAAACTCGCGACCAAGTCGGCGACGTTGAAGCGCGGCTTCGAGCAAGCGGCGCGCGAGGAGGAAGACCATCTCGCGTGGACAACACAACGGTTGCGCGACCTCGACTCACGGCCGAGCCTGCTCAATCCGCTGTGGTACACGGGGTCGCTGGCGCTGGGGTTTGTCGCGGGAAGATTCGGCGACCGCGTCAGTCTCGGTTTCATGGCGGAAACCGAGCGCCAGGTCGAGAAGCACCTGAATAGCCATATGACGAGTCTGCCTGCGAATGACCACGCATCGCGCGCGATCGTTGAGCAAATGCGCGTCGATGAAGCCGCGCATGCGGTCGCTGCGGTCAACGCGGGTGGTGTCGAACTGCCGTTTCCAGTGCGGGCGCTGATGCGCGCGACATCGAAGGTCATGACCCGCACGGCGTACTATATTTAATCAGTCACGCATCTCGTTGATCCGGCGAGATGCGGTCTCACTCTTCGCCTGGTTTCTGCGTTCAATCTGACCCGTAATCCCCTCCTGTCTGCCCTCGCAGAACGAAACCACCCCCTAGTCTTTCTCCGTCATTTCACGTACTACCTTCACTTTCGTCACTACATCATTCATTCATAACGCTTTTCGAAATTTCGCCCTACTTTAGCGGTCTGCGCTAAGTCATTGTTCTAGCAAACAAATTTAGTCAAAAAATGCCAGATCGTATTGACCGGGGAAATGCCTTCCTCTACAGTGGGAAATGGTGTGAGAAAGTGTATTTTTGTGTGATTCAGAGAGCACTTTCAGGCATATTCCAACAAAGTCGTGACGCTTGTGCGCGTCGTGAAGAGGAGAGGGCGAGTGTTCCAGGGGGCTTCGGCGCTGTCGCTCGATGCGAAAGGACGGATGTCCGTCCCGTCTCGCTATCGGGAAGCGCTGCAAGGACAGGCAGAAGGCCGGGTGACGCTCACGAAGAGCCCGGATGGATGCCTGTTGCTCTTTCCTCGCCCGGAGTGGGAAATCTTCCGCTCGAAAATCGCTGCACTCCCTATGGATGCCCTGTGGTGGCGCCGGATTTATCTCGGCAACGCCATGGATGTTGACATCGACAGCGCGGGACGCGTGCTGGTATCGCCGGAGCTGCGTTCGGCTGGATCGCTGGAAAAGGAAGTGACGCTGCTTGGCATGGGTAATTACCTCGAATTGTGGGACGCGGCGACTTACGCCGAGAAGGAAAAAGCGGCAATGGCGCAAGGCATGCCTGACGCGCTGAAGAATTTCACGTTTTGACGCGGCGCTAAAGACATGGCCCCTGCGATGAAAAACGAGTTGCAGCATCGCACGGTGCTGCTGGACGAAGCGGTCGATGCGCTGGTTACGCGCGTAGACGGTACTTATATAGACGGGACGTTCGGGCGCGGCGGCCATAGCCGTCTGATCCTGACGAAGCTGGGGGAAGCCGGCCGCCTGATCGCGTTCGACAAAGACCCGCTGGCCATCGCCACGGCCGCACAGATTCAGGATTCAAGATTTTCGATCGTGCATGAGAGTTTCGCCTCGTTAGCCGACGCTGCTGCCGAGCGAGGAGTTGAGAGAGTGTCGGGCGTGTTGCTGGATCTGGGGGTGTCGTCGCCGCAAGTGGACGACCCGGATCGCGGCTTCAGCTTCCGGGCCGATGGCCCGCTCGACATGCGGATGGACCCGAGCCGTGGCGAATCTGCTGCGCAATGGCTGGCGCGGGCAACGGTGCAGGAACTGACGGAGGTGATTAAAGATTATGGGGAAGAACGGTTTGCTTTTCAGATTGCAAAGGCGCTTGTTGCTCGCCGGGCAGAGTCCGACCGTCTTGGGCCTCTCGTCAGCACGGGCGAGCTTGCCCAAATCGTGGGTCACGTCGTCAAAACCCGTGAGAAGGGCAAGGACCCGGCAACTCGCACCTTTCAGGCTATACGGATTCACATCAATCAAGAGCTTGCGGAGCTGCAAGTAGTTCTGGACGCAGCATTGGCGTTGTTGGAGCAAGGGGGGCGGCTGGTCGTGATCAGCTTTCATTCGCTCGAGGACCGGATCGTCAAGCGTTTCATGCAGGCCCACGCAAGCGGGCCTGCGATCGACCGCCGCCTGCCGATTCGTGCCGCTGATTTGCCCAGCCCGCCGCTCAAGCTGCTTGGCCGTGTGTTTGCGTCTGACGCTGAAGTCGCGGCGAACCCGCGTGCGCGTTCCGCCGTGATGCGGATTGCCGAGCGCGTTACTGCTCAGACTACCGGGCAGACGCCGCCATGAATCGTCTCAACATCTTCCTGCTGATCGTCGTCCTCGGCTGCGCGCTGTCCGCGGTGAGCGCGTCGAACAAGCAACGGCAGATTTTTATCGATGTGCAGCGGGCGCAGTCGCAAGAGCGTCAGTTGCAGCAGGATTTTTCGCAGCTTCAATATCAGCAGAGCGCGTTGTCGAAAACCTCGCGTATCGAGCAGTTGGCTACTACGTCCCTGAAGATGCAGCCCGTCACGACGGGCCGCACGCAATATCTGAACTATGACCCGGCGACGTCGAAGGCCACGGACGCGCCGTTGCCTGCGCCTGTGCCGGCGTCGGCTCCTCCCGCGCGCGGGGTGAAACGATGAAACCGTCGCCAAAGAAAAACAAGGGCGTCGCCTTCACGCCCAACCCCATCCTCTCGGTGCGCCTTCCCATGTGGCGCTCGAAGCTCGTCGTGTTCATGCTGTTCATGGCGTTCGTCGCGCTTGCCGGGCGTGCGTTCTGGATCCAGGGTCCGGGCAACGCGTTCTTCAAGAAGCAGGGCGAAAGCCGCTATCAGCGCACGCTCGAATTGCCGGCCACGCGCGGCCAGATCAAGGACCGCAACGGCTTGGTGCTTGCGACCAGTCTGCCCGTCAAGGCGATCTGGGCTATTCCCGAAGCCGTTCCGGACGATCTCGCCGCCGACAAGCTCGGCCAGCTCGCCACGCTGCTCGATATGTCGCCGAAGGAATTGCGCGCGAAGCTCTCGATGGACAAGACCTTCGTCTATGTGAAGCGCCAAGTGCCCATGGAAGTCGCGCAGAAAGTCGCGGCCCTGGACATCCCCGGCATTTATTCGCGCGGTGAATACAAGCGCTTCTATCCGGAAGGCGAGATCACTGCGCATCTGATCGGCTTTACTAATATTGAAGACAAGGGTCAGGAAGGCGTGGAACTCGGCGATCAGGGCATTCTTGCCGGAACGCCGGGCATGCGTCGCGTGATCAAGGATCGGATGGGACACGTCGTCGAAGACGTGGACGAGCAAGTCGTGCCGCATAACGGTGCCGACGTGGAGTTGTCCATCGACAGCAAGATTCAGTACATCGCGTACACGAACCTGAAAGCGGCCGTGGAGAAGTTCAAGGCCAAGGCGGGCGCGGCGATCGTGATCGACGTGCAGACCGGCGAAGTGCTCGCGCTTGTCAACTATCCGACCTACAACCCGAACGACCGCTCGCGCATGACTGGCGAGCAGTTGCGCAACCGGATCATGACGGACACGTTCGAGCCGGGCTCGATCATGAAGCCGTTCACCGTATCGCTGGCGCTCGATCTGCATCGTGTCACGCCCAATACGCTGGTGGAAACGGGTAACGGGCAGTTTGTCCTCGACGGCGCGCGCATCACCGACGACTCCGGTTTCGGCACGCTCACCGTGGGTGGCGTGATCCAGAAGTCGAGCAACATCGGAGCCACCAAGATTGCGATGCAGTTGCGGCCCGAAGAGATGTGGAACATGTATACGAGCATCGGGCTTGGGCAAGCGCCGAAGGTCGGGTTCCCGGGCGCGGTGTCCGGCCGTTTGCGGCCGTGGAAAAGCTGGCGCCGGATCGAACAGGCGACCATGTCGTATGGCTATGGCCTGTCGGCGTCGCTGTTCCAGTTGGCGCGTGCATACACCGCTATTGCGCACGACGGGCAAGTGTTGCCGGTGTCCATTTTCCGTACGCCGGGCGATGCGCCTGTGACCGGTCCGCAAGTGTTTGCACCGACCACCGCGCGAGAAGTGCGCGCCATGCTCGAAACGGTGACGGCGAAGGGCGGTACATCGCCGGATGCGGCCGTGCCGGGGTACCGCGTGGGCGGCAAGTCGGGTACGGCGTACAAGCACTCTGGCCGCAGCTACGATAAATCGAAATATCGCGCGTCGTTCGTCGGCATGGGGCCGATGCCGAATCCGCGCATCGTAGTGGCGGTTTCCGTTGATGAACCGACGGCCGGCAGCCACTTTGGCGGCCAGGTGTCGGGTCCGGTGTTCTCGGCGATCGCCGGCGACACGCTGCGTTCGCTGAACGTTCCGCCCGACATGGCGGTAAAGCAGATGGTGGTGTCCGACGACCCCGCTTCCGGCACGCCCGCCACCGACATCAAGAAGCCCAACGCGACGAATACGAACACGAATACGAATTCGCCGAAGAAGCTGAAGGTATCGACGAATCTGAAAAATCACCCGGGAGTCGTTCGATGAGCGGCTTGGGCTTGGTCAAGCAGCAGGCGCAAATCGCGAAAGCGGTCGCGTGGCTGCGTGCGCACGTTGATGCCAGTGCGCAATTGCACGCCGACTCGCGCTCGCTAAAACCCGGTGACGTGTTTTTTGCCTACGCTGTGGATGGGGCGGATAGCCGTCCGTTCATCGATGCCGCGTTTGAAAGAGGCGCCGCTGCCGTGCTGTATCAGCCGGAAAATTTTGCGGGCAAGCCCGATGCGTCGAGTGCGTTTGCGGTCAAAGCGCTTAACGAACTGGCTGGACCGATTGCATCGGCGTGGTACGGCGAGCCGACCGACTCCATGCTGGTTGCGGGTGTGACCGGAACGAACGGCAAGACGTCGTGCAGCCAATGGCTCGCCACTGCGCTGTCGGCGTTGGGCATGCCGTGTGCGGTGATCGGCACGCTGGGCAGCGGCATGCCGGGCAAGCTCGTGCACTCCGGTTTTACGACCCCCGACGCGCCGCAACTGCAACGCACGTTTGCCCAATTCAAGGCTGACGGCGCGAAGGCCGTTGCAATGGAAGTGTCGTCGCATGCTTTGCATCAGGGGCGCGTGAATGGCACGAAGTTCGACATCGCCATTTTCACGAACCTCACGCAGGATCATCTCGACTATCACGGCACGTTCGCCGCGTATGAAGCGGCGAAGGCGAAGCTGTTCGCGTGGCCGGCGTTGAAAGCGGCAGTCATCAATCGTGACGATGCAGCCGGTCAGCGTTTGATTGCATCGTGTCACGGTCGAACGAGAACGATTGCGTATGGCATTGAAAGCGCGTCGCAGTCCGCGAACGTGAAAGCCGACGCGTTGCTGCTTGCCAGCCGCGTGCGCGCGACCGCGACGGGCACGGCGTTCCATTTGAGTTCCGGCTGGGGCGACGCCGACGTGGAAGTCGCCACGCTCGGCGCATTCAACGTGAGCAATCTGCTCGGCGTGCTGGGCGCGTTGCTGGCGGCGCAGATTCCGCTCGATGCCGCGCTCGCACAGATCGCGAAGCTTGAACCGGTGAACGGACGGATGCAGCGCCTCGGCGGCCGTTTGCAGAACGATGAGCCGCTGGTGGTGATTGATTATGCGCACACGCCGGACGCGCTCGAGAAAACGCTGGAGGCGCTTCGACCGATGGCCGAAGCGCGCGGCGGTCAGTTGATCTGCATGTTCGGCTGCGGCGGCGATCGTGACGCGACCAAGCGTCCGCTAATGGGTGCTATCGCGGAGAAGAACGCGGATCACGTCGTGATTACCAGCGACAACCCGCGCAGTGAAGATCCGCTCGCGATCATCGATCAGGTTGCCGCGGGCTTTCAGGATGCGTCGAAAGCGCGCCGCATAGAAGACCGTGCGAGCGCGATTCTCCAGGCGATCCGCACAGCGGCGCGCGAGGACGTGGTCGTGCTGGCCGGCAAGGGCCACGAAGCCACACAGGAAATCATGGGCAAGAAACGCGCATTCTCCGATCAGGATCACGCACGCCTGGCGCTTGCCGCTCGCGCCACGCAAGCACGCGGAGGTGGTGAATGACGCTCTTCACACTGCGCGAAGCCGCTTTGGAGATTCCGGGCGCGATTGTTATCGGCGATCAACACGTTGCGTTCGAGCGGGTATCGACGGATAGCCGCACGGCAGGTCCCGGCGATCTGTTCATCGCGATCAAGGGCGATCGTTTCGATGCCCACAATTTCCTGCCGCAAGTGGCGCAGCGCGGCATCGCGGCGGCGCTGGTAGCGCGCATGCCCGACGATTTTCATGTGCCCGCGATCAAGGTCAAGGACACGCGCGTTGCGTTGGGCGCGTTGGCGTATGGCTGGCGCAAACGCTTCACGTTGCCCTTGGTGGCCGTGACCGGCAGCAATGGCAAAACGACGGTCAAGGAAATGATTGCGTCGATTTTCGCGGCGGCTGTCGGTGAAAACGCGCGGCTGGCGACGGCGGGCAACTTCAATAACGACATCGGCTTGCCGTTGACGCTGTTTCGTCTGAACGAAACGCACAAGCTCGCGGTGATCGAGCTCGGCATGAATCATCCGGGCGAAACCGAAACGCTCGGCAAGATCGCCGCGCCGACGGTTGCTGTCGTGAACAACGCGCAACGCGAGCATCAGGAATTCATGGCGACGGTGGAAGCGGTCGCGCTGGAACATGCGTCGGTGATTCATTCGCTCGCCGCGAATGGCACGGCGGTTTTCCCCGCCGACGACAAATACGCCAGCATCTGGCGCGTCGCTGCGACGGGCAATCCGATTCTGGATTTCGCGTTGCACACGGATGCTTCGCAAGTCGCAGCGGCCGTGACCGGCACGCTCGACGGTACGCGCGTAAAGATCGCAACTCCGGAAGGGCCGCTGGAGGTCGCATTGCAGGTGCTGGGTGAACACAACGCGCGCAACGCGTTGGCAGCAACCGCAGCGGCGCTCGCGGCCAATGTTTCACTCGATGCCATCAAGCGCGGACTCGAAGCCTTCATGCCGGTTAAAGGCCGCCTGCAAGTGAAGCGCGCGGTGTTGAAGCCGCTCGAAGGCGCGACCGTCATCGACGATACGTACAACTCGAATCCCGATTCCATGCGCGCGGCTATCGACGTGCTGGCATCGCAACCGTCGCCGCGTGTGCTGGTCATGGGCGACATGGGCGAAGTTGGTGACCAAGGCCCGGCGTTTCATCGCGAAGTGGGAGCGTATGCGGCGCAACGGGGCATTGATGCGCTCTACGCGCTCGGCGACGCGAGCATTGATTCGACCAAAGTCTTCGGAACAGCAGGCCAGCATTTCACCGATATCACCTCACTCATTGCAGCACTCACCGGCGCCGGCTTCGGACTCGACGCCACGTTTCTCGTGAAAGGCTCGCGCTTCATGCAGATGGAGCGCGTGGTGGACGCCGTGACGAGTCCACACCAACCCGCAGCGGGCGCTACGCCTGCTGCGCACTGAAGAAGAAGGACCAGCATGCTACTCGCACTCGCGCAATGGCTTCAGAATGACGCCAGTTTTCTGCGCGTGTTTACCTACCTCACGTTCCGCGCAGTCGGCGCGACGATCACGGCGTTGTTCGTCGGTCTCGTCTCCGGTCCGTGGGTGATTCGCAAACTGACTTCGCTGAAAGTCGGTCAGGCCGTGCGTACGAACGGCCCGCAAACGCATTTGGTGAAGTCCGGCACGCCGACCATGGGCGGCGTGCTGATCTTGTTGGGCATCGCGTTTTCCACGTTGCTGTGGGCCGACCTGACTAATCGCTTCGTCTGGATCGTGATGCTCGTCACGTTCGGTTATGGCGTGATCGGTTGGGTCGATGACTACCGCAAGGTCGTGCATAAAGACCCGCGTGGAATGTCGTCGCGGGAAAAGTATTTCTGGCAATCGGTGATCGGTTTGTTCGCTGCGGTGTATCTCGCGTTCAGCGTGTCCGAGGCGAACAACGCGCGTGTGTTCGACCTGTTCATGGCATGGGTGCGAAGCGGCTTGTCGATGGGCTTGCCCGCGCGCGCCGACCTGATGCTGCCATTCCTCAAATCGATCAGTTATCCGCTTGGCACGTGGGGTTTCATCGCGATGACGTATCTGGTGATCGTCGGTTCGAGCAACGCGGTGAATCTCACCGATGGCCTCGACGGTCTTGTCATCATGCCGGTCGTGCTGGTGGGCGCGTCGCTGGGCGCATTTGCCTATGTGATGGGTAGCTCGGTGTACTCGAAATACCTGTTGTTCCCGCACATTCCCGGTGCGGGTGAGTTATTGATCTTTTGTTCTGCAATGGGGGGCGCGGGGCTCGCGTTTCTCTGGTACAACACGCACCCCGCGCAAGTCTTCATGGGCGATGTCGGCGCGCTCGCGCTAGGCGGAGCGCTCGGGACCATCGCGGTGATCGTGCGTCAGGAAGTCGTGCTGTTCATCATGGGCGGCGTGTTCGTCGCGGAAACGCTCTCCGTGATGATGCAGGTCAGCTATTTCAAGTACACGAAAAAACGCTTCGGCGAAGGGCGGCGCATCTTCAAGATGGCGCCGCTGCATCACCATTTCGAGTTGTCGGGATGGAAGGAAACGCAGGTGGTCGTGCGCTTCTGGATCATCACGCTGATGTTGTGTCTGTTCGGTTTGTCGACGCTGAAGCTGCGTTAATAAGTTACGCAAATTCGTGCGTTGATTTTTAGTTGGTCGGGAAAAAGGTAAAGCGATGTTTGGCGAGAAGTTCTTCGATCGGCAAAGTCCGATGGTGCTTGTGCTGGGGCTCGGTGAATCCGGCCTCGCGATGACGCGTTGGTGCGCGCGTCACGGGTGCCGTCTGCGCGTGGCCGATACCCGCGCCACGCCGCCGAAGCTGTCGGAACTTGCTTCGCATGGCATCGATGCGGAGTTTGTCGGCGGTGAATTCACGCCGGCGCTGCTCGATGGCGGTGTGGAGATTGTTGCAATCAGCCCGGGACTGTCGCCTCTGGCTGACGATGTGAGGCCGCTCCTCGACGCCGCGCGGGAACGCGGCGTCCCTGTGTGGGGCGAGCTCGAATGGTTCGCGCAAGCGTTGAAGTCGCTTGGCGCGAACGGCTATGCGCCGAAGGTGATCGCCATTACGGGCACCAACGGTAAGACCACGACGACCGCGCTCACCGGGTTGTTGTGCCAACGTGCAGGCAAGACCGTGGCGGTGGCGGGAAACATCAGCCCGGCGATGCTGGACAAGTTGAGTGAAGCAATCGACAACACGGCGCTGCCCGATGTCTGGGTGCTCGAGTTGTCGAGCTTCCAGCTTGAAACGGCACACTCGTTCGCGCCGGACGCTGCTGCTGTGCTCAACATTACGCAGGATCATCTGGACTGGCATGGCGGTTTCGACGCTTACGCCGCAGCGAAGGGCCGCATCTTCGGTGAGCGCACGGTGCGCGTGCTGAATCGCGACGACGCGCGGACCATGGCGCTGGCATCGGGAAATGCCGCGTCGGTGGTGACCTTTGGCCTCGACGAACCGTCGCGTCTCGGCGATTACGGTCTGCTGCGCGAGAACGGTATCGCGTGGCTGGCGCAAGGCAATGACCGCGATCTCAGCGATGAACCCGCGCCCACGCGTCGCCGCAAAAGCGATGTCGCCGCTGAACCGAACGTGTATTCGAAACGCCTGATGCCCGTCGATGCACTGCGCGTTCGCGGCCTGCATAACGCGGCGAATGCGCTGGCTGCGTTGGCGCTGGCACGCGCGGTCGGTTTGCCGCTGGCGTCGCTGCTGCATGGCTTGCGCGAGTACAAGGGTGAGCCGCATCGCGTGGAAGTGATCGCGCAAATAGAAGGCATCGATTTCGTCGATGACAGCAAAGGCACGAACGTCGGCGCAACGGTCGCGGCGTTGGATGGCTTGGCGCAGAAGACTGTGCTGATTGCCGGCGGCGACGGCAAGGGCCAGGATTTTTCACCGCTCGCCGCCCCCGTCGCGCGCTGGTGCCGCGCGGTAATGCTGATCGGCCGCGATGCGCCGCGCATCCGTGAATCGCTGGCCGAAACGGACGTGCCGCTGCACGACCACGCAACGCTCGAAGCCGCGACGCGCGCCGCTGCGCAACTGGCGCAACCCGGCGACGCCGTGTTGCTTTCGCCGGCCTGCGCCAGCTTCGACATGTTCAAGAACTACGCACATCGCGCGGATGTATTCCGCCAAGCGGTGGCAGATATTGCGGCAGAACGGGGAGTGATGCTATGAGCTGGTCCGAACGTTTTGGCTCCAAGCTGAGCGGACAACGCAACGCCGTCGCCAACGACAGCGCCTCGCTCGGCGGCCGCACGTCGCGCACGGCTGGCGTGGGCGGATTGGGCGGCATCGGTGCGCGCGTGGCAGAACGGGCGAGCGGCATTTCGAGCGCGGTCAACGGCGTGACGCCGATCCGTTCGCGCATGCTCGACTACGACTACTCGTTGCTGTGGGTCACGATCGCGTTGCTCGGACTCGGTATCGTGATGGTGTATTCGGCCTCGATCGCGATGCCGGATTCACCGAAGTATGCGCAATACCGCGACTACTTCTTCCTGGTGCGCCACCTTATATCGATAGCAACGGCCATCGTGGCCTCGATCATCGCGTTCAAGATTCCGGTGTCCACGTGGGATAAATACGCGCCGAAGTTCTTCCTGTTCGCACTGTTCCTGCTGGTGATCGTGCTGATTCCGCACATCGGCAAGGGCGTGAACGGCGCGCGCCGCTGGATTCCGCTCGGCATCACGAACATGCAGCCGTCCGAGATCATGAAGCTCGCCGTGACCATTTACGCGGCCAACTACACGGTGCGCAAACAAGAGTTCATGCACAGCATCGGCCGCGGCTTTTTACCGATGGCCGTCGCCGTCGGTTTCGTCGGCGCGTTGCTGCTGCTCGAGCCGGACATGGGCGCGTTCATGGTGATCGCGTGCATCGCGATGGGCGTGCTGTTCCTTGGCGGCGTGAACGCCAAGCTGTTCGGCGGCCTGGTCGCTACCGCCGTGGGGACGTTCGCGTTGCTCGTGTGGGCATCGCCATGGCGTCGCGAACGGATCTTCGCTTACCTCGATCCGTGGGACGACCGTTATGCACAAGGCAAGGCGTATCAATTGACGCACTCGCTGATCGCGTTCGGCCGCGGCGAATGGTTCGGCGTGGGCCTGGGCGGCAGCGTCGAGAAGCTCAACTATCTGCCCGAAGCGCATACCGACTTCATCCTCGCGGTGATCGGTGAAGAGCTCGGTTTTGTCGGTGTGATCGTCGTGATCCTGCTGTTCTACTGGATCGTGCGGCGCGCGTTTGAAATCGGCCGTCAGGCGCTCGCGCTCGATCGTACGTTTGCCGGTTTGATGGCAAAGGGCATCGGCCTCTGGTTCGGCGCGCAGACCTTCATCAATATGGGCGTGAACCTCGGCCTGCTGCCGACCAAAGGTCTGACGTTACCGCTGGTGAGCTACGGCGGTTCGGGCATCTTGCTGAACTGCGTCGCGCTCGCGGTGCTGATGCGCGTGGACTATGAAAACCGGGTGCTCATGCGCGGAGGCAAGGTATGACGGTTTCGACGTCATCTCGCGCAGGCACGCTGATGGTGATGGCCGGCGGCACCGGGGGACACGTGTTCCCGGGGCTCGCGGTCGCTCACTGGATGCAGGCGCGCGGCTGGCGTGTGGTGTGGCTCGGCAATGCGTCGGGCATGGAAGCGACGCTCGTGCCGAAGCATGGCATCACGATGGAATACGTGCGCTTCGGCGGCGTGCGCGGCAAGGGTCTCAAGACGAAGCTGATGCTGCCCGTGAACCTGCTGCGCGCGTGTTCGCAAAGCCTGCGCGCGTTGCGTAGCGTGAAGCCGGACGTGGTGCTCGGCATGGGAGGATACATCACGTTTCCGGCGGGATTGATGTCCAAGCTGAGCGGTACGCCGCTCGTGCTGCATGAACAGAATTCGATAGCAGGACTGGCGAACAAGGTACTCGCGCATGTGGCCAAACGCGTGCTTGTCGCGTTCCCGAATGCGCTGCCCAATGCTGAATGGACCGGAAATCCGATTCGTGCGGAACTTGCGCACGCTCTGCCACCCAAAGAACGCTACGCCGCGCGTAATTCGGGTCCTGAAGCGGGTCCTGAAGCGCGTCTTAATGTTCTGGTCGTCGGGGGCAGTCTGGGTGCAGCCGCTTTGAATGAAACCGTACCGAAAGCGCTCGCGTTGCTCGATCCGGCGCTGCGTCCGCGCGTCGTGCATCAGGCGGGCGCAAAGCATATCGATGCGTTGAAAGCGAATTACGCGGCGGCGGGTTTGTCGGTCGATGAGGACGTTCAACTGGTGCCTTTCATCGACGATATGGCGAACGCCTACGCCGCCGCCGATCTCGTGATCTGCCGCTCCGGCGCGATGACCGTATCGGAGATAGCGGCGGTTGGCGTGGCCGCGTTGTTCGTGCCGTTCCCGTTTGCCGTCGATGACCACCAGACCACCAACGCCGCGTTTCTTGCCAATGAAGGCGCGGCCCACTTGATACAACAGCGCGATTTGTCGGCGGAAAAGCTTGCCGGCTGGTTGCGCGATCAGACCCGCGAGACGCTTGGCCGGATGGCGGAGAAAGCTCGCGCCCTGGCGAAGCCCGACGCAACCGAACGCGTCGGCCGGGTCTGCGCCGAGGTAGCCGGCTTGAGCGCGCTGATACAAGCGCCGAAGGAAATCCAGCCATGAAACATATCGTTAAACACATTCACTTTGTCGGCATCGGCGGCGCGGGGATGAGTGGCATCGCGGAGGTGTTGCTCAATCTCGGCTATCAGGTCAGCGGTTCGGATCTGTCGAGCAATGGCGTGACCGATCGACTCATCACGCTGGGTGCGCGCGTGGCGATCGGGCATCGTGAAGAGAACATCGACGGCGCGAACGCCGTGGTCGTGTCCACTGCTGTGCGCTCCGATAACCCCGAGGTGCTGGCCGCGCGTCATCGGCGGATTCCGATCGTGCCGCGTGCCGTGATGCTCGCGGAACTGATGCGCCTGAAGCAAGGTATCGCGATTGCCGGCACGCACGGCAAGACCACGACCACGTCGCTGGTGGCAAGCGTGCTGGCCGCGGGCGGGCTCGACCCGACCTTCGTGATCGGTGGCCGCTTGATCAGCGCGGGCGCGAATGCGCGGCTTGGCACGGGCGATTTCATCGTGGCTGAAGCCGATGAATCCGATGCGTCGTTCCTGAATTTGTTTCCGGTGATCGAAGTCATCACGAACATCGATGCCGATCACATGGACACCTACGGCCATGACTTTGCGCGGCTGAAGCAGGCGTTTATCGAATTCACGCATCGGCTGCCGTTCTACGGCATCGCGGTGCTGTGCGTGGACGATCCGAACGTGCGTGAAATCCTGCCGTTCGTGTCGAAGCCGATCATCCGCTACGGCCTTGGCGCCGAAGCGCAAGTGCGCGCGGTGAACGTGGAAGCGCGCGACGGCAAGATGCATTTCACGACGCTGCGTGAAGACGCGACGCCGTTGGACATCGTGTTGAATCTGCCGGGTACGCACAATGTGCAGAACGCTTTGGCCGCGATTGCAATTGCGACTGAACTTGAAGTCGCCGATGCCGATATCCAGAGGGCACTGCAAGAATTCACGGGCGTAGGCCGGCGTTTTCAGCGCTATGGCGAAGTGAGGGTGAAGGCGGCCGAAGGCGGTGCGTACACGCTGATCGATGACTACGGTCATCACCCGGTCGAAATGGCCGCGACGGTCGCGGCAGCGCGCGGTGCCTTTCCGGGCCGGCGTCTCGTGCTCGCGTTCCAGCCGCATCGATATACCCGCACGCGCGATTGCTTCGAAGACTTCGTGCGCGTGCTGTCCACTGTCGACGCACTCGTGCTCACTGAAGTCTACGCGGCAGGCGAAGCGCCGATCGTCGCCGCCGATGGCCGCGCTTTAGCTCGCGCGCTTCGCGTGGCGGGGAAAGTGGAACCGGTGTTTGTGGAAATGGTTGATGAGATGCCGGACGCGATTGCCACGCTGGCACGCGACGGCGATGTAGTGATAACGATGGGCGCCGGTTCGATCGGCGGCGTATGCGCTCGGCTGACGGCGCAAGTTCAGGATGCAAAGGCTTCGAAATGACGAGTAACCCGACGAGTAACGCAATCGACCCCAAGGTATTCGGAAAAGTAGCGGTGCTGCTGGGTGGGGAAACTGCCGAGCGCGAGGTATCGCTGAATTCGGGGCGCCTCGTGCTGCAGGGATTACGCGATGCAGGCATCGATGCGCATCCGTTCGATCCGGCGGAACGGCCGCTGGCCGAGTTGAAGTCGGAGGGTTTTGCGCGCGTGTTTATCGCGTTGCATGGCGGGTATGGCGAGAACGGCCAGTTGCAGGGTGCGCTTGATTTTTACGGCATCAAGTACACGGGCAGCGGTGTGCTGGGTTCGGCACTCGGCCTCGATAAATTCCGCACGAAGCTCGTCTGGCAACAGACCGGCGTGCCGACACCGCCGTTCGAAGTCGTGATGCGCGGCGACGACTACGAAGCTGCGGCGCCGAAGATTGTTGCCAAGCTTGGGCTGCCGCTGTTCGTGAAGCCGGCGAGCGAAGGGTCGAGCGTTGCCGTAATCAAGGTGAAGAGCGCCGAAACGCTGGTGCCGGCGCTGATCGAAGCGGCGAAGTTCGACAAGAGCGTGCTGGTCGAGAAAAGCATTGAAGGCGGCGGCGAATACACGTGCTGTATCGCGGGCGACCTGGACTTGCCGATCATCAAGATCGTGCCGGCCGGCGAGTTCTACGACTACAACGCGAAGTACATCGCCGACGACACGCAGTACCCGATTCCCTGCGGCCTCACGCCCGCCGACGAAGCGCGCATGAAGCAGCTCTCGCGCCGCGCGTTCGACGTGCTTGGCTGCACCGATTGGGGCCGCGCCGATTTCATGATGGACGGCGACGGCAATCCGTACTTTTTGGAAGTGAACACCGCGCCGGGCATGACGGACCACTCGCTGCCGCCGAAAGCGGCGCGTGCGGTCGGGATCAGCTACACCGATCTCGTGGTGAAGGTGTTGTCGTTGACTTTGAAAGACTGAACGAACGTAGACGAAACCGAACATGTGGAACAACGCTCGCCAGATGAACCTCACGGCCAACGCACTGCACGTATTGCTCGTGTTCGTGCTGCTTGGGGCCGCCGGTTACTGGGCGATCCAGCGGCCGGAGTTCCGTTTGCGCGAGATCCAGATTGACGGTGACACGTCGCACATCAATTCGCCGACCGTGCGCGCGAGCGTCGTAGGCCATTTGAAGGGCAACTACTTCACCGTCGATCTCGACGCGGCACGCACTGCGTTCGAGCAGATGCCGTGGGTGCGTCACGCGAGCGTGCGGCGCGTGTGGCCGAACGCGCTGGCGGTGACGCTGGAGGAGTTCAAGCCGCTCGGCACGTGGGGCACGGATCAACTGGTGAGCGTGGACGGCGATCTGTTCACGGCGAACCAGGGTGAACTCGACGACGACCTGCCCGCGTTCGAAGGGCCGGATGGATCGGCGAAAGAAGTGGTGCAACGGTACCGGGATTTTACGAAGTGGTTCGCGCCGCTGGATGCGCATCCGGAAGAAGTCATCTTGTCGCCGCGATATGCGTGGACAGTGAAGCTTTCGAACGGGACGCAGATCGAATTGGGGCGCGAGCGTAATCAGGACACGTTGTTCGATCGCAGCCGACGGTTCGTGGCGGCGTGGTCGTCGGTGACGGGGCGGTGGGGGAATGACATCGAATACGCGGATTTGCGCTATCCGAACGGCTTTGCAGTCAAGGCCGCCGGCATGCGCTTCATCAGCGACACCGACAAAGTGAAGAAGTAAGCAGACATCACAGGCAATGAGCACGCTATGAGCAAAGACTACAAAGACTTGCTGGTCGCCCTCGACATCGGGACGTCGAAGGTGGTGGCTATCGTCGCCGAGTTGAAAGGCGAGGGCCACTACGAGGTGATCGGGCTCGGCCAGAGCGACTCCAAGGGATTGAAGAAGGGCGTTGTCGTCAACATCGAGGCGACGGTCCAGTCAATCCAGCGCGCGCTCGAAGAAGCCGAACTGATGGCCGATTGCAAGATCACGAATGTGTTCACCGGCATCGCCGGCAGCCACATTCGAAGCTTCAATTCGAGCGGCATGGTTGCCATCAAGGACAAGGAAGTCACGCAGACCGATGTGGCGCGCGTGATCGAGACGGCCAAGGCGATCAACATCCCGACCGATCAGCAGGTGCTGCATATCCTGACGCAGGAATTCATCATCGACGGGCAGGAAGATGTGCGCGAGCCGATCGGCATGAGCGGCATTCGGCTGGAAGTGAAGGTGCACATCGTGACGGGCGCGGTGAGCGCGGCGCAGAACATCGTGAAGTGCGTGCGCCGCTGCGGGCTCGAAGTGAACGACCTGATCTTGCAGCCGCTGGCTTCGTCGCTGGCGGTGCTGACGGAAGACGAGAAGGAGCTCGGCGTGGTGCTGGTGGATATCGGCGGCGGTACGACCGACATCGCGATCTTCAGCGAAGGCGCGATCCGTCATACGGCGGTGATTCCCATCGCCGGCGATCAGATCACGAGCGACGTGGCCATGGCTTTACGCACGCCGACGCCCGATGCCGAAGATATCAAGGTGAGCTACGGGATCGCGAAGCAGGCGCTGGCTGATCCGGACGAAATGATCGAAGTGCCGGGACTCGGCGAGCGCGGTCCGCGCACGCTGTCGCGGCAGGCGCTGGCGGCTGTTGTCGAACCGCGCGTGGAAGAGTTGTTCTCGCTCGTGCAGCAGGTCGTGCGCGAGTCGGGCTACGAAGAATTGCTGAGCAGCGGCGTGGTGCTGACCGGCGGTGCATCGATGATGCCCGGCATGGTCGAACTCGGCGAAGACATCTTCCTGAAGCCGGTGCGTATCGGCGTGCCCGAATATGCAGGCGGTCTGGCCGATGTGGTTCGCAACCCGCGTTATTCCACAGCGATGGGTTTGCTCGTCGAAGGCCGTTCGCAACGCATGCGCGGGCGCAAGGTTGCCGTGCAGTCCGGCTCGATGGGACAGGTTTTGGGACGCATGAAAGATTGGTTCCTGGGAAATTTCTGAACACAGAATTCGCGCTGGTGCCGGCGGCTGGCGCGCGACAAGAGGTTGCCCGATCTCTTGCCGAATAACGCCGATTTTCATTCTTGACGGAGGCAATATGGATTTCGAAATGCTGGAAACGGAAACCAACGGAACGATCATCAAGGTCGTTGGTGTTGGTGGTGCTGGCGGTAACGCGGTGCAGCACATGATCAACCGCGGAGTTCAGGGCGTGGACTTCATCGTGATGAACACGGATGCGCAGGCGCTCGCGCGTTCGCGTGCCACCCAGGTGATCCAGTTGGGCAACACGGGTCTCGGAGCAGGGGCCAAGCCGGACATGGGTAAGGCCGCAGCGGAAGATGCGCGTGAGCGCATCGCCGATGCACTGCGCGGCGCGCACATGGTGTTCATCACCGCAGGCATGGGTGGCGGCACGGGTACGGGCGCAGCGCCGGTCGTGGCTCAGATCGCGAAGGAAATGGGCATTCTGACCGTGGGTGTGGTCAGCAAGCCGTTCGAGTTTGAAGGCGGCCGCCGCATGCGCGTGGCTGAAGCGGGATCGCAGCAACTGGAGGATCACGTCGACTCGCTGATCGTCGTCCTGAACGACAAGCTGTTCGAGGTGATGGGCGATGACGCTGAGATGGACAAGTGCTTCCAGTGCGCTGACGACGTATTGAACAACGCTGTTGCCGGCATCGCGGAAATCATCAACGTCGACGGGCTGGTCAACGTCGACTTCGAAGACGTGAAGACGGTGATGGGCGAGCAAGGCAAGGCGATGATGGGCACGGCGACGGTGGCCGGTGTCGATCGCGCGCGCCTCGCCGCTGAGCAGGCGGTCGCAAGTCCGTTGCTGGAAGGCGTGGATCTGTCGGGGGCGCGTGGCGTGCTGGTGAACATCACGTCGAGCCGTTCGCTGCGTCTGTCGGAAACGCGCGAAGTGATGAACACGATCAAATCGTATGCAGCAGAAGACGCGACCGTGATCTTCGGCGCGGTGTATGACGACGCCATGGGCGATGCATTGCGCGTGACGGTTGTAGCAACGGGCCTCGGCCGTGCAGCGAAGAAGCAACAAGCTGCACCGATGACCCTGCTGCGCACGGGCACGGACAATGCGCCGGTTGCACACGCACAGCATAGCTACGCGCCGCAGCAATCGCACGGCACGGACTACGGCGCGCTGGATACGCCGGCTGTGTGGCGTTCGTCGCGGGAAACGGCGGCTTCGCACGTGCAGGCGCTGCAGGAAAAGGGCGTGGACACATACGACATTCCGGCGTTCTTGCGCAAGCAAGCAGACTGATGATTCTTGCCGGGTCGGCTGCTTGATTTAAGCGCCCGTTGGCAAAAATCTCAGGCGATGGTTGTTCTGCCTCGTTATCAGGCCGCGTCTTCCGGATGCTGGACTGTGGCGGAGTGACCGCCTCGATTGCGTTCATCATCGTCTATATTGGGATGAGATCGAAACGCAAAGCGGTGACGGAACAACGGCGTTGCGTGTACGTGTGTGAAGAATCAAAGTGGTAGATCGCTGGCGTGACCAGCACTGACTCAGTGAAAGGCCGATCCATGATCAAGACAGGCGAAACGCTGCCCGACGAACGTCTCTTCGAATTTATCGAGGTGGCGTCGGAGGGTTGTGCCGTGGGACCGAACGGTTTCTCGGCGCGTGAGCGGACGGCGGGCAAGCGCGTGGTGATCTTCGGATTGCCGGGCGCGTTCACGCCTACCTGTTCCGCCAGGCACGTGCCGGGTTTTGTCGAGAATGCGGAGAAGTTCGCGGCTGCGGGTATCGATGAAATCTGGTGTGTCTCCGTCAACGACGCGTTCGTCATGAACGCGTGGGGACGCGATCTTCAAACCTCGGGCAAGGTGAAGATGATCGCCGACGGCAGCGCACGTTTTACCCGAGCACTCGGCCTGGAGCAGGATTTGTCGGAGCGTGGCATGGGAATTCGCTCCCAGCGTTACGCGATGGTGGTCGAGAACGGCGTGGTCAAGGCGCTGAACCTCGAGGCACCCGGCAAGTTTGAAGTCAGCAGCGCTGAGAGCGTACTGGCGACGTTGGGCTGATGTTTCAAGCGATGTTGAATCAATGTTGGGTCGATTTCAGGTCGATAGCACGGACATTGTGTTGCATTCGTGCTACAAAAGATGACGTTTGTGCCGTCGCTTGAAACACGCCGCAACACAGTCGCAACAAAGCCGTAATACGGCGCCGATGTCCGGGAATGCCTCCATTCCGGTCATCGGCCCGACCCTCCTTGCGTGCGCGTAGCCGTGCGTTTTGTGTGCCGAACTTACACGGTAACTTCGGGAAACAAGTTGCAACCTTCCTCCCGGGACGACGCGAGGTGATTAGAGTATACTCCGCGCTATTGAATACAAATTCACGATTGATTCTCTCAATCGAGAGTCACAATCGAAGCGAAAAAAATCATGTTGAAGCAGCGAACCATTAAAGCCATCGTCAAAACCGTCGGGATCGGCCTGCATTCGGGCCGTAAGGTGGAATTGACGCTTCGGCCCGCGCCGGCCAACACCGGCATTGTCTTTGCGCGTATCGACCTGCCCGAGCCGGTGGACATTCCGGCGTCGGCTTTGGCTATCGGCGACACGCGCCTGGCTTCGGTGTTGCAGAAGGACGGCGCGCGCGTGTCGACCATCGAGCATTTGATGTCGGCGTGCGCGGGGCTGGGTATCGACAATCTGTATGTCGATGTCACGGCTGAAGAAATTCCGATTATGGACGGCAGTGCTGCTTCTTTCGTGTTTCTGATTCAATCGGCGGGTATTGAAGAACAGAACGCGGCAAAGAAATTCATCAAGGTGACGAAGCCGGTTGAAATCCGCGACGGCGATAAATTCGCGCGTCTCGATCCGTATTTCGGCTTCAAACTGAAGTTCACCATTGATTTCCGCCATCCGGCTGTCGATAAAACCGGTCAGGCGCTTGAAGTGGATTTTGCGAATACATCCTATGTTCGGGACATTGCGCGGGCACGGACGTTCGGTTTTGCGCATGAAGTGGAAATGATGCGTGAGCTCGGATTGGCGCGTGGCGGCAGCATGGATAACGCCATCGTATTGGACGAATACCGGATTCTGAATAACGACGGTTTGCGTTATGAAGACGAGTTCGTGAAGCACAAGATGCTGGACGCGATCGGCGACCTGTATGTGGTCGGTCATCCGTTGCTGGCGTCGTATGCCGCGTATAAAGGCGGCCACGCAATGAATAATATGTTGCTGCGTGAATTACTGGCGCACGAAGATGCGTATGAAATCGTGACGTTCGAGGATAAACAAGCGGCACCGCGCGGTTTCGCTTTCGACACCCAAACGGCGTTCGCGTAAAGTATTTAGCAAGTCAGAATGGAAATGAGCGGCGGCTTTCGAGCGCCGCTCATTTTTTTTGCGTTTTCGCGTGATGACGCGCAGCCATTTTAGCGAGTGCTTCCTGAAGCGGCGACGGTTCGAGCGTCTCGGCGAGCGTTTGCAGCGCATCGGCTCCGGCGGCTGACATACGCGCTTGTTTCGGCGGCACGACATCTTTCATCGCCTGAGGCCGCACGCGAATCTTCAGCGCATTAACTGCCCAGCCGCGCTGTTGCAGATCGGCTAGAAGACGCGGTTCGATGTGTCGAAGACGGGCGGCGAGCGCGTTATGTCCGGCAAAAAGCGCCAGTACGCCGTCTTTAATGAAACCCGGTTCCACGTTCGATCCAAGATAATCGGGCAGCAGCGCAACCAGATCGCGTTGTAGCGCCGTCACTTGCTCCACGCCCGCGCGCAACGCGAGAAACTCGCTCGTGCGGCCGAGCACGTCCGAGAGCGCCTGTGGCTTGCGGGGATCGAAGCGTGGCGGAGGCCTTGAATTCGGCGGAAATCGGCTCATTTTTCAATCTGTGGGGCGGGCGGCGACGCGTTGATTGTAACGCTCTACACCTCGCGAAATGGCACGGCGCCTGTCGCTTTGAAGGGTGTTTGGCTTGTCGTCCGGCCGCTGTACCACAAACGATGCGCGCGCAAGCTCCAGCGGGGGCGCGTGCTAAAATCCCCGATTCGATTTCACCCATGGACTTAAGCCGCCGAGGTTCCCCGAACTGGGACGCATCCAGCGTGCTCTAAGCCGATACCGCGACGCAGACACTGATCCGATGACCACCGGTTTCCTCCAAAAGTTTTTTGGCAGTCGCAACCAGCGCCTAGTCAAGCAATACCAAAAGACCGTTGCGGCGATCAATGCTTTCGAGCCGACGATCGAGCAGTACACGGACAAGCAACTGCGCGCGAAGACCGACGAGTTCCGTCAGCGCGTGGCGAGCGGCGAATCGCTCGACCGGTTGCTGCCCGAAGCGTTCGCGGTGTGCCGCGAGGCCAGCAAACGCGTGCTGAAAATGCGTCACTTCGACGTCCAGCTGATCGGCGGCATGGTGCTGCATTACGGCAAGATTGCGGAAATGCGCACGGGCGAGGGCAAGACGCTTGTCGCTACGCTGGCCGCGTATCTCAACGCGTTGTCCGGGCGCGGCGTCCACGTGGTCACCGTGAACGATTACCTCGCGCAACGCGACGCCGAATGGATGGGCAAGCTCTACAACTTCCTCGGGTTGTCGTGGGGCATCAACCTGTCGCAAATGGAACACGCGCAGAAGCAGGAAGCCTACGCCGCGGACATCACGTACGGCACGAACAACGAGTTCGGCTTCGACTACCTGCGCGACAACATGGTCTACGAGACCCACGCACGCGTGCAGCGGCCGCTGAATTTCGCGGTGGTCGACGAAGTGGACTCGATTCTCATCGACGAAGCGCGTACGCCGCTCATCATTTCCGGCCAGGCCGAAGATCACACCGAACTCTACGTGCGTATGAACGCGCTGCCGCCGCTGCTCGAGCAGCAGATCGGCGAAGAGAAAGCGGACGGAACGGGCGTCGAGAAAGTAGGCGACTACACGCTCGATGAAAAAGCGCGGCAGGTTTTCCTCACCGAACAAGGTCACGAGAAGGCCGAGCGCCTGCTGGCCGAATGGGGCTTGATCGGTGAAGGCGAAAGTCTTTATGCGCCGCAGAACATCACGCTGATGCACCACGTGTACGCCGCATTGCGCGCGCATACGCTGTTTTTCCGCGACCAGCATTACGTGGTCCAGGGCAATGAAGTTGTGATCGTCGACGAGTTCACCGGCCGCATGATGACCGGCCGGCGCTGGTCGGACGGCTTGCATCAGGCCGTGGAAGCGAAGGAACACGTCAAGATCCAGAACGAGAACCAGACGCTCGCGTCCATCACGTTCCAGAACTTCTTCCGCATGTATTCGAAGCTGTCCGGCATGACGGGTACGGCGGACACCGAAGCGTACGAATTCAACGAGATCTACGGCCTGGAAACGGTTGTGATCCCGACGAACCGTCCGCCGAAGCGCATCGACAAGCAGGATCAGATCTACAAGACGGCGAAGGAGCGCTACGACGCCGTCACGCGCGATATCCGTGAATGCGTCGAACGCGGACAGCCGGTCCTGGTCGGCACTACGTCCATCGAAGCGTCGGAATTGCTTTCGGGGCTGCTCACGCAAGCAGGGCTGAAGCATGAGGTCCTGAACGCGAAACAGCACGCGCGCGAAGCGGCGATTGTCGCGGAAGCGGGACGGCCGAGTGCTGTGACCATCGCGACGAACATGGCCGGTCGCGGCACGGACATCGTGCTGGGCGGCAATGTGGAGAAGCAGTCGTCGTTTATCGAAGTGGACGAATCGCTCTCTGAAGACGAGAAACAGCGCCGCATCAAGCATCTCGAAGACGAATGGCAAACGCTTCACGACCGCGTGAAGGTGTCGGGCGGGCTGCATATTATCGGTACGGAACGGCATGAATCGCGTCGTATCGACAATCAATTGCGCGGCCGTGCCGGACGTCAGGGCGATCCGGGTTCGTCGCGGTTCTATCTCTCGCTGGACGATCCGCTCCTGCGTATTTTCGCCGGCGATCGCGTGCGCTCCATCATGGATCGCCTGAAGATGCCGGAGGGCGAGGCGATCGAAGCGGGCATCGTGACGCGGTCGATCGAATCGGCGCAGCGCAAGGTGGAAGCGCGCAACTTCGATATCCGCAAGCAATTGCTCGAATACGACGACGTATCGAACGATCAGCGCAAGGTGATCTACCAGCAGCGCAACGAATTGCTCGAAGCGACCGACGTGGCCGAGACGATCACCGCGATGCGCCAGAGCGTGATTACCGAGGTGACGCGCACGTATATCCCGGCGGGAAGTATTGAAGAGCAGTGGAGCGCGCCGGAACTCGAAGAGGCGCTGCGCAACGACTGGGCGCTCGATCTCGCGGTTCAGGAGATGATCAACGAGTCGAATTCCATCGACGCCGATGAAATTCTCGAAGCCGTGGTTTCCGCTGCCGATGAAGCCTACGAGGCCAAGGTGGCGCTGGTCGGACGTGAATCGTTCAGCGCGTTCGAGCGTTCGATCATGCTGCAGACGCTCGACAGCCGCTGGCGCGAGCATCTCGCCGCACTGGATCACCTGCGCCAGGGCATCCATTTGCGCGGTTACGCGCAGAAAAACCCGAAGCAGGAATACAAGCGCGAAGCGTTCGAACTGTTCGCCGCCATGCTGGATTCCGTGAAGCAGGAAGTCACGCGTGTCGTGATGAACGTGCAGATCCAGTCGCCGGAACAGCTTGAAGAGGCCGCCGAGCAGTACGAAGAGAAGGGCAGCCATCTGGAGAACGTATCGTTCCAGCACGCGGACTTCGACGGCGGCGGAGCGGCGGCAGCCGCAGTGGCCACCGATGCCACCACGCAAATGGTCAATCAGGCAATGGCCTACGGCGACGACACGACGGTCGCAACCCGTGCGGCCGCCGACGACGTGCCGAAAGTCGGTCGCAACGACCCGTGCCCATGCGGCAGCGGCAAGAAGTACAAAAATTGTCACGGCAAGCTCGCATAATCGGCGCTTGAAGAGCCGTAGCGAGTAACAAGCAGGCATTGGAGACAGGCGACGCAGCGATGCGTCGTTTGTCTTTGGCAGATTGGTTTTGTTTTTCCCGGGCGTTGGTCTTCTCAACAAGTCAGGCGCCGTTTATTCATCTCCGTGCCGGCTCGCGTCTCGCGCGCCGGCACTCGCCACTTTCAGCGAGTCGCGAACATGGCCGTCAATTTCCCCTCGATCGATCCCGCCAACCTGCATCCCGTCGCCGGCGTCACGCTAGGCTGGGCGGAGGCGAACATTCGAAAACCGAATCGCAAGGATGTGCTCGTCATACAGATCGAAGAAGGTGCGACGCTCGGCGGCGTGTTCACGCAGAACCGCTTCTGCGCGGCGCCGGTTACGGTGTGTCGTGAGCATCTGGACGCGGTACGCGCCGGCGCCAAAGGCATTCGTGCGCTGGTGGTGAATACGGGCAACGCCAATGCGGGAACCGGCGAGCCGGGTATGGCGCACACACGCGAAACCTGTGCGGCGCTGGCAGGGCTTCTGGACCTGGAAGCCACGCAGATCCTGCCGTTTTCCACAGGCGTGATTCTCGAACCGCTGCCGGTCGACCGTTTGAAAGCCGGGCTGCCCACCGCGCTGGCGAATCAAAAACCGGCTCACTGGTTCGAAGCCGCGCAAACCATCATGACCACCGATACGCTGCCGAAAGCGGCATCGCGTCAGGTTCAGATCGATGGCCACACGATTACGCTGTCGGGTATCAGCAAGGGCGCCGGCATGATCCGGCCGAACATGGCGACCATGCTCGGTTTTCTCGCCTGCGACGCCGCCCTCACGCAGCCGGTGCTCGATACGCTGATCAAGCACGTGGCGGATCGCTCGTTCAACTGCATCACCATCGACGGCGATACCTCGACGAACGACTCGTTTATCGTGATCGCTTCGGGCAAGTCGACGCTGCCTTTGATCGCTTCGACCGATTCTCCCGCCTATCTGGCCTTGCGCGATGCCGTGACATCGGTGGCGCAGGAGCTGGCGCAATTGATCGTGCGCGACGGCGAGGGCGCAACCAAGTTCATGACGGTGACGGTGGAAGGCGGCGCGAGTGAAGCCGAATGCCGCCTGATTGCGTACGCGATTGGCCATTCGCCGCTGGTCAAAACCGCGTTCTACGCTTCCGATCCCAACCTGGGCCGGATTCTTGCCGCCATCGGTTATGCAGGCGTTGCTGATCTCGATGTGAACAAGATCGACCTGTATCTGGACGACGTCCTGGTCGCGAAAAACGGTGGCCGCAATCCTGAGTATCGCGAGGAAGACGGCCAGCGCGTGATGAAGAAAAGCGAGATCGCGATCCGCGTCTTGCTCGGCCGTGGCCAAGCCGATGCCACGATCTGGACGTGCGACCTCTCGCACGATTACGTCAGCATCAACGCCGATTACCGGTCCTGAACCACACATTTCCCATGGATAAACTCGAACAATTTCTGACTCGCGCCGAAGCCGTCCTGGCGCGCGTTGAAGGGATGTTGCCGCCGGCCCCGCCCGAAATCGACTGGAACAGTGCGATGGCGTTTCGCTGGCGCAAGCGCCAGGGACGCGGTTTTCTGCAGCCCGTGCCGAATTTGTCGCCGCTGACGCTCGACGATCTCTGCAACATCGAGCGCCAGAAGGGGCTTATCGAGCAGAACACGCGGCAGTTCGTGCGCAAGTCGCCGGCGAACAACGTGCTGCTGACGGGCGCGCGCGGCACGGGCAAGTCGTCGCTGATCAAGGCGTGCCTGAACGCGTACGCCTCGGAAGGGCTGCGCCTGATCGAAGTCGACAAGGACGATCTGCACGATCTCGGCGATATCGTCGACCTGATCTCCGCGCGGCCGGAACGGTTCATCGTTTTCTGCGATGACCTCTCGTTCGAAGAAGGTGAGTCGGGCTACAAGGCGCTGAAAGTGGCGCTGGACGGCTCGATCTCCGCGCAATCCGACAACGTGCTGATCTACGCAACGTCGAACCGGCGCCATTTGTTGCCCGAATACATGAGCGACAACGAGACCTACAAACACACGTCAGACGGCGAAATTCATCCCGGCGAAGTGGTTGAAGAAAAGATCTCGCTGTCCGAGCGATTCGGCTTGTGGGTGAGCTTTTACCCGTTCAAACAGGACGATTACCTGACGATCGTCGGGCATTGGCTGAAGCATTTCGGCTGTGAGGCAGAAGAGATTGCCGGAGCGCGCGGCGATGCTCTTGTGTGGGCGCTGGAGCGCGGCTCGCGTTCGGGACGGGTGGCGTGGCAGTTCGCCCGCGACTGGTCGGGCCGCAAAGCATGACGACTTTTCCCGCGAGTTCTTCAAACACCGCACCCGACGGACGCAAGGTGACGGAAGTGGCCGTTGGCGTGCTTGTGCAGCCGGACGGCCGTTATCTTCTCGCGCAACGCCCGGAAGGCAAACCGTATGAAGGTTACTGGGAATTCCCGGGCGGCAAGCTGGAAGTGGGGGAAGGCGTTGAAGCAGCGCTCGCGCGGGAATTGCACGAGGAATTGGGCATTGATGTGACCGCCTGCGAGCGCTGGCGGACGCTCGAGCACGATTACCCGCATGCTTACGTGCGGCTCTTCTTTTGCAAGGTGACGGCGTGGAACGGCGATCCGGTCGGCCGTGAAGGTCAGGCGCTAGCCTGGCAGCATCTTCCCGCCGATGTCGCGCCGTTGCTGCCCGCGGCCATTCCTGTGCTGGAGTGGCTGCAGGCGGAAGCGGTTTGGCCGCGGGGCTAGTGCTAGTTCTAGTTCAGGTCGCTATGGGAATCTTCATCCGGCGGTGTGTCCAACGGACTACCGCCGATCTTGTACTTTTCGGCTGCCCAAGCGCCGAGATCAATCTGCTTGCAACGGTCTGAACAAAACGGACGAAAGCGGCTTTCGGGAACCCAGCGGACGTCCTTCTCGCAGGTCGGGCATTTAACGATGGTAGTCATTCGGCAGAGCGGATTCCAAAGAGGTTGTGTTCAGTAAATGGGGTTTTTAAGCCCAACTTAAAGACTGCACAGCGTCAGGTGGAACGGGATGTCGGCGTCCACGGCGCGTGGCCTCAGATCGCCGTCCTGCACCGTGAAGCGAACCCACAGCATGTACTTGTTCGCGCTCGCTTCAGGAATCAGGCGCGTGTCGGACGGTACCCGCACCTGCATCAATTGATAAATTCGACCCGAAAGCATCTGCTGATAGCTGCCTTGCATTGCCATCACCTTGGACGCCTGTCCCGATTCGCGTGCGAGACGCAGCACGATAGTGGCGGCGTCGCGTAGCGGCAGCATGGGCGTGACCCATTTCGCGATGTCTCCGCGACGCTCCTCGGCTGGATTTTGTTGCCATGCGAAGTACGACGGTAGATCAAAGCGGCAGGTTCCACCCGGGATGATCGTCCGGCTGCGAATGCTCGCGAGCCACTCGTTATCGGCGAGATGCTGGCCTGTCTTGCCCTGCATCTGCCCAAGCCCGGCCAGCGTTTGCTCGATCTCGCCCAGCACGGACTCCAGCGCATCCTGCTCGATACCGGGATTGCCCCGGAACGGCGCGAGCGTCTGGCGTTGCCGCTCCAGCTCCTTCATCAGGTCTGCTTTCAGATCCGTGCGGCCCGCGACTTCGGCGATCTCGAACAACGTAGTCAGTGCAGCGTGATGTTCGCGCGGGTCTTCTTGAGTCAGAAAGAAGGTGAAGCGCTCGAAAAGGTCTTCGAGGCGCAGCAGCGTTCGGATTCGCTCGTTGAAGGGGTACTCGTAAAGGATCAAGCGCGCTCGCCTCGGCGTTGGTCGATGGGTTCGATGGCAGAAAGTGAGGACATTCTAATGCCGCATCAAACCCACGGCAAATCCACGCGTTTGATAGCATCCGGCGCGCATTTTCAGCGCCGTTCGTGACGAGTTCGAACGCGTTGCACGCACTTGCTAGGTACGCGGTTTGCTCCCTTCCGAGGCCATCGCCACATAGCGCATGTGCAGGGCGTCTACCTCGCGCTGCAGCGTGTCGAGTGTGGCGGCGGAGTCGTTGACGACTACATCGTCGGCTGCCTCCAGCCGTGCTTCACGCGTGGCCTGACGCGCGATGATCGCGAGCACCTGATCACGTGTGAAGCCGTTGCGCTGCATCACGCGTTCGATTTGCGTTTCCACCGGACAATCGACCACGAGAATGCGCTCCACTTTGCTGGCGCGTTCGCCGGCTTCAATCAGCAACGGCACCACGACGACGTGATAAGCACCTTGCGCTTCACTACGTTGCCGCTCACTCTCGGCACGGATCAGCGGATGCGTGATTGATTCGAGTTGAGCCTTGGCGGCGCTATCGGAGAAAACGCGCGCGCGCATTCTCGCGCGATCCAGCGAGCCGTCGGGGGCGACGTATTCCGGGCCGAACGTGCTTTCAATCAGAGGCATCGCGACACCGCCCGGCGCGGTGATCTGGTGCGCGATCAAGTCAGTGTCGATGACCGGCACGCCGAGTGCCGCGAACATGTCCGCCACCGTGGTCTTGCCGCTGCCGATCCCGCCGGTCAAGCCGATGCTGAACATCGCTTTGCCCCTTTTTTAACCAAACACCGCGTAAAGCGGCGTACCAAAAAATAGCGTAATCACGCCGCCTGCCGCGAGAAACGGCCCGAACGGCAGCGGTTCTTCAAACCGCATCTTGCCGATGACCGTTGCCGCCAGTCCAAAGATCGCGCCCGCTACCGCCGACAGCAGCACGACCTGCGGCAGTGCTTGCCAGCCGAGCCACGCGCCGAGTGCGGCGAGCAGTTTGAAATCGCCGTAACCCATGCCTTCCACGCCGCGCACGAGCCTGAAAAGCCAATACACGCACCAGAGAAACAGATATCCCGTGATCGCGCCGATCACCGCTTCGTGCAGCGGGACGAATGCAGTGTCGCCGAGATTGACGATCAGGCCAGCCCATAGCATCGGCAAGGTCAACGTGTCGGGCAAATAGCGGGTATCGAAGTCGATCAGGCTCGTGGCCAGGAGCGTGGCGCATAAGCCGAAAGCCGCGAGCGCCATCAGCGTGGGCCCGAACGCGAACAGCGACAGGGCGGCGAGCAGTGCGGTACCCAGTTCCGTGAGCGGGTAACGTGCGCTGACATGCGCGTTGCATTTCGCGCAGCGGCCGCGTAGCAGAACATAACTCACGACCGGAATATTTTCCCATGGGCGCAACACGTGGCCGCAATGCGGGCACGCGCTGCGCGGCACTGCAAGGTTGTAGCGGGCGGGCGGCGTGATTTTATTGGCGTTATCTTCCGGGGCGGCCGTGTTCTCCGCCTGCCATGCGCGTTCGAGCATGATCGGCAGACGATGCACGACCACCGTCAGAAAGCTGCCGATCACCAGCCCGAAGACGATCGCGAAACCATACTGCGCCGCGAGCGGCAAAGCGCTGAACGCGGAACCGTAAGCGTCGAGATAGCGGCCTGAAAACTCCGCCTGATTCAAAGGCTGCATGGCTGTCCTGGGTTGAATTCGGCTGCGATCCTACACCACCTACACCACATTGCCGAGCTGAACGATCGGAAGATACATCGCGACGACGAGACCGCCCACCAACGCGACGCACAGCCACGCGCCTCGAACGGTCTGAAGCCCGGCTCGAACTCCGGTTCCGAAAGCATGCGACACGCTTCGCAAAGCCGCCGTACCAGCCGTTGCGCGGTGACTAGCCTCAGTGCTGACGCCAGGTTGTACGGGGCAATGCCGATATCGATTAGTCGCGCGATGGCGGCGGGCGCGTCGTTCGTATGCAGCGTGAAGAGCACAAGGTGGCCCGTTTGTGCCGCCTTCACCACGACGTCGGCGGTTTCGGCGTCGCGGATTTGGACCGGCAGTGAATTTACGCGGTGGTCCTCGGGATTTCCGTTCGCAAGCGGCAACCGCAAGCGCCCGTCTTGCGGCACGCGCCGCTGGGCAATATCCATATGCGCAAGCACTTTGATGCGCGTCGTGAATGCGTCGCGCAAATGGGGAGGCGGCTTGAGATACGTATGCAACGCGCCGTCGATACGCAACCGGATGCGCCACTCGTGCTCGCCCGGCTCGACGTGGCTATCGGATGCGCCGCGCGCCGCGGCTTCACGCTGGGTATCAGCGAGCAACCCGACGGCCGGGGCACTGTCCGTATCTGCCATTGCTTCGGCCGGGCGAGCGGATAACCGCGGCGGTGGCCGCGAAAACGTAACCGCCACAGCCCATGAACTCAACTACGTTTCTAGCCCTGCTTCCTCAGCACCACGCCTTGCGGGCGGAATATTTTCACGGTGCGTATCGCCTGATCGTCGCTGCGCATTACTTCGAAGTGCACGCCTGCAATACCTACGCTCACGTCGCCGTCCGGGATCTCTTCCAGCGTCTCGAGGATCAGGCCGTTGAGGGTCTTGGGGCCATCGGTGGGAAGCGTGAGTTTGAGCCATCGGTTCAGCTCTCGCAGCGGCATGCTGCCCGCCACGATGCACTCGCCGTTCTCATCCCAGCCGCCGCGCGAACCCGCGCCGCGTGGAATGGTCGTGGTGAACTCGCCGATCAATTCTTCGATGATGTCTTCCGGCGTCACCAGCCCCTGCAACTCGCCGTATTCGTTCACGACGATCGCGATGCGGTGGCGGCTTTCCTGAAAGAACTGCAATTGTTGAAACACGGGTGTGCCGGCCGGGACGAAGTACGGCTCGGCCAAAAGCTCACGCAAGGTCTCGCGCTCGAACTCCTGGTTATGCAGCCCCGAAAGCGTTTTTCTCACGTGCAGAACGCCCAGCACGCGATCGATATCGCCTTGATATACCACCAGCTTGTTGTGATAACAGGTCTCGAGCTGATGCAGGATCGTGTCGAAAGGGGCGTCGAAATCCAGCGCTTCAATCCGGCGGCGCGGGATCATTACGTCGTCGACGGTGATGTTCTCCAGATCGAACAGGTTCAGCAGAATGCTGCGGTGCTTGGTCGGCATGAAATTGCCCGATTCCAGCACGATGGTGCGCAATTCTTCCGTGGAAAGCCGCTGGTCCCGGCCGCCTTTCGTATTGATGTGCAGAACCTTCAGAACGCCGCTCGCGAACAGGTTGACGAACCAGACGAGCGGCCGGGCCACACGCATCAATGGCGACAAAATCAGGCTGGCCGGCAGCGCGACTCTCTCCGGGTACGTCGCGCCGACAATCTTCGGCGCAATCTCCGCAAACACGATGATCAGGAACGCGACAATCCCGGTCGTTATCGACAACACCAGATTGTTATGGCCGAAGGTGTGCAGCGCGATGGACGTTGTCAGTACCGGAATGATCGTGTTGATCAGATTGTTGCCAATCAGGATCACGCTGAGCAGCTGGTCGGTCTTGGATAGCAGGTTCTGCGTGACACGGGCGCGCAGCGAACCCTGGTTGGCGAGGTGCTTCAGGCGATGGCGATTGAGCGCCATCATCGACGTTTCGGAAATCGAGAAGAATGCGGAAAGAAACAACAGCAGGAAAATGGCGCAGATTTGCGCCCATAAGGGAATGTGGTCCACGCGCGATCTGGAAAGGGAGGATGGGAAAGACTATAGCAGAGCAGAAAACGATCGCTTCTCTTGCTCGACATGCCTTCCGGACGGTGGTTCGGCCTATCCCGTCCTCCCTTGGCGATTACTGGCTACAACTGAAACTCGCTGCTGAATTGATGTCACCGCCCGTGTATTTCGGCCAGCTCGGGTAACGGCACAGCGGCCGCGTACGCCCGGCAGTTGCAGCGGTCGAGTCCGTAACGGTGAGCGTTCCCGGCGCAGTGCCGTTTTCCACCCACTGCTCCAGGGCACCAAGCGAATCGACTTGCGGCAGGAACGGCCCGGTGCCGTGACCAACGCCTGGCATCAGGTAGAAGCGCACGAAACTGTCGACGGAAGCCTGGCCGAATTTCTGCACCAGTGCGTTGTAGTAGTCCACCGACGAATCCGTGCTGACGATTTCATCGGCGAGACCGTGCGTGATGATCGCCCTACCGCCCTTCGCGATGAACGCCGAGAGCTCGGGGTTGGTTGCATCGCTTTCAGCGGAGACTTGCTGGACTTGTGCCTGATAAGCGCCCGGATTCAGAGGATCGAGGGTGAGCGAATTGAACGTAGGGATACGCGTGATGAAGTACTTCACCCACTGATCGCCCGTGACCCACTGGTTCGCGTCGTTCTTGCCCGCGGGGTTGGCCGGTGTTGGCGAAGTGCCGAAGTTCCGCGTGGTGTACGGGCCCGCGAACACGGAGCCGGCAAGGATGTTGTACCCGGCGTAACGCGTGACGCCGTTCGCGAGCGGATAGGGCAGAAGCATCGGCGAAGCAATGGTGTTCACCGTCGCGATCTGTGCGTCGGAGAGACACGTATCTCCCGTGTCCTTGCCGGCCGGGCAGCGCAGGGCTGCGAGCACCGCGGGCGCTTGCAGCTTGCAGGCCGCAACGTTCGAGATGATGCCGTCGGCAACGCCATCGAGCGTATCGCAGGCTTTCGTCACGGCGTTTTCGAGCAGCACGGTCTTGTTCACATCGAGCCAGCCCGAGCCGCCGTTCAGGTACAGCGCGCGGCCAAGCACGACGTTGGAAAGGCGCAAGCCCGTGTAGTTCAGCGCGGGCCGGTTCACAACAATGCCGTCGTAGTCGGCGGGCCAGCGCTGGATCACGGTGAGGCCGTCGCGGCCGCCGGTAGAGCTGCCGAAGAAATACGTCTTCGTGGGCGCCGCGCCGTAACGCGCCTTCAGCAACAGCATCGCGACGTCGTGCGTTTTTTTCAGCGTCAAGCCGCCGTAGTTGGCGAGTGCTTCGTCGTTCGCCGCGAACGAGCCGTCGGTAATGCTTTTGCTCTGATGACCGGAATCGTCGCCGAAAGTGACGTAGCCGCGGGTGAGAGGTGTCGACGAACCGGCAGGCGCCATGTCGAGCGCGGCAAGGCCGGTGATGAGCGTGCCGTCGAAGCCGCCGCCGCCATATTGCAGGGCTTTTTTGTTCCACACCGTCGGCAAGTTGACTTCGAAGTTGATGTTCGGCGCGGTTGCATCGACAGGCGCGATGGTGCCGTTCAGCTGGCAATACTCGCCGGCCGTACTCGAGGCCGCGACCAGCGTCGCACTTGCCACAGTCGCGCCATTGCTGGGCGCACCGATCGATGTCGCCGCTATTTTCGTACCACCGAGCGCGGTGCACGCAGCGGCGGAGGAAATAGGCGGCGTGGGAGGCGTGCTGTCGTTATTCGACGACGAACCGCCGCAACCGGCGAGCGTCGCGACGACAAGGGACACGCCGCAAGCGGCGATGTGGGTTTTCATGATGCTGTCTCCGTATGTTTTATGAACTGCTGCTTCCATCGGGCAAACGAACCAAGCGAGTCAAATAACGCAACGAGCGCCTGCCAATAAACCGCTTAACCGCGAGAAACCGCTAAACCGTCCAGGCGACAGCAAGCCCGTCGCCCAGGCGACGATCTTGAATTTCGTGGTGTGTCGCGCTGTGTCTAATCCGTGGCGCGGGCTGTCGATGAATCGACTACATTCGCGAGCCGTTTCGCGCCGAACAATGCCCGCACGCCTTCGTGCGAACCGAGCATCGCTGCACCGTTGTGGCCCACGCCCGCCACTTCCCAGCAGCGATGTTCAAACCGAGGGTGGCGTGCTTTGAGATACGCAAAATAAGAACGCCCACGGGCGAGTCGATGCGGCCCTTGCGCCGCTGCCGCGCACGAAAGGTCGAGCGCGTTGTGACGCGGATCGCAATCTTGCTGGCCGAGCAGATAGATAACGTCGCTGGCCGCGTAGCGTGTTTCGAGCGCATCGAACGAGGCCGACGCCGACTCTGCGTAGCGTGGCGCGCGTTGCACGCCGTATTTCCAGTCGTTGACGCCGGGGCACGCGGTGGTGTCGGCGGGCCGCAGAAGACCGTCCGCGTAGGGCCGCATCGAGTCGAAGTACACATACGACGATGGATTCGCGACCACGTACCGGCACTGCACGCCGGGCACGCTGCAACCCGCACCCACGATCGCGTACCGGTGCGCGACCTGCGCGCCACCCGAATGCCCCGCGATCACCACTTCGCGCAGCGCCGGATAACGCGACCGGTTAGCGAATTGCGCGATGAATGCATCGAGTACATCGAACGAACTGAGCGGAGCGGGACCGCATGCGTCGTCGCCGCTCATCCATGAGGTCCATTCCCAGTGCAGCGTGTCGGCGGGCAAGTCGTGCGCGGGAATATCGGCGGTGGCAAGGAATTGCGGCACGAGCAGCAACGTATGGGCGGGATCGGTCGATGCCGCCGCCAGCGCCCGTTGCGCCGAGAGCAGATAGGCGTCGGCATCGCGCAAACGGCCGTGCAGCAGGATCACGATTCGGGAAATGCCCGTGGCATCGCGTTCCTCTATCGAACGATAAAACGGCACCCTTCCCGCGCCGCGCGGCGTAACCACGCGCAGCCGCTCGTTGCCAACTGCACTCACCGGGCGCTCGTTGCGGGATTTATCGGAGGAGGAGAAGCGGGGCACGGAAGTCATCTCAATCGAGCGGCAGGGCGTCAGGATCGCGGCGCAGACGTCGTCCGGAACGCGTCAGCCCGACCAGCGCGAGCGACACAAAGCCCGCGAAGATCAGGTAGTACGCGGGCACGATGTTCGATCCGGTCACGGTAATGAGCGTGGAAACGGTCAGTGGCGCGAGGCCGCCGAACAGCGTCACCGCAATGTTGTACGAGAGCGCGACGCCGGTAGAACGCGTCGCGGTGGGAAACAACTGCGTGAGCATGCCGGGATGCGGTCCGGACATCAGGCTCAGCACCACGGTTGCCACCATTTGCGCGGCAAAAACACGGCCCGCAGTCGGAGAAGCGAGCACCCACGCGAACAGCGGATACGCGATTACGATCCAGACGATGGTCACCGGGAAGAACAGCCGGTACGCACCGATCCGGTCCGCGAGTTTCCCCGCGAGTGGGTACCCGACAATGGCAATCAGCCCCGACACCGCCGTGCCGAACAACGCGTTCTTGAGCGGCAAATGCAACTGACGCTCGACATACAGCGGCATGAACGTGTGCCAAAGATAATTCGTCGCCGTGCCGACGATGATCACACCCATCGCGCATAACGACGCGTCGCCGCGTTGCCGGAAAAAGCCGCGGATGGTCTGGCGCGGCGCGTGCCCGAGCCGCTCGCGCAACTCCACGAATTCGGGAGATTCCGCGACCTTGTGACGGATATAGAAACCCACCGGCCCCACGAGCGCGCCGAGCAAGAACGGCACGCGCCAGCCCCAGGATTCAAGCGATGCCCGATCCAGATTCGATGTCAGGAAATAACCGCACGCCGACGACAACACGAGCGCCACCGCCTGCGATGTCATCTGGAAGCTGCCGAAGAACATCTTTTTGCCACGCGGCGCGTACTCCGTGAGCATCGCGGCGGCGGTGGCGAACTCGCCGCCGACGGACAAGCCCTGCATGACGCGCGCCAGCAAAACCAGCAACGGTGCAGCAATCCCGATAGTCGAATAGCCGGGCGTGAGGCCCATGAGCAACGTGCTGCCCGCCATCAACAGGATGAGCGTGGAAAGCGTTTTACGGCGTCCGACGCGATCCGCATACGCTCCGATCGCGATCCCGCCGAGCGGCCGCACGATAAAACCGACCGCAAAGGTGCCGAGTGTCAGCGCCGTCGAAAGCGCCGTGTTGCCGACCGGAAAAAACACGTGCGCGATGATCTTCGCGAAGTAGCCATAGATGAGGAAGTCGAACCATTCCAACCCATTGCCGATCACCGACGCGAGCACCGCGCGACGAATCTGCGATTTGCTGAGCGACGCGCCCGGCGCCGGCGGATGGCCGGCCGCGCCTGGGCGGAAGGTAGTTTCCATGCGTCTCCTGATCCTGTGCATTCATGTGTATTTGAATCGAAGGGTACGAAACGGGATGGCAAATGTAAAATACATATCGGATGGCATTGCCATATCTGTCACCTATATGAGGTCCGTCGATGGAACTGCGTCACCTGCGATATTTCCTCACCGTCGCCGAAGAGCGCCAGTTCACGCGCGCGGCCGCTCGGCTGCATATCCAGCAGCCGCCGTTGTCACAGCAGATCCAGGAGCTTGAACGTGAACTGGGTTTCGCGCTTTTCACGCGTTTGCCGCGCGGGGTGGAGCTGACATCGGCGGGTGCGGCGTTTGTTGTCGATGCCCGCGCCGTGCTCGACGCGCTCGATCAAGGCGTCGTCAACGCGCGGCGCGTGGCGAACGGTCAGCTTGGCTCCGTGCGGATCGCGCTGACGAGTTCGGCGGCGTTTCATCCGCTCGCGACCGCCGCGATCCGGCAGTTTCGCGCGACGCATCCGGATATCGCTATCGACCTGAACGAGAACAATGCCGCCGATATCATCGAACGGATGATGAATGGACGTGTCGATGCCGGTATCTTGCGCAAGCCGATCGAGACGCCTGCGGAGTTGCGTTTCGACCTGCTGCACGAGGAGCGCATGGTGCTCGTGCTGCCGGTCGGGCACGCGCTGCTGCGTCGTTCCAAAGGCACAAAAGCCACGCAGGGCACGCGTGCCGCAAAGCAGCCGCGCGTACCGCTGAAGGCGCTCGCCGGCGAGTCGTTTATTTTCGTGCGGCGTCCGGGCGCGCCGGGCATGTACGCCGACTTTATCCGCGCTTGCGAGGCGGCGGGATTCAAGCCGGATGTGGTGAGCGAAGTGCCGCGCATGCTGAGCGCCATCAACCTGGTGGCGGCGGGCGCGGGCATTACGCTCGTGCCTGCATCGATGCAGCGATACCAGCAGGAAGCCGTCGTGTATTGCGCTGTTGCCGGCGACGAGGCGTTCTCCGCGCCGCTCCATCTTGTCACCCGCCGCGACGCGGCGAACCCGGCTGCGCTGCGGTTCGCGCAGGCAGTACTGGCTTTCGTGTCGCCAGGCGAGAAGGGCACTGAGACTGCCGATGCCACTCGGCACCGCCCCTGACAAACCCTCCAAAAACGCGACTTCGCGTTTTCCCGCAGAATCGATGGAATAAATCGGCGCTACGGCGCGTTTGGATCGTGTCGTCTGCAACATCACGCGCGAGCAATGAGGCGCGGCAATGGCAGAACCGTCCAACCGATCCCCATTTTCCGCACGGAGTTTCAATGTCCACGCAAGCTGCCAACGTGGTGTCAGAACCGCCCCAAACCGAGGCGTCGCTGCGCTACACGCGTACCGCGATGGTCCTGCACTGGCTCATCGCGCTGCTGATGATTTGCAACGCCGTGCTGGGGTTATCGGCGGAATCGTTCCCGGATAGCTGGGTGCGTACGGTCGTCGATACGCATAAATCCATCGGCATTACCGTTCTCGGGCTGGTGCTGCTGCGCATCCTGTGGCGTGTTTCGCATCGGCCGCCGCCGTTGCCGAAGGCATTTCCCAAGTGGGAGCACGCCGCCGCTCACATCGCGCATTTTCTGTTGTATCTGCTGATGATCGGTTTGCCGCTGTCAGGCTGGTTGCACGATTCGGCGTGGAAAGACGCCGCGACGCATCCGATGCATCTGTTCGGTCTGATTCCGTGGCCGCGCCTGGGTTTTGTGATGCACCTCGATCCAGTGCTGAAAGAGTCGCTGCACGATCGTTTCGGTGCGCTGCATGAGTGGCTGGGTTACGCGCTGTACGCGCTTCTTGCCATGCATGTGGGCGGTGCGCTCAAGCATCAATGGATCGACAGGAAGTCGGTGATCTCGCGAATGGTGCCGTAATGGATGTGGACCTGCACGCCGCCCCCACGCTGACGAAAAAAACCGCACCTTGGTCAACTCAACCGGAGCCGATCTTGAAAACAACCCTGGAAGCAGCGCTCGCGCAGGCTTCGCCGCGCATTGCGCCGCGCCCGGTTACGCTCGCGAGCGTGCTGATTCACGGCGGTGTGGTCGTGCTGTGGCTCGCGTTGTTCGCCCGCGCGTTTTTTCTGCACGGCGTGGTGGCATGGTCGACGGGCATCGCCTACGTTGTCTACGACACTTTGCTGCTGATGTTCGTCGCGGCGAAATCGTGGACGCTCGTGAGGCCGCCCAAGCCGCTCGATCGCAAGCAGCGCGAACAGGGTTTGCCGGCGCTCGGCGTGATCGTGGCATCGCATAACGAAGCTGCCGTGCTGCCCAACACGCTCGCGAAATTGCTCGGGCAAACGCATGGCGCGGCGCAAATCGTGATTGCCGACGATGGTTCTTCGGACTCCACCGCCGAGCTTCTCACGCAGCGTTTCGGTCTCGTTTCGCCGGCGGAAGGCGAACTGAGCGTGGCGTCGACGCTTCATCCGACGCTCTTCTGGCTACGCGTGGCGCATGGCGGCAAGGCGCGCGCACTGAACGCGGCCATCGAAAAAATCAGCACGCCGATTGTGATGACCGTCGATGCCGACACGCGTCTTGCCAGCGACGCCATTCTCGCGATGCGCAGCGCGTTCGCCTCGCGGCCGAATCTGGTTGCGGCGGCGGGCATCCTGGTTCCCGTGTGCAGCAAAACGATGAGCGGGCGCTTCTTCCAGTGGTTCCAGACGTATGAGTACATCCGCAATTTCATCGCGCGTTTTGCGTGGATGCGCGCCGATAGCTTGCTGCTGATCTCGGGCGCGTTTGCCTCGTTTCGCCGCGATGCGTTGCTGGCTGTCGGCGGTTTCGATCCGCAATGCCTGGTGGAAGATTACGAGCTGATCCACCGGCTGCGTCGTCATGCCGTCGATCATGGTCTCGATTGGGACGTGCGCGTCGTGGGCAACGCGCACGCGATCACGGACGCGCCGAGTTCGTTTAGCGGTTTCATGCGGCAACGGCGGCGCTGGTTTGCGGGTTTTTTGCAGACGCAATACTGGAATCGCGACATGACCGGCAACCGGCGTTACGGCACGCTCGGCTTGCTGATGCTGCCGGTGAAGGCCTTCGATACCGTGCAACCCATCTACGGATTGACGGCGTTCGCGCTGCTGCTGGGGTTCATGGTGGAGCGGCGCGGCGCGATCGTGCTGCCTATCTTCAGCGTGATTGGCGCGAAGATTCTTATCGATTTCGCGTTTCACTTGTGGACCGTACATCTGTACCGCCGATGGACGGGCGATACGGCCGGATCGAGCCTGTGGATGGCGGTCGTGACAGCGATTGTCGAGCCGTTCACGTTCCAGTTGTTGCGCCATACGGGCGCGGCCCTGGGGTGGGTGGATTTTCTTGGCGGTTCGCGTGCATGGCGCGTGCAGACGAGAGCGGGGCTCGCGGCGGCGGACGAGGCTTAATCAGGCATTGCGCAGGCATCGTGGCGATCAACGCGCATATCGCACCACCATGCTCGACGATGCCAGCACGTGACCTTTCATCGCGGCAATCAACGCGTCGCGGTTGAGCGCGGCGGGCAGAGCATCGGCGGCGAGGTCCAGCGCGTAGGCTTGCACGACATAGTGATGCGGTGCATCGCCGTGCGGCGGGCAAGGGCCGTAATAACCGTCCTTCCCGGTCCGGTTGATTCCGCCGATACTCCCCGCCGGCGGCGGCCCGCCGTCTCCGAGCGCGGTCGTCGCGGCCGGAATGCCATAGAGAACCCAATGCACGACGCCAAGCCCACGCGCGCCGTCGGGATCGAAGAGGGTTACCGCAAAGCTTTTCGTGTCTGGCGGCGCGTTGTTCCACACCAGCGGCAACGAGACGTTCTTGCCGCCGCAATCCTGTGCGCTCGCGGCATGGCGGGAATCGAGGGTGGCGTTATCGGTGAGCTCGGGCGAAGTCAGCGTGAAGCGTTCATCGGCGATAGCGCCCGTCGCCAGGAAACATCCCGCGCATATCGCGGCAACGTGCAAAAGCCGCTTCGCGCGGCACGTGCTGCTTTGATCACTCTTCATTGTTCTTCCGGCCTCGCGCCTTGAAAACTTCGCTTGATATCGGTTGAATTGCTCGCACTCGAGTGCCGCGATCCCGACAACTCCCTCACTGCCATTTCTTCGGATCGCCGCCCAGTGCCGCGCAGGTATCGAAGCTGATCGCCCGCAGCTTCGCTTCGCCGATCTGCCCCGAGAGCGCGTAACCCGCGTGATCCGTCGTCCAGTAGAAAGTCCGTCGTGAGCCGTCGCGCAGCATCCGTATTGCGTACTCGTCCTGATGTTTGCCCGAACCACTCGTCATATAGAGCGTGAGCCGTTCGCCGCTCGCGTTCTGATACATGAATTGCGCGGCCGGTCCGTCTTCGCCGGGCAGCAAGCGGCCACCGACCAGTTCGAATCCGTATTCGTGCAGTGAAGGAATGGTCAGGGTCCGGTTGAGCCGCTTGGACAACCATGTCACGAGGTGATCTTCCTGCGACGCCGCAACTTCTACAGCATGCCGCTGCTCGGGTGCATACACGGCGTAGGCGATATCCGCGCGTTGCGCGAACGTCGGCGCCGGGCGTTCGCGATCGAAGACCGGCGCCAGCATGTGCATCAAAAATCCACACGCAATACCCACCGCCAGCCAGCTCGCCGCCATCAGGTAACGCCGGCGAGGACGCACCACCACGACTTGCGCCTCTTTATCGGCGGAGGCGGCAAACAGCGCCCGCAGCGCATTGTCCTGCGCGCGATACGCGGCGACCGTCGCCGCGCTGGCGGGATCGCGGGCAATGCGCGCAGCCGTTTCGGCGCGTTCGGCGTCCGGCGCTTCATCGTCGATGAACGCCGACAGCGCGCGCAGCTCATCGGCTGGCGTGCTCGATTCCGCCCGTTCCGGACGTTCGGGATTCGTCATGTGCCACTCACGATTTTCAACGATGCCGATTTGCGGCCCGGTTCTTCACCAAGCAATACGCGCATGTGTTCCCGTGCCCGCGAAAGTCGCGACATCACCGTTCCGGCCGGCACGTTCAGCACCACGGATGCCTCCTGATAACTCATGTCCTCCACGCAGACGAGCAGCATGACTTCGCGTTGCTCGACCGGCAGGCAATATAGCGCGCGCTGCACGTCGCGCAGCACGAGCCCGTCCACTTCGCCGACCGGCGCGGCCATTTGCCGCCACGGCGCGGTTTCATCGTCGACTGCAATATCACGCCGGCCGCGCAACTGATCGATATAGAGATTGCGCATGATCGTGAACAGCCACGCGCGCAGATTACTGCCCACGCGAAAACCTTTCGAACGGCCCAGCGCACGCTCGGTCACGTCCTGTACGAGGTCATCGGCCCAGGCACGGTCTCCCGTCAGCGCGCGCGCATAACGCCGCAACTGCGGGAGAACCCCAACAAGATCGGTATCGAAGCTCAACGGCCTATGCTCATGACTGGTTCACTTTCGGCGCTCCAGGCCAACCGCCGTGACGACTATTCGCCGATGTGCCGCTGTGGCGCAGACTGCCCGCTCGCGCGGCACAGCGGCCATCGATCGCTTCATGCTGGTCTCCCCGCTCTGATTGCGTCTTACTGCTTGACGGCGTGCCAGACGTCCTTGAAGTTGTCGCCCATGGCATCGCCGGGTTTTTTGTCTTTCGAGAACGTGTATACACGCTTGCCTTTGTACGCCCACTGGTTGCCGCCATCGGCCGTTGGCACGAGGGTCCACTCACCCTGGGGCTTGTCCGATGCATCGGCCATCGCCGCCGGCCACGCTTGCGCGCAACCGCCGCTGCAGGCGCTTGGGCCCGAGGCAGGATCTTTGTCGAAGGTGTAGAGCGTCATGCCTTTTGCGTCGGCGTACATGCCGCCCGCGGCCATCGGCGGCATGGCATGGGCAGTCAGGCTGAAGGTTGCGACGAGGGCGGCAGCGAGCATCGGGATGCGCATTTTCATTTTTTTGTCCATTCCATTTGTGGAGGTAAGGGATAAACGGATGATGCGCGCGGAATATTCCGGTGCGTGACGATTTTTTTGATGAGATTTGGGGGTTTTGATCCGATCAATGGGTTGCATGGGGTGGCGTGGCCGCGCGCCTGGCAGCGGATGCCGCGGCTGACGACTTGGCTACAATCGATGCGTCAAACGATGCGGTTCTCCCGCTTGGCGCTCGCCCGGATGTGGCAAGCCCGAGTCGCATTCCCCGGGCAGGAATCAGCCGATAAATCCAGACCCGGCTTGAAACGAACGAGGTGAAATGGTGCAGGACAGCAAGAACCAATCGACGCCAGCGAACACAGGCGCAAACACGAACACGAACTCAACGAGAAAACGTCCGCTGGATGGCATTCGTGTGCTGGATTTATCGAGGGTGCTGGCGGGGCCGTGGTGCACGCAGAACCTCGCGGATCTCGGCGCGCAAGTGATCAAGATCGAGCGTCCGGGCGCGGGCGACGATACCCGCACCTGGGGCCCTCCATTCCTGCGCGATGCCGACGGACGGGATACATCGGAGAGCGCGTATTTTCTGTGCGCGAACCGCAACAAGCAGTCGGTTGCCATCGATATGAGTTCGCCCGAAGGCGCCGCGCTGATCCGCGAGTTCGCAAAGTCGTGCGATGTGGTCGTCGAGAACTTCAAGGTCGGCGGGCTCAAGAAATACGGGCTGGACTACGACAGCCTTTCGGCGCTCAATCCGCGCCTCGTGTATTGCTCGGTGACGGGTTTTGGCCAAACCGGGCCACTCTCGCAGCGCGCCGGTTACGACTTCCTGATCCAGGGCATGGGCGGGTTGATGAGCATCACCGGCGAGCCCGACAGCGTAGCGGGCGGCGGTCCGGAAAAAGTCGGCGTGGCAGTGACGGATCTGATGGCCGGCATGTATGCAACCGCCGGCGTGCTCGCCGCGCTGATGGAGCGCGAGAAGAGCGGGCTCGGGCAGCATCTCGACATCGCGTTGCTCGATTGCCAGCTCGCGATGCTCGCCAACCAGTCGATGAACTATCTCACCACGGGCCTGGCGCCTCAGCGGATGGGCAACGCGCATCCGAACATCGTGCCGTATCAGACCTTCGCCGCGAGCGACGGCCATGTGATCGTCGCATGCGGCAATGACAGCCAGTTTCGTTCGCTATGCACAGCGATGAACGTACCGGAACTCGCGCTCGATCCACGCTTCGCAACCAACAGCGGGCGCAGCGTGAACCGGGCGGAATTGTTGCCGCAACTGGCCGCCGTGTTCATGACCCGTCCTCGCGACGCATGGGTCGATGCGCTCGAAGCGTGCGGCGTGCCGTGCGGGCCGATCAACGATATCGCGCAGGCTTTCGGCTCTGAACAGGCGCAATTTCGCGGCGCGGCGCGGGAGATATCGCATCCGGTCGCGGGCGTTGCCCCGACGGTCGCGAGTCCGTTGCGCTTATCGGCTACGCCGGTTGCGTACGATCAAGCGCCACCGATGCTCGGAGAACACACGTGCGCCATGCTGCGCGACGTGCTCGGCATGGGCGACGCGCAGATTGCGGAGTTGATGCGAGCGGGGGTGATCGGACGGTAGCTTGACTGCGATGTGAGGTGCGTTGGTCCGACGAGTCGATACTTTATGACAATGTTCAGCTTGACTCGCCGAAAGCGCACCAAGGTATGGTGGTCATGTGAAATCCATGCAAGTTTCGGAGTCGAAATGAACATCCCGTGAAAGCGGCGATCAAGCAGCCAGGCATCAACGTGACGCGCGAGGGCGAAATTGAAGGCACGTTTGACGTTTCCAACATGGCGTCTGGATTCGCGAGCTATGTCGACGCATTGCTGAGTCTGGCCAGATGGGAATTCGATAACGCGGGCACTGACTTCGCCGTCCGCGAGCCCAGCCTGATTGGCGACACGCAGATCGACGTGATCTCATGCCATCGCAACGCCTCGTCGTCGGAGCTTTACAAGCTTGTCGACCTGCGTGGCAATGCGCTGACTGCCAACACGCCGATCATCGTGGTCGTGGACGACCGCTTGCTACAGGAGCAGGCGGATCACGAGGTAGCTGTGATCGGCCAGTACGCCGAAGCGTGGCCTATGAGAAAGCTGATTGAGGCAGTGGCGGGTGGTGGTTTGACGCGGCATTGAAGTCGTAGCCGGTAGTCGCCGGCCAGAGTAGAGCGGTCACTCCCGAGTTCCGCCACGGTGGGTCAACCGTGCAGGTGACTCAAAGCTGCCAGTCGAGCAAGGGCACCACTTTCTCGATCAGTTTCTCCAGCATTGGCCGACGCAACCACTCTTCGTATGTGACGAGGTGCGACTTTTCAATATCGGCGTCGAAGATCGCGCTTTGCTGACGTGCGAATTCGCGATCATAGATATTGAGGTTCGCTTCGTCGTTGAGCTTGAACGAGCGGCTGTCGAAATTCGTCGATCCCACCGACACCAGATAATTGTCCACCACGAGTAATTTGCAGTGAAACATAGTCGGCTGATATTCATGGATTTCGATACCCACGGCGAGCAGATCACCCCAGCAGGCTCGGGATGCTTCACGTACGGTGTGCGTATCAATACGTTTTCCCGGCGTCACAATGCGCACTCGCACGCCGCGTCGCGCCGCTTCCACCAGCGCGCTGATCGCCAGGCCGTCGGGGACGAAATACGCGCTCGCGAGGTGAATGCTGTGCGTGGCCGCCGTGATCGCCATGAGGTACATCAGTTCCACGTCGTCGGCGCCGTGGGTCGGCGAACTGCTGAACATGTGAGCGATACCGCTACCGGCATTACCTTCCGGCAACGCTGGTATCTCAGGAAAATACTTGGGACCATGCAGTACGTTGCCGGTCGCCTTGATCCAGTTGTCCATGAACACGGCCTGCATGTGTCCGACCACCGGACCCTCCACCCGGAAATGCGTATCGCGCCAGTGTTTTTCGTCTTGCGCGTGCCCGGTCCATTCCTCCGCAATTCCGACGCCGCCGGTAAAGCCCAGGCGGCCGTCGATAATTAGCAGCTTTCTGTGCGTCCGGTTGTTCATCCTCCCGAGCCCGGTCCAGTGCGGCTTGTGATATTGCACGACTTCGGCGCCGGCTTGTCGCAACTCGTTGAGGTAGCGATGGTCCATTTTCTTGCAGCCCATCCAGTCGAGCAATATGTGCACCGCAACGCCCGAACGCGCTTTCTCGGACAACGCTGCCGCAAAGTGCGCGCCTATTTCACCGGACCAGTAGATGAACGTCTCGAAGGTGATGGTCTGCGTGGCGGATTGAATGCCATCGAGCATCGAAGGGAAGATTTCGTCGCCGTTCAGCAGCACCGTATACCGATTACCCGAGGTCACCGGTGGCCCCAGCAGGAGGCTCATTGAACGGATGAACTGAGGGTCGTCGCTCGCGTACAGCCGGTCGATGTTGTGCTCGACCTTCTTTTCGCCGCTCACGAAGTTTGCGAGGATCAACACGACGATGAGCGTGGCGACTACCGTAAGCGGTATGGCGAGCAAGAGCATGTCGGGTTCCGGAGCAGACGGACATCGATCGGGACAAAGGCATATGCTTTGCGAGAGCCGGAAGCTCGGGTACACGCTGCCGGCATCCCGACACGCCTTGTAGCAAAGGTCGGGCCTCCTCGTACCGATCAGATCGCAGGGCGGACCGCTTGCCTGCGGTTTTTCAACTATCCAGCGTCGCAGTCCAGCGGCAAGTTTTCAGATCGCTGCGCCCGCGAGCCCGCGCATAGTCGCAAAAGCGCGTGTACCTGGCCTACAAAGCCGCCAAGCCCTCACTCATCCACGATCGTGCTCAGATTCACGCGCACGCGCCGGAGCAGCGAGATCAACTGCGCGCGTTCGTCCGCATCAAGCCCTGCCAGGGCTTCAGCGGCCACCGAATCACCCACTCGGCGCGCCTTGCCGAGTGCGCCTTCCGCTTTTGCCGTCATCCGTACAGTCCGCTCGCGACGGTCGCCGGGATTTGAAAAGCGCTCGATCCATCCGCCTTCCTCCATCCGGTCGAGCAAGCGACCCGCCGATATAGGCGCCACGTCCAGAAGATCGGCTAGCCGGGCCTGATTCACATCGCCGAAATGGGACAGGTAGGCGAGCGCGCGGCACTGCGCTCGCGTGAGATCAAGAGACGATTTCGCGAGTTCGTCGAAGCGCTTGCTGCACAAGCGCCCCACGTCCGAGATCAGAAAACCAAAGCGCTTGTCGAGGTGCGTTTCCATGTCGGGATTATACGAAAGAAGCACGAGCCAGCATGCACCTCGGCAAACGCGGGTTTCCCCGGGGTTTTGAATTCTTGTGCCGATCATCAGCCTGTTTATAATAAGCATGCTTATTATTTGATAAGCGAACTGACAAACGAATCGGCGCCTGAATGTCCTCTGAATCGATGCCGGCAAGCGCGGCTGCGGCCACACCGCTGAACCGGCCCATGCTGACGCTCTCGATCATGCTTGCCACGCTGATCCAGACGCTCGACAGCACCATCGCCAATGTCGCGCTGCCGCATATGCAGGGCACGCTGTCGGCGTCTCAGGACGAGATCACGTGGGTGCTGACGTCGTACATTGTTGCCGCGGCGATTGCCACGCCGCTCACGGGCTGGTTGTCGGACCGGCTGAGCACGAAGCGTCTACTGGTCATTTCTATTGGCGGCTTCACGATTGCGTCGGCGCTGTGCGGGTTATCGGAGAGTCTTGCGCAGATTGTCGCGTCGCGATTGCTGCAGGGGATTTTCGGGGCCTCGCTCGTGCCGCTCTCGCAATCCATCCTGCTCGACATCAATCCGCGCGAAAAGCAGGGCCAGGCGATGGCCGTATGGGGCATGGGCGTGATGGTCGGGCCGATTCTCGGGCCGACGCTCGGCGGCTGGCTCACTGACAGTTACAACTGGCGCTGGGTGTTTTTCATCAACGTGCCGATCGGCGCGTTTGCGCTCTTCGGGGTGCTGACGTTCCTGCCGGCGCGAGCCGCGAAGCTCGGCGTGAAATTCGATTTGTTCGGCTTTGCCACGCTGGGCCTCGCGATCGGCGCACTCCAGGCAATGCTCGATCGCGGCGAGCAGCTCGACTGGTTCGGCTCGCTCGAAATCCGCACCGAAGCGATTCTGGCGGTGCTGAGCTTCATCTTTTTTCTGGCGCACACAGCGACTGCCGGAAAGCGCTCGTTTTTCAAGTACGAACTGTTGAAGGACCGCAATTTCGCGACTGGCGTGTTTTTTATCTTCGTGATCGGCGCGGTGATGTACGCGACCCGCGCCTTGCTGCCGCCAATGCTGCAGAACCTGATGAACTATCCCGTCGCCACGACCGGCCTTGTCACGGCGCCGAGCGGCGCGGGCACGATGGTCGCCATGCTGGCTGCCGGCCGGCTGTTGCGGCGCACCGACGCGCGTCTTTTATTGCTCGCCGGTTTTCTGATTTCGGCATTCGCGCTCTGGCAGATGATGCAGTACACGCTGGTGCTGTCGGTCTCCGACATCGTGTGGCCCGGCGTGATCCAGGGCTTCGGTCTGGGTTTCGTGTTCGTGCCGTTGAGCGCGCTTACGTTTTCCACACTGACGCCCGAACTTCGCGCCGACGGCACCGCGACCTACAGTCTGATGCGAAATATCGGCAGCAGTATCGGCATCTCGATCGTGCAGACGATGATGACGCGCGGCACGCAGGTCGCGCACGCCGATCTCGCGGCGAATGTGAATGTGTTCAATCCGTTGATGCAACCCATGCTCGAGAGCGGATCGCAGATGAGCCTCGCGCTGATGGATCAATCGATCAATCAGCAGGCACAGATGATCGCGTACCTGAACGACTTCAAGCTGATGTTCGTGGCGACCTTGCTGGTCGTGCCGCTGTTGTTGCTGATCCGGCCGATGCGAAGTGTTTCGAGCGAAACGCTGGCGCAAGCCGCAGCGGACTGACCTACAAAATATTTCGCGTCAGCTCGCGCTGCGTCAGATACACGCGCAGATCGAATTCGATCTGGTGATACCCCGACTGCATGAATTCACATAGCCGGTAAAACGCTTTGTTGTGCTCGCTTTCCTTCAAATGCGCGAGCTCGTGCACGACGATCATGCGCAAGAATTCCGGCGGCGCTTCCTTGAACAAGGATGCCACGCGAATCTCTTTCTTCGCCTTGAGCTTGCCGCCCTGGACCCGCGAGATCGCTGTGTGCAGGCCGAGTGCATGACGCAGCACGTCGAGCTTGGCGTCGTACTTCACCTTATCGATGGCGGGCGCCACGCGCAGAAACTCCTGCTTCAGATCCGCGGTGTATTGATACAGCGCGCGGTCCGATTGCACGGCATGGCGGCGCGGATACCGGTCGGCGAGATACACGCCGAGCTGGTCATCGGCGATGAGTTTGCGGACCTTGTCCTGAAGCGCTTGCGGATACGTGCTCAGATATTTCAGAGGGAACATGGTGGGGTGTGATGCGGGGTGTCGTGGGCTGGCTGGCATTTTAGCGGCCGCGCAGGCTCTCCACGCCGAGTCGTCAGCGCTTTCGGGAGTTCCACAAGATACACGTGATCAGCGTGAGCTGAAGAAAAGGATAGACGTACAGACAGAAGCCGCCGGGAAATGTTCAGGAGCAGATAGCGACAGCAATTGCGGGTTACTGCCGCATGAAAAACATAGCCGCAAAACAAAAAACCGCTCAGCGAGCTGGGCGGTTTTTATTAATTCTTGGTCGGGGTGAGAGGATTCGAACCTCCGGCCTCTACGTCCCGAATCCGGAACCATCACTTTCGTAGCTGAATTTAATATAGTCCATGTCAATAAAATCAACAAGTTACGTGTTTCTGCGTGCAGCTTCGCACAGCTAAACGCAAGGCTGGGTGGCGCAGATTTGGCGCAGATTTTTTCTGTGTGGCACATCGGGCGATGTCTCGCTCGCGCCAAGGCGAGTCGAAGATTTTAGGTTCGTGCGTGTTGGCGGTCCCGGTGGCTACACTGGACAGGTCCACTGCGTGCTACGAACATGAAGACGATGAGCCGCTCGGTGGCTAATACCGATACCGCGTCGAAGCGCGTGCCGCTTCAAAGGAGATTACCGCTAGGTTGAGGAGTAGTCTCGTACCATCGTCCGATATACGCCGGAGAATAACTCGGGCGTGACGTAGAGCTATAGTTGGTGTGCACGGGCGAACGTACGTTACGCTGACGCTTCAACGATGGCAGGAGTTCGTTCGGCTTTGAGCAAGCCTTCCACCATTCGCGTTTCGGCCTTGGCGATACTATCAAGGGACGCAACAGACAACTGGCGGCTGAAAACCTCGAACGCCACGCACAGCCATGCGTGCTCGACATCGCCCATCAGCCAAACGCCGTCTTCCTTTCGGGTAGCGTCGATATGCATCATCGCCGCGAGGGCTTCTTGTATGTCCGTAATCTCATCTGGGTGGTATCCGATGAGGCAAAGCTCCTCAGCAACAAGCAGTTGTCGGCCCAGAGTCGCAAACAGTTCGCGCGAGCCGTGACCTCGTCGGAACGCATCCAGACCCACATAGCATTGAAGAAGCATGGCCTGGGTTATGGGTTCGCGCGCGGCACGACTAAATGTAAGTGCCCGTAGCAGCGGTGACATCGCCGGATGGGTATGTTTGCGCGTTCGTGATTTGTTAGGCATCTTTAATTCAACCTCCTTCTGTAACTACCGATATCGCCGTCGATGTGCGGGTGGCGAAACAAGCACCCCTTGGACGCTAGTCTGCGCAACCATGATGGCAATCAAAAATTAAGACGGGCTTAAACGGTGAGGTAAACAAAACTTTGCCTGGATGACCAACGGGCGGCGATGGCTCGACCTCGATTTGGAGGCGTGCGGCAAGACAGTTATCGCAGCAATCTTCCTTTTGGACTCGGCTTCAGACGTTCGTATCCATGGGCACGCCAGAGGACGGCGGGCTCGTGGGAAGAGGCCGAGTAGCGGAAAGAACATACTACGCGGCAGCTACAACCCGCGAAGCAGGGCGCGCTGTAGTCATCTTCCACCTGTCGGCAGTAGGCGGAAACACGAACCAACTGCGGTCATCGTGCCGAAAGAAGAACAACGCGCGGGCTCCGTTCTCCGACGAGGTCTCGACGCACACATAGCGTCTACCGCCCCAACGCGTGCGACTGAATTCAGTCACATGAACCGGTATCGCGGGAGCCGGAGCGAGCCATTTTTCGACCTGGCACCGCAGGGACTGCTCATTCGAGTTTTTCATGTTCCCCTCCAGCAAATCTGAGGGCGACCGACATTGATAGAGCGCACGTCTCGACAGATGGTTTTCGCCACCAGACGGTACATTCCCAACCAGAAGCATTGACGCGAGTTCGTTTCGAGGCACCGCATCAGCACGGCATGTTCGTGTTGGCAAACGCCAGCGCCGGCCCTTTCAAGGTTGCCGCTGGCGTTTGTGAAAGACGTTATTGCTCGATTTCTCGGGTTCATCTCCTCAACGTCGCAGACGACCACGATGTTGACCTCGGGTTTGTGAGTTCTGAAACCGAATATTTCATGAGGGGGCGCGTACCCCGGGCAGCAACCGGCGGGAGCAATAACCGGTCTTGTAACACGTAAAGGGCGACCGCCGTCACAACGTAGAGGACGAGCGCAATCCGATTAGATGTTGCCACCGTTCCGGTTGATATCGTGCGACGCGTCCTTGCATGTCGGACTTCGATGGATACATCGTTAAGCCGATTACGATGCAGGCGGTGCAGGACCTTCTAGCGGCTGGGGAGACATCACCGGTGTGACTGAACCGGGTTACGGATTGCGTAGCGCGAAATTGCGCGCGCTTCTGGGTGAGAAGGCTGTCAACCGTAAGTTGATTGCGGACTCCCTAAGTGCAGCGCCATCGAATATGAGTTCGGTGCCCAGCAATGAGGCGCGGCCTGTTGATGCGCGGATACGTCCCAACTGGGTTCTTCTCTCGACGAAACCTTCGCGTGCACGAGCGCTAATCGGAAAGGGTCATTAAACGCATGTCGTTATACACAACGTCGCTGTCGCGCGACGACAGCGAGAAAGCTCGTTT
>NZ_JALPRJ010000053.1 GCF_030464885.1 Caballeronia sp. SEWSISQ10-4 2 | reverse complement strand
AAAGAAATGAAGTGCCGCCACGCACAGTGGCTAATAGTGATAAAGAGAACAGCTAGCATAGACCGGCCACGGACGCGGAAAACAGCAACCCAGCATCACCGCGCCCGAGTGCGAACGAATCCCCCGTGATTACCCTGCGAATTCCCTTTCCACGCTGTCCAGCCGCCGCTGCGCATGATCGCGCTTCGCCAGCGCCGCGCCGCTGCGCGCAGCACGCCAGCGCTGCAGCGCCGTCGTCTCGCGATGGATCAAACGCGCGCGTGCCAGATTGACCCAGCCGAGACACGCGCCGTGTCCCACTACGGTCAACCACAGCAACGCCACGCCCCGGCGCGCGCCGCGATATTCATCGCGTACGATCAGATGCAGGTTATACGATTCGTTTTCGATCGCGACCCAGCTTCGGCTGCCGCGCACCGCGCGCGCATCTTCGTCGAAGCGTTGCGCCGGATAGTGATCCACTTCCACCGCCGGATCGTAGACAAGACGCCAGCCCGCCCGCCGTACCGCCGACGCGAACGCCATGTCGTTGTTGACCTGTGCGCCCGACCCGCGAAGGCGGGTGTCGAAGCGAATGGCATTGCCGCTGATCGCGCTCATGCGATAACTCATGTTCGCGCCCTTGAGGAAGTCCACGTCGCGCGCGGCCCCCACGCCCAGATGATGATTGCCGATCGCGCGGCCCGGGAACTGCCAGCGGCCGACATCCGGCTCGGAGGCATCGAGCGTCATGCCATGCTCGTGCACCCAGTCACGGCCGCCGACCCCGCCAACATCCGGCGCGTTCGCGAAGTGGTGTTCGATACGCTCGAGCCACGTCGGACGCGGCGCGGCGTCGTCGTCGGTGATCGCGACAATGTCGCCCGTGACAGCATCGAGACCCACGTTCAACGCGGCAACCTGACCGCCTTGAGTGACCTCGACCTTGACGAGCGGCAGGCGCGCACGCGACTTCTCGATCACAAGCCACGCCTGCGTTTCTTCGTCAGCACCACGGCACACCACCAGCACTTCGTCCGGTGCGCGCCGTTGCCGCGCGAGCGCATCAAGGCAGCGAGCGAGATCCGAGGTTCGACGATAAGTGGGTACGAGTACGGTGATCTTCATGTTGTAGGGCGAGTCCTTCCGGAGTGTATCGGCGAATGTAGCTGCTAGCGTGCGAGAGGGTTCGCATGCTGCTTGCAAGACCTTTGGGCCCGTGGGCGCGCAGGTTGTGCAGCAGATTGTGCGCAACGGCGAGCGTGAGGTACAGCGCGGCTTTCGAACGGTTGCGCTCGAACCAGCGGTAGCGTTTATGCGTCACGTAGATACGCGAGGCTTCGATGAACGCCGCGTAGTAGTCGCGATTAACCGTCGACGGAAAATGCGAGTTGAACACTTCCGGCAGAAGCCGCACCACGCACTTTCCCTGTAGTGTGGCGCGCATGACGATGTCCACTTCGTCATAACCGTAGACCAGATGTTCGTCGAAGCGAATCAGCTTGAAGAGCCAGGCGGGGAACACGGTGCTGTTGATGACGACAGTGTCGTGACTGTCACCGGTCCGATAGGGCCGTGACTGGAAACCGAGGAACGTAGTCGCATTCGCATACACGCGCTTGCCGCGATTCAGTTCGTAGCCCGTAACAATCAGCTTCTCCGGATGCTGGCCGCCGTGGTGCAACGAGTCGGCCATGCGCGCAAGGAAGTCGATGCTCAACGTGGCGTCATCGTCGATGAACGCCACATGCGTGCCGGTCACCGCGTCGAGCGCGCAGTTGCGGTTCGCGCCCAGTCCGCGGCGCGGCCCTTCCAGAAAGACAACCTGCGGGAAATCCGCGGCGATCATCTCGCGCGTGAGGGTATCGGTGCTGTCATCCGACACCACGATCTGGTGCGCCGGATACGTGGAGGCTTCGACCGAACGTAATGCGCGGGCGAGATCCCTCGGACGATTGCGAGTGCAGATGCAAACTGAAAAGCGCGGCGCAGCAGACGGACTGGGTTCGTGAACAGCGGTGACCATGTGTTTTCCCCGGCATTTTTTGTTCTGTGCCGCGCATGCACGACACGGCGTGATGCGCTATTTGACTTGGCAAGGGAAAAACCGTCTGTTGGACATCGAACACCGGGGAAACAACGGTGGACAAAGGCGCTCGCGATGGCGGAAAAATCAGGGTGCGCTTGTGCAGTGTGTGCGGGCGCACGGAATGAACGGCGTAGGAAAAGTGTAATGCGCAGACAACTTAATAACGACGCTCTTCCGGGCGCGACATCGAGATGAAGCCTGTAATTTTCGACGAGTGTTTTGGCTGGCTGCACGAGGGTGAGCCAGCCGCCGCGCGCGGGGTGGTGCTCTGCCAGCCGTTCGGCCGCGAGGCAATGTGGGTCCACAAGGGCTGGCGTGTATTCGCCGAGGCACTTGCGGCCGCAGGCTCGCCGACGCTTCGCTTCGACTACGCGGGCACCGGCGACTCGGCTGGCGAATCGGAAGACGGCGAGCAGATCGGGCAGTGGTTGCGAAGCATCCGGTCGGCAATTGCTTACCTGAAGCAAACGACTGGCGTGACACAAGTGGTCCTGTGCGGCTTGCGTCTGGGCGCAACGCTCGCCGCGCTGGTGGCTGCCGAGGAAGAAATCGATGAGCTGGTACTGCTCGCACCGGTGTTGTCGGGCCGGCAATATCTGCGCGAACTGCGCCTGCTGCAACAGAACTGGCTTGAAACGGGCGGCATTCATGTCGAACCCACACCGGTTGACGCCGATTATGCGGAGGCGGTCGGGCATCGCCTGATCGCGTCGAGCGTCGCCACGTTGAGCAAATTCGACCTGCTGCGCGATACGCAACTGGCGGAACACCCGCCGCGTCGCCTGCTCGTGCTCGATTCCTACGACCCCGTTCGCGCGAAGAAATTCGTCGATGCGTGTCGCGCCGCCGGTTCGGACGCGGTGTTCGAGGCCTTCGACGAATGTGCCGCGTTCATGCAGGAATCCGGCGTGACCGAGACACCGCGACGGGCGATTGCACGCATTGTCGACTGGCTGGGAGCGCCTGCGCTGGCCGAATCGAAGGACATTGCAGCGCTTACCGGACCGGCGGAAACACAGGTGCTTATTGCCGACGGTGCGCGCGAAACGCCCGTGATCTTCGATAACGGCCGCCTGTTCGGCATCCTCTGCGAACCGGAAGAGGGCACGCCGGTGCGCCGCTCGGTCGTCTTCGTCAACCCTGGCGCGACGCATCGCATAGGCGACGCGCGTATCTCCGTCACGCTTGCGCGGCGGCTCGCGCGCCAGGGCGTCGCCTCGCTGCGATTCGATGTCGGCACGCTCGGCGACAGCGTGGGCGCCGTCGATAAACGCCCGCTCTCGATGCTGTTTTCACGCACAGGCTGCGACGACGTAGTGACCGCCGCCGCGTACCTGGCTTTGCGCGGTTTCGACGATGTCTCGTGTTTCGCGGTCTGTTCGGGCGCATACGTTTGCCTGCACGCGGCGCCGGTGAGTCCCCACATTCGTTCGCTGGTGCTCGTGAACGCGCCCAAGTTCGGCTTTCCCGAAGATCCGATGTCGTTCGCCGCGAACGACAACCGGCCTAAGACCGCTACCAGCACGTTCATGCGCTCTTTCAAGACCGCGCGCAAATGGAAGCGCGTGTTGCGCGGCCAACGGCACCTGACGCCGATCGTGAAGGAGCTGGCGTGGCGCATGAGCGCACGCCTCACGGCCAGCGTGGCCTATCTCGCCGAGCGGGCTATCGGCGTGGATTCGGCGGGTTCGCGTGTGCGTGCAATGGTCCGTGGCCTGAGTGAGCGTGGCGTGAAGGTTCGCTTCGTCTACGGCGCGGGAGATCCGGGCATGGACGAGTTTGCGGTGTTTTTCGGAGCGGGCGGACGGCGGATGCGCAAGTGGCGCAACGTGGAAACTGTTCGCCACGACAGGCTCGATCACGCGTGCTTTTCCTATTCGGCACGCGAGGAAATGATGGCGTCGTTCATTCAGTTCGTGCAGGGAGAGGCGCCGCAAGCGGCATGTGGCGGCCTCAGTTGGGCGCGCCTGCGCGCGTTGCTGCCGCGTTTCGCGCCCCGTGCAAGCCGGCCCGACGAGATGCACACCAACATGCACGGCGACATGCGCGCTGAAGCGCTCGAATCGCGATAAGCCGAAAGAATGTAAAGGATTGCAAGAGATCAAGAGCCGCGGCGCGATGCGTTCGTCTGCGTACAGACCCTGAAATACCGTGGCTCTACTCTGGCGTGTAATTCGTCTGACCTTCGGGCAGGCACCCGTTGCGTGCACTCAAACGTGCATCACCCGTGCGCTGCAACGTGCCTGCATTCACCGCAAGCTGTGCGCGGTGCCTTGATTCATCCTGTGTGTGTTTGTTGTAATCGGCCCGTTGCTCAATGGAAAAAAGTCTTCTCAAGAACATAGCGATCAATTTCGCCGGGCTCATCCTGCCCGTGTTCGTCTCGCTTGCGACGGTACCGGCCTACATTCATGGCATGGGGATCGAGCGCTATGGCGTCATCAACCTGGTGTGGGCGCTGATCGGTTATTTCAGCGTGCTCGATCTCGGCATTTCGATGGCGACCGAAAATCATATCGCCAAGGCGCGCCAGTCCAACGACGGCACCATCCAGCGTATCTTCTGGAGTGCATTCTTTCTCAACCTCGCGACGGGTCTCGTCGGCGCGGTGCTGATCTGGTTCGGCGCGTACGTCTACGTCGTGCATATCGCAACCATCGAACCGGCGTTCCAGCGCGAAGTGCTGCATGCGCTGCCGTGGATTGCATTGGCCGTGCCGATCGCCAACATTTCGTGGGTGTTCAGCGGAGCGATCGGCGGCATGGAAAAGTTCGCGCTGTTCAACACCAACCAGACTATCGGCACGTTCCTGTTCCAGTTGTTACCGCTTGCCGCGCTGTACCTGATCTCGCCGTCGCTGGCGGTGGTCGTGCCGGCAGCAGTCATTGCGCGGTTTCTCGCGGCGCTGCTGCTTGGCTACGGCACGTTCCGCGCAATTGGTATCACGGGCATCTCGAAGCCGGAATGGCCGCTGATTCGCGAACTCTTCAACTACGGCCGCTGGCTGCTGCTGTTCTCGGGCGCGAGCATGATCGCGACAACGCTCGACCGGGTCGTGATCGGTTCAATGCTCGGCGCCAAATACGTGGCGTACTACGCCACGCCGCAAAACCTGGTTACGCGCATGAATCTGCTGCCGAGCGCCATGCTGCGCACGCTGTTCCCGCGTTTTTCGGCCTCCGCCAGCGATCACGCCGACGAACTCTCGCATCAGGCGCTCGCGTTTTTGAATTGCGCGTTCACGCCGTGCGTGGTGGTTGCGTTGTTCGCGCTGGCGCCGTTCCTGAATATCTGGCTTGGCCATGAGATGGCGGTGCAGTCGGCGCCTGTCGGACGCATCCTTGTGATTGGCGTATGGCTGGCGGGGCAGTCGAGCATCATCGGCGTGTTGATCCAGGCCAAGGCGAATCCGGCGCAGGTCGCGCGGGTTGGCTGGATCGGTTTGCCGATCTTCGCGCTCGTGCTGTGGCTGAGTATCCGCTGGTATGGGCTGCTGGGTGCAGGCGTGGCGGTGGTCGCGAAAGCTTTCTTCGACTATGCAGCGTTCCTTTATTTCTCGAAGCTCAAGCCACGGCCGATCGTGCGCAACATGGCCGGACATCTGGCTTTCCTGGTGATTGCCACGGTGTGCGCCGACTCCATGGATTCGCTCAGCGGCATGGCCGCGATTGCCGTCGGGCTGCTTGCGGGCAATCTCGCATGGTCGTTCTGCGAATCGAGTGAATTGCGCGAGGTCGCCGCGCGGGTCCGGCAAAGATTGCTGCCTAGTGCCGGGTAAGGATGCATAAAGCGATGCATAAAGCGCCGCGAAAGGTGGATTGACCGAACAGCGTGCGGGCGTTCGCGCGCGCACACAACAAATTGGATTTGCCTGCTTAAATAGCGCATCAATCGATGCGTGTGTTTCACGCGTCCGCACCTGTCAGACGCGTTCGGCCCTCAATCAGCTTTAACGCTTCAGGAGTCACCGTGGACGTGTCCCACAATCCGCTTAACGGCGCTGCCAAGACGGGCGCCGTGAGTGTTCGCGTACAACCGGTCATTCTCGCCGGCGGCTCCGGCACGCGGCTCTGGCCGCTGTCGCGGCAGCAGTTCCCCAAACAACTCATCGAACTCATGGGCTCGGAGTCGCTGCTCGAAGCGACGCTGCGCCGTCTCGACGGACTCGATGCGACCCACGGCCACGACGCCGTGCACTTCGCCACTGCCGATGAACCGATCGTGGTTTGCGGCACGGAACACAAATTGCTAACGGCCCAGCAGATCGAGCGGAACGGACGTCGTGCGCGCATCGTGCTGGAACCGTGTGCCCGTAACACTGCGCCCGCGCTCACGCTTGCGGCATTGGCCGCACTGGCTGCCGTACCTGGCGACGATCCCGTGATGGTGGCGATGCCTGCCGATCACGCCGTGTCCGACCTCGACGCGTTCCGGCGCACAATCGCGAAGGCGATCGAACATGCCGTGAGCGGTGCGCTTGTCACGCTCGGCATCGTGCCGGACAAGATTGAAACGGGATACGGCTATATCAAGGCCGGTGCGGCGCTGGGGCCGGCGGGTGATGGCGTGCCTCAAGCGCGCGTGCTTGAACGTTTCGTTGAAAAGCCGCGCCGGGAAATCGCGGAGCAGTATCTGGCGTCCGGCGAATACTGGTGGAACAGCGGAATTTTCGTGTGCCGCGCGTCTGTCTGGCTTGCGGCTATCGAACACTTTCAGCCGGCCATACACGCCGCGTGCCTGATCGCGTTCGACCACGGCCTGCATCAGGACGGCTTCACGCAACTCGATGTCGACGCATTCGAATCGTGCCCGTCGGATTCCATCGATTTCGCGGTCATGGAGCGCATCACGCACGAGCCCCGTTTTCCGGGAGTCGTGGTGCCGCTTGCAGCAGGCTGGTCCGACGTCGGCGCATGGGACGCTGTGTGGGACATGTCGAACAAGGACGAAGATGGCAACGTTGCGCGCGGCCGCGTGATCTTCGAAGGTTCAGCGGACAGCTTCGCGCATTCAGACGGACGGCTGGTCGCGTGCGTTGGCGTGAGCGGCGTAGTGGTCGTGGAAACCGCCGATGCGATCCTGGTGGCATCGAAGGATCGCGTGCAGGAAGTGAAGGCGATGGTCGGCCGCCTGAAGGCCGCCAAGGGCGCCGAGGCCCACGATCATCGAAAGGTGCAGCGGCCTTGGGGTTTCTACGATTCCATCGATCACGGTGAGCGTTTTCAGGTAAAGCGTATTGTGGTGAAACCAGGCGCGCGGCTTTCGTTGCAGATGCATCATCATCGCGCGGAGCACTGGATCGTCGTGCGCGGCACGGCGCTCGTCACGCGCGGGGAAGAAACCTTCCTGGTGAGCGAAAACCAGTCCACGTTCATTCCGCTCGGTACGACCCACAGGCTCGAAAACCCCGGTAAAACGCCGCTCGAAATGATCGAAGTGCAATCGGGGACGTATTTGGGCGAGGATGACATCGTGCGTTTCGACGACCAATATGGACGCGTGACCGAAAAGAAGACACCGGGCTGAAAGCCCGGACAGGCAAGGGACGCACCCGCAGTGCATTGAGCAGGCAGACATAGAATCACGAAGCACTTAAATCACAAGCATCACGAAGTACTTAATACAGCGGTTGCCGAAGCAGCACCGTGAGACGGTAAAGGGATAACCCTTGAGAGGGACATTCCGACTGGCGTCCGCGGTATTGAACACGCAATTTATCGTGCACGGTGCAGTGCCGCAGATTGATCTGATCGATCAGTGGCGCTCACCGGGCCTTCCGGTGAGCTTGGGGAAGCACGCCGGATGCGCAGGGACACAATGTAGGGCGCAAGGGGAGAGGGGTGATGGACGAAAACAAAGAGCGATCACTAGTGGCTAAGGTGATGGACGGGCTCGTATCGGGCATCGTCGAACAGAAGTACGGCGCGATTCTGCCACCGCAGGACGTCTTGTCGAAGGAGTTCGACGTGAGTCGGACCGTGATGCGCGAGGCCTTGAGCATGTTGCTCGCGCGTCACATGCTGGACGTGCGCCCGAAGACGGGCACGCGGATCCGGCCGATGAGCGACTGGCGGCTGATCGACGAGGACGTGGTGAGCTGGCGCTTTCGGGCGACGCCGGATCAGGCGTTCCTGCGCGACGTGATCGAGTTTCGAATGCTGATCGAGCCGCGTGCGGCCGCGCTGGCGGCAACTCGCGCAACGCCCGACGAAGTGGCCGGGATTCGCGACGCGTTCGACGCGCTTGCGTCACTCAACGGCAGCGAGCCCGAGTACCAGGCCGCCGATGTTGCGTTGCATACGCGTATTGTCGCCGCGAGCGGCAACCAGTTCTTCCAGCAGATGACGGCTATCGTGCGGGGTGCGCTGGTGACGGTCTATCCGATCGTGGCGGGCATTGCGACCATGCGTGACGCGACGCTCGACGCGCAGCGCCACGTGGTGGAAGCGATCGAGGCACACGACGCCGGTACGGCAGAGCGCGCGATGAGCACGCTGATCGATGTCACCGCGGAGGAGGTCGGGCGGGCCTTTTCGCTCGAACGTCGCGAGGACAATTCGTCACCGCCGATCGGCGCATCGGAATCGGCCGGCGCCTGACACACGTGCGTGCCTGAAGCTTCGCGTCCGGGACGGTTCCGGCGTGGCGAAGCTGGCCCGAGGTTTCTGGTCACGTTATTCGTGGCCGGGCGCGACGAGCGCCCTATTCGGGTTCCTCCCTACGCAAACGTTTCACTTTCCCTTCCCGCCTGACTTCGACGCCTGATGATGTTTGCGCCGGATGTCGATCTCCCGTTGGTCTCCCTTGAGTTTTGTGACAGAGCCGCGACGCGCTGCGTGATGGTTCATTCATCGTTCAGGCTTCACGGCGAGCGCTCCCGTAGTGGACAATGTGCCCATTCGCCGGCCGTGGCCGACTATTCACCATCAAGCAGGGAGCGGGACAGATGAGCGCACAGAGCACGATCCGTTGGGGCATTGTCGGCGCGGGGAATATTGCGCGCAGGTTCGCCGAAGGGCTTGCCTTTGTGCCGGGCGCGACACTGAGCGGCGTCTGGTCGCGGCGGCCCGAGCCGGCGTCGGCCTTCGCCGCGCAGTTTCATACCCGGGCGTATGAAAGCTTCGATGCGTTGCTCGACAACATCGACGCGCTGTATATCGCGACCATGCAGGACAGCCATCCCGGGTATGCGTTGCGTGCTTTCGAAGCCGGCCGCGCCGTGCTTTGCGAGAAACCGGCGGCCGTCAACGCGCGCGCGTTGCAGGAGATGATCGACGCGGCGCGTTCGTCGAAGCTGCTGTTCATGGAAGCGATGAAACCGCCGTTCTATCCGCTTTACCGGCAGTTGCGCGATCATCTCGCGGCCGATCCCGTTGGGGAGATCGGGCTGGTGCGCGCCGGTTGTTCGATCGCGAACGTGCCGCTTTCGCATCCCTCGTATTCGATGGAAATGGGCGGCGGCGCATTGCTCGATATCGGTATTTACGAGGCGTTTCTTGCGGTAGACTGGCTCGGTGAGCCGCTCGAAGTGCAGACATTTGGAAGGGTTGGGCAGACGGGCGTGGATACCTTCGCGAGCCTGAATGTGCGGCATGAGCGCGGTGTCGCGCAGTTGTTCTGCGGCTTGGACCTGCAGGGAAAGGGTGATGCCTTGCTTGCCGCGACCGGCGGCACGGTGACGATCCATGAGAACTGGTGGAATCCCGCGCGAGCGACCGTTCGCTATCTGGATGGCCGCACCGTAGAGCTGGATGCGCCGTTCGAAGGCGGTGGGTTGAACTACGAGACAGCGCACTTTTGCGAGCTGCTGCGCGACGGCGTTATTGAAAGTCCGATCATGCGGCATGCAGTATCCATGCAGATGATTTCCATCATGGATGCTGCCCGCCGCGACCTTGGCGTGCGTTTCCCTTTCGAAACCGAATAAGCGCGGGATGGCCGGCTTGGCTGGCCTGCTTAAGCGTCATTTCAGGTTTCGACGTTAAGCTTTGTCGTCCTCATACGCTGGCATCCTCCATCATGCGACTGTTACCTCGACTCTGGCGCGAATATCGGAGCCTGATCGCGTTTCTGGTGTTGATGGCGCTGTTCCGCAGTGCCATTGCTGACTGGAATGTAGTGCCTAGCGGTTCCATGTTGCCGACCATTCGCGAGGGTGACCGGATTGTCGTCGACAAGATGGCGTACGACTTGCGTATTCCGTTCACGCACGTGGCGGTTGCGCATCTGCATGATCCGCGGCGCGGGGATATCGTGACGGTGGATTCATCGGCGGCGCATGAGTTGATTGTGAAGCGGCTGATTGGGCTTCCCGGCGATGTTGTCGCCATGCGCGACAACGTGTTGTATATCGATGGCAAGCGGGCGGATTATCAGCCGGTCGATATAACGGGTGTCGCGGGCGATGCGTCTTCGCCTGGCGAGTATCTGGACGAGAAGTTTGGGCATGTTTCGCACATGGTGCGGTTGTCGGTGCTGGCGCCGAGTCCGCGGCGCTCGTTTGGGCCAGTGACGGTGCCGAAGGGTGAATATCTGATGCTCGGCGATAACCGCGACGACAGTGCGGACTCGCGGTATTTTGGTTTTTTCCCACGCAGTGAATTGATGGGGAGGGCGACACGGGTAGCGTATTCGCTGGATCCGGACCGGCATCATTTCCCGCGGATGGATAGGTTCGGAGCGAGGTTGGACGGGGTGGGCGTTGCTGTTCGTTCGCACTCGGGGGGGTAGTTTTGCTGGGGCGGGTGGTCGGGGTCAATGCCGGGTTGGTGCTTTCGGTGTTAGTGGTCTGCGTGAGTTAGCTGTATTGAACAGCCAGCATAGACCGGCCACGGGACGCAGAAAGCAGCAACCCAGCACCACCCCCGACCACTAACCCAAACCCCCCCAACCAGAACCCCGAGTGCGAACGAAAAACCTAATGCCGCCCTGGCAACGCCAATCTCCGCTCGAACAGCCGCTGCACAAACTCCAACACACTACACAGCACCCAATAAACCACCGCCGCAGCGAGATACAACGGCAAAGGCTGATACGTAGCGGCAATAACTTCCTGCGCACTCCGTAGCAATTCCGTCACCGTGATCACAGACACCAGCGACGTATCCTTAATCAAGCTGATCAAGCTATTCGAAAGACTTGGCACAGCAATCCGCAATGCCTGCGGACCGATCACATACCGCAGCGTCTGCATCCTCGACAAGCCCAAACTATAAGCCGCAAGCCACTGCCCACTCTGAATCCCGAGAATCGCCCCCCGCATGCTTTCGGAAAGATAAGCTGCCACGTTCGCTGACAACGCAATCACTCCGGCTGGCGTCGGATCAAGCGAAATACCCAGACTCGGCAGCCCGTAATAGATCACGAAGATCTGCACAAGCAACGGCGTGCCGCGCATCACGCTCACGTAAGCACGACCAATACCGACCAGCACGCGGCTTCGGCTGATGCCCATCGTCGCGAGTATCGTGCCCGCGATCAGGCCGAAGAACATCGAATAGACCGCGAACTTGATCGTCAGGACAGCGCCTTGTGCAAGGGCCGGTACGGATTGAACGAGCAGGGATGTCGTGGACATGAAGGAATAAAGTAGGCTTAACGTACGAGGCAGGCATCAAATGCAAAGGGCGGCATCTCCAAGACGCCGCCCCGATGCCGAACGCGTGAGGGTCCGGGTTTTATTTAGCCGGCTTCGTCACGTCGATACCGAACCACTTCTCCGAGATCTTCGTGAACGTACCATCGGCTTCGAGCTGGGTCATCGCGTCGTCAATGGCTTTCTCGAACTTCGGATTGCCCTTCTTGAACGGAATCCCCGACGGATTGCCCGGGCCCACATTCGCGCCGGTGCGCAGCGGCAACTGCGAATTCTTCATCAGGTACGCAAGCATCAGTCGATCGTTCAACGCAGCGTCCAGACGGTTCGACGCCAGATCGCGCAAGTACTCCGGCGCGCCCGGATACGTCTTCACATCGATACCCGGCACGGCCTTCGCCATGTCCATGTAGTTCGTGCCCAGACCGACGCCGAGCTTCTTGCCCTTCAGGTCTTCAAGCGTCTTGAAGTCCCGCGTGTCGTCCTTGCGCTGAATCAGTTGCGCATTCGAATACGTGTAAGCCGGCGAGAAATCGAGCGTCTGCTTGCGTGCATCGGTAATGCCGACCTGGTTCACGATCACGTCGAACTTGCCAGCCTGCAAGCCCGCAATGATCCCGCTCCATTCGGTGGTCACGAACTCCGGCTTCACGCCGAGCTTCGCAGCAACCGCCTTGGCGATATCCACATCGAAACCAACCAGCTCACCTTGCGGCGACTTCGAGTTGAACGGGGGGAAAGTGCCCTCCAGGCCAATCCGCAACGTGCCGCGTTGCTTGACCGAATCCAGCAGGTCTTCAGCGTGGGCGACAGCCGAGAGCGATGCGCCGATCAGGCCGGCAACGAGCACTTTTTTGAAGAGAGACAGTTTCATGAGTTATTTGCCTTTGTCCTGGTTTTTGTCAGTGATCTGAAGTGCGGCGATGATAGCTAAAACGCAATGCTGTCTTCAGATCGTTTGCTCATGTGGATATGAGCGTACGTAGTTTCATGCCGCGGCGCTTGCCGCGTTGGTACTGGTACTGGCCAGCGCTTCGACGCATTCCGTCACGAGCGCCGGGCCGCGATAAATCAGGCCGGTGTAGATTTGCACGAGCGATGCGCCCGCTGCGAGCTTTTCACGCGCGTCGTTACCCGACATGATGCCGCCAACACCGATGATCGGCACCTCGTCACCGAGCTCCGCGCGCAACTTGCGGATCACCGCATTCGACGCCTCGAACACCGGCTTGCCCGACAGGCCGCCGGCTTCATCGCCGTGTTTCATGCCGTTCACGGCCGTGCGCGAGAGCGTGGTGTTGGTCGCGATCACGCCATCTATTTTATGGCGCAGCAAGGTCGCGGCAATCTCCTTGATCTGCTCGTCGTCGAGATCGGGGGCAATCTTGAGCGCGAGCGGCACGAGCTTGCCGTGCATATCGGAGAGACGTTGTTGTTTGTCCTTCAGCGCGCCGAGCAGGGCGTCGAGCTCACCGGCGCCTTGCAACTGGCGCAGGTTCTTCGTATTCGGCGACGAGATGTTGATGGTCACGTAGCTCGCGAACGGATACACGCGCTCGAGGCAATACAAATAATCTTCAGCGGCGCGTTCGATGGGCGTGTCGGCGTTCTTGCCGATATTCAAGCCCAGGATGCCGCGATACCGCGCGGCCTGCACATTCTCGACGAACTGATCGACGCCGCGGTTGTTGAAGCCGAGCCGGTTGATCAGCGCCTGCGCGTCGGGCAGCCGGAACATGCGCGGGCGCGGGTTGCCGGGCTGCGCGCGCGGCGTGACCGTTCCCACTTCGATGAAACCAAACCCAAGCGACGCCAATCCGTCGATGCACGCGCCATCTTTGTCCAGCCCCGCAGCGAGTCCGACCGGATTGCGAAAACTCAGGCCCATGACGGTGCGCGGCGAATCGGGGGCGCGCTCGGCGAGCATGCCGGCGAGCCCGGTACGGCCGGCGGCGCCAAGCATGCGTAGCGTCAGGTGATGGGCATCTTCCGCATCCATGCGAAAAAGTTGCGCGCGGGCGAGCGGGTAGAGGGAGCTGAACACGAGGAAAGGCCGAGGCGGCGTAAATTGAGACGCGCCATTTTAACGGCTTTAACGGCGACGGCCGAAAAGCTGTGACACAGGTGTGAAAGCGGCGCCGAAACAGCCAGCCGCATCGTCAGCGCCGCGGCTTGTCCGCTGGCATCTTGCCGGGCATGGGAGGCGTTCCGGCGGAGTGCATCGTGGCGGGGTTGAGCAAGTCCCATCGACCGTCGATCAAGCCCTCCAGCGGCCGAAAATTGGCTTTGTACGCCATTTTGTCGCTCTCGCGAATCCAGTAGCCGAGATAGACGTGAGGCAGATCCAGGCTTCGTGCCTGTTCGATTTGCCACAGGATGTTGTAAGTGCCGAAGCTAGTGTGCGGCAGGCCGGGTTCGAAGAAGGTGTAGACCGACGAAAGGCCGTCACCGAGGATGTCGATCATGCTGATCATGCGCAACGTGCCCGGCGCGGGGGGATCGTCTACGAGATTTCCCCCAAGAAGTGCACCGGGGTCCCCCGCAGTACCTGCGCGCACGGGTTCGCGGAATTCCACCAGGCGCGAGTTGATCCGGCTTTGCAGCAAAAATTGCTCGTACTGGTCGCGGCTGTCGCGATCCATGCCGCCGCCGGCATGCCGCGCCGACTGATAGCGCATATAGAGCGCGTAATGCTCTTCGTCGTAGTGAAGCGGCGCGACGCTCGCCACCAGGCCGCCATGCAGTTTCCAGACGCGCCGCTGGGTACGGTTCGGCATGAAGCGGTCGATAGGTACGCGCACCGGCACGCACGCGCGGCAGCCGTCGCAATACGGGCGGTAGGTGAACACCCCCGAGCGCCGGAAACCCGCTTTGACGAGTTCGGTGTAGACGTCGGAGTTGATCAGGTGACTGGGGGTCGCCACCTGCGAGCGCGCGATGCGCCCGTCCAGATAGCTGCAGGGATACGGCGCCGTTGCATAGAATTGCAACGCCGAAAGCGGTGAAAGCGGCAGCTCATTGGGGTGAGTCACGTTGGCAGCTCTCGTTTTAAGCGTCTATCTTGCTTACCACCCCAACCGTGCCGCGGCGGTTCGATGCAGGGCGGAAAGCCTCGGTCGTATCGCTATATTGCCAGCTATACATCACGTTCGATTGTGTTCAATGGTGCTAGATGTGTTCGCGAATATCAAAGGGTGAATCGCGGTTTGCCAGTCACCGCTTAATGTACATCACGCGGTATATCCGCCTGGCGTTCGCAACCGGCCTCGTTCACGTTGACGGAAGTACGCGTGGCTGGAGCGTCTCAAGCAGCGCGTACTTGTCGAACTGCCAGGGTATTGGCGGCTCACCGACTGCCCCGCGCAGATGTCTCACAAATGCCTTGCGCGGGATCTCGCGGCCGCCCAGCGACGCCAGATGCGACGTATTCTGCTGGCAGTCTATCATCTCTATTTTATGGTGGCGCAAGTGTCCGACGAGCGCCGCGAGCGCTATTTTCGAGGCATCGGTGCGATGCGCGAACATCGATTCGCCGAAAAACATGCGTCCGAACGACACGCCGTAAAGACCGCCCACGCGCTTGCCCTCGAACCACGTTTCAATGCTGTGCGCCCGGCCCTCGCGATGCAGTGATGAATACGCTTCCACAATATCCGCCGTGATCCACGTGCCGCGCTGACCTTCGCGCGGCGTCTGCGCGCAGGCACGCATCACGCCGGCGAAATCGTGGTCCACGCGGATTTCCCACGTCGGCTCGCGCAATACGCGCCGCAGCGTTTTACGCAGTGAATCGGAAACTTTGAATTCGTCGGGAATCAGCACCATGCGCGGATCGGGACTCCACCAGAGCACCGGCTGGCCGTCGGAATACCACGGGAAAATGCCGCGCTGATACGCATCCACGAGACGGCTACTCTGCAATTCGGCGCTTGCCGCGAGCAATCCCGGCGCGCCGCTCGCCTCGCCGAGCGCGCGCTCGACGGGGGGGAACGGATCGTCGGAGGCGAGCCATGGAACCATGATTCTCGGGCGCGCTCAGCCTTCGCGCAGTGAGCGGAAGATGTCGCCGGTGTGCAGCGCGTAGTTGCCGGCGGCGCGGTCGGCGAAAAAGAAGCGCAGCGTCTGGGCGACCGTCGGGAAGGCGATTTCGTCCCAGGGGATGTCGCTCTCGTCGAAGAGCTGCACTTCGAGACTTTCCTCGCCTGCGTCGATGTCGAGATCCAGCAGCCGCGCCAGGTAGAAAAGGTGCACCTGATGCACATGCGGCACGTTCAGCAGCGTGAACAGGCTCTGGATTTCGACACGCGCGCCGGCTTCCTCGAGCGTCTCGCGTGCAGCGCCTTCGCTGGTGGTTTCGTCCATCTCCATGAAACCCGCGGGCAAGGTCCAGTAGCCGTAGCGCGGTTCGATCGCGCGCCGGCACAGCAGCACCTTGTCGTCCCAGACGGGCACGGTCCCGACCACGTTGCGCGGATTCTGATAGTGCACCGTGCCGCAATTACCGCAAACGTAGCGCGGGCGGTTGTCGCCGGGCGGGATGCTCAGGCCGACCTCGTGGCCGCAGACGGAACAGAATTTCATAGGGGAGAAGTCTGAAAGTGTCGTGCGAGTGTATCACCGAGCCCGGGCCGCGCGGCAGCGCGGGCGGAAGGCGAAAAAGGGGTCGCGAAGCGAGGGGACGGGGTGGCCGAACACTTGTCCTGATGGCCGACGAGCCCGGATCGGGTGGGAGCAGCCGACCGGTTGGCGCTCGCTTCTCGCTACAATAAGTGCTTCGGTGGCGACCCTGTTAGCGCTGCCCATTTCACGGCCAACCCACATTCCCGACGATGTCCACCACGCCCGCCGCTTCACGCCCGCCAATGCTGTCCACCGCCGACGCACGCGCCACTTTGCTAACGGCCGCGCGCCGGGTGGACGGCGTTGAAACCGTCGATACCTTCGACGCGCTCGGGCGCGTGCTGGCGACAGCGGTCGTGTCGCCGCTCGACGTCCCGCCCATGCGCACCAGCTCCATGGACGGTTATGCGGTGCGGGCGGCGGATCTCGCCGCGGCGACAGAGGCGCGCGGCGTGACGCTGCCCGTTTCGCAACGCGTGCCGGCCGGCCAGACCGCCGAGCCGCTCGCCGCCGGCACGGTGGCGCGCATCTTCACCGGAGCAACCGTGCCGCCGGGTGCGAACGCCATCGTGATGCAGGAGATGGTTCGTCTCGACGAAGCCGGCGCGACGTTCACGCAAGTGCCGCCCGAAGGGGAGTGGATCACGCAGCAAGGCGCGGATATCCGTCGCGGCTCCGTGATTCTGCCTACCGGCACGCGGCTTACGCCGCAGGCGCTGGGGCTGGCGGCATCGGTGGGAAGCGCTGCGCTTGAAGTCGTGCGCAAGGTGCGCGTGGCGGTGTTTTTTACCGGCGACGAACTCACCATGCCCGGCGAGCCGTTGCGTCCCGGCGCGATTTACAACTCAAACCGTTTCACGCTGCGTGCGTTGCTCGCGAAGCTGGGCTGCGACGTGACGGACTTCGGTATCGTGGCCGACCGGCTGGACGCAACCCGCGAAATGCTGCGGCGGGCAGCGCTCGATCACGACCTGATCCTCACGTGCGGCGGGGTATCGGTGGGCGAGGAAGATCATGTGAAACCCGCCGTGGAAGCCGAAGGGCGGATTTCCATGTGGCAGATCGCGATGAAACCCGGCAAGCCGCTCGCGTTTGGCGCGGTGCGGCGTGAGGCGACGGCTCAAAATGGTGACGAGGCGTTTTTTATCGGCTTGCCGGGTAATCCGGTGTCCAGTTTCTGCACGTTTTTGCTCTTCGTGCGCCCCTTTATCCTGCGGCTGGCGGGCGTCGAGGCGGTTGAGCCGCGCGCGTATTCAATGCGTGCCGATTTCACCCAGAAAAAGGGTGACCGGCGCAACGAATTCCTGCGCGCCCGCGTGAACGACGCCGGTGGTCTGGAGGTGTTTGGGAATCAAAGCTCGGCAGTGTTGACATCGACGGTATGGGGCGACGGACTGATCGATAACCCGCCGAATCACGCCATCCAGGCCGGCGAGACTGTGCGTTTCATGCCGTTTTCAGAACTGATGCGTTGAAGGCAATCATGAAAGTCGAATTGAGGTTTTTTGCGGGCGTGCGTGAAGCGCTGGGCGTAGCGAACGAGAGCGTGGAGGTCCCGGACGGCGTGGCCAGCGTCGGCGACGTGCGGGCCTGGCTGCGTACGCGCGGCGGCGCGTGGGCGGAAACGCTCGCCGAAGGCCGCTCGTTGCGAATGGCGTGCAACCACGAAATGACCGACCCGTCGCGGCGCATCACGGAAGGCTGCGAAGTCGCGTTTTTCCCGCCAGTCACGGGCGGCTGAGATGACCCGCGTACGCGTGCAGGAAACTGATTTCGATATCAGCACGGAAGTTGCCGCGCTACGCGCCGACAATCCCAAGGTCGGCGCGGTGGCATGTTTTGTGGGCACGGTGCGTGATCTGAACGAAGGCAATACGGTCCAGGCGATGGAGCTGGAACACTATCCCGGCATGACCGAAAAGGCGCTGGAGGCGATCGCGGCTCAGGCGCGCGACCGCTGGCCGGGTTCCGACGTGCTGATCGTGCATCGCGTGGGGAAACTCTTGCCGCTCGACCAGATCGTGCTGGTGGCAACTACCGCCATGCATCGGGGAGAGGCGTTCGAATCGTGCGCGTTCGTAATGGACTATCTGAAAACGCAGGCGCCATTCTGGAAGAAGGAAAAGACGGAACACGGCGAAAAATGGGTCGATGCCCGCGAATCCGACGATGCCGCTCGGGCGCGATGGGATCCGGAGTCGAAGAAAGGGGCGGGGACGTAAGCGAGGCGTGGTCCGTTTGCCCGCACCGCATGTGTCTAGGATTCCTCGCTTTCAACGCCCGACAGCTTGACTGGAAACGGCTCGCCGCGGCTCCGGGCGGGTAACTCCGCCGAAGATTCATTCTCGCTACGACCCGTTCGCAGGCGCTTGAGGGATGCGAGCAGATCGACCTGAGCATCAGGAATGGCATAGTCCCAGCCGAACTTGCTCAATTGCAGGCTTTGCGCAATGCGTAGCGCCGGTTCCATGAACTGCACGGCGGCGGCTGGTTCGTAGCGGGTGTTGACGGTATCGAGGAAAAGCGTGAGCCAGCGGGCGAAGTGCTGGGGTTCGATGTCGCCGAGCGGGCGGTGCGCTTCCTGGACGTTGCCCCGGTACGCCTTGGTTCCGAGCACGAGGCTTGACCAGAACGTCGTCATTTTCGCCAGATGCGCGTCCCAGCGGCCAGCCAGTTCGCGGGCGAAGATCGGGCCGAGCAGCGTGTCATCGTCGACCCGCCGGTAGAATGCGTCGACCAATTGCCGGATATTGGCTTCGTCGGGTTCCGTGGCGCGGACAAATGGCGTCGCCTGTGTGTTTGGCTCGATCACGGGTTCAGTCGAGGGGGCAATCAAAGGCTCAATCAAAGGCTCAATCATGGGATTCGATGACAGCATTCGGGTGTGAAATTAGTCCGGGCGGCAAAGCTGAGTGCGCCCATCGAATTGCCGCGCGCGATCGACTCGCCGGATATTAGGAAAATGCCCTATGCGGAGGGCATTTGACGGAAACTGAAGAAACAACGAACCTATTGCGGACTAGCTTTCATAAGAGCCACGGCCGTTAGATGGGACCATTAAATGGGACCATTAAATGGGGCCAATAAGCAGGGCGATAAGCAGGGCCAATAAGTAGGGCCAATAAGCAGAATGATGTTTCATTGACTTCCCGTTGATAGCTTCCCATGATAATCGACGTTTAATCGTGAAGCTGTTGGTGGCGGGAGTGGCCGCTTGCCCGATGGTTTGTAACGGTTGCCGTTGTTATCTGGTAGCCGGGAACGCCGGTTAGGCCAGGCACGCATGGGTCAGGCAGGGTGAGCGTTTACCCGGCCATTGATGCTGCCTTGAGTTGTGCCCATATACCCGTGCGATTGAAGCACGCGACCGAGTCACGCGACCGAGTCACGCGACTGATTACGCGAATACCCCCATGCGACTGACCGATTACACCGATTATTCACTGCGCGTCATGCTCTATCTGGCCGTGCGGCCTGAGGGGTTATCGACCATCCAGGAGATTTCCGATGCCTACGGGATTTCCAAAAATCATCTGATGAAAGTGGTGCAGCGGCTTGGGGAACTGGGTTGGGTAGAAACCGTGCGCGGCCGTAACGGCGGCCTGAGGCTCGAAGCGCGTACGCCGCTGCTCACCGTCGGCGAAGTCGTCCGCAAGACGGAGAACGACTTTTCGATAGTCGGTTGTTTCGCCAATGCAAGCGAGCCTCACCGGCATTGTGTGATCCAGTCCCACTGCCGTCTGCGAGGCGTGTTCGCCAAGGCGCGCGATGCGTTCCTCGAGGAGCTCGACCAGCATACGGTCGGCGATCTGGCATCGCCGGCTGGCGAGCTCGCGGGGTTGCTCGGAATCGTGCGTTTCACGCCGGCAGCAAACATAGTGAACGGCATCACCGGACACAGCTGACCGATCTGAGCGATTCACACTCGTCCCGCAAACCTGGCCAAGCCGCCCCAACCGCAATCTGTTCACAACGGTTCCGCGACGCACGCACCCGACGTGCGGCAACATACGTTTTAACTTCCAACGCGCCCGTTCTTCCGCATCCTCAACCGCCCCGACGCCACCAGACCGATCAACCATTGATTACGCAGAAAAATGCGGTTTTTGGCCGTCAGTGCGCTTGAAAGTGCCGGATCACGCCTCATTTTGAACACATCCCGATTTGGAGGTCTCAATGAGAATCGACAAGCTAACAACGAAGTTCCAGGAAGCACTGGCCGACGCGCAAAGTCTCGCCGTCGGCAATGACAATCAATATATCGAACCGATCCACTTGCTTGCTGCGCTGATCGAGCAACAGGACGGTTCGGCGCGCTCGCTGCTGTCGCAGGCAGGGGTGCAGGTCCAGGCATTGCAAACCGCGCTCAAGGACGCCATGACGCGTCTGCCTCAAGTCCAGGGCACCGACGGCAACGTCCAGGTCAGCCGCGATCTCGCCGGCTTGCTCAACAGCGCCGACAAGGAAGCGCAAAAGCTCAACGATACTTTCGTTGCGAGCGAGATGTATCTGCTCGCCATTGCAGACGACAAGGGCGAAGCCGGCCGGCTTGCCAAGCAGCATGGTCTCACGCGTAAAGCGCTCGAAGCCGCGATCAACGCGGTGCGCGGCGGAGGTCAGGTGCACAGCCAGGACGCCGAAAGCCAGCGCGGCGCGCTAAAGAAATACACCGTCGACCTGACCGAACGCGCGCGCGCCGGCAAGCTCGATCCGGTGATCGGCCGCGACGACGAAATTCGGCGTTCCATCCAGATTTTGCAACGCCGGACGAAGAACAATCCGGTGCTGATCGGCGAGCCGGGCGTGGGCAAGACCGCCATTGTGGAAGGACTCGCGCAGCGGATCGTGAACGGCGAAGTGCCGGAATCGCTCAAGAGCAAGCGCGTGCTGTCGCTCGATATGGCCGCGTTGCTGGCCGGCGCCAAGTATCGCGGGGAATTCGAGGAGCGGCTCAAGGCCGTGCTGAGCGATATCGCGAAGGACGAAGGCCAGACCATCGTTTTCATCGACGAAATCCATACCATGGTCGGCGCCGGCAAGGCCGAAGGTGCGATGGACGCGGGCAACATGCTGAAGCCGGCGCTCTCGCGCGGCGAGCTGCATTGCATCGGCGCGACTACGCTGGATGAATATAGGAAATACATCGAGAAAGATGCGGCGCTCGAGCGGCGCTTCCAGAAAGTGCTGATCGATGAACCGTCGGTGGAGGCGACCATCGCAATCCTGCGCGGCTTGCAGGAAAAGTACGAACTGCATCACGGCGTGGAGATCACCGATCCGGCTATTGTGGCGGCGGCGGAGTTGTCGCATCGCTATATCACGGACCGTTTCCTGCCGGACAAGGCCATCGATCTGATCGATGAAGCCGCGTCGAAGATCAAGATGGAAATCGATTCGAAGCCCGAAGAAATGGACCGGCTCGATCGCCGCCTGATCCAGTTGAAGATCGAGCGCGAAGCTGTCAAGAAGGAAAAAGACGAGGCGTCGCAGAAGCGCTTGCAGTTGATCGAGGAGGAAATCGAGCGGCTCGATCGCGAGTATTCCGACCTCGAGGAAATCTGGATGGCGGAGAAAGCTGCCGTGCAGGGCAGCGCGACGCTGAAGGAAGAGATCGAGAAAGTGCGTGCGGATATCGTGCGTTTGCAGCGTGAAGGCAAGCTCGATAAGGTCGCCGAATTGCAGTACGGCAGGCTGCCTGAACTCGAGTCGCAACTGAAGCAGGTCACGCAGGCCGAGACCGCGGAACAGAGCAATCCGACGCGGCCAAGGCTCTTGCGCACGCAAGTGGGCGCCGAGGAGATCGCGGAAGTCGTGTCGCGGTCCACGGGGATTCCGGTGTCGCGGATGATGCAGGGTGAGCGCGAGAAGCTGTTGCAGATTGAAGCGAAGTTGCACGACCGCGTGGTCGGGCAGGACGAAGCGATCGGCGCGGTGGCCGATGCTATTCGCCGTTCGCGCGCGGGTTTGTCGGATCCGAACCGGCCGTATGGTTCGTTCCTGTTCCTCGGGCCGACGGGTGTGGGCAAGACCGAGTTGTGCAAGGCGCTCGCCGCGTTCCTGTTCGATTCGGAGGATCATCTGATCCGTATCGACATGAGCGAGTTCATGGAGAAACACAGCGTCGCGCGGTTGATCGGCGCGCCGCCGGGTTATGTTGGCTATGAGGAAGGCGGATATCTGACCGAGCTGGTGCGCCGCAAGCCTTACAGCGTGATTCTGCTCGACGAAATCGAGAAGGCGCACCCGGACGTGTTCAACGTGCTGCTGCAAGTGCTCGACGACGGCCGTATGACCGACGGGCAAGGGCGCACCGTGGACTTCAAGAACACGGTGATCGTGATGACGTCGAACCTGGGATCGCACGTGATCCAGTCGATGGTCGGTGAACCGCACGAAGCGGTGAAAGATGCCGTCTGGGAGGAAGTCAAGCTGCACTTCCGGCCGGAATTCCTGAACCGCATCGACGATGTCGTGGTGTTTCATTCGCTCGACCGCGCCAACATTCAGTCGATCGCGAAGATCCAGTTGCAGCGGCTGCGTGAACGGCTGGCGAAGCTGGAAATGGAACTCGATGTCTCGGACGTAGCGCTCGAGCAGATCGGCAAGGTGGGTTACGACCCGGTGTTCGGTGCCCGGCCATTGAAGCGCGCGATCCAGCAGGAAATCGAAAATCCTGTCGCGAAGCTGATTCTGGCCGGCAAGTTCGGACCGAAGGACGTGATTCCCGTCGATATCCGCGAGGGTGAGTTCGTGTTCGATCGCGTCGTGCATTAAGACGCTTGCCGGGCTTAACCCGGTTTCACCCAAAAAAGGGGCAACGGATCACTCCGTTGCCCCTTTTTGCAATTGCAGAAAACCAGGACGAAAGACGCTTACGCCTTCGGTTCTTCGCTCTTGCCGAACATGCCTGCCAGAGCGCCGAGGCCGCCGAGCGAACCCAGCAAGCTGCCCACGTCCAGCTTGCCATCCGCCGGCACTTCGCCGTTCGGCGTCGCTTGGTTCACGAGATGCGGCAGCACGGTAGCGAGCATGCCGGACACCTGGTCGCCCGAAAGACCCGCTTTCTGCGCGATCTGGCTAACTGCGTCCGAGCCGAGCACGTTGGTTACGGTGTCCGAGCTGATGGGTTTGTTTTCGCCGGTGCCGACCCACGACGAGACGATGTCGCCCGCGCCGTTCTCGTGAAAACGCTGAATCAGGCCGCTCAGGCCGCCGGGCTGGTTATTGACGAACTCCATCGCAGCGGCGATGAGGCCGGACTGCGCGCCGCCGCCTTGAGACGACGAATTGCCGAAGGAGGAGGCGAGGGTATCGAGTAGGCTCATGGCTGTCTCACTTGGAAACGATGCTGGTTAGATGCCGTCCGGCGTCATGCTGGTTTGCCTGCGCCGAACGGAAAACATGCCGTCCCGTGAGGAACGGCTAGAGTGTTTCTGCTGCAGAGCGACCGGGCCGCCTGAATTTGAGCTGCGCGTAAATGGCCATTCCACGCTCACGATTCAGTGCCGTAGTGCGTCGCCGTCCTCAGGTTGCTGCCGCGTCGCTCGCGGCTTTCTTTTTCTTGGATTTCTTCGATGCCTTGGCGCCGCTTGCACCCGACGCAGCATCGGCCGTAGCCGTGGTCGCGGCGCTGGAACTTGCTGCCGCGCTGGCCTTGGCTTTCTTACCCTTCTTGCCCGTTGCCGCTGAAGCCGCGTCCGGCGTCGTCGCCGGTGTCATCGCCGTGGTCGCGGCAGGCGGCGTGGCGGGGGTCGCGGCCGTCGATGGTTTCATTGTCGATTTTGCCGCAGGCGCTGCGCTTGTGGCGGCCGGCGTCTTGCTGGCCTTCGTGCCGGTCGGCGGCGTGGATGAGCCACCGATGGTCAGCCCGGCCTGCTCCAGGTTCGTCACGGACTTCGTGCCGAGTCCTTTCACGCGATTGGCGAGGTCGTCGGCATCCTTGAACGGGCCATTCTTCGTCCGTTCGTCGATGATCGCCTTCGACTTCACCGGCCCAAGCCCCTTAACTGCTTCGAGGGAGGTTTGGTCCGCCGTATTCACATCGACGGCCGCAAACGCGACTCCCATCGACAACGCAAGGGCCACGAATAACATCAGCAGCTTTTTCAGCATGACAAGTGCTCCAGGTTGAAAAACAAGAAGGAGGAATCGATGCCGGCCTTACTGGAAGCCTGGCCAGGAAGCCCAACAAGCATAGGACAAAATGCGGGTAAGGATAATGGCAGCGACGCTCGGCCGGCACGGACGGGATTATTTTTTACAACATCGCCGGCTATTATTTTGCCGGTTGAGCCCAATCCGCTGTCCAGTTTCGATTCCATTTAGCGATTATCACCAGACTCATGGCGGATGGGGGCGGATCGGTTCAGATTTAACCTTTCCCGGATATAAGCGTGTCGAATTTGTTGCTTTCTCAGATTTGCGCTTCCAGCTTTGATTCTCATTAACCCTTTGTTTTGATTTTTGCAAACGCGCCGCGCACTTCAAACTTCACCGAATCGACCACCAGGCCGTGGCCATCGACTAGTTCCAGCGTGTGATGCCCCGGCCACGGAAGCCACGCCATTCGTGCCATCCAGGCAGAAGGCCCCGCCACTTTGCCGTCCAGCCGCCACACGCTGCCCGCCGGCGCACCTTGCGCGCTTTCGAACCAGACCCGCTGGCGCGCCGCTGGGATATCGGGATCGAGCGCGAAAATAGTGCCGTCGGTGGGCGTGGCGATCCGGGCCGCGCCGTTGCGCGCGCTCGCGCCCTCCGCGTTCGCCGACAAAGCGATCCGCGACATCTCCGTGCCACTCAGGAACCAGTCGTCCCGCGACGGTTCGATATCGTTCTGATAAACGATCTTCGTACGCACCACGCCCGCTGGCGCGCCCGGCGCCCGGCTCGGCGATTGCCGGTGCAGGTAGTTCACCAGCGCGGCCCACACGGGCGCGGCGCCCGTGACACCGGACACGTCCCACATAGGCGCGCCGTCCGCGTTGCCCACCCACACGCCGACCGTATAACGCGATGTGTAGCCGACCGCCCAGTTGTCACGCATGTCCTTGCTCGTGCCGGTTTTCACGGCGCTGAAAAAGCGCGTGGCGAGGACGCTGTCGAAGCCGAAGGTACGGGTGCGCGCGTTGTTATCGGAGAGGATATTCGTCACGATAAAGCTGGCTTGCGGGCTGAAAATGCGCTTGTCCAAAGCGGCGGATGCATGCTCCGTCACGTCGAACATCGGCCCGGTGAGGCCACCGTTCGCGAGCGTCCGGTACGCGTTCGTGAGTGTCGCGAGCGTCACGTCGGCGCTGCCGAGCGCGAGGCTGAAGCCGTAATAATCGCCGGCTTGCGTGAGCGGCAGGCCGAGCGACACCAGCGTTTTCGCGAACCGGTGTGGCGTGACCATCACCAGCGTACGCACGGCCGGCACGTTCAGCGAGGACCCCAGCGCCGTGCGCATGCTCACCCAGCCCTTGAAATCGTGATCGTAGTTTTGCGGGATATACAGGCCGCCGCCGGTAGCGAGATCGAGCGGGGCGTCGTCGAGCAAGGAGGCTGGCGTGAGGCGCTTTTCGTCGATGGCCTGAGCGTACAGAAATGGCTTCAGCGTCGAACCAGCCTGGCGCAGCGCGACGACGGCATCGACTTCCGGTGCATTCGATAACCCTCCCGCCGAGCCGACCCACGCGAGAATCTCGCCGCTGCGGTTATCGATGACGATCGCCGCGCCATCGTGCACGTTGCGTTGATGCGCGCGCGAGTTGAGTTCGAGCAGGGTGCGCGCGAGCGAGTCGCGGGCGAAGCGCTGGAGGTGGGAGTCGAGTGTGGAGCGGATGCGAGCGCCTGCCGTCGGATGCAGTTCGCTGGCGACCCGGCGTGCGAAGTGCGGCGCGAGCGCATCATAGTCGGAGGAACGCGGGGAGGCCGAAGCGGTGCGTGTGAGCGTCAACTGCACGTAGCTGTCGAGATTGACGCAAGGATCCATGGCCGATGACCTTGCGCGATTCATGTCGCGCAAAATCCCGCACGCCCGCGCCGATACCTTCGCGTAGTTTGCGTTCGGCGCACGCACCAGCGCAGCCGTGAGCGCCGCTTCGCGTTCATTCAACCCGGACGGCAGCTTGCCGAATAAAGTCTGCGATAACGCCGATAACCCCACGATCTCGCCACGAAACGGCACGAGATTGAGGTATGCCTCCAGAATTTGATCCTTGCGCCATGCGTGATCGAGCCACAACGCGCCGAGCGTTTGCGTGGCTTTCTCAGTAATAGAGCGTCGTCCCGGCCGGCGATCTTCATCGATCAGACCGGTCAGTTGCATCGTCACCGTCGATGCCCCGCGTGTGCGCGTATTCCACAAGTTCGCCCAGGCCGCCGCCGCCGCGCCGCGCCAGTCGACGCCGCTGTGCTCGTAAAAACGCCTGTCCTCCGACACGACGATCGCCTCGCGCAACGCCGGCGATACATCTTGCAACGCGACCCAGTCGCCGCGCCGTTCGGTCGTGTCGATACGCGTGCGCTGCAGCGGTTCGCCATCGCGCGCGAGCAGCACCCAGTCGGAGCTGCGCCAGCCCGAGCGCACTTCGTCGAAAGTCGGCAGCGCGTGCGCCGGGTTGGCGAACACGACCCAACCGAGAAGGGCGAGGGCGGCGCGTTTCATCGCGTTATTTGGCGGCGGCCAGCGGCGCGACGACCACGGTCGCATTGGGAATTGCGCCGAACACGGACGGCGCATAGAGCGCTTCCACACGGGTCGGCGGCAGCCCAAACGTGCCCGCGTTGTTCAGCCGGACGGTGTATTCCACCTGAAATTTCCCCTTCGGCAAATAGTCGTAATACGCGCGATACCCATCGAAACCCCGCTCGACAAACGCCGGCCACGCGCCTTGTGGACTCTTTTCGCCTTCGGTCGCCGCTTCAGAATCGCGGCCGAGGCCCGAACCGAGAATCGTCGCGCCAGCGGGCACAGGATCGTTGACGACGACCCACGTCATATCGCTTTGAGCATCGATATCCAGATGCACCCGCACGATATCGCCACGCGAGAACGTGCCTTTGACCGCCGGATCGACCGGCGTGATGGTTTTCGTGATCCGATACCCTGCCGCGAATGGCGCTTTCAACGCAACGGCCGCAAGGCTTTCGATGGTCGCCCACGGCTTGCCGCTACCTTCCTGCGTGAGATTCAGCGAACCCGTGCCCCACGGCAACGTGACGCTACGCGCGTTTGCCGGCGAAACAGGCGCATTCCACGCAACAGCTTTCTCCGTCGTGCCAAGCGCAATGCGCGTCTGGCCGGTAATCGGCGTGCTTTCGAACACGCGCGAGAAGCGCTGCACGGCGAGCTTGCCCCACAGGTTCGACGTAGTGGTCTGCCACGCGCCGTTGGTCTGCAACGCGAGCAAACCGCCGACCAGTCGCGGCATTTCATCCTTCCACGCGGGGTTATCGGCGAAAAGAAGTGCCGTGCGCGCCGCGTTCGATTCCGGGCCAGTCATGAGCCAGTAGAGATCGTCATCGGCGGCCGTGGAGAAGGTCAGGCGCGTGCCCGAATACGTCAGCCGCGCGCGCAAGATCTGTTCGACTTGAGCGCGCTGGTCGTCGCGTTGCGGGATGCCATCGACACGCGAAAGGATCGCGTAGTAATCGAGCAGCGCAGACGTCGGCCACTGATTCGGCGCGATGGTGATCGAACCGAGCATGCGCGGCGCGGCCAGGCCGTAGCGCGACAACGCTTCAATAGCCGATAGTTTCACGAAGTCCAGATCCTGACGCGGCGACCAGAACTTGCGCTCGATCTTGCCTTCCACGAAGTTGGTCAGCGCGGCCGCGAGCTTGTCGCGCAGATCGTCGGGCAGGGCGAAGCGGGGATCGGCTTTCGAAGCTTCATCGCTGACGGCGAGCAGATACGCCGACAACGCGGGACTGCCGTACGGCCGCGAATCGTCGGCGGGCGCGAAGTAGTTGGCGAGCCCATCGCGATCCAGGTACGAAGGCATGCGCGCGATCACCGTCTGCCATTGCGCGAGGTCGTCGAGACCCAACGCGCGCGATGTCTGCTGCTCCAGGCAACTATAGGGATAACGTTCGAACCAGCGGCGTACGCCCGGCAGACCGTCGGCGAGCTTCGGCTGCAACGTCACCGCGATACCGCCGCGAATCTGTCCATCCGCCGATGCCACCGCAGCGTCCGGCGGCGCAACGGGCAACGCGAACGTGCCGTCGACCTGGGTGATCGTTGCCTGCTGCACGGTCACCGGAATTGCAGCCACCACGCGTTGCGTGAGTTTGACGGCATCGGCGGCTTTCGGACCGCCTTGTTCCGCCGCGCTCACTTGCCACTTCAACGCGCCGGTCGCAGCCATGCCGATGGCATCGGGCGTCTTCAGGTCCCACATGATTTCCCGCGATGAATCCGGTGCGAGTTCCACGCTTTGCGCTTTCAAATCGAGCGTAGGTACGTTGGGCGTCACGACCACCTGCATCTTGCGGGCGGTCGTATTGCGCAGCGTGAATAGCGCGCGGAACTGGTCGCCTACGCGCACGAGCGGCGGTAGACCTGAAATCAATTGCAGATCCTGCGTGCTGCGTATCGATGCGCTTCCCGTGCCAAATTGCCCCGCACCTACGGCGCCAATTGCAACGATACGGAAGCTCGTCAACGCATCGTTCAGCGGCACATCGACCGTTGCTTCGCCATTCGCATCGAGCGTCACGCGCGGATTCCAGAGCAGGAGCGTATCGAACAGTTCCCGTGTCGCGCTATGTCCGCCGCCACCGCCTGCGGGCACGGCCTTACGCCCGAAGTGACGGCGTCCGATGATCTCCATTTGTGCCGTCGATGTCTCCACGCCATACGCGCGCCGTTGCAGCATGGCGTCGAGCACATTCCAGCTTTGATTCGGCATGAGTTCGAGCAGGGCTTCATCGACGGCGGCGAGGGCGATCTGCGTTCCGGCCGGCGCGGGCTTGCCGCCTGGCAGCGTTACGCGCACTTTCACATGCGACTTCGAGCGCACAGCATACGACTTCGCATCCGGCGTCACGGTCACGCCGAGCTTATGCGCGGCCGTGCCGACCTTGATCTCACCGAGTCCATATCGAAACGCAGGCTTCGACAAATCGACCAGCGGCGTAGGCGCTTCATATTGCCGGCCTTCGTACCAGAACGCGTGCACCCAATCGAGCGGCGCTTTCCAGCCCCAGGTGAAGAACGAATACCACGGCACTTCGTGAATCCGCCCGCGGATCGCGAGCACGGAGACGTACACGTTGGGTCCCCACGTATCCTGCACCTTCAATTCGACGGTCGGGTTCTTGCCATCCAGTTCCACGACCTTTGTTTCCACGATTCCTTCGCGCTCCACCGCCACCAGCGCGGTCGCGAAGCGGAACGGCATGCGTACCTGGAAGCGGGCGGTTTCACCGGGCTCATAGCTTGTCTTCTCGGGCAACACATCGATGCGGTCGGTGTTTTCGCCACCGAACCACAGTTGATCTTCACGCGTGACCCAGACGGACGTGGTCGCGTTCGCGACCCGGCCGTCGCCGTCCTTCGCGACTGCAATCAAGTCGACGTTGCCGGCTTCCTTCAGCTTTGCGTCGCAGGAAAGCAGGCCGTGGTCGTCGCTTTTGCCGCTGCACAGCGTGCCCAGGTCTTTCGTTTCAGTGTGGTTGTCGTAGGCGTAGAAACCGCCGACCATGCGTTTGCGTGAACTCGTCATGGTCCGCGCAACCCCGCGGATTTCCAGAGCAACGCCGGCTCGTGGCTTGCCTTGTAAATCCACAGCGAGCGCCTGGACCGGCACAGCATTGCCCACCGACACCCAGTCGCCTGCCTTGATGCCCGCAGCGACTGCCGCGGGCCAGAGCGTGGCGTCGCCTCGCAGCGTCTGGATCTCGCCGTTCGGATCCGCAAAGGTCGCTTCCAGCGCAAGCCGCTTCGGCGCTTCCACCACCGGCAGCGATTTAAGCGTAAGCGTTCCCGTGCCGTTGCGGTCGAGCGTCAGGGCGGTTTTATCGGCGATGAGTTTCGACGTGGAGGTGTCTTCCTGCGCGCTGGAGCTGTCGTCGTCACCTTCGGCGGCCGGTGCGCTTGCGCCATCGTCTGCGGGTTTCTTGTACGGGGCGAAGCTGAACGATTCGAATTGCGAAGCAAAAGGCGGTGATGTGTCCTTCATCAACGCAGACACCTGCACAGGAAGGTTCGATGCCGGTCCGCCCGATACATATTCAATTTGCACGGCGAGCGGCGCTTCGGTCGCGCCCACGAGGGCACCGGTTTTCTGATCACGGACGCCGATCGATCCTCTGAATACCGGCAGGCGGAATTCTTCCACGCGGAAGTTGCCGGTCTGGATGCTCGTGCGCCCCGACCCGGTGTCGCCGCTGTCGGAGTCAGAATCGGAGTCCGCCGAACCGTCATCCAGCGTCACGCTGTATTCACCGAGCTTCGCGGCGGCGGGAATCGGGAAGGTGGAGTCGGCGCTCTTATCGGCGGCCCATTTAAGCGGCAGATGATAGGTTTGCCCGCTGCCTTCGTGACGGATCGTCACGCGCGACGGCAGATGCGCGGGAAATTCAAACCCAGTCAGCGTTTCCTCACGCATCAAATGTTTCATCGACACGGTTTCGCCCGCGCGTAACAACGTCCGGTCGAACACGGTCGTGGCGCGCGTGGTCTGATCGCGGCTCATGTCGGTCGGGACCTTGAAGCGCCACGACTCGATGCCGCGATTCCAGTCCGAGCGCACAAACGCCATATCCGGTCCGGTCTTCGGATCGTCGACGCGCGCCGAGACGAAAAAGCCGGAATCGTCGATGCTGTTTTCATCGCAGGGACGCGCCGATGCCAGCGGTTTGCCGATCGTCGCAATGCCATGAAGGTCGGTCTTGGTGGTGGCAATCTGGTCGCCGTTGCAATCCGTGATACGCACTTGCGCATTCGGCACGGGTTTGCCGCTATCAAGCGCGGTCACCCAGACGATGCTGTTTTCGCGGCCAAGCTTTAAGTGCACACCAAGGTTCGTGACGAGCACGGAGGTGCGCACGTACATGGCTTGTTGCTTGCCGAGGAGCGATGCACCCAGCGCCGGCGATGCTAGTTCGACCACATAGAAACCCGGTTTCGCAAGCGGAATACCGACTACTTCGAAGGGCCTCAAGGCCTTCGGATCGGTTTGCGGCACGCTCAGGGTTTCGACACCGGGCTGCTTCGCCAGCAACGACAGCGAACGTATATCGATCTGCGGGTCCTTGGCCGTGCTGGTCGACGTGTAGACCGGCTTGATGCCGTTGCTGAGCGCTTGCGGCATTTGCCGTTTGATCTCGTCGACGGACATCGAAAAGCCGTCGAAATGATCGACGGTTTTCATCCAGCGGCGGATCTCGGTATCGGCATCGACGCGCAGTTTCGTCACGCTCGACGCGCCCGCATTGAGCCCGTTCACTTTCAGGTCGGCTTCCACGTGACGCAGCGTCACGGGCAGCATGGCGGGCATATTGGGCTCGGCGAAACGCTCGATGATCCCAAACGTAGACGATGAAAATTTCGCGAGCGGCGGCATCGGCGCCGTCGATGTCTTCAGCGGGAAGAGATCGGCGTTCGACAGCGTGCGGCCACTGGAATCTTTCAGCCCGCCCGGCAGTTCTATCGATAAATCCGCGTGTTCAGGCAACGGTGCCGCGAACTGGACGCTCGTGATGTCGTTGTCTTTTTCATCGGGATCGAACTGCGGCGAGGTTGTGCCGCCCGGCCCGTGCAACGTGATCTTCGCGGCGTCCGCACGCGGCACGGGTGAGCTGAAGCGGATGCGCAGCGGCCGCAACGGCGTGCAAGGCGCTTTGGCGTTTTCGCGCTCGCACGAGAAACTCGCGGTGAAGGGTTCGCGCACATCGAAGTCGAAGCGTTTCTCCGCGTCATTTGCGAGACCGCTCGGGCCGGTCACGCCTGCGCCGTACACGAGTTGCGTTTTCGTGGCGGCCGGCAGCGTCTGCTGGCAGGCGAGCGTGAGCACGCGTGCGCTGTCTTTTTCGAGGCGGAAGTGTTTGAGGAGGGCGGTGCGCGAGTTGGTATCGACAGTCTTGACGGGAATCCGGTTGCCCAGTCCGTTCGATTCGCACCAGATGTTCTGCAACGCGGACGCTTCGGTGGCGGGGCCGTTCAGGCGCAGCACGAAGATCTGGTTTTCTTCTATCTCGCCGCCGTCGGGCATGACACGAGTAACAAACGGGCCGCCGGTCTCGAAGCGGAACTGGCGTGGGCCGGTCAGTGCGTTGCCCGCGGTGGACTTGAGGCCATCTTCCAGCGCCACCGAACAGCGCATGCCGGGCGTGAGGTCTTGCGCGAAATCGAAGGCCCAGGTTTTATCGTCGATCCAGTGGCCGGAACCTGCCGATGCGCCTCCGCTGCAATGCACCTGGGCCGGTGCTTTGGCGGCCGGGTCGCCGAACGCGATCATGGCTTCGTCGAACTTGACCACCACTTGCCGCGCCTGCGTGACTTTGCCTTGCGGCGACACGCTGAGCGTGCGGGCGGCGTCAGCACGATGCGTGCTGCCCAGAAAACCAATGGCGAGCAGGGAGAGGGCGGTGAGCGTCGCCAGCGTCCAGCGTTGTTTTTTTATGACGCGGATCATCGCACTCGTTCCAGGATGGCCAAAACGCTGGCGATTTTACCGGAGTGTTACGTCATCCTTGCCAGTTGTTTTCATTTTGCGACAAGACGTTGCAACTTGATTGCATCCGATGCATGTTTGTTGCGCTCGAAGTCAAACCGGCTCGGCCTCGGTGCGTGCGCTGGGAATATGCCGCGTACTAACATGCCGCCAGTAAAGATACAGCCCTATGCCCGCTGCGCCCAGGCTCACCGCGTTCGCTACCCAGAAGCCGCGGGCGCCTTGCAGCCACGAAGGCGCGTAACCGCCGACATCGAAGCCAAGCAGATATCCGCCGCCCAGTCCGATGCCCCATAACGCCACCGCGTAGATCACGGTGGGCACGACCGCCACCTTGTACGCGCGCAGCACGAACGCCGTGGTGATCTGAAGGGCATCGAAGAAATGATAGAACACGACAATCGCCAGCAAGGGCATGGCCGCCGCGATCACCTGGCTGTCCGGCGTATAGGCCTCAAGCAAATAAGGCCGCAGGACAAACAGCGCCACTCCGTACACACATGCGATACCGCACGACAGCGCAATGCCGTGGCGCGCGAGTGAGCGGGCAGCGTCGAAGCGTTGCGCGCCGAGCGCTTGCGAGACGAGCGTGGCGGACGCCACGCCAATGGACAGCGGCGTCATGTAAAGCACCGCGCCTATATTGCCGGTGATCTGATGTCCGGCCAGCGTGGTGGTGCCGAAGTGCGAGATGAACAGCGCCATAAACGTGTACGACGTCACTTCGATGAGGTAAGAAAGCCCCATCGGAATGCCGAGTTTGAGCAACGCTTTTTGACGTCGCCACACGGGCCAGCAAAAGCGTGAAAACACGCCGAACGGCCGGAAGAACTCGACACGCACAAGCACCGTCAACCCGACAATGGCTATCAGCCAGTTGATCAGCGTGCTGGCGATGGCGCAGCCCGGACCGCCAAGCGCCGGTACACCGAAACCGCCGAAGATGAACCACAGGTTGAGCGGGATCTTCAGCATGAGCGCGCCCACTTGCAGGAACATCACGAGGCGCGGCTTGCCGACGGCGTTCGTGAGCGAGCTATAGACACGAAACGCGAGACTTGCAGGCAATCCCAGCGACAGGATGCGCAAATAGGAGAGGGTGCGCTCATGCAACGCGGGCGGGGCATCGGCGATGCTCAACAGCGGCTGCGGGAAATACAGGCAGACAAAGCCAATCACCGACAACACCGCCGCCAGCCACAGCGCCTGCCGGACTTCTTCGCCGATCTCGGCTTCACGCAGCGCGCCGAACAATTGCCCGGCGATCGGCTGCAATGCCGTCAGGATGCCCGTCAAGCCTATATAGACCGAGATGTAGATCGATGAGCCGAGACCGAGCGCCGCGAGATCGGTGGCGGAATAACGGCCGACCATGGCCGTATCGATCACACCGAACGCGATGATCGCCAACTGGCCGATCAGCACCGGCCACGCGAGGGCCGCGATCTTGCGGACATCCGGCCACATGGTCATTTGCGGGCCGGGCGCAGCGACTTCGGCTGCACCCGTTTGACCGGCGGAACAGGCCGTTCGATGCGCACATATAACCTGAAACGCTCGTCACGGTCGGCGACGCGGCGGCCTTCCCATACGAGCTTCCACTCGAACGCGGAGATAGACGACGGCTCGCCGAAGTCCTGCGTGTCCTGGCGCAGGATCACGTCGCAGTCTTCATCGAAGGCGAAATGCATGCCGCCGAAATACGCGAAGGTCGCGATCTGCGCGTCGCCCAAACGCACCGGGGAAATGCAGGTGTAGTCAGCCGGCAGATGATCGGCAATCTGTTCCGCCACGTCGCGATACGTCCGGCTGTAGTTCACCACCGGCAGCCACAGCGTCATCAGCAGCACCCACATCAGCGTCGTGCCGGCGCTCGACAGCACCACGCTGCGCCACAAGACCTTCGGATGGCGCGCGAGACGCCAGCGCGCCAGCGAGAACCAGCAGACCGTCACCGCTACCGCGCACACGAACGACAGGATCTTGAACTCGGGCTGGAAACCGGGTGCGAGCCGTGCGAGATTGCGCGCGAGCGGTGCGGGGAAACCGAACAGACCCGCGCTCCAGACCAGCCAGACAAAGGTGGCGAGCAGGGTGAAACTCAACATCGCGAACCAGTCGATGGCGTTGATCGCGCCGCGTTTGAGCGTGGGCAGCGCGAAGGTGGCGAGCACGGACAGCGGCGGCAGCAACAGCATGAAGAGGCGGTTGGACTGATGGCTCTGCAAAATCACGAGCACCAGCAGCGGCCCGATCACCGACACCGGCACGGCGACGTGGGGCGAACGCCGCAGACCGCTCCAGCTGACGAACGTCCAGATCGCAAGCGGCCACGCGGGCCAGGTGAACAGCGGCAGGTTCTTGAAGGCGTAGGCGAGCGCCAGGATCGGCGAGCCGGAGAAGGCGTCGAAACTGTTGCGCCACCATTGGCGCAACCACCATTCGCCATCGTCGGGATAGAAATGCAGCACCGTCCACACCCAGGCGCCGATCATGATCACCGCAACCGGCACGCCGATCGCGAGCATATGGTACGGCCGCACTTCCCGAACAATGACGGTCATCGCCAGGGTGCAGAGGAGCAGCGCGAGCACCAGCACCGGACTGCTCGACAAGCCCACAAAGCCGATCGCCGCGCCCCAGATGAGCGCTCCCTGGACCGGTTTGTCGCAACTGCGCACGAGGCCGTAGAGCAGCATGGCGGTGCCGGCGAACTGGGCAAGCTGGGGCGTGGTTTCGTGCCCGCGTTCGGCCAGGCCGAAGCAGGCGAGCAGGATCAGCAGTGCGCCATCGGCGAGCGTACGGCCGTAATCGCGCGGCTCAGGTTCGCCGCCGAATGCGTATTTGAACGGTTGCGCTTCGTCGCGCCGGCCGAGCAGATAGGCCGTATACCAGACGAACGCGCAAGCGATACAAAACAACAATCCGGTTACCACGCGCGATGCATTGCTTGCATCGACCCAGGGGCTAAGCAGGCGGATAAAACCCGCGCCGAACCAGTACATGAAGGGGCCGTCGGCGGTGAGCGCCTTGCCTACCAGGTTCGGCAGCAGCCAGTCCTTCACGCCGCCGTTGGCCATCGTCCACATCACGCCGAAGCCCGCCGCGTCCTCGTTTTTCCACGGATCGCGGCCGAACAGTCCAAACGACGCGTAGATGATGCAAATGGCAAGCAGCATCCAGCGTGGCAGGGCGCTGGTGGCGGAGGCGGTCAGACGGACGACATTTCGCATGCGTTTGGCGACAGGGAACAAGACTGATGGAGCGATGGAGCGACGTGGCAGCGCCAGATGGTTGTATGGCGCGCGTTTTTCGTGGCTTTAGGGGTTGTGCGATTTTTACCGAATCCGGCATTGTAGACGGGTGGCGTCGCGCGCGTCATTGCGGCGGGTGTCTGCCTTGTGCGTTCGACGGGCTGAGTCCATCGGATTGGCTCCAAACCGGCCTGCGAGGTATGGACGAAAATACAGACGAAAAAAAGGCAGCTTTCGCTGCCTTTCTTCGAATCCAGCTTTGCGGCTGTCTTCCGGTACTAATCGATTTACTCGACTTACTTCTTCGTCGAAAACGCTGCGAACTTCTTGTTGAACTTGTCGACGCGGCCTGCCGTGTCCATGATCTTTTGCGTACCGGTGTAGAACGGATGCGATTCCGACGACACTTCGATCTTTGCCAGCGGGTACGTCTTGCCTTCGAACTCGCCGGTTTCGCGCGTGTTGATGGTCGAACGCGTGATGAACTTGAAATCATTCGACATGTCGACGAACAGCACTTCGCGGTAATTCGGGTGAATGCCTTCTTTCATGGTCTTTCCTTGGTATCTGTTGGTAGCCAGCCCACCCGATTGCGGGTTTTGCGCGTTTTTACAAGCCGATCTTGCGAGCGCGAGCCACTTGCCTGAGGTCGAAAAACGGCGATTATGCCAGAAAATCAGTCGTTTGGCATGTTTTCAGGGCGTTACGGGTTTTCAGGGCGTTACGGCCTTCACGATTGCGTGAGCGCGCCAATGCCCGCCGGATCCTGCCGGTAATAGCGCGCGAGCAGGCGGTATAACTCCGGATATTCGCGCTCGAACGCCGCCGGCTGGACAAACAACGCCTCGCTGCAGACCGCGAAAAATTCCGACGGATGATCGGCGGCGTAAGGATCGATCAGCGATTCACGTTCGAACCGCCCCCAGCGGCGGGCTGGAATCGCATCGACCTGGGCGCAGAAATGGTCGTAGGCGTGATCGAAGACGTCGTTCCAGGCGTTGGAATCGAGCGGCGCGTGCCAGCGACGAAAAAGCGGCGGATGGCCGTCCGCCTCGCCGTTCAGCATGTCGATCTTGTGCGCAAACTCGTGGATCACCACGTTGTAGGCGTCCTCGCCATCGGTCATCTGTGCGTCTTCCCATGACAACACGACCGGCCCGCCTTCCCACGCTTCGCCACTCGCATCCTGCTCGATCTCGTGCACCACGCCGTCCTCATCCTCCACCGTCTTGCGGATCACGAACTCGCCCGGATACACGATCACGCCCACCCAGCCGCGATACAACTCCAGGCTCAGGTTCAGCACGGGCAGGCAAGCCTGCGCTGCGATGGCGACGATCATCGCGTCGGTCAGGGGTAAATCGTGGGCCGTCGAAAACTCCTTTTCCGCGATAAAAAGCGTCGTGCTTTCACGCAGGCGAGCGCGATCGGCATCGTCGAGATGGCCGAAAAACGGCAGGCGATCGAGCGTGGTTTGCCAGAGCGCGTCGTCGATGGCGTACTTGCGCAACGCCCGCTCGCGACGATTCCCGCTAATCAGCCGGGTCAGGAAATTGGCCATGAGGTCCGTATCGTTCTTTCCGTTCTGTCGAACTCAATCGATCTGTTTTTGCCACAAAGCGAACATACCGCCGCAAATCGCGACGCCCATCAGGAAATAGAAACCGTCGAGCGAAGCCAGGAAGTTCGCCTGCTGCGTGACCGTGCGGGCGATGGTCGCAATAGCAAGCGCGTGGGCATCGACAGCCGAATGACCAGCCGCCGCGAAGCCGTTCGCGAGCGCGCTTGCGGCGTTCTGATACTCAGGATTGTACGGATTCACGGCTTCGGCGAGACGCGACTGATGCAACGCTTCCCGATGTTGCTCCACGATAATCACCGCCGCCGTCGCAAACGACAGCGTCAACTGCCGCACAATATTCTTCAGCCTGTAGCCGTGCGTGAACTCTTCGATCTCGAAGATCCTGAACGTCAGGTTGGCGACGGGCAACACGATGAAAAGCAGCAAGAGTCCGCGCAGCAGCATGGGCAGGATCAGATCGCTTTGGGCCACGCCCGGCGACATTCGCGTCATCAGCCATCCGACCAGCGCCGCGATCGCAAAACCCGGCACGATGATCCATTTCTTGCGCGGCACGTACTTCGTGTACCTGAAATACAGGAACAGCGCGGAACCCGAGATCAGCGAGGTGATGCCGACCAGCCGGCCCGTGTTTTCGACCGGATAGCCGAGCCCCTGTTCGAGGAATCGCGAGATCAGGTAGCTGAAACCTGTCGACTCGAAGTAATAGAACATGTACAGCACGAGGCCAATCTGGAACGAGCGTTCGCGCAGTGCGTGAAGGCGCACGAGCGGTGCCGGGTGATGCCACTGGTGCCACGCAAACCAGGCGAGGGCGCCGATACCCGCCACCGTGAGCAACACGAGCGCCGGCGATGTACTGAAGTGCACGAAGCGCACTTGCTGCATCACGATCTGCAGCGCGCCTTGCGCAAACGCGAACAACAGATACGGCCAGAAACTCGTCGCGCTACGTTCCTCCCGCACGACGTTCCCCGAATCGGGCAATGCGAGCATTGCCAGTACGGCGAACGCAAGTCCGGCGGGCGCGGTGCAGGCGAACAATGCGCGCCAGGCGAAATGCAACACCAGCCAGCCCCCGAGCAAGGGCGCAAGCGCGCTGCTGCCCACGATCAGCATCAGGAACGCACGCGTGGCGCCGGCGCGCTTTTGCGGCGTAAAGCTGACCTGGATCAAAATCCGGCAAGCGCCCATCATCGGACCGATGAAATAGCCTTGCAGACCGCGTGTGAACATCAGTTGCAGCGAGGTTTCGGTGAGCGCCGACATCATCGCAGCGCACGCGTACAGCAGCATGCAGCCGGCCACGTACCGCCGGTGCCCGAGACGGTCGACCCACCATTGTTGCTGCAGGATCCCGAGCACAGCCGCGACCGCGTAAGCACTCGATGACCACACGAGTTCATCCGGCGATGCATTGATGCCGCCCGCAATGTAGCTGGCGAAAAACGAGAAGATGGCGTTGTCGAAGTAGTCCAGCCCGGTCACGAGCGCGAGCACCCACGGGAAGAAGTCACCGCGCAACCGTTCGACGGTGAACACCGGCGCCCGAGCGCTCATTACTTCTTGCTCCCGGCTTTGGCGCTTGCCTTTCGCTGCTCGAGCAGGGCGTCGGCAGGCTGGCCGGCGAGCCTCGCTTCCACATAATCCAGATCCAGGCGCAGCTCGGCGCGCACGGCCTGCGCTTCCTTTAGCTCACGGCGCACCGACTCTATGCGGGTATCGATCGAATCGAGTTGCTGCTGCAAGCCCTGCCGGATATCCGCCAGCGAATCCGGCGAGTAGCGGTTCTGGCCCGCTTCGGTTTTCTCCAGCGGCCGCTTGAGCATCTCGACAATGCCATGCAGTGAAAACCCCAGCGATCTCAGCCGCAGAATCCGCCCGAAGCGTTCCAGGTCATTTTCGTCATATAGCCGATACCGCCCCTCGCTCCGGCTGGGCGTAACGAGACCGCGTTCTTCGTAGTACTTCAGCGTGCGCGGGGTGACGCCGAGACGTTCGGCGGCGTCGCGTACGGTTAGTAGTTCGCTGGACATGGTGCTGGCCGATGGGTTTATCGGCGAATGGAACGGTTTCGAAATTATAGACTAACATGAACGTTCACGTTCACGTTTATGTTGTCAATTGCTTCGCCCGTTTCGGCAGACGAAAAAAAGCCGCCCGCGAATGCGGGCGGCTTTCATTTCTTGAACCGGTGCTTGAACTTAAGGCTTGAGCTTAAGGCTTGAGCTTAAGGGGTGAACTTAAGGGTCGAGCTTAACTACCGCCGCGGCGCATCAGGTCGAAGAACTCGGCGTTGTTCTTGGTCTGGCGAATCTTGTCGAGCAGGAATTCCATCGATTCGACTTCATCCATGTCGTGGATGAACTTGCGCAGCACCCAGACCTTTTGCAGCAGGTCCGGCTTGATGAGCAATTCTTCGCGGCGCGTGCCCGATTTGTTGAGGTTGATCGACGGGTAGACGCGCTTTTCCGCGAGACGGCGTTCCAGGTGCACTTCCATGTTGCCCGTGCCCTTGAACTCTTCGTAGATCACGTCGTCCATGCGGCTGCCGGTTTCGATCAGCGCCGTGCCGATGATGGTCAGCGAACCGCCTTCCTCGATATTGCGAGCAGCCCCAAAGAACCGCTTCGGGCGTTGCAGCGCATTCGCGTCCACGCCGCCGGTGAGCACTTTGCCCGACGCCGGCACAACCGTGTTGTAGGCGCGCGCGAGACGCGTGATGGAGTCCAGCAGGATCACCACGTCGTGCTTCATTTCGACCAGGCGCTTGGCCTTTTCGATCACCATTTCCGCGACTTGCACGTGGCGCGCGGCGGGTTCGTCGAAGGTGGAGGCGATCACTTCGCCGGCCACCGAGCGCTGCATTTCCGTCACTTCTTCCGGGCGTTCGTCGATCAGCAGCACGAACAACACGATATCCGGATGGTTCGATTTGATCGCGTGCGCGATGTGCTGCAGCATCACGGTCTTGCCCGATTTCGGCGATGCCACCAGCAACCCGCGCTGGCCCTTGCCGATAGGCGAGATCATGTCGATGATCCGGCCCGTCACATTCTCTTCGCCGCGCATCTCGCGTTCGAGCGGCATAGGTTTGTTCGGGTGCAGCGCCGTCAGGTTTTCGAACATGATCTTGTGCTTCGAGGCTTCCGGCGCCTGGCCGTTGACCTTGTCCACCTTGACCAGTGCAAAGTAGCGCTCGCCGTCTTTCGGCGTACGCACTTCACCTTCGATGGTGTCACCGGTATGCAGATTGAAGCGGCGGATCTGCGACGGGCTGATGTAGATGTCGTCTGTGCTGGCGAGATAAGAGGTCTCGGGCGACCGGAGAAAGCCGAAGCCGTCCGGTAGTACTTCAAGCGTGCCGTCGCCGAAAATTGTGTCGCCGGTCTTGGCGCGCTTTTTAAGAATCGCGAACATCAATTCCTGCTTGCGCAGTCGATTGGCGTTTTCGATCTCCAGGCCATTGGCCATTTCGATCAATGCGGAGACGTGCTGAGACTTGAGCTCGGATAAATGCATACGGATTTCCCGCCAGGGAGAAGAGGTACAACAGAGAATTTGGGAGGAGAAGTGAGCTGAACGCTCAAGGACCTAAACGTCTTGCCGTCTTAAGAAACGTCTTGCAGTCTTAGGATTCTAGCATAGCACACGCAGGCAGGGCCTCGGGTGGCCGTGATGACAGCCTGATTCATGCATGTTGTGACATCACAACATTTTGCGGGTATCTCACGCGCAGCTAATTGCTTTTATCGTCTTTACTTGTACTACCTGGTATTACCCCGCTGCGATCCGGATAACCCGGCTCAGACCTCGGGTCGTACCGCCGGGGTGCCGGAGGGCAACTGTTCCACGAAAGCCGGAAACGCCGTTGCGGGCGTCCCGGCTCAGGATCACAGGTTGCTGTCGAGGAACGCGGTCAGTTGCGACTTCGACAATGCGCCGACCTTCTGCGCGGCCACTGCACCATTCTTGAACAGGATCAGCGTGGGGATGCCGCGCACTCCGAACTTCACAGGCGTCGATTGATGCTCGTCCACATTGATCTTCGCGATCTGCAGGCGATCACCGTAGTCCTTGGCCACTTCGTCCAGGATCGGAGCAATCATCTTGCAGGGGCCGCACCATTCTGCCCAGAAGTCGAGCAGGACAGGTTTATCCGATTTCGTGACGTCCTGGTCAAAGGATGCGTCGCTAATATGTTTGATCGATTCGCTCATTATGAGAATACCTCTATGAATTCGAGGCCCGCGTTGGAATGCTCGCCACGATACACCAAAACAGAAAATAGTTCGCCGCGCTGCGGGGTGTAGAACCGCTCGCTTGGGTGGGCGCGGAAACGTTGCCGAATAAGCCGCGTTTTGCCCGTCACACGGTATCTAACCGGTGCTTCAAATTGTCATCTTAGCTTACTTTGCTATCTGTTGCCGGTTGCCGATAGGTCCCCTCTGGACGAATTTCCGAAGCGCGATTTAGCGGGGCATTTGTATAGTGGACATAAGCGAGCCGCCCGGTCCAATGCCCGGGAATCGTGATTGCGAGCAGCTTGGTGGTGGGCGCGGCGATCCTTCTCTGATATGATTCGATGTGACGGGCCTCCTCGCATGGTGGCGCGGTCAACCTGGTCAGGTCGGGAACGAAGCAGCCACAGCCGTTTTCTACCAGTGCCGAGGGTCGGGCTCGTCACCTTCGCTTTTCGTCGTCAGTCTTCTTCGTTTTATTTCCCCTCGTTTTTCCAGATTCTTCTCAGCGTTTCTTCGTCGTCCCCTCCGTTTTGTCCCCCGTTTCAAACTTCTCGACTTTCGGGTTCCGCTTTCCGGATCATTAAGTCTGGTGTTAAGTCTTTCAAGTTCCGCGTTTTTCGCGCGCTTTTCCCGGGAGTTTTTGCCTTCGACGAAACCGTCCCGCCCGCATGCAGTGCAGGTTTCGTCGCCCGGCTTCGGTCGGCATCCGGAGCTTGGGGAAACGCTTTTGCCTCTTGACGTTGCTGATACAATTTCGGCATGACCTATCAAGTTCTCGCACGCAAGTGGCGGCCCAAATCTTTCGCTTCGCTCGTTGGCCAGGAGCACGTGGTACGCGCGCTCACGCACGCGCTCGACGGCGGACGGCTGCACCACGCCTATCTGTTCACCGGCACGCGCGGTGTCGGCAAGACAACGCTGTCGCGCATTTTCGCGAAGGCGCTCAATTGCGAGACCGGCGTGACGTCCACGCCGTGTGGCGTATGCCGGGCGTGCAAGGAGATCGACGAGGGACGGTTTGTCGATTATGTGGAGATGGACGCGGCCAGTAATCGCGGCGTGGACGAAATGGCGGCGCTGCTCGAACGCGCCGTGTACGCGCCGGTCGACGCGCGCTTCAAGGTCTACATGATCGACGAAGTGCACATGCTCACGAACCATGCGTTCAACGCGATGTTGAAGACGCTCGAAGAGCCGCCCGCGCACGTCAAGTTCATCCTGGCCACCACCGATCCGCAGAAGATTCCGGTCACCGTGCTGTCACGCTGCCTCCAGTTCAATCTGAAGCAGATGCCGGCGGGACATATCGTCGGGCATCTTGAGCATGTGCTGGGCGAAGAGAAAATTCCTTACGAGCCGCAGGCGCTGCGACTTTTGTCGCGGGCCGCCGACGGCAGCATGCGCGACGCGCTTTCGCTCACCGATCAGGCCATCGCGTATTCGGCGAACCAGGTTACCGAAGAAGCGGTGCGCGGCATGCTCGGCGCACTCGACCAGAGTTATCTGATCCGCTTGCTCGATACGCTTGCAGCCGGCGACGGGCAGGGCGTGCTTGGCATCGCAGATGAGATGGCCTTGCGGAGTTTGTCGTTTTCCACGGCGCTACAGGATCTCGCTGGCTTGTTGCACCGGATCGCGTGGGCGCAATTTGCGCCGGCTTCGGTGCTGGACGAGTGGCCGGAAGCCGCGGACATTCGTCGTTTCGCCGACTTGCTCAGCGCCGAGCACGTGCAACTGTTCTATCAGATCGCGACTATCGGGCGCGGCGAGATGGGTCTCGCACCCGATGAATACGCCGGTTTCACGATGACCCTGTTGCGCATGCTTGCGTTCGAACCCGCCGGTGGACCGGGTGGAGGAGGCGGGGGCGGCGCGCGGGTGAGGCCGGTGGTTGCGGGTTCGTCTGGTGCGGGTACGCGTGAATCGACGCCGAGCGGTGTCGCAGCTGGCGCCGCGGGTTCTTCGAGCGCTGGCGCTGCAAAACCGGTGATGAATCGTGTAGCCGATGTCGCTTCGAAGGGAGCCGCAGCGCCGGCTTCGGATCGGGTGAAAACGCCGCTCTCAAACGATGCAAGTCAGGCTGTGGTGTTCGAGCGTAGTGTCGCCGGAGAGGGACGCGGTTTGGCTTCCGCGTCGACGCCGGAATTGCTCGAGGGTCTTGCCGCGAGCAGCAATGAGGGCGTCGTTGTTGAGCCGGCGCCTGCGCAAACCGCTGGGGTTATCGATAACACCGCCGTTTCTTTGCCGAGAGAAACCCTTGGCGCCGGGCGTGAAGCGGCTGCCGATGTTGGCGGCGTGGACACGGCGAATGCGGAAGAAGGCGTTGCTGGTGCATCGAGTGCGTCGACTGTCATTTCCGCTGGCCCCGACTTGCCTGAACCGACCGATTTATCTGCAGCGCCGCAGCCTTCCACTGATACCCCTTCTTCACTAGCCGATGTCGACGAATCGGCTATTCCTGCATTCGAACCAGACACCAACCCGGCGTCGCTTGCCGTACCACTCCACGAACTGGCCGAACGCGCCGTTGCAGATCGGACGGAAAACCAGGCCGTGCCGCCGGCTGAAAAAAGCGTATCGCCACGGGCGCCGGGCGGCGCCAGCGCAGCGCTCGATGTGTTGCGCAGCGCCGGCATGCGGGTATCGTCAGATCGCGGTGTACGCGCTCCTGAACCTGTGCGCAAACCTGTGGCCCCGAAGGCCACGCCTACCGTGCAGGTTCCGGTGCCCCGTCGACCTGCTGCTTCGCCGGATCGAAGCGCGGCGCCGGCAGCGGGCGAATCCAGGTCCGGCAGTAACCAGCAGAGCGCGAGCGCTGGCAACGCAAGCGGCAGCGGTGCTGTTGCCAGTAGAAACACCGGCGGCGCAACCCCTCCGTGGGAAGAAATGCCGCTGGACGACTATCAACCGGTATCGTCGGAAGAGGGCTATTTCATGCCGCCCGACGACGGTTTCATGCCGGCGTTTGACAGCGGTCCCGATGACCTGCGCTTTAACGATGCGCCCGCCGCCAAGCCCGCGCTCAAGGTCGATGCACGTCCGCTTCCGCCTGCCGTTCCGCTCGATGTCATCGGTGTGAGTGGTGACTGGCCATCGCTTGCTGTGGACTTGCCGTTGAAGGGGATCGCTTATCAACTCGCCTTCAATAGCGAATTGACGGCCTGCGATGCTGCATCCATTACGCTTACCGTGCCCGTTCCGCAATACGCGGAAAGCGCGCAGGTCGCGAAGCTGAAGGCTGCGCTCGCCGATAAGCTCGGCCGGCCGCTCGAAGTGAGCGTGAGTGTCGGACCGACGCGTCGTACGGCCGCCGCGCTCGACGCTGCTGCTCGCGCCGAGCGCCAGCAGCAGGCAGAGCAGGAGATCACGCAGAACCCGTTCGTGCAGTCTCTGATCCGCGATTTTGGCGCGAGTATCGTGCAGGGTTCGATCAAGCCGCTTGCATCGGATAGCGCGAAGGGCGGCGGTCAAAATGCGGCATCGATGAACTGACGATTTTTGGGTTGGCGCACGGACGCTGACGCGGTGGGAAGGCAGGAAGCAATAAAGCCAGAACCCCCGCAGAACTAACGAGTCTGAGCATCAGATTGAGAGAGTCGAGCAAGCGCGAAGGTGAAGAAAGCCCTTACATGCCGGACGACTTGAACGAGCATCGAAATATCGCTGTACAGCAGATAAAGCACGCAAAGCAGATACATCATCCAACCACAGTCAGCGCGGACTTGAGCTAACCCTGAAGCGCGCGGCACGCCATTCATTCTCTTTACCTCGTTTCCCGCAAGGAGCCCGACCATGATGAAGAACCAACTCGCCGGCTTGATGAAGCAAGCTCAGCAGATGCAGGACAACATGAAGAAGATGCAGGACGAACTCGCCCTCGTCGAAGTGGAAGGACAGTCCGGCGCCGGTCTCGTGAAGGTAACGATGACGTGCAAGAACGATGTCCGCCGCGTATCGATCGACCCGAGCCTGCTCGCCGACGACAAGGACATGCTGGAGGACCTCGTCGCCGCCGCGTTCAACGACGCCGTGCGTAAAGCCGAAGCCACCACGCAGCAAAAGATGAGCGGCATGACGGCCGGCATGCCGATGCCGCCGGGTTTCAAGCTGCCGTTCTAAACCGTTCCAAACACGACAACCCTCAGAGCATACGGCCTTAGCGCATGAAACAACCTTCCGCCTTGTCGGCGCTCGTCGAAGCGCTGCGCGCGTTGCCGGGCGTGGGTCCCAAGTCGGCGCAGCGCATGGCCTATCACCTGATGCAGCACGACCGGCCGGGTGCCGAAAAACTCGGCCGCTCGCTGATGTTCGCGACCGAGCATTTGCAGCACTGCGAGAAGTGCAACACATTCACCGAGGCGGCAATCTGCGAGCTCTGCAGTGACCCCGAACGCGATCCCGAACTGCTCTGCGTGGTCGAAACGCCCGCCGACCAGATCATGCTCGAACAGACGCTGACGTACCGTGGACTGTATTTCGTGCTGATGGGACGCCTGAGCCCGCTTGATGGCATCGGGCCGAAAGAGATCCATTTCGATCGCCTGATCCAGCGTGCCACCGACGGTCTCGTGAAGGAAATCGTGCTCGCCACGAACTTCACGAACGAGGGTGAGGCGACCGCACATTACCTCGCGCAGACGCTCAAATCGAAGGGTCTGAAGGTGACGCGCCTCGCACGCGGTGTGCCGGTGGGCGGCGAACTCGAATATGTCGATGCAGGCACGATCGCGCGTGCGATGCTGGACCGGCGCTCGGTTTAGACAGCCTCGGTTTAGACCGCATTTACACCGCAACAAGGCAAGGACATGACCGAAGCAGAAGCATTGGCGCTCGCCACGCACCGGCATTACAAGGGCGGTTTGTATCGCGTGATTGGCGTGGCGCGGCATTCCGAGACGGAAGAGCCGATGATTGTCTACGAACATCTCTGGCCGCACGATCACGGTTTGTGGGTGCGTCCCGCGGAACTGTTCAACGGCACGCTTGCCGACGGTTCGCCGCGATTCCAGGCGCTTGATATTGCGCTGTAAGGGCTGCTTAAATTACGTCCATCAGCTACGTCAGTAAGCTACGTCAAGCCGCTGCGCAAACCGCTGTGAAGACAACAACGAAGGAGACACCATGAGTGCATCCACGGGACCGCTCGCCGGCGTCAAGGTGCTCGAGCTGGGTACATTGATCGCCGGGCCGTTCGCCGCGCGCTTCATGGGCGAGTTCGGCGCCGATGTGATCAAGATCGAAGATCCGAACGGCGGAGACCCGCTGCGCAAATGGCGCAAGCTTTATCCCGAAGTGGGCGGGACGTCGCTATGGTGGGCCGTCCAGGCACGCAATAAAAAATCGGTGACGGTCAATCTCAAGGATCCGGAAGGTAAGGAAATCGTCCGGCGGCTGGCGAAGGAAGCCGATATCGTCGTGGAAAATTTCCGGCCGGGTTTGCTCGAAAAACTCGGATTGGGCTACGAGGTTTTGTCCGCCGAAAATCCGGGGCTCGTGATGGTGCGCCTGTCCGGCTACGGGCAAACCGGGCCGTATCGCGACCGGCCGGGTTTTGGCGCTATCGCTGAATCGATGGGTGGGTTGCGCCACATCACGGGCTATCCCGATCTGCCGCCGCCGCGCATCGGTATTTCCATTGGCGACTCCATTGCCGCGCTGCATGGCGTGATCGGAGCGTTGATGGCGCTGCATCATAAGCAAGCGAATGGCGGCAAGGGACAGGTGGTGGATGTTGCGCTGTATGAAGCCGTGTTCAACATGATGGAAAGCGTCGTGCCGGAATACGGCGTGTACGGAATGATCCGCGAGCGCACGGGTGCCTCGCTGCCGGGCATCGTGCCGTCGAATACGTATCCTTGCCGCGACGGCAGCATCGTGATCGGCGGCAATAGCGATCCGATCTTCAAGCGGCTGATGTTCGCCATTGGCCGAGAGGATCTGGGCAACGATCCCACGCTCGCATCGAATGACGGGCGCGTGCCGCGCACACGGGAAATAGACGATGCGATTCGCGTATGGCTGTGTACCCGGTCCATCGATGAGGCGCTCGCCGTGCTGAACGCCGCCGATGTTCCAGCAGGCCGTATCTACAGTGTGGCCGATATGTTCACCGATCCGCAATACATTGCGCGTCAGATGATCCAGCGTTTTCCGTGGCAGGACGGCCGGGAGATTCCGCTGCCGAACGTCACGCCGAAGCTGTCGGAAACACCCGGCGAGACACGCTGGCTCGGCCCGCAACTCGGTGAACACACCGATGAAGTCCTGCGATCGCTCGGGTATGATCCTGACGAGATTGCGCGGCTGCGGGCGAACAAGGCGATTTAACTCTTCGAGCCGCAAATAAGGCCGCCAAAAATAAAAAGCCAAGGAGACAGGATGCAACGCAGGACATTCATCGCGAGCGGTGCGGCGCTTGCCGCCGGTGCACTGATCGAAACCCCATTCGCGTTCGCGCAAGCTAAGCTGGAACATCCGCAGGTCTCGATCGCGGTCGGCGGCAAGAATCTTTTCTATTATTTGCCGCTCACCATTGCCGAGCGTCGCAACTATTTCAAGGACGAAGGGCTGGATATCGAGATATCCGACTTTGCCGGCGGCGCGAAAGCGTTGCAGGCAGCGGTGGGCGGCAGCGCGGATGTGGTTTCCGGTGCGTTCGAACATACGCTGCTGCTGCAGGCGAAGGGCCAGATGTTCCGCGAATTCGTGTTGCAGGGGCGGGCGCCGCAGATTGTGCTGGCGGTATCGAAGAAGGCAATGCCCAACTACAAGAGCATCGCCGATCTCAAAGGCAAGAAGATCGGCGTGACCGCGCCGGGTTCGTCGACGTCCATCATGGCGAGTTTCGTGCTGGCCAAAGCGGGGCTGACGGCGAGCGATGTGTCGTTCATCGGCGTGGGTGCCGGAGCGGGCGCGATCGCCGCCTTGCAGTCGGGCCAGATCGACGCGCTTGCGAACCTCGATCCGGTGATGACCAAGCTGGAGCGTTCCGGCGATATCCGGGTGATCTCCGACACACGCACGCTTAACGACACCCGCACCGTGTTCGGCGGCAATATGCCGGCCGGGTGCCTGTACGCATCGCAGAGTTTCATCACGAAAAATCCGAACACCACGCAGGCGCTGACCAACGCGATGGTGCGCGCGCTGAAGTGGCTGCAGACCGCGTCCGGCAAGGACCTGATCGCGACGGTGCCCGAAGGTTATTTGCTGGGCGACAGCGCGCTTTATCTCGATGCATGGCAGCACGTGAAGGAAGCGATGTCGCCGGATGGAATGATACCCGCCGACGGTCCCGCCACGTCGCTCAAGACCCTGCAAGCCTTCGATGAAACCATAAAAGGCAAGCCGATCGATTTGTCGAAGACCTGGACCAACGACTTCGTGAAGAAGGCATTGGCCACGGTCAAGGCCTGATCGATGTCGCACACTTCTGCCCAAGTCCCCGCTCTCGCGCTGGAAAACGTCACTTGCACGTTCGCCTCGCGCGACGATCACAACTCGCGTTACACGGCCGTCAAGGACACAAGCTTGCGCGTGGCGCCCGGCGAGTTCGTCTCGGTCGTCGGACCAACGGGTTGCGGCAAATCCACGCTGTTGAACGTGGGCGCCGGGTTGCTCGCGCCTTCCTCGGGCACGGTCAGCGTTTTTGGCGAAGAGCTGCGCGGCGTCAACCGCCGCGCGGGTTACATGTTCCAGGCCGAAGCGCTGATGCCGTGGCGCTCGGCACTGGACAACGTCACCGCGGGGTTGTCGTTTCGCGGCGTGCCAAAAGACGAGGCACGCGCGAAGGGCGACGAGTGGCTGAAGCGCGTTGGCCTGGGTGGTTTCGGCGACCGTTACCCGCACCAGTTGTCCGGCGGTATGAGAAAGCGCGTGGGCATGGCGCAGACCCTGATCCTCGATCCCGACATCATCCTGATGGACGAGCCGTTTTCCGCCCTCGATATCCAGACGCGCCAGCTCATGGAGAACGAATTGCTCGAACTCTGGGCCGACAAGCGCAAAGCCGTGCTTTTCATCACGCACGACCTGGACGAAGCGATTTCGTTGTCCGACCGAGTGGTGGTGCTGTCGGCAGGGCCGGGCACGCATCCGATAGGCGAATTTGTCATCGACCTGCCGCGGCCGCGCGACGTAGCCGAAATCCGTACCCATCCGCGCTTTGTCGAGTTGCACGCGCAGATCTGGGGTGTGCTGCGGGAAGAGGTGTTGAAGGGCTACAAGCAACAGCTCGCAGCCGTTTAAATTGCCGGGAAGAGTCAATCGATCATGTGGAAAACCTTGGCGCCGAACCGCGCGAACCTGGTGCTCTGGCAGTGGCTGCTGCTCGTTCTTTGTTTCGTGCTCTGGTATGTCCTGACCAGTCCGACATTGCTGCCGGCTTTCTATTTCGACGACTCCAGCAAGGCCGCGTTCTTCTTCGGCGAACCGCAGAAGGTGCTGCTGCGCATCTGGCAGTGGTTCACGACCGGCGAGATCTATGTGCATCTGTGGGTCACGCTGATAGAAACCGTGCTCGCGTTTGTGATCGGAACGGTCTTCGGACTCGGCATTGGCTTATGGCTCGCACTCGCGCCCGTGATGAGCGCGCTCTTCGATCCGTACATCAAGGCCGCCAATTCCATGCCGCGCGTGATCCTCGCACCGATCTTCGCGGTGTGGTTCGGACTCGGCATCTGGTCGAAAGTGGCGCTCGGCGTCACGCTGGTGTTTTTCATCGTGTTCTTCAACGTGTATCAGGGCGTGAAGGAGGTGAGTCCGGTCGTGCTCGCGAACGCCCGGATGCTCGGCGCGAATCGCAAACAATTGCTGCGGTACGTCTATTTGCCAAGTGCCACGAGCTGGGTGTTCTCCAGTCTGCATACATCGGTCGGACTGGCGTTCGTCGGTTCCGTTGTGGGTGAATACCTGGGCTCGGCGCGCGGGGTGGGATATCTGATCCTGCAAGCTGAAGGTACCTTCGACATCAACACGGTGTTCGCCGGGATTCTCGTGCTCACTGCGTTTGCGCTGGTGCTGGACGGTATCGTCACGCTGGTCGAGCGGCGCCTGATGAAATGGCAGCCGAGCGCGGCCGATACCGAAAAAATGTGAGGCGCGGCGGACGGTTTCTTGGTGCCATCCACCGCGTCCCGATTCATCAAGGTTCGATCACAATTTTTCCAGACACGCGCCGGCTCGCCATATCGGTCAACGCCTCGGCGGTTTGTTCTAGCGTGTAGCGCTTCGTGATGTGAGGCCGCACCCGGCCGTCCCCGATCCAGCCGAAAATCTGCTGCAGTGCGGCGCTCGCCAGTTCCGGCTCACGCTGGATATGCTGACCCCAAAACACGCCGACAATACTCGCGCCCTTGAGCAGCGCGAGGTTCAGGGGCAGCTTCGGAATCTCGCCGTTCGCAAACCCGACCACAAGATACCGCCCACGCCACCCGATGCTGCGAAAAGCCGGTTCCGCGTACTCGCCGCCGACCGGATCGTAGATCACGTCGGGCCCGTTCCCGTCCGTCAGTGCCTTGATCCGTTCGCGCAGGTTTTCGCTCTTGTAGTCGATGGTGGCATCCGCGCCATGCTCCACGCACAACGCGAGCTTTTCCGGACTCGATGCCGCTGCAATGACACGCGCCCCGAGCGCCTTGCCAATTTCCACCGCAGCCAGCCCGACGCCGCCCGCCGCCCCCAGCACGAGCATGGTTTCGCCGGCCTTCAGCGCCCCCCGGTCGACCACCGCGTGGTGAGACGTGCCATACGCGAGCGTGATGGCGGCAGCGCTTGCAAAGTCGATGTCGTCGGGCAACGACATGCAGGCCGCCTCGCTCGCCAGCGCCTGCTCGGCGAATGCGCCTTGCGCCGTGTAGGCGGCGACCCGCATGCCGGCCTTCAGCCGCTTGACGTCCGGACCCACTGCCCGTACCACACCCGCGAATTCGGACCCCGGCGTGAACGGCAGTTCGGGTTTCATCTGATACTTGTTCTGGATCACGAGGACGTCGGGGAAATTCACACTGGCGGCGCGTACGTCGATCACCACTTGGCCAGGCCCGGGCTGGAGATCGGGCAGCGTCTCCAGAACGAGTGATTCCGGTGGTCCGTACTGGTTGCATCGAATGGCGCGCATGGTGTCTCCCTATGAAAATTTCGTGATCTGGCAGTGTAGATCAGGGATGCATGAGCGCACGTTTGCGCCCGCGTCGTTGGCCGAAAGGCCTATAAAACGCATGCGTATCGTCGACCGTTACACGATGGAGCAGGCCGTTCGGCCGAGTGCCCCGCCGTCGATCCGCGGGCCTTCCTTCCTCGGTTACAATCGTCGGATGCGAATCCTACTCAGTAACGACGACGGTTATCTGGCCCGCGGCCTCAACGTGCTGCATGCGGCCATGCAGCCGCTTGGCGAAGTCACCGTGATGGCGCCCGAGCAAAACTGCAGCGGCGCTTCGAACTCGCTGACGCTTTCGCGGCCGCTCACCATCCACACCGCGCCGAACGGTTTCAACTACGTGAACGGCACGCCAACGGACTCGGTGCACATTGCGCTGACGGGCATGCTGGCGGAGCAGCCGGATCTGGTCGTATCGGGTATCAACAACGGTCAGAACATGGGCGAGGACACGCTGTATTCCGGCACGGTCGCGGCCGCCACTGAGGGGTTCATGTTCGGCGTGCCGGCGATTGCGTTTTCGCTTGTCGGCCGCGACTGGCTGCATCTCGATGACGCAGCGCGCGTGGCCGCGGACATCGTCGCGCACTATCTCGCGCATCCCATGCCCGGCCATCCGCTGCTCAATGTAAACATTCCGAGTCTGCCGTATGACGAGATGGGCGAGTGGCGTATTACGCGGCTCGGCAAGCGCCATCCATCGCAGCCGGTAATACGGGAAATCGATCCGCGCGGTAATCCGATCTGGTGGATCGGGCCGTCCGGCGACGCGCTCGATGCCAGCGAGGGCACCGACTTTCACGCGGTGGCGAATGGCCACATCTCGATCACGCCGCTGCAACTCGATCTGACGCATACCAAGCTGTTGCCCGCCACGCGCGAGTGGGCAGAGGCGCGGAGCCGGCGTTCATGACGGACGAGCGCGCGAAACGCTTTCCGCTGGCGCTCGCCGATCTGGTGCGCGAGCCGCGCAAGGCGACTGCGCGTCCCGATGCGCGCAGCAAGCCAGGGACAAAACCGGCGATCAAGCCGGCATTGAAGGCGATTCCGGGCGGCAGCAGTGTTTTGAAATCCGCATCGACCACGCACAAGGCTGGCGTGGCCACAACGAAACCGGCGGACGGCAAGGCAGCAAAACCGTCCACGGCCATGCATTCCGCTACGAAGGCAAGTGCTGCGGCGAAACCTAAATCGCCCGCGCTGGCGGGCAACACGGCGGCGCGAGGCGTGGCGGGAAGTTCTGCCGCATCGACGAGCAATGCACATCGTTCGCCTGCAAGATTGCATACCGCGTCGAAGCCTTCGACGGTTGTCGCGCATCATCAGCCCGGCGCGCTGCGCTCGGGTGCGCGTTCGAACGAAACGCGTGATCTTCAGCCGCCGCACGCAAAGTCGGATATCAAGCAGACGCCGCAGCACGACATCAAACCGCCCCCCGCCCGAAAAGCCGCTTCCCAGGCGGGACAGCAGAGCACCCACGCGCTGACATCGGAACGTGTACGGGAGCGCATGGTCGAACGGCTGCGCGCTAACGGCATTACGGATGCGCGCGTGCTTGCCGCCATGTCCGTCGTGCCCCGCCATATGTTCGTCGATCCCGGACTTGCTGCGCAGGCTTATGAGGATGCTGCGCTGCCCATCGGGCATCATCAAACTATCTCGAAGCCGTCGGTGGTCGCGCGGATGATCGAGCTGGTCGCGGCCGGGCGCACGCTCAAGAGCGTGCTGGAAATCGGCACGGGCTGCGGTTATCAGGCGGCGGTGTTGTCGCAGGTAGCAACCGACGTGTATTCCATTGAGCGGATCCGGCCGTTATCCGAGCGTGCGAAGCTGAATTTGCGGCCGTTGCGCGTGCCGAACATCCGGTTGCATTACGGCGATGGCCGCCTCGGACTGCCGGCGGCAGCGCCGTTCGACGCTATCGTGATCGCTTGCGCCGGACTCGACGTTCCGCAGGCGTTGCTTGATCAACTCGCTATCGGCGGCAGACTTGTTGCGCCTGTTGGATCGCAGACGGCGCAAGCGCAGATACTGACGCTCGTCGAGCGCGTTTCGCCCACTCAATGGCGCGAGTCGCAGCTTGATCGGGTTTTCTTTGTACCTTTAAAATCCGGAGTGATTTGACACCGATGAGTATGTTGCGTGCTAAACGAGAAGTGAGCGCGAACCCCGGTTTGACGGCGGTTCAGCGCGGTGTATGCGTCGTGGCGCTGTCCGCACTGGCCGCGTGCGCGACCCGGATGGATCAGGCGCCCGTCGTCGACCGGACTGGATCCGCTATCGGCACGCAAGCCGCTCAGGACGGGTCCGTGTTACCGCCGGGTCCGCCGCCACCGGGTTACTACAGGGTGAAGCCGGGTGACACCCTATACCGGATCGCACTGGAAAACGGCCAGAATTATCGGGATATCGCGTCGTGGAACAACATGACGAACCCGAACCAGATCGAAGTCGATCAGTTGCTGCGCGTGGCGCCTCCGGGCGCCAATCTCGCCGCCGCGACACCGGGCGTTTCTACCGCTCCTATTGTTGGTGGCGGTGTGCAAGCCCAGCCGCTGAACAGTACGTACGGTACCAACACGCAGGGTGCGCAACCCGGCGCGAATGGCTACACGAATGGTAGCGTTCCGCCGCCGCCGAACTACGGCACGTCGTCCGGCATGGGGACGGCGACGCCCGGCGCCGTGGCGCCCGGATTGGCCATGACGCAGCCGCCGGCAACGGGTGTCGACAACGGTGCCGCAGCAGCTCAGCCTACGTTCATCTGGCCGGCGCGCGGACCGATTCTCGGCACGTTTGACGAGGCGAAGAACAAAGGGTTGAACATTGGCGGCGCGGCCGGAGAACCGGTCAACGCATCGGCGGATGGACGGGTCGTCTACTCCGGCAACGGTCTGCGCGGATACGGCAATCTCATCATCATCAAGCACGACGCAACTTTTCTTACCGCATACGCACATAACAGCGCTTTGATGGTAAAAGAGGGAGACGCGGTGACAAAAGGGCAGAAAATCGCCGAGATGGGCAACAGCGATTCGGACCGCGTGATGTTGCATTTCGAAGTTCGCCGGCAGGGCAAACCTGTCGACCCTCTGAAGTATTTGCCGCCGCAATAAGCGAAATCATCATGCCTAAATCGAAGCGCCGCGCGCCGCAAGCCGAGACTGAGACAATCAGCCGACCCACGCAGACAACGGTGGAAGACGGCGCTTCGAGCCAGGCAGACGAGGCTGAAACTGAAACGGCGGACGCCGAACTCGATTCCGACGAAGAAAGTGGTGTGAACGGCAAGGATCCAGGCGAAGGCGCAAACGATTCCGTGCCCGACGTCGACGATTTCAAGTCGATACTGCAGGCCGAACTCACGGCCGACACAATCCAGCATTACCTGAACCGCATCAGCGTGAAGCCGCTACTGACTGTGGAGGAAGAGCAGCGTTATTCGCGGCTGGCGAAAGCCGGTGAATTCGAAGCACGCCAGGTGATGATCGAGCGCAATCTGCGGCTCGTGGTCAGTATCGCGAAGGGTTATCTGAATCGCGGCGTGCCGTTGCTCGATCTGATCGAGGAAGGCAATCTCGGTTTGATGCACGCTATCGAAAAATTCGATCCCACGCGCGGTTTCCGGTTTTCGACGTATGCCACGTGGTGGATCCGCCAGAGCATCGAGCGCGCGATCATGAATCAGGCGCGCACGGTGCGTTTGCCCGTGCACGTGATTCGCGAACTCAACCAGGTGCTGCGCGCGAAACGTCATCTTGAAAAAAGCTCGGCGAATTCGACGGCAGCCATTGCACCGGATCGGCGCGACGCGAGTATTGACGACATCGCGCATCTCACCGGGAAAACGCCCGAGGAAGTGACAGACATCCTCGCGCTCAACGAACACACGGCGTCGCTCGACGCTCCGCTGGATCTCGATCCGGCGAGCAGCCTGCTCGACCTCCTGTCCGACGACGCCAGCCAGTCACCGGATTCGGAAGTTCAGCATCGCGAACTCGAAACGCTGACGAAGCTGTGGCTTTCCCGTCTCTCCGACAAACACCGGCACGTCATCGAGCGCCGCTTCGGCCTGAACCATATCGAACCGGCCACACTCGAAGAACTCGCCGACGAAATGGGGCTGACGCGCGAACGCGTTCGCCAGATCCAGCAAGAAGCACTGGTCCGGCTCAAGCGCTTCTTTGCATCGAACGGTGTGCGAAAAGACGCCGTGCTTTAGGCGCTGCCGGTTGTAACGCTGCCCTCAAAAAACAATGACTCCAATTCTCGTATTCGACATCGAGACGATTCCCGATGTCGACGGTATTCGCCGTCTCGACAACCTTCCCGCCACGCTCACCGACATCGAGGTTGCGGAGCACGCGTTCGCCGCGCGCCGTGAGCGGGTCGGCAACGACTTCCTGCCGCATCATCTGCAGCGCGTTGCCGCAATTTCGTGCGTATTCCGCGATAACACCGGTTTTCGCGTACGCTCGCTTGGCACTACGACGGACTCCGAGGCAACGCTGATCCAGTCGTTTTTTCGCGTGATCGAAAAGTACACACCGCAGCTCGTTTCATGGAACGGCGGCGGTTTCGATCTGCCCGTGCTGCACTATCGGGCGCTGGTGCATGGTGTGACGGCGTCGCGTTACTGGGACCTCGGCAACGACGACCGCGAGTTTCGCTACAACAACTACATCAGCCGTTACCACGCGCGCCACACCGACCTGATGGACGTGCTCGCGATGTACCAGGCGCGCGCAAACGCACCGCTCGATGCACTCGCCAAGCTCTGCGGTTTTCCCGGTAAGCTCGGTATGGACGGCGGCATGGTCTGGCAGGCTTATGCGGAAGGGCGCATAGAAGAAATTCGCAACTATTGCGAGACGGACGTGGTCAACACGTACCTGATGTACTGCCGTTTCCAACTGATGCGAGGCGGTTTTTCCGCCGAAGAATATGCCGACGAGATCAGCTTCGTGAAGAATGCGCTGGCGCTTGAACCGGCGGCGCACTGGGCAGAATATCTCGCGGCGTTCGAGCGCTGAGCGTCGGGCCGGGGCTCTCCCGGCATCGTCTACAATCTCGCCTTTGCTGCTCTTTTTTCCCCTGGGTTTTCCCCCTACGTTTCGCTTCGTCGTTTCGCTTCGTCGTTACGCTCGTTTTTCACATTGGTTTTTCACATTAGCCAGGAAGTCCGCAGGTGTCTCACGCTCGAAAAAAATCGCGTAATCGCCGGAATTTCCCGGTTCGAATCGTTCCCCTAGACCCTTCGGCCGCTCCGCTCGAGATCGAAATCAAATCGCTCGATATGGACGCGCAAGGCGTCGGCCGCACGACGACCGAAGACGGCTCGGACGGCAAGGTTATTTTCGTGGAAGGCGCGCTGCCGGGCGAACGTGTCTTGTATGCAAGCTTTCGCAAGAAGGCCGCGTTTGAGCAGGCGCTGTTGATCAAGGTCCTGCGGGAAAGCGTGATGCGCACGCGTCCGAAATGCCCTTATTTCAGTAAATGCGGCGGCTGCTCCATGCAGCACCTCGACGTGCGGGCGCAGATCGCCGTCAAGCAGCGCGTGCTTGAGGACAACCTTCAGCACATCGGCAAACTGCGCGCGGAAACGATTTACCGGCCTATTCATGGGCCGTCGTGGGGATACCGGTATCGGGCGCGGCTGGCTGTGCGGCTTATCGCGGGAAAGGGCGGGGCGCTGGTGGGATTTCACGAGAAAAAGAGCAGCTTCGTCGCCGACATGGAAACGTGCGAAGTGCTGCCGCCGCATGTGTCGGCGCTGCTTATGCCGCTACGTTCGCTTGTCCGCGATTTGTCCATTCGCGATCGCCTGCCGCAGATCGAAGTGGCCGTGGGCGCGGAAGTGACAGCGCTGGTGCTGCGGATTCTTGAATCGTTGACGCAGGCGGACGAAGCGCTGCTGCGTACTTTCGCCGATGCACATGGCGTCCAGTTCTGGCTGCAGCCGAAGGGACCGGAGACGGCTTATCCGTTTTATCCGCTCGGGCAGGAGTTGGCTTACACGCTGCCCGAATTCGGCATCCGCATGCCGTTCAAGCCGACCGATTTCACCCAGGTCAATCATCAGATCAACCGGGTGCTTGTCAGTCGCGCGTTGCGGCTGCTGGGCGCGCGGCGTACGGATCGGGTGCTGGATCTGTTTTGCGGCATCGGCAATTTCACGCTGCCGCTTGCGCGGGTGGCGCGCGAGGTAGTGGGCATAGAGGGCAGCGAGGGCCTGACCGAACGCGCGCTCGAGAATGCCAAGGCAAATGGCGTCGATGGACATACGACGTTCGCATGCCGAAACCTCTTCGAGATCACCGCGGACGATTTTCGCGCGCTAGGCCCCTTCGACAAAGTTCTCATCGATCCGCCACGTGAAGGTGCGCTGGCGGTGTCGAAGGCGCTTGGAGAGATTGCGCAGAGTGGCGAGGGAGTATTGCCGAAGCGGATCGTGTACGTCTCCTGCAATCCAGCAACTCTCGCCCGCGACGCCGGTCTGCTCGTGCGCGACGCCGGTTATCGCATGAAGGGCGCGGGCGTGGTGAACATGTTTCCGCATACATCGCATGTCGAATCGATTGCGCTGTTCGAGCGCGATTGAGCGCTGCCGGTAATGGGGGCTTGACGTCCTCGCGGTCCTAAAGGACTGGGATTCCTTCTGCAAGACGGCCACGTCCGGCCGCAGCATGGGTTGACGCAAGGC
>NZ_JALPRJ010000052.1 GCF_030464885.1 Caballeronia sp. SEWSISQ10-4 2 | reverse complement strand
AGCGGCGGGTATGGGCGGTCGCACGGATCCCGACCCCTGAGCAGGAAGATGAGCGGCGCGTGCATCGGGAACTCGGGCGTCTGCGGCAAGAGCGCACCGCCCACAGCAACCGGATCCGTTCGCTGCTGGTGTTGCACAACCTTCGGGTCGAGCGTATCGGTGGGCGCGCGTGGGCACACTGGTGGGCCCAGCAGGCCGGGCAGCTGTTGCCGGGTTTGCGCGCCGAGATTGAACGCGAGTTCGAGCGGCTGTCGCTTGTTGCCAGGCAGATCAGGACGCTTGAAGCGCAGCAGAAGCAACAGGTTCACAGCGGCGCACAACCCGTGATCGCACTGCTGGCGCGGCTCGCGGGTATCGGCACCGGAAGTGCGTGGACCTTGGTCAAGGAACTGTTAGGCTGGCGGCAGTTTCGCAACCGCCGTGAAGTCGCCGGCTGCCTGGGTCTGGCGCCGACACCTTACGCAAGCGGCACCAGTGAGGTCGAGTTGGGGATCAGCAAGGCCGGCAACAAACGGGCGCGATGGCTGATGGTGGAACTCGCGTGGAGCTGGCTGCGCTTTCAGTCGGCCAGCCAGCTGAGCCAGTGGTTCAATGAGCGCTTCGCGGGAGGCGGCAAGCGCGTGCGACGCATTGGCATCGTGGCACTCGCGCGCCGTCTGGCGATCGCCTTGTGGCGCTATCTGGAACAGGGTGAGCTTCCGCTCGGGGCAAGACTCAAGCCACCCGGCAGTGATGCAGTTGAGGTTTGAGCGGCGAATTTCGATCCACGACAGGACTTGAAGGTCAGCGTGCCCGGGCACTACACGGGTTACCCGGCGGGTAGCCGTAGTTCTAGATGGGGCGCGTCGGTAACGGGGTGGTTCCAGCGCTGTGCGCATGCGGTATGAGGTGACCGGCCTAGTGCCGGCACGGATAGAAGTTAGACCCGGCAGCCGTCCGGGCATCAGACACCCCGACCTCAAGTGTGTTGAAGTTTCGCTTTATAAGCAGGACTCCGAACCCTGTATCGGGCATCTTTGTCGTGCGGGTTGTCCACCGCCGGCCGCCGGTGGACAACCCGCGGCACCCTCATATGGAGATAATTGACCTACGAAAAACAGAATACCCAAAGGGCTTGACTTCCAATGCCCCATAGAAGTGTAGTGCTTCGTTTTTCTTGGAACCAAGGCGACGGTTGGCGCGAATGACTTTCTGCAAGATGTCATTGGCCTTGGCAGTCCACACGAATGGTTTGGGATCGTGGTTATGCACGGCGATGTACTCCTTGATAACGAGGATGAGATCGGGAACGCAACGGAACACGCCACGGCGCAAACGTTCGGTAGTGATATCGCGAAAGAAACGCTCCACCATGTTCAGCCACGATGCGGAGGTCGGCGTGAAATGGACGGTGAACCGAGGATGTTTCGCGAGCCACTCCTTGACCTTCGGGTGCTTGTGGGTGGCATAGTTATCGCAGATCAAATGCAGCTCTTTGCCCTTGGGAGTCTCGCGCTCAATTTGGCGCAAGAAGTCGAGCCATTCGCTATGACGGTGGTGCTGATCACAGCGGGCGATGATAGAACCATCGAGGGTATTGAGCGCCGCGAACAGGGTCGTGGTGCCGTGGCGCTTGTAGTCATGAGTCTGGGTGGACGCGCGGCCTCTCTTCAAGGGCAGTCCGGGCTGGGTGCGGTCGAGTGCCTGCACCTGGCTCTTCTCGTCGCAGCACAGCACCAACGCATGCTCGGGCGGGGAGATGTACAGGCCCACGATGTCCTCGAGCTTCTCGGCGAACTTCGGATCCCGCGAGACCTTGAAGCTCTCGACCAGGTGAGGTTTGAGGCCGTTGGCCTGCCAGATTCGCAGCACCGTGGTGTCGCTGACGCCGGCCTTCCTGGCGAGCGTGCGCGTGCTCCAGTGTGTCGCAGCTTCGGGCGTGGTCTGCGTCGTCAGGCGCACGATCTCAGCTCTATCGACGCGCGGCTTGCGCCCACTGCGCGGCAGGTCATCTTCTATCGCCGCGACGCCGCCCTGAACAAAGCGTTCGCGCCAGCGTCCCACCTGGACCCGCCCGATCCCCAACGCGGCGGCGATCTCCCGATTGCCCATACCATCGGCCGCCAACAGCACGATCTGTGCTCGTCGCACTGCTCTTACCTCGAGGGTTTGCGATCTCACCATCCGCTCAAGCTCGATGCGTTGTTTGCTGCTCAATTCAATCGGTCTCGCCGTCTTCATGACTCGCTCCATCGTCGGTACAAAGAGCATGACAATGGCAAAACCTATTGGTTCCGTTAATTCAGAAGCACTACACTAGCTCGCGGGAAAACCACCACGCTTGAGCCAGTCGAAGGACTATCGTCGCCTGATCAGAGATAGCGCTTTGGTATATCTTTTCGATGTCAGCCGACTGCAAGCCTCTGGCGATCGATGGGAGCATGGGCGTGTGTCGGGTATTCTGCCCTCTGTAGAGTTTGTCGATGGCAAACGGGGTTGCTCCCCAAGTTTCTCCTTCAGAGTACCCATACCAACTAGCTTCGCGGCGTGACCGATGGTTTGTATAATTCTTTGATATTTCGAGGAGAGCAGAGGCGGGGACTATTTGCATGGTAGAGCTTCCTATGACTCTATTCGCCAACAAAAATGTTTGAGCTAACCGGTTGGCAAACGCGTGCGGCATAAGCATACCCGAGCCCCTACCGACGAGCCGCCTCCAGGCAGCATGCCCAGCGGTCCGCAACTGGCCGCCCTCTGTCCGTCGCGGCTGGTCCCGTTCGCACCTACATCAGCCGATGGACCGAGATCCGAGAAAAACTCCCGCAAGGCGGGAGGTGCATTTGGCGAGAGGTACGCCGCTGCAAAGGACAACGGATACTATCGAACCCTGAGTTCACGGCCTAGAGCTACTGCCGAAACACAGCATTTCGCATCCAGTGATGGAAGCACCTCTCCCTTGCAGAAAAGGCTTTGATCTGGGAGCGACGCCAGCGGCTACGCACTCGGTCATGGCAGAAAATCGACCCGGAGCGGTCATACGCGGTCCGGACAATCTAACGGCCGCATTGACTTGTACAGCAGTCGCTCGGATTGCGATGCGGAAAACGAAGACGCACATCAATCCGTAAACTTCAATTTCCGAAGAAAGCCTGAACGATCCTAAGCAGTGCAGGGCGGGCCTTCTGGCGAAGATCCCAATATATCTTGAAGCCATCCCCAAGGTGATACTCCCACCTGTCCTCGGTCGCTTCGGCCGCCGCTCGCATATTGCACATCTTCGCATTCGCGTGGAGATTGATGCCAACGCCGTTGACTGCCTCGGTTTGGCGGTCGATGGTGTAGGTTTCGCGGGCGCAGGGTGTCTCGTAAACGAATACGATCGTCGTAGGCGACCACGATTCGATGTCGTAGTCCACCTCGTCGACCGTGAGGAGGTTGGTCCCTTTCCCGGTGATTTCCGCGCGCGCCTCCACGCAGCGGTTGTCCGCTTTGGTGCATGTGATCTTGGATGCCTGGAGCGGATCGCCCAGCTTTGAACCCTCTCCCAGCGGCCCATCTCGCGTCCAACTCCCTTCGGCAATAACCGTGTCGCCTTGGTCTATCACCATCGCCTTTACTGGACTGGGGCTTACTGGCACCAGCGTATCCACGTAGAGGCCCATCAGGTAGGTCAGGCCGAATAGAGCCGCGCAGACGCTCACCAGACCTCCGGCGACGACGAAGACCTTTCTGGGTCGGGACATTGATTTCCAGGGAAGGACGACGGGTAAGCCTATCGCCAGCGCACGACCAAGGCCGATGAGCACATAAGCGAAAATCCATGCGAACGGAAGCGGAGCCAGCGCAACTATCGCGGCGTTGGCGGTATCCCCCTCCATCGACATAGCAACGTTATCTGACTTCTCTTTGTCGCACTCGGATAGATCCGCGCTGTGGGCCAGGTTCTTGCTATCGGCGCAGACGTTGTATGCAAATGAGGCGGAACTCTGGGCACTCTGGAGATCCCTGTTGTGCGTGTGAACTGCCGCACCTATTGCCCAAGCGATCGACAAGACAATGCCGACCTTCTGCCAAGTCGCAAGCCTTCCCATAGCACCCCTGACGTTTGCCCGATTCTTCTGGCGGAAATGATACTTCAATGCTGCGCGGCCAGACTCAGACCCTTGCCGGGGCAGCAAGATGGCCATTAACGTTCGACATTAGGAGTTAGACCCAGCGTTTCGATGAATTGCTCCGGGTCGTGCAAGGGCGGACGCTGTTCGATGTGCGGTAAGTATCGCGATGAGTCTGGTCCCCAGTCGAAGTACAACCCTACGCCAGGTCTATCCAGTTGGGCGGCAAGGTCCGGCGTGACTTCGAGCGGCTGGGAGAAAAGCAGCTTATGCGCCTTGTCACCCACGAGGCGAGTGTGCACGCCAAGCTGATAATGTCCCGCCAACCACTTGAAGTGGCTTCCGTCTTCCGGCATGAGGAAATGATGATTGGCGGCGACGCCAGTCTCGCCGACGAAGAGGCCACTACCTCTAACAAGTTTGTTGGTCTCGCCATGCACCCAGATATTGAAGTTCTGGTGGGTTTCGGATCGCGAAAGCGAGATATGCATACTCTCAATGATTCGCCCGCGCTTCGAGGTGGCGAAGAGCAATGTCCGCAGATAGATCTTTGGATTTCCGTCGCGGCCGCCTGGACGTGGCATGTCGGGGCCGAAATATATGACCGTTGGCTGAGTCATTCGCACTGTGCCGCGGCGAAACAACGTCAACCACGCCGTGATCGCAGAGACGGCAAGGGCCAAGACTGAGACTGTGAGCGCGATAGGGTCGGTCATGCGGAGTCCAACTTAGTATTAGAGGGAGTTTCCACCGAATAAAGTGAGACTCGCCGCCGCATGGTCTGTGCAAACAAGGCCAGCTTACTCGACCAGCGGGCATTTTATCCCACTAAGCGGGCTAGACCCGGCGACGAACTCTCGTTGCCGACCGCACCTCGCGTTCACGCAATTCTCTGAGACGTCAATGGATTCCAAAAATTTTCCGCGCCGCGCGCGAGATGACCCCGTCTTCGTTCTGTCGCAGTCCCCTCCCCGCCTGCGGGCTGCTCTTTACTCGCCGGTTTTAATGCGCTGTGGAAAGATGCAAATGTGCCACCTAGCGGGCCGAAAGGCCAATCTAGGCACACTGAAAAGTGTTGCAATTTGATGCGCGTCCGGTGGCCTTTGCCGCTGGATACGCTACTTGAATTGGGGAATTTGCGAGGGCAAGCCGACACGCATAAAGTACCGCGCGAAGGCTTGTGAAAAATGCTCGAGGAAAGGGGAATCGAGACGCCATCTCGTGCCTGCGCTATCTGCTCTTTTGGCCAGATAGCCCGTCGGCAGGCTAAAAATTTGGCCAAAGTCGACCACCAGCGCTCCTTGGTTTTCGCTAGGATCAGCGGGGGAACCTAGAAGATGCAGACCCTCTATTCTGCCTTTGCGAACTTCTTCCCAGCGCCCTTTGTTTTTGAAGGCTGGATTTTGTTCCTCGAATTCGGCGAGGGTGTACGCAGGGCACATGGCGACCAGTTCGACCTTGCCATTCTCTAAGTCGCAGCTCTGCGTCACGATGATCAGATTTGCTTCTCCGACGGGCACGGTTTCGCCTGAGCCTTCGCCACCCGAACCGAAGTCATCCCCGAATTGGGGCACAAGACATTTTTCTAGCAAATCGCCTTGCGCCAATGTCGGCCCCTTGATTTCAATCCAAAACGGCTTAGTCATCGGCGCTACTCGTCCAACAAGAACGTTCGCGGTTTGATCTTACCGATGTGCTTGAAAGTGGCCGTCACGGAGAACGCCGGCTTTACGTGAACATGGTTGTACGAAACCATTTCCTCCGCCTCGCTCTCAGCCGCCAGGTGTTCGCCCAACTGCGCCAGCTCAAGGGCAACCGCCAGAACCTGCTCAGATTCGCGGCTATGACCTTGCGTTGTCGCACCGCGACTGAAGAAACTGCGTACCACCTTACGGACTTTTGCAGCTTCTGGGCCTTGCGCGGGTGCCGTTTTACGAACCGCCCTGGTGTGCGTGGGCGTCGGAGCGGCACGGCCTGATTCTGCACCTTGAACATAACATGTCGTCATTTGAATAATCTCCTGGCTTCTTCAGTGATGCTTGCCTCAAATACTCTGTTCTTCGCTTGCCGCAGTTGCTCCAACAACGCCCATAGCTGGTCCTCGTCGACCGGTAAGTCAACCGTTCGAAAAATGTCTATGTCGAGCACGATCGAAACAACGTCAGGTTTGGCGGGCTCGATGATCGTTTGGTTAATAATCGCTTCACATTTGATTTCCGTGAGCGGAATCATCAGGTGCATAAAATAGCCCGAAAGACCCTCCGGCAGGTCCGGCGAGAGTTGAGGCGCCGTTCGCAAGTAGTCGCCAAAGCTTTTCAGAGGCAGCGGGATGTCGATTCGGTTGACGTAACGGACAGCCACCCGCGTGATCGCAGTGGGCTTTGCCACAGTGCAATACTTGTCCCATAAACGACGCGCTTCGCTACAAAATTCAGCCCAATGCGGGTAGGGCGCCAACCTGCTAAAAGTGTAGCCAGTGGTCCGCGCCTGGTAAATCTGCTTGCCGTCCGGACTGCGATAGAGATGCCCCAAAGGTTGCGCCGACGCGGTAGCAACCGGCGCCATTTCCGGGCTGAAAAACAATGCCCCGGTGGCGGCGTTCAACTTCTCAGACGACGGATACTTAGCTTCTTCGCCTAAATGAGTCTGCCCAAGCGTGTCAACAGTGACAGGCGTAGCAACCTGAATGTCGATGACTGCCTCCGTAATCGGGGCATTGGGATAACGATCGTCAGATGTCATGCGCTTCGCTATCGGCCATGGCGGTTGTATCGGGTTGACGATACCAAGCATTGGCACGTTGCCATCACTTACGATCCATGTCGGACGGATCAAGAGAGCTGCTTGCAACTGACCAACGGCTCGCCACATATTGTTCTGCCGCGTCCCGGACGATCCATGCCAAAGATACCTTCTTCTCTTTGGCGATTCGTTCAAGGTTAGCGTAAAGGTCAATGGGGAAGCTCACCGATGCCCGCAATGTCTTAGGCTCGATTTTCGCCTTGCCTTGTCGCTTGACTTCGGTCGCCACTATTTACCCCGGCCCGATGGATGCACCACGTTACACCACAGTGATGCAAAGGACCAGTAGTTTGTCCATTTCTCGAGCCCCTCGTTCCATACCAGGAAGCCGCGGTTGTAGGCGGCCTGCAGCGCCGAATGAGTACAACTACGAGCGGCACGAGCTGCGATGCGCGGTAGGTAAGCCCCGAGTCTACTGCAGCTAAATTACACCCAGGGTGATCCGTTTTGATCTGGATTTGCCTTGTGCAGCCTTGGTTTTACACTTCGCAAGTTGTGTAAGGCATTGATTTTAAAGGGGACTGCTGGCGCTTGTACTTCTCCGAAGGCAGGGGTTGCTGGTTCGATCCCAGCCGGGCGCACCAAGAATTCTGATTTTCTGCTGCAATCATCCGCTGCTTACGAAGCAAACCCCAGAGGTCGGCAATAGCGTCGACATACCCTTCTGCGTAAGAAAGCACTGCTGCGTTCGCTTTCATCGATGTCGCTCAATACGCTCGCTTCGTAAACCCCCCATGGCTTCCCCGAGAGTTAGTTTTCTGTACGATATCTTAGTCAAATAGCGTCTTAGAGTCTTGAATATCGGACAAACAACGCTTCTGTCGCCGCGATATGAGTACTCCAAAAATTGCAATAACGTCCGATACTTTTGACAAAAAGTGCCATTCCGCCTAATCTATCGGACATGCCTCGCACCTTTCAACACCCATTTCCCGCCGTAGAAAAGCAGCTCCGTGCGCTAGCCGAGCGGTTAAAGCTCGCCCGCCTCAGGCGCGGGATATCGACTTCGCTGTTCGCCGAACGACTAGGCGTGTCACGCGATACGCTAAACCGTCTGGAAAAGGGCGATGGAAACATCGCGATAAGCACCTACATGCGCGCGCTTCGAGTCCTCGGGCTGGACGCAGACATGGATGCCGTCGCACGCGACGACGAACTCGGCCGCAAGCTGCAAGACTTGAACCTCCCCGTTCGCATTTCGCGTCCCAAAGGCACGCGCGCGAAGGAGTCTGCCGCGCCTAAAAAAGCGGCATCGAAAACGCCTTCAGCGGAACCGTAATGAGCGCCAGAAAGACGCGAGAGTCATTTGAAGTGTTTTTGGACAGCTCGGAGCTCGGTGGTTTGGATCAGATCGGCACGCTCTACCGGCAGGCCGAGCGCACGGACTTGCCCGCACCCTTTGCCTACACGCAAGCGTGGTTGGACAGCCGCAAGGCGTTCATGCTGGATCCGCGCCTGGAGCTTTATTCCGACGAGCAATATCCGCCGAACAAGGCTGTGACGTTCGGCATCTTCATGGACTCTGCCCCAGACCGTTGGGGCCGCGTATTGATGGAGCGCCGTGAAGCCGTTCAAGCCGATAAGCACGACCGGCCGATGCGCACATTGCAAGAAATTGACTTCCTGCTGGGTGTCCACGATTTGACGCGCGTCGGGGCCTTGCGCTTTCGGGACGAGAACAAAGTCTTCCAGGACGATAGTGCCAACGCAGCGCCGCCGGTCACGGATTTGGGAACGTTGGCGAGCATTGCGATTCGCATCGAAGACGTCGGTATTGAAAAAATGCCGGAGTACGAACAATGGCTGGCAATGCTGATTGCTCCAGGTACGTCGCTCGGCGGTGCACGGCCTAAAGCCAACTTTACCAATCTGGGAAACGAGCTATGGATCGCCAAGTTCCCGGCCAAGGACGACCGCTATGACGTCGGTGCCTGGGAATATCTGGTTCATGGTCTGGCGAGGAGCGCGGGCATCTGGGTACCCAAATCGGAGTTGAAGTATGTGGGCACCGGCTATGCAACGTTTTGCGTCGAGCGCTTTGACCGGAGCAAAGGCAGCCGGCGGATGTACGCGTCTGCCATGACCATGCTGGAGCGCCGGGATGGCGACACGAACGCAGGGTATCCGGATCTGGCCGAATTCCTGTCAGACGGTGGCGCACAGGGACATATAGGTGGCGATCTGGAACAGCTGTTCAGGCGGCTGGTGTTCAACGTGCTGATTGGAAATCGCGACGACCATCTGCGCAATCACGGATTTATACGAGAGCCTACCGGCTGGCGGTTGTCCCCCGCGTTCGATATGAACCCGAACGCAAGCAAGCTGGAGCATACGTTGAGCATTGACGGGAAAAGCGCTGCGCCTGATATGAACGCTGTACTCGATACGGCGGCGTTCTATCGGCTGACCGAAGGTGAGGCCGAACAGGTCATAGCGGACATCCGGAAAGTGGTCGCAACATGGCGCGACGAGGCGGCCCGACTGAAATTATCGCGTCAGGAAATACAGCGTATGGAACCGGTCTTTGCCCGCTTCAATCATTAGCGCACGTTACAAGCGGCCGACTCACTGTGCCCGAACCGTCCCATACCCAAACCCGCACCCCATCAAATACCTCCGATACCCCACCGACAGCCGATCACAAACCTGATGCAATTCAGCATTCGGATCGAGCGGCAGCCGCTTGGGCCATTGCGACTCCACAATCGGTGTGTCCTGCATCAATATCCGCATATTGAAGTCGTACAGCTCCTGATCGGAGTGCGTGAGTTCATCCTCGAACACCGACACGAGCCACGCGCGGGTTTCCGTTTCACTCACCGGCGACGCCACGAGCAACAAATGCAACGCACCTTCACCGCGCTGCGCCACCTTCGACAAACTCACCACCAACGGCCGTTTCACGCGATACACATATTCAATATCCACTCCTTCCTGTCCCGGCAATCCCGCCGGTTGCCAGAAACGGCACTGCCGCGCCTCCAGCCCGCCATCCGTTTCAATCACTTCGTAATCCTGCACTTCCGCATGCGATGCATCGCCGAGAATACCGGTGTGCACGAACGGGAAGTGCGCCATATCGAGGAAATTTTCGACCACGCGCGGCGCCGATGAACGCACCGTCTGAGCCGCGAGATTGATCCTGCGCGCGCCGGGCGTGTCGTACTCCGGAAAGAAATCGAGTGGACGAGAAGGTTCGCCGAGACACGTCCACACCGCGCCGTATTTCTCCTCCGCGCGATACGTCCGCGCGCATGCGCGCTTCGTGCGGCGTATCGACGGATTGGCGGGAATGTGGATGCACTGGCCGTCGGCGTCGTAGCGCCAGCCGTGATAAGGACACGCCAGCAAACCGTCCGTCACCGTGCCCAACGATAATTGCGCCCCGCGATGCGGACAGACATCGCGCCAGACGTGGACATCGGTGGAAATATCGGGACCGCCCGCATCATCGTCAGCCTCCGATGCATTGCGCCAGACCACCAGCCGTTCACCCGCCACGACAAACCCGCGCGACTGCCCGGCGGGCACATCGGCGCTATTACATACAGGCAGCCATTCGCCAAGCAAAGCAGCATCGGGCGCGGCGCCAGAAGTGCCGAGCGTGTCACTCACGTCGTTATAGGAAGAAGCAGGTTCGAAGGGTCGCATCGAGTGGCAATAAGCACGCGTAGTAAATGACGATTAAAAAGACAACATGAAACGCTACCTCTGCGCCACGCCGAAACGCAAGCCGCCAAAACTCCGCGCCGCGCTGAACCCGCTGAATATCAATCTGCCACCCAGCCGCCGGATAGTGCGGTTTTCAGCCACTTTTCGACGACGCAGTACGATTGCAATTCTGCGCTACGCAGTCACTGCAGAAAACGCGGCATCGATCGGGACTTCAGGATTCACTGGAATCACTATCAGGGAGACTCAGAATGGGGCAGGCGAATGACCCCGTGCAGCGGCCGCGCGGTTATGTGTGGTCCCATAATCTCGACCCGGAAAAAGAGCAGGCGACGCTGAGAGTCATACTGGGCGGCCTCGCACTGGCCGTCTATGGCGCGCTGGCGTGGTCCGGCTCAACACCCGCCGTCATCGCCAGCTTCCACGCGCTCACGCTCTATCTGATCTACGGCGTCGCGACCCGGTTAATCATCAGCAGAATGCAACGGCAGTCGAACCTGCGCCTTGCGTTCACGACCGTCGCGGATCAAGCGCTCCTCGCGGTCACCCTCGGCGCCGGCGGAGCATTCGCGCTGCCCATGCTCTGGGCCGTCTTCCTTTTTCTGATCGGCGCAGGCGGACGCTACGGCAAGCGCGCGCTGGCGCTGTCGTGTGGAACGGCTCTCGTCGGGATCGTCGCGTTGTCTGTCTTGCAACCGTGGTGGATGCTCAACCGCCCAGCGGCGCTCGGGATCGGCTTGAGCGTGCTCGGGGCGTCGGTGTATCTCGGCGTGCTGATCGGCCGGCTCGGCAGCGCGAACCGCGACCTCGCGCTCAAGGCGGGCACCGACCCGCTCACGGGTCTGAGCAACCGCTACATGCTGGAGCAGACTATCGGCCGGGCGGTGATGGCGATATCGACGGGACAGGAAGGCGCGACCGCGCTGCTGCTGATCGATCTCGACGGTTTCAAGGAGGTCAACGATACCTTCGGCCACGAAGTCGGCGACCTCGTGCTGCAAACGTTCGCGGCGCTGCTCGCGAGAAGGATGCGGACCACCGACACGGTCGCGCGGCTCGGCGGCGATGAATTCGTCGTGCTGGCGCGTCACGTGACGGGAGCCGGCGCCGTGCAGACGGTGGCAAACAGCGTGCACGCGGTGCTGGCGGAAATGACGTCGGTGCAGGACCGGGTGGTGAATGTATCGGCGAGTATTGGCGCGTGCCTGATTTCGCCGGACCTGACGCCGGGTTATACGGATATTGCCGTGCTGATGCGCGCAGCCGATCGCGCGATGTATCGCGCGAAGGCGCTCGGCAAAGGCCAGACAGTCTTCGCCGAAAGCGCGGATTTCGATACCTGATCCGCTCTCACGCGCAGGACTTCAAGCTTCCACGCCCGACCACGCTTGCTCCCGCAACTTCGCCCGCAGCCGCGCGACGGCCTGGCTATGCAACTGGCACACGCGCGATTCGCTGACTTCCATCACGGCGCCGATTTCCCGCAGATTCAAGCCCTTCTCGTAATACAGGCTCATCAGCAGCTTTTCACGCTCGGGCAATTTATCGATGGCATCCACCAGCGCCGAGCGCAAGCTGCCATCAAGCAGCGCAGAAAGCGGATCGGCTTTGTCGACGCAATAACGGTCGAGAAACGGCTCGTCATCGGAAGAACGGTCGAAGTCTTCGTAGTAGATCAACTGGCTGCCATGCAGATCCTGCAGCATGGTCTGATATTCACCGAGCGGCATGTTGAGATGCTCGGCAATTTCCTGTTCGCTGGCCGATCGACCGAGATGCTGCTCGACCTTGTGCACCGCCGATTCCACTTCGCGCGACGTCTTGCGCATGCTGCGCGGCAGCCAGTCGTTGGCGCGCAACTCGTCGAGCATCGCGCCGCGAATCCGCTGGCTGGCGTAGGTCTCGAATTGAGCGCCCTGATCTTCCTTATAGCGGCTCGCCGCATCCAGCAAGCCGATCATGCCGGCCTGGATCAGGTCGTCGAGATCGACGCTCGCGGGCATCTTCGCGACGAGCTGCAGTCCGAGCCGGCGCACCAGCGGCGCGTAGCGGGTAAGAACCTCGGACTGTGACAGTTTTCCCTGGGCGTTATACATCGCATTCACCTTGTTCCTTCTCTTGCGGCATCACACGGACGCGGGGCTGCTCATCGCAAGCTGCATCAATGGCGTTTCGGTGCGGCGTACCGCGCCGGAGTTGATCGAACGCTCCATCCCGTGCTGCGTTTCCATTCGCACGGGTTGCACGGGCCATTCAAATTGCGACGCTTGCGGCATCGGCCAGTACTGCAATTCGGCGGCAATCTGCCGATAATCGCGGGCGGCGGCCGTCGCCGGAAAGGCTTCTACCGCGCAGCGCGACAGCTCGTGTGCGCGCGCCACGCGCGGATCTTCGGCCACGCAACCTGCCGGCATGAGCTGCACCGCGAGGTAGCGGCTTGCGACGCCCGCGAGGTTATCGAAGGCGAGTTGCGCATCGGCGCCGTTCTTCACGTGATTCACGACAATCCGGAACCGCCCGATGGCATGCGCGTAATGCAGACGCTTGATGCAGGCGTACGCCTCGGTGATCGCGGCGGGTGCTACGCGCGTCACGATCACGAAGTCGTGCGCCTGCGCTGCCAGTGAAGACAGCGCGCCGCTGCGATCCAGTTGGGTATCGATCAGGACGACGTCGGCGGGACCGTCGAGCAACACCCGGCAATGCGCGGCGTCCTGGCTGATGCGTTCGTCACGAGGCGCGGCGATGACCGAAAAGCCGAACGGCGTACGCGTGACCGCATCCTGCAAAAAGCGCTTGCCGGACAACACGGCGGCCAGTGCGCCGGTGGCGGGCACCTTGGCGAGCCGGCTCGCCGACATCTCGTTCTGGCGTTCATCGATGACCAGCACGTCCTTGCCTTGCGCGGCGAGGGCGGCGGCCAGATTCACGACCGTCGACGTATTGCCGGTTCCCCCTAATCCACCTGCCGGGGCGCCGCACACCGCAACGACCCTAGAGCCGTTGCGTGTCAGCAGACGGCGCAAGCCTTCAGCCTGATCGGACACGAACTTATCCAAAGTGAACCTCATGCAGTTCGGTGGAAGCGCGCGCGGAGAGCGCGGACAGGAGCGGCGGCACGTCGTCGTCTTGCGGCACGAATGGCGAGCCGTCGCGCGGGATACAGAACGCGCTTTTAATCAGGAAGCGCTTGGTCGCGACGTACAGGTTTTCCGGGACCTTCTGACCCGTCGATACGTAATGCACCGGCAGCTTGTAGCGGATCACGGTGTCGAGCACGCCGCCCAGATTCGTGGCTTCGTCGAGCTTGGTCAGGATGCAGCCCGCGAGCGGCGGCTGGTCGGGCGTGCTCTGGTATGCCTGCACGACTTCGTTCAAGGTATCGCCATGGCTGGTTGCGTTCAGCAGCAGCAGGCGCTGCACCGGATGGCCGGCGCCGCACAACATCGCGATATGGTCGGAGACGGTACGGTCGCGCTGGCTCATGCCGATGGTGTCGATCAGCACGATATGTTTATTGCGCAGCTCGGAGAGCGCGAGTTGCAGGTCGGCCGCGTCTTTCACCGCATGCACCGATACCCCGAGGATCTTGCCGAAAATGCGCAGTTGTTCGTGCGCGCCGATCCGGTAGCTGTCGGTGGTGAGCAGCGCGACCTTGCTGGCGCCGAAGCGCATCACGCAGCGTGCGGCGAGCTTGGCGGTGGTCGTGGTCTTGCCCACGCCCGTCGGGCCCATCAGCGCGAATACGCCGCCGCGGCTCATCATCGATTCTTCGCTGTCCATGACGGGCAGGTTGTTCTCGAGCACTTGCTGAACCCACTGCATCGACGCTTCTGCGTGTTCGATCTCCGGCATGTTGTCGATCACCATGCGGACCAGTTGCGCCGAGAAACCGGCGGCGAACAAGCGTTTGGTCAGCGCGGCGTGATTGGGGCTGCGGCGCTGGCGATCGCCCCACAGCAAGCCGGCGAAGTGCTCTTCCATCATGCCGCGCATCGACGAAAGTTCATGCATGACGGTGTCGTTCACGACTTGCTCCATGCGTACGCGGATGGCTTCAGTGACCGCCGCCGCAGCCGACGCCGGCAGGCCCGCGAATGCGCCTTCCTGCATCGAGCTGGCGCTCTGCGCTGCCGGCGGCTGGGTTTGCGTTTGCAGTTGCGCGATTTTTTGTTCCGCGCGGCGGGCAGCAGCCTGGGCCGCATCGCGGGTCCATCCGGGAGCGTCTGCCGGGTCTTGCGGCGTGACGGGCACGGGATTGCCCATTCCCTTCGCAATTGCCGTCGATGCGCTCAGCGCACGTTGCGGCGCACCCTCGGCCGCCGATTGCGCGACCCGGCGCGCATGTTCGATCAGCCAGGGATTCGATTCGGCCATCGTGCGCGAGGCGTCGTCCGGCTGTTCTTCGGGCTGCAAGTCGTCCAGCGGCTCGGGATTGGCGCCGAACACTGACGAAAAGACATCGCCGCTGGCGTACGGGTTGGCATTCGAATAAGACTGTGAATGAGGCTGTGAAGCCGACTGCGCAGGCACCTGGTTTCCGGCCGATGCCCTCAGCTTCATCTCGCGATGCTGAGCGGCTGCTTTCGGGGAGATTTTCGCGAGATCGCCGTCCGCGACCGCCACGATCTCGACGCTACCGTCTTCCGTTACCCGGTTCGACAACACCACCGCATCGGGGCCCAGTGCCTCACGGACGAGCCGGAACGCGTCGCGACTCGTGGCACCGATGAATTTGCGGATGTTCATTTACCCCCCGATGAGCTCGCGCTCACGTTGATCTGTTGCGGTTGACCGGTTGCGTCACGTCTTGGGCGACGTACCGTTTTCCTGTGAATGAATTATTGCAAGGGACGTTGGCGGGCCATCGGCTGATAAGAGCCGGGAAAGCGGGGTAATTCGCGAGATCGATGCTGGAGGCGGAGGGCGGGTTCCCTCGTTGATGCAAACATCAGATGATTGTGTTACCGAGTATTTCTGGATGATGCGACGGTAAGAAAAGACTTCTTGAGGCGTTTCAACTCTCGCCTCGTTATCCGGTTTCAGAGTCCGGCCGATTATTTCGTATTCCGCTTTATTGTTGGGAAAAGGGGGCGGCAAATCATGAGTAATTAATTTGTTTGAGTTTTAGAAATGATTTTCACGCTATACGAAAATGAATGAACAATGCGTGGATCGATGAAATATCTGTCGTGCATGGAGAGGAGGATTCATATAATAATTCGAAGAAAAATCAAATAATTTGCAATATTGAAATGAACGTTTCACGTTCAGAAATTAATCAAGGAATATCAGAATGCTTCAGAAATTGTTTCGCGCGGACCCATTTTCGTTACCGTTCGATGCGCAAACGACCGCACTGGTCATAATCGATATGCAACGCGATTTTGTTGAGCCGGGGGGATTGGGGGAGGCATTGGGAAACAACGTCTCGCTGGTGCGCGGCGCAATTGTTTCAAGCTGGAAGGTGTTGAAAGCAGCGCGTGATGGGAAGCTGCTGGTCATTCACACACGCGAGGGTTACCGAGCCGATCTGGCGGATTGTCCGCCTTCGAAACTGACGCGCGGCGGCAAGACATTCATCGGTGCCGATGGTCCCATGGGCCGCGTTCTGATTCGCGGCGAAGCGGGCCACGACATCATTCCCGAGCTTTACCCGGCGCTGGGCGAACCCATTATCGATAAACCCGGCAAGGGCGCGTTCCATGAAACCGACTTGCAGTTGATTCTGCAAAACCATTCGATCAGGACGCTCATTGTCTACGGCGTGTGCACTGAAGACAGTGTGACCACGACCGTTCGCGAAGCCAATGACCGGGGTTACGAATGCATTATCCCGGCGGATTGTGTCGGTTCGTATTTCCCCGAATTCCAGAAGTCCTCAATCGACATGATCAAGGCGCAGGGCGCGATGTCCGGTTGGGTAAGCGACGCCGCAGCTATTGTCGACGGCTTGCGCGGCTGACGCCGCCTGGACCTGGCATGCGACTTATCACTTTCACCGTGTGCTCGATCGGGTATCTGGCGGAACATGGGCCGCGCGAGACGCTGCGCTTCTGGGTCCACAGCCGCTTTCCGCATGCGTTGAATCTGTCATCGGCAGGCGGCGAGTGGCTGACCTTGCTCAGTCCGCGTTGTCAGAACCTGCCGACGGCCATTCGGCTCGAAACCCCTCCCGGCTGGGATTGGAGTCATCAGTCGTACTCGCGGCAGCCCATCACGCTGGAGAACAACGAGTTGCGCGGCGCGCTATGGCGCGCGGATCTGAGTCGCGCGCCATGCTGGCGGCCGGGGGCGCGAAGAATACATGATGGCCATGCGTTGAACGCTGTGCTGGCGGCTTATCCGGCGCTGGCCAGTCAGTTGTCGCAGTATTGCCTGCTGCGGGAGGTGCGCAGCAGTTTGCAGTTGCTGCCTGGCGGGCCATCGATCGGACGCGTGCCTCGCCTAAATTCTGGCGATGCGAGCGTGGCGCTGGAAGGAGGGGTATAGGAGCTGATTGGATACGGCTCGGGACAGACGCCCGCCGGCGACGATTACCTGTTTGGTTATCTCGCGGCCTTGTGGCCCTGGCAGCATAGGGAGCCTGTAGCCGCGCACCTGAAGCTATTGCGCCCGGCGATAAAAAATCAGCTTCACCGGACCACGGCCATGGGGCGCCATTATCTGAGCCTTGCGTTGCAGGGACACTATTCGCAATCCATCGATCATTTGACGACCATGCTGATCAGCGGAAAGCCGCCGGCGGATGTGGCGTTTGCGGCAATCGGCGTCATGCAGTCCGGATCGTCATCCGGCGCCGAGTGTCTTGCCGGCTTTTTGCACGGGATCAGGACGCTCGAGAAAGTGGCGCAGGAGGAAATGAGCTGCGCTTTACCCTTGCGCGCCAATCAGGTTCACGACCTTGATGTTTCTCGTGTCCGGGACTTCCGCGTAGGACAGCACCTTCAACTGCGGCAAGCTTCTTCTCAGGAACCGGGCGAGCATCGCTCGCAACGAGTGCTGGACCAGAAGCACCGGCGGCAATCCTATGTTCTGCTGACGCGTGATCGCGCTTTGCGTCGAGTTCAATAGTGTCTGCGCCAAGCCGGGTTCCAGTCCGGGATTCGCACCGGTTGCCAACGCCTGCGACAACACCCGCTCCAGCGCCGGGTCCAGTCCCATCACCTGCAACTCTCCGCTGCCCGGATACCACTGCTGCGTAATCGCCCGGCCCAGGGACAAACGCACCGCCGCCGTCAGGTCGTGCGCATCCGCAATCTTTGGCGCATGTTCTTGCAACGCGTCCAGGATCGTGCGCATATCGCGGATCGGAACGCCTTCCTCGAGCAAGTTCTGCAGAACCTTCTGCAAGGTGGTCAGCGCCAGCGTCTTCGGCACCAGATCGTCGATCAACGAAGGCGTGTCCTTCCCGACGCGCTCCAGCAACGCCTGCACTTCCTGGCGGCCCAGCAATTCCGCGGCGTGCGTGACCACCAGATGGTTGAGGTGGGTCGCCACCACGGTGCTTGCATCGACAACGGTGTAGCCATACACCTGCGCCTGTTCACGCAAGTTCGTATCGATCCACACGGCCGGCAAGCCAAACGCCGGATCTTGTGTCGGATTTCCCGGCAAGGCCGCCGAGACCTGGCCCGGGTTGATCGCAAGCCACTGGCCAGGGAATGCTTCCCCAACGCCCACTTCCACACCCTTCAGCGCGATCCGATAACCGTTCGGACGCAATTCCAGGTTGTCGCGGATATGGATCACCGGCGGCAAGAAACCAATTTCCTGCGCGAACTTCTTGCGAATACCCTTGATCCGTTTCAACAACTCGCCGTCGGCATTGCGGTCAACCAGCGGTATCAGCCGATACCCCACCTCGAGCCCCAACGGATCAATCATCGCGACGTCGTCCCAGCTCGCTTCCGTATTTTCGATGGGTGCAGCAGCAGCGGGCACGAGGTCGGTCACCGCGCCAGCCTTCTTCTTCGCCTGGATGCGCTGGTTCATCGAACGCGCGGCGTACACCAGGCCGCCGCCCAGCAGCAAGAACGCAAAATGCGGCATGCCGGGAATCAACCCCATGATCCCGATGATCACGCCCGTAATCATCAACACGCGCGGATTGTTGAATAACTGCCCGGTCAACTGCGTGCCGATGTCCTCTTCCGTCGCCACCCGCGACACGATCACGCCCGCAGCCGTCGAAATGATCAGCGAGGGAATCTGCGCGACGAGGCCATCGCCGATGGTCAGCAACGTGTAGTTCGTGGCGGCGTGCGCGAAGTCCATGTCGTGCTGGAGCATCCCGACAATCAAGCCGCCCACGATGTTGATCACCATGATCATCAAGCCGGCGATGGCGTCGCCGCGCACGAACTTGCTCGCGCCGTCCATGGAGCCGTAGAACTCGGCTTCCTGCGCGACCTGCAAGCGACGCTTGCGGGCCTGATCTTCGTTGATGAGGCCGGCGTTCAGGTCGGCATCGATGGCCATCTGCTTGCCCGGCATGGCGTCGAGGGTGAAGCGTGCGCCCACTTCGGCGATCCGCCCCGCGCCCTTGGTGATCACCATGAAGTTGATGATCATCAGGATCACGAACACAACGATACCAACCGCGAAATTTCCGCCCACCAGGAAATGGCCGAACGATTCGATCACCTGCCCGGCGGCGTCGGGACCGGTGTGGCCTTCGAGCAGCACGATCCGCGTGGAGGCCACATTCAGCGACAAACGCAGCAGCGTGGAGAACAGCAGCACGCTTGGGAACGCGGCGAAGTCGAGCGGTTTCTGCGTGTACATGCTGACCAGCAGCACCATCACGGACAGCGCGATGTTGAACGTGAACAGCAAGTCGAGCAAAAAGGCCGGCAACGGCAAGATCATCATGCCGAGGATCATGCAGATCAGCACCGGCCCGGCGAGAGCCCGCAAATTCTGCGATCCCAGTGCGTCGGGGCGCTTGGAGAAAAATCCGGCGCGCGCGTTCATGCTGTGCTTCCTTTCATCGGGTCATTTCCGGGTGGTTCTTTCGCGAGTGCTTCGGCGGCTTCCTGATCGGCTTCGGCTTCCGGGACGCTGCCTTTGTCGAGTTCGGGAGGAACCTCGAGGTTCTCGGGTTCGTCCGGCTTCGTACCGCCGTCTTTCTTGAACTTGCGCAACTGATACACCCACGCCAGCACCTGCGCGACGGCGCCATACAGCGCGCCCGGAATCTCGCGGTCGATGTCCACGTTGTGATACAGCGCCCGTGCAAGCGGCGGCGCTTCGAGCAGCGGCACGTTGTGTTCACGCGCCAGTTCGCGAATACGCGTGGCGACGAGATTCACGCCTTTCGCGACAACCTTCGGCGCGCGCATTTCGCCATCGGCATATTTCAGCGCAACGGCGAAGTGGGTCGGGTTGGTAACGATCACGTCGGCGGTCGGCACGGCGGTCATCATCCGGCGACGCGCCGCGGCGCGCTGCTGCGCACGAATGCGGGCCTTCACCGCCGGATCACCATCGCTTTCACGATGCTCGCGTTTCACCTCTTCCTTGCTCATGCGCAGCTTCTTGGCATGCGTCCAGAGCTGGTAGGGGACATCGAGCGCGGCGACGACAAACAATCCGGCGATCGCCATGCCGCAGCACACGATGAGCAGATGCATGGCGTCGGCGAGCGCGAGGGAAAGTGGCTTCGTGACGAGGCCGAGTACTTCGTCCTTGCGGCTCCACATTGCCCGGCCGGCGAGTCCGCCGACCACGAGCGTCTTGAGGATCGACATGCCGAGCGCAATCGGCCCTTGCGACGAGAAGATCTTGCCAAGACCGCTGATGGGGTTCAGGCGGCTGAAATTGGGCGCCATCGGTTTGGTGCTGAGCAGCCAGCCGCCGAGCGCCATTGGCGCGCAGATGGCGGCCAGGCCCGTTAATGCGAGCACCGGAAGCAAGGCCATGAAACCTTCCTTGCCGGCAGCGGCTGCGCCAATCAGCATCTGGTTGGTATCGAGGACGGTGTTGTGATTGAACGTGAACGCGCCGCGCAAGATGGCCTGCATATGCTGGCTGATAGGACCGGACAGGCCCCAGATGCCAAAGAATCCCGCCGCCAGCAATGCAAACGACGTGAGTTCCCGCGAGCGCGCGACCTGACCTTCCTCCCGCGCCTTTTCGATGCGCTTGGGAGTGGCTGATTCGGTCTTTTCGACGTCGCTCTCTTCTGCCACTTCGCTTCACTCCGGTCCTGCGGGACTTCGGGGGTTGTAGTCCGATCGCTGCGGGGCTTCATAGAAGCCCTGACGCATTGATCCAGTGGAGCGATTATTGCGAAAAGCAGCAAGCGGCCATCGCTTGATCAGGGCGGAGAAACGGCGGTAATTCGGGCGATGGGGCGTGCACGACGCCCCGTGCGGCGGCGCGAAACGAAAAACGCGCCGGTCCTTGGGCAGGAACCGGCGCGCAGTACAGCGCATTTGCATTGACGAATCTACACCCCGTAAATCCCCGGCACGCGGCCATCGGGACCATAGAAGGCCGACTTGGGCGGCGCCAGGGTGAGCGCGGCGAGCGCATTGCGGTTGTATTCCATGCGCGAGCGGATCAGCACGCCAATGTCGTTATTGCCCCGCCGCGCACGCCCCGCCGCCGCCAGCAATTCCTGCCAATGAGCGCTCAACGCTTCGTTGCCGGTGACGGCTTGCTCCATGCCGACAAAACCCTTCGGCAAGCCGAGCGCACCAAGTTGCTCGTCGCGCTGGCGTTCCAGTGCGGCAAGCTGCTCAGTCAAGGCAGTTTTTCGTTCGATGATCGAAGGCAGCGTATCGAGCGGCGAGGCCGCCGTGAGCGCTTTCCCTTCGTGGGCAAGAAGTGACTCGAACGCCTGAACGGCAGCGGTTTCGTCGATCACAGTGGCAAGCAGGGCGTCTTTCATGGGCGACTCGCTAAAAACACCGGCCCGCTTTCATAGCGGTACCAAGGTCGAAAAAAGCCGCCCGGCGCTGCATCGTTGAAACGATGCGTCTATCTGAAACTTATTGTCCACGTGTCGCTGGCTCGCTCCGGGCGTCGCCTGCGATACGTAGCCGTTATGTTCAGCCGCCGGCCGGCGGGGTACGCGTTTGCATCAATTCATGTGCGCTGCTGAGCATGCCGTTGGCGACCGCGCCCGAATCGACCTTGTAGCTGCCGTCGTTCAGCGCGGCCTTGATCGACGCGACTTTCGCCGTATCGATGTCCGAGGTGCCCGACGTGCGCAAATCCGTCGATAACGCCGACAAGCTCACCGTCGAATGCGGACTGCCGGTGCTGGCAGTGCTGCTTCCGGTCGTGCTGGTGCCTTGCGCGTCGGCTTGCGCCGTGCGCTGCTGTGCAGCTTCTTGCAAAGCTGCGATCTGAGTAGTGTTGCTGGAATCGATTTTCACGATGGTCTTCCCTGACGATGTGATCCCTTTATCGGCGCACCCACGTAAAAACTTTAACCTTCCCGCCGCCCGGAACCCGCGCCAGCCAGTCTCATTTCCCGCTCAGCCTTACCAGGCAAGCCGAATAAGGAATTGCAACAATTTGAAACAAGTGAGGGATAACCCACATAGGCGGTTTCCGGATTGTTTTTCAAAGCTGGATCTCCACCGTCGAAGCGTCTTTCGCGACGCCGGAAATGATCTGTCCCCCGGCTGTTTTGACACGAACCTGCTGGCCGGGCGCGGCGTTATTCATGGCGCTGCCTTCGGCCGATATTGAAAAGCCCGCGCCGTTTGTCACTACGTGCACGGTCTGGCCGATCACGATGGCGCCCGCGCCGCGCAGCATGTCGGTGCGCAGCGGCAGGCCTGCTGCGAGCCGCGACAGCGTCACCGCACCAACCGCCTGTGACGGATCCGTGACGATGGCTTGCGGCATGGTCGTGAGGTCGCCGTCGCGGGGAATCAGGTCGGCGGCGCTCAGCACTTCGCCGGGCGCCACGGCGCGCGCGGCGAGGTAATACGTGGCCATCACCGAGACGCGTGCCTGCAGGTAGAGCGTCCACGGCCGCTCGCCGGAGCAGCGTACGCCGACGGTGGTGCGGCCCCAGAGGCGCGAGCCCGCGGGAAGGAACGGTTCGAGCGTCGAGCATGCCGCGAGGCCGCGCGGAAAGACCGGCGTGACGGTGATGTCTGCCTTGCCGGGCAAACCCGCCGCCTGCTGCGTCAGGAAGGCGAGCGCGGCAGCGCGGATGGAGTCGCCGTCCTGGGTGAGCTGATTGGATCCGTCGGCCGTGGCCGGCGTGGGTTGGAGCGGGGCGCGGATGGCTGCGGCGGGGCGCATCGAAACGGGCATCATGCCGGCGACCGGCGTTGCGGGCGCGGCAGCAATCGGCCTGGCCTGAAAGCCTCGCGTGGCAATGCGCGTGGCGCCTTGAGCCGATGCGCCGCCGTCGGGCGTGACGACCACGGGCATCACGTCGCGCGACGAGGCGGTTGCCTGGATCGTGACGCGCGGCAGGGTATCGGTGGCTGCGGCCGGAGTGCGGACGTTATTTCCAACGTTACTAATATTAGTAGCCGCTTTGGGCTCGCCATTGCCCGGGATCTCGATCAAACCACCGGCATCGGGCGCATCGTTCGATGCAGTGCTCCGGCTCGGCGACATCGCCAGCTTGGGCGCCGTGGCGGTCTTCGCCTCGCCCGGACCCGGAATCACGATCAAACCGCTGGAAGACGAGGATGCATCGGCGGCGTCGGCGTGGGCATCGAGTGCGAGCGCGGCTGCGCGCATGGCGGCATCGGCTGCGTTGGCCGCTGCGGCGTAGCCAGCCGGTCGCGACGCTTTCGCCGGCTGAGCGGGGCTCGCGGGCTGGTTAGTGTTGGTGGTCGCGTTCGGGTCCACCGACATGCCCGCGCTTTTTGCCATGGCGACGACGGCGGCCGGATTCGTTTCAGCGGGACCGGCAATCATGATCGTGCCGCCCGTGTCCTGCGCATGCGCAGTCGTCACGCCAGCGGCCGCGAGGGCGAACGCAATCACACAAACCGCAAGCGCGGGATGGCGAGACACGCCAGCGCCGGTTTTCACCAGGCCGTTCGCGGCCAGGCGATGAACCGCCGGCTTACGAGCAGGCGCAGCGAAGCTGTGCATTGTGTTTCTCCCAAACAAAACCCGCGAATCCGGCAAACCAAAAACGAGAAACCGCTCATCCAACGTCGAGGAATTCCTCAAATGATCAACCCACGAGACGAATTTTAGATTTCGGCGGGTAAAGGCAAGCGTCGAATAGAGGCCGGCTTTCCCTGTTATTCGTCTGATTGCATCTTGCGTCTCGCTCCTAAGATTCGTCTCATGCAAAAGTCTTTGATGACCGCGCTTGGCTCCAGCGCCTGGCTTCATCGACGGTGAAACATCGCAGACAAGATCCGAAGCATCCGAAGCTGAAGGAGGACCGCCATGCTGGACAAACTCGACAAGGAATTTGCCTTCGGCCGCGAAGCGCTGGATGTGCGCGCGTACCGGCAGGAGTTGCTGTCGTCGAATATTGCGAACGCCGACACCCCGGGCTACAAGGCGCGCGACGTCGATTTCTCCAGCGCCCTCGCAGGCGCGCTGAAAAAGACTGGCGCGACGGCGGACCCGACAGCTTCCGGCACGGCGCAGCTCCAAATGGCGCAGCCGGTAACCGTCTCGGCTGGCGCCGGGCTCGCGACGACATCGGCGGGACATATGTCCGGCAATACGACGCTCACAGCAAGCGGTGGCAGCACCGACGACTACGGCCGTCTCGCGTACCGGATTCCGAGCCAGCCGGCGCTGGACGGCAACACCGTCGACATGGATTCGGAGCGGGTCCAGTTCGCGGACAACGCGCTGCATTACGAAGCCGGCATGACCGTTCTGTCGGGGCAGATCAAGACGATGCTCTCGGCGATCACGTCGAACTGACCGCCCCCAGCGCCTAACAGGCAAGCCACGAGGAGAAGCAATGCCCTCTTTACTGAACATCTTCAACGTAGCCGGTTCGGCGATGTCCGCCCAGGCGCAGCGCCTGAACGTGACCGCCTCGAACCTGGCGAACGCGGACAGCACGACGGGCCCGGACGGCCAGCCGTACAAGGCGAAGCAGGTGGTGTTCGCCGTCGATCCGCTCGGCGGCGCGCGCACGGCGTCCGGCCAGCAAGTGGGCGGCGTGCAGGTGACGGGCGTGATCGACGACCCGACGCCGATGAAAACCAGCTACGACCCGAGCAATCCCGCAGCAAACACGGACGGCTACGTGACCATGCCGAACGTCGATCCCGTGCAGGAAATGGTCAACATGATTTCGGCGTCTCGTTCGTATCAGGCGAATGTGGAAACGCTCAATACCGCCAAGCAGCTGATGCTTAAGACCCTGACGATCGGAACCTGAGGACAATCCCGTGACAACCAACACTACGATCGGCAACACCGGCACGACGATGTCGCAGACGTTGCTCAACACCATGAACGGCACGACGAGCTCGTCGAGTTCATCGGCGGCGAGTTCGAGCTCCAGCGCGACCGGCGGTCAGTCGGCATCGGACCTGCAGAACACATTCCTGACCTTGCTCGTCACGCAGCTCAAGAACCAGGACCCGACCAACCCGGCCGACAGCTCGCAGATGACTTCGCAACTCGCGCAGATCAGCACGGTGTCGGGTATCGGCCAGCTCAACACATCGCTGAGCTCGCTCGCGACGCAGTTGTCGGCAGGACAGTCGGCACAGGCTGCGTCGCTGATCGGTGCGACCGTGCTCGCCCCGGGCAACACCATCACCGTGAGCGGCGGCAAGGCCACCAGCTTCGGCGCGCAGACGGCGAACGCGCTCGGCGACATGACGGTGAGTGTCACGAACAGCGCCGGCCAGGTGGTGCAGACGATCGACCTCGGGCCGCAGTCCGCGGGCGTGGTGCCGATCACAGGCTGGACGCCAACTGACAAGACCGGCGCGACACTTCCCGACGGCACCTACACCATTTCGGCGGCAGGCACGATCAACGGCGCAGCAGCTACGGCGACCGCGCTGTCCGCTTCGACCGTGCAGAGCGTGGTGCAGCAGGGCGACGGCACGACGGGTGTCATGCTTTCAACTGGCAAGTCGGTTCCGTTGACCAGCATCGCATCGATTCTCTAAGCCCTTATTCATTAGCTCACTCTTCTAGAAGCGGAGACCGTCATGGGTTACCAACAAGGTTTATCTGGTTTGTCCGGCGCGTCGAACGACCTCGATGTGATCGGCAACAACATTGCCAACGCGAACACCGTCGGCTTCAAACAAGGCCAGGCGCAGTTCGCCGATATGTACGCGAACTCGGTGGCCACCGCCGTGAACAACCAGATCGGCATCGGTTCGCAGATGTCGGAAGTGCAGCAGCAGTTCGGCCAAGGCACGATCACCACGACGAGCCAGGCGCTGGATGTCGCGATCAACGGCAATGGCTTTTTCCAGATGTCGGCTAATGGCGCGACCGTCTACTCGCGCAATGGCGTTTTCAACCTCGCGTCCAACGGCACGATCGTCAACGCCCAGGGCCAGACGCTGATGGGTTATGCAGCCAATGCGCAGGGCATCATCAGCAGCGCGTCGACGGTGCCGCTTGTCGTGCCGAACTCGAATCTGCCGCCGTCGGCCACGAAGAACGTGAGTTTTGCGTTCAACCTGAACTCGCAGGCCACCGTGCCGAGCGCAACGCCGTTCAACGCGACCGACTCGACCACCTACAACGCCACCAGCTCGATCAACGTCAACGACTCGCTCGGCGGCACGCATGCCGTGAACGTGTATTTCGTCAAGCAGTCGACGGGATCGTGGGAGGCGTATGCCACCACCGGCACGGCCAACACGCCGGTCACCGGAACCGCGACCGGCACGGCCGGCGATCTCGGCAAGGTCACGTTCGACTCATCGGGCAACCTAATTCCGACGCCGCCCGCCACCGCCATTGCGCCGTTCGCCTTTTCGATTCCGGATGCCGCGTCCAACGTCGCCGGGGCCGTGCAGACGATGTCGATGTCATTCGCCGGCACAACCCAGTACGGCGCGACGACGGGCCTCGTGAGCAGCAGCCAGGACGGCTATTCATCGAGCGAACTGGCCGGCTTTTCGGTCAACACGGACGGCACGCTGACGGGCACGTACACGAACGGCAAGACGCAAGCGCTCGGTCAGATCGCGCTGGCTACGTTCGCGAACCAGAACGGCTTGCAGAACCTCGGCGGCAACAACTTCCAGCAGACCGCGGCATCGGGCGTGGCGCAGGTGTCGGTGCCCGGTTCGACCAACCACGGTTCGCTGCAAGGCGGCGCGGTGGAAAACTCGAACGTCGACCTGACCAACTCGCTCGTGGACCTGATCACGGCGCAGCGCAATTACCAGGCGAACGCGCAGACCATCAAGACGCAGCAAGCCGTCGACCAGACGCTCATCAACCTGTAAGCGCCGCCGCAGGCCGGGCACAAGAGAGTCACACATGGATCGACTGATCTATACCGCGATGAGCGGCGCCGCGCAGGCGCTCGAGCAGCAGAGCGTCACAGCGAACAACCTCGCGAACGCGTCGACGACGGGGTTTCGTGCGCAGCTTTCCGCGTTTCGACAAGTGCCGATGAATTTCGAGGGCAACGCGGCCGGGGACGCAAGCACACGCACCTTCGTGCTGTCGTCCACGCCGAGCGCCGATTACACGCCCGGTCCGATCCAGCAGACCGGCAATCCGCTCGATGTCGCCATCCAGGGTCCGGGCTGGCTTTCGGTGCAGACGGCCGACGGCTCGGAGGCGTACACGCGCGCCGGCAATCTGCATGTCGATGCCAACGGCCAGCTGGTGACGGCGAACAACCTGCCGGTGCTCGGCAATAGCGGCCCGATGTCCATTCCGCCCGGCGCGGCGGTCACGATCGGCAAGGACGGCACGGTGAACGCGCTGATTCCGGGCGACCCGCCGACAGCGATCGCAACCGTTGACCAGTTAAAGCTCGTCAATCCCGATGCGACGACCATGGCGCGCGGCGACGACGGTCTGTTTCGCACCGCAGACGGCCAGCCCGCCGACGCCGATCCCGCGGTGGCGGTGGCCCCGGCGTCGCTGGAAGGCAGTAACGTGAATGCGGTGTCCGCGATGGTCGACATGATCACCAACGCCCGCCAGTTCCAGATGCAGACCAAGTTGCTCGATTCGGCGAACCAGAACGATCAGTCGGCTAACAAGCTGCTCGACTTCAGTTAATCCGCAGCTCACAGGATAAAAACCATGAACCGCTCTCTTTACATCGCCGCGACCGGCATGAATGCACAGCAGTCGCAGATGGACGTGATCTCGAACAATCTCGCCAACGTCGCCACGAACGGCTTCAAAGGTTCGCGCGCGGTGTTCGAGGACTTGCTGTATCAGACGGTCCGCCAGCCGGGCGCGAACTCGACGCAGCAGACCGAACTGGCATCGGGCAGCCAGATCGGCACCGGCGTGCAACAGGTCGCAACCGAGCGCCTCTACACGCAGGGCAATCTGCAGCAGACCGGTAACTCGAAGGACGTCGCCATCAACGGCAACGGCTTTTTCCAGGTGACGATGCCCGACGGCACGACGGCCTACACCCGCGACGGTTCGTTCCAGACCAATGCGCAAGGCCAGATGGTCACGTCGAGCGGTTATCCGGTGAGCCCGGCCATCACGATCCCCACGACCGCGACCGGCATGACGATCGGCTCGGACGGCACGGTCACGGTCACGCAGCAGGGCAGCGCGGCCAACACCACCGTAGGCCAGTTGCAACTCGCGACCTTCATCAACCCAGCCGGCCTCGACGCGCGCGGTGAGAACCTGTTCGCGGAAACTGCTTCGTCCGGGAACGCCAACGTCGTGACGCCGGGCCTGAACGGCGCGGGCCAGTTGCAACAGGGTTACGTGGAGTCGTCGAATGTGAACGTGGTCCAGGAGCTGGTGAACATGATCCAGACCCAGCGCGCCTATGAAATCAACAGCAAGGCGGTGACCACGTCGGATCAGATGCTGCAAACGCTGAGCCAGATGCAGGTTTAAGCGGTATCGCCCGCATCAGCGGCGTCATTGCCGAAGGATCACGAAGATGTCATCACTTATCTCACGTACTCGCAGCGCGTCGGTGCTGGCGCTGGTCGCGCTGGCGGCCTGCGCGCTCGTGCCCAGAGAGCCGATCACCCAGCAGCCGATGACCGCGCGGCCGCCGGCGGCGCCGCTCAATTCGGCGTCGCCTGGCGCGATCTACAACGCGGGCTACGCGGGACGGCCGCTGTTCGAGGACCAGCGTCCGCGCAATACCGGCGACATCATCACCATCGTGATCGCGGAAAACGTCAATGCGACGAAGTCGTCGGCGGCGGCGGCGGCGCGCAACGCCAGCGAGGCGTTCGCCGTGCCGGTCACGCCAGGCATCTTCGGCGGCCTCTTCCACAACACCAACCTGAGCGCCAGCGGCTCAAGCGGCTTTAATGGCACAGGCGGCGCGAGCGCGGCCAATACCTTCAACGGCACGCTGACAGTCACTGTCACTGGTGTCCTGCCCAACGGCAACCTGGAAGTGAGCGGCGAGAAGCAGATGCTTATCAACCAGGGCAACGAATTCGTGCGCTTCTCGGGCGTCGTCAATCCGACCACCATCTCCGGCACCAACACGGTCTTTTCCACCCAGGTGGCGGACGCGAAGATCGAATACTCGGCGAAGGGCTATATCGACGAGGCGCAAAACATGGGCTGGCTCCAGCGCTTCTTTCTCAACCTGGCGCCTTTCTGATCATGAAACTCGTTCTTCGCTTCGTTCTCTTTGCGCTGGCGCTCGCTGCTGCACTTCCGCAGGCCGCGCAGGCGGAGCGCCTCAAGGACCTGGTCTCGTTCCAGGGCGTGCGTGACAATCCGCTGATCGGCTACGGCCTCATAGTGGGTCTCGACGGCACCGGCGACCAGACCACCCAGACGCCGTTCACCACGCAAAGCTTGGTGAACATGCTCGGCAACCTCGGCATTACGCTGAATTCGTCGACCACGCAGAACATGCAGTTGAAAAACGTCGCGGCCGTGATGGTGACGGCCGTGCTGCCGCCGTTCGCGCGGCCGGGTGAAGCCATCGACGTGACGGTGTCGTCGCTGGGCAATGCCAAGAGCCTGCGCGGCGGCACGTTGCTGATGGCGCCGCTCAAAGGCGCCGACGGCCAGGTCTACGCCATGGCGCAGGGCAATCTCGCGGTCGGCGGCGCGGGCGCGAGCGCCAACGGCAGCCGGGTCCAGGTCAACCAGCTCGCGGTGGGCCGCATTCCGTCTGGCGCGATCGTCGAACGGGCTGTGCCTGCTGCCGTGACGCAAGCCGGCGGCGTGATGACGATGGAACTCAACACCCTGGACTTCGACACCGCGCAGAAGATCGTTGCGGCGGTGAACAACGATTTCGGCACGGGCACGGCGATGGCGCTCGACGGCCGCACGATCCAGTTGCGCGCCCCGACGGATCCGTCCCAAGTGGTCTCGTTCATGGCGCAATTGCAGAATATCGACGTCAGGCCGTCGCAGGCCGCAGCCAAGGTGATCGTCAACGCGCGCACGGGTTCCATCGTGATGAACCAGATGGTCACGCTGCAGAACTGCGCGGTTGCACACGGCAATCTGTCGGTGGTGATCAACACGCAGACGGCCGTGAGCCAGCCGGGTCCGTTCTCGAACGGCCAGACCGTGGCCGCGCGGCAGTCGAGCATCCAGATGAAGCAGGACTCGGGCGCGCTCAAGACGGTCGCGGCAAGCGCGACGCTCGCGGACGTCGTCAAGGCGTTGAATGCCCTCGGCGCGACGCCGGCGGATTTGATTTCGATTCTGCAATCGATGAAAGCGGCGGGTGCGTTGCGCGCCGATCTCGAAGTTATCTAAAGGCGACAAGGCCATGAACACAAACGGGACCGGTACCGCAAACAACGCACTGTCATTGACGAACACGGCGGACACGAACAGCGGCCTGAATTCGCTGTCGAACCGGTTTGCGCTCGACGTGCAGGGTTTTGACGCCATGCGCGCCCAGGCCAACGCCGCACCACAGCAGGGTTTGAAGGCGGCGGCCAAGCAGTTCGACGCAGTGTTCACGCAGATGATGCTCAAAAGCATGCGAGAGGCCACGCCGTCCGACAGTCCCTTCGATTCGCACGACAGCGCGACTTTCACGTCGATGCTCGATCAGCAGCTCGCGCAGAACGTGGGCGCGAAGGGCATTGGCGTAGCCGACATGATGCTCAAGCAGCTCATGCGCAACGCTGGCGCCACCACCTCGGCGGACGGAGCGGGCGCGAGCGGCGACAGCAGCGCGAATGCCGGCAACATGGCCGCGATGAACGCAATGGCGAAGGCCTATGCCAACGCGGCAGGGTCGTCGGCGTCGTCGAAAGCTTCGCTCAGCGGCAGCGGCTATAGCGCCGACAGCGCGCTGACGCCGCCCGCGCGCGGTGTCGGCTCGGACAAGGTCGCCTCGTTCGTCGACCGTCTGGCCGCGCCCGCGCAGGCCGCCAGCTCGGCGACCGGGATCCCGGCGCGGTTTATCATCGGCCAGGCGGCGCTCGAGTCCGGCTGGGGCAAACGGGAGATCAAGAACAGCGACGGCAGCTCGACCCACAACGTGTTTGGCATCAAGGCGACCAGCGACTGGACCGGCAAGACCGTAAGCGCGGTAACTACGGAGTACGTGCACGGCAAAGCGCAGAAAGTGGTGGAAAAATTCCGCTCCTACGACTCGTACGAAGACGCGCTCACCGACTACGCCAGCGTGCTCAAGAGCAATCCGCGCTACGCGCCGGTCGTGGAAGCCTCACGCGACGCCGCCGGTTTTGCGCACGGCATGCAGAAAGCGGGCTACGCAACCGACCCGCAATACGCTAAAAAGTTGATTTCGATCATGCGGCACATTGCTTGAGCGAGTGCGAGCCGGCGCACCTTTTGCTGCATCTAATTTAGGTAAACAAAACGTATTACGAGTAATGTGTCAAAAGCGACGGGGCCAATGTCGCAATAAAAGAAGATGCAGGCTGACGGCGAGGAACGGGCGCATGGTGCGCCCGGAAGGCAGCCGGCCGGGCCGCATCGAAACGGAGAGAAAGTGCTGGTTCGTTTCTATTTGCGCGCTTTGCGAACGTTTTCGGCCGCCAGATGCGACGTTAGGGATGTTTTTTTACAGTCAACCCTAAATATTTCAGCCTGGTTGCCGCTAAATGGAACACCGAAGTGCCGGATCCGCAGGGTCCGGTTGGACGCTCGAAAAGTCCTGCGGACGCAGACGCGAGCGAGCAAACGAACACGGCTAGCCTTATGAACATGAATCAGTCGAACGGTCCCGACATCGCAGACGACGAGTCCGAGCTTCCCGATTTCGGCCGGCGCAATCCGCTGGAGATCGGTGTTTCCCTACGCAACCTTGTTAATCGGGCCGATTTCCTGACTGTCGATCATGGCCAGGGGCAGATCGTTACCCGCCTGCTCGACGTGAAGCCGGCCGCGCGTACGTTTGTCTTCGATTGGGGTGGCATCCCCGAGCAGAACCACGCCATGCTCAGGTCGGAAAACCTGATGTTTCACGCGAGTCCTGATGGGATTCGCGTCGAATTCGCCACCGGCACGCCGCGTGAAATCGTTTTCGACGGTCGCCCGGCATTTGAAGCGGACTTTCCGCCGGTGCTGTTCTACATGCAGCGTCGCGAGTATTTCCGCGTGGAAGCGCCGGTGCTCGATCCGTACATTTGCAGTGGCGAACTGCCGAACGGCGAGCGTTTTCGCTTTGAAGTGAACGACCTGTCGCTGGGCGGCGTTGCGCTGCGAACCATGGACGAGCGGGTTGCATCCATGGAAGTCGGCTTGATCCTGCAGTCCGTGGAGTTGCATTTCAGCAATCCCGGCAAGGTGGTGCTCGATTTGCAGCTGATGTCGAATCGCAAGACGGTGAATTCGAAGGGCGATCTGCGCTACACGCTCGGCTTCAAATTCATGAGCCTGCCGGGGTCGGCGGAAAACACGCTGCAGCGGTTGATTACGCAACTGGAGATAAAGCGCCGCTCCCTGGCGCGGTGAAGTAAATGGCGGCGGCAAGCTCCGCGCTTGCCTGTGCTTCCGCCCACGCCTCTGCATCCAACCTCTTCCATCCGGCGAACTGACGCCCAATCCCCTCGTTGCTTCACCGATTGCCCCGATTAACCCCGGTGAATAATCCGTCATGGCGCAGTGCGCCCGCGGGTGTTATCGGAGGCGGTACTACGCACGCGCTGATTCGCCGCGCCGGGATTCAACTTTTTCTGCAATCGGCCGATATACACCCGTTGTCGTCAAACAATGGCGGCCCGGGCTTCATGCCTTTACCAGGATTCCTTGCATGTCCCTATTCGATATTGGCGTGAGTGGTCTCAATTCAGCCCAATGGGGATTGACCACCACCGGACAGAACATCAGCAACGCCGCCACGCCGGGTTACACCCAGGAGAAGCCGGTGTACCAGGAGGCGTCGGGGCAATACACGACCTCGGGCTACATGGGGTCCGGGGTCAATACGGCGACCGTCTCGCGTTCGTACAGCGACTTCCTGACCAAGGCGCTCAATAGCGCGCAGTCCAACAGCAGTTCGCTGAACACCTACTATTCGATGTTGTCGCAGCTGAACAACCTCGTCGGCGATCCGACGACGGGTATCGGCGCGGGCATCACCAGCTATTTCACCAGCCTGCAGTCGGTGGCGAACAACCCCGGCACGACGTCCACGCGGCAGTCGCTGATGAGCAGCGCCCAATCGCTCGCCAACCAGGTGAACGCCGCCGCCACGACGTACAACCAGCTGCGCACCGGCGTCAACCAGCAGCTCACCAGCGCGGTCACGCAGATCAACAGCTACACCAATCAGATCGCCACGCTGAATGGCCAGATTGCCTCCGCGAGCTCGCAAGGTCAGCCGCCGAACCAACTGCTCGATGCACGCGATCAGGCGGTAGCGAATCTGAGCCAGCTGACGAGCGTGCACGTCAACACCGTCGACGGTGCTTATAACGTTTCTATCGGCACGGGCCAGCCGCTGGTCTCGGGCACGACGGCTTATCAACTGCAAGCGGTGACGTCGACCTCGGACCCGAGCGAGTTGTCGATTGCGTATGCATCGCCTAATGGCACCCCGCTCACGCCTGCGACCACCCAGTACTTGCCGGACTCCACCTTCGGCGGCGGCTCGGTGGGCGGTTTGCTCGCGTTCCGCAGCCAGTCGCTCGATCCCGCGCAGGCGCAGCTCGGCTCGCTCGCGACCAGCTTCGCCGCGCAAATGAACCAGCAAAACTCGCTGGGCATCGACCTGAATGGCAATCCGGGCACGGCGCTGTTTTCGGTCGGCAGCCCGACCGTCTACTCGAATTCGCGCAACACGGGCAATGCCCAGCTGAGCGTATCGATTGCCAATCCGACCCAGGCCCCCAGCGGCAACTACACGTTGTCCTACAACGGGACGAGTTACACGGTCACCGACCGCGCGAGCGGCGCGGCACTCGGCACGCTCACGCCCACGGCGGCCGGCGTGGCCAGCGGCACGGTGGCGGGGCTGAATATCTCGGTGGCGAGCGGCGCCATGAACGCCGGCGATTCGTTCACCATCGAGCCGACGAGCGGCTCGCTCGGGAACTTCTCGCTCGCTACCACGAATCCGACCGCGATTGCGGCGGCTTCCCCGGCGGTGGCATCGGCGGGAGCCAGCAATGCCGGAACCGCGAACATCTCGGCGGCGACCGTGGCCGCGGGTTATTCAATCCCGAGCAGCATGACGCTGACGTACAACGCGACCACCCAGCAAATGACGTCGAACGTGGCCGTCACGCTGCCGAGCAGTACGGTTGTTCCGGCGGGTACGCCGTTCGCCTACAACCCGGCCCTAGGTCTTACCGTGTCCAACGGCACGGGCGTCAGCGCGACGATCAGCGGCACGCCGGCAAGCAACGACACGTTCACGATCGCGGCGAACACGGGCGGCACGAGCGACGGCAGCAACGCACTTGCGATGGCGAACCTCGGCTCGGTGAAGTCGCTGAACGGCGGCACGGATTCGTTGACGAGCGCGTACGCGAACTACGTCAACCAGATCGGCAACGAGACCAACAATCTCCAGAGTTCGAGTACGTCGGCGACCGCGGTGCTGACTCAGGCGACATCGGCGCAACAGTCGGTGTCGGGCGTGAACCTGAATGAAGAAGCGGCCAACCTGATTCAGTACCAGCAGTTGTACCAGGCCAACAGCAAGGTCATCCAGACCGCTTCCACGCTGTTCTCGACGCTGCTCGGCATTTTCAACTGAGGTTTTCACGATGCGCATCTCCAGCTCGCAGTACTTCACGTTGAACGTCGAGACGATGAACAATCAGCAGGCATCGCTCGCCAACATGTACGCACAGATCTCATCGGGCAAGGCCCTGCAGACCGCCGCCGACAATCCGCTCGGCGCGGCGCAGGCCGTGGCCCTCAGCTCGCAAGCGGCCAACCTCGCGCAATACACGACCAACCAGTCGTCCGCGATGACCTCGCTGCAGCAGGAAGACTCCACGCTCACCAGCGTGACGAACGTGATGCAGAGCATCCAGTCGCTGGTAGTGAACGCCGGCAACGGCACGCTCAACGACACCGACCGCACCTCGCTCGCGACCCAGCTCCAGGGTTATCGCAGCACCTTGATGACGCTCGCCAACACCACCGACAGCAACGGCAACTACATCTTCGCCGGCTTTCAGGGCGGCTCGAAGCCATTCAGCGACAACCCCTCGGGCGTTGGCGCGAGCTACTCGGGCGGTCCCGGCCAACGAGTGGTGCAGATTTCCGATACCCGCACGATCAACGTAGCCGATCCGGGTTCGGCGATCTTCCAAAGCGTGTCGTCGAACGAAAGCAGCCCGGTTTCGTCGGGGGCGTCGGCGAATACGGGGTCCGGCACGATCAGTCCGGTCAGTGTGACCAACAGCAGCGATCCCGCCAACGCGTCGACCTACACCATCACTTTCGGGACCACGACCACCGGTACGCCTCCCACGACCACGACCTTCAGCTCGTACTCGGTTACGGCCCTGGATCCGACAACGGGCACGACCACGACGGTGACGCCGCCGACGGCCTATACGGCCGGGGGCAACATCACGGTCGGCTCGCAGACCGTGGCTATTTCCGGCACGCCGGCACCGGGCGATACGTTTACCGTGGCGCCGGCGAACACCGGCAACACCAGCGACACGGACATTTTCACGACGCTCGATTCGCTGGTGAACGCGCTGAAGCAGCCCGCCGAGAGCACGGCTGCACAGGCGACGTTGCAAAACGCGCTGACCACGGCGGGAACGAAGATCAGCAACACGTACAACAACGTGCTGACGACGCAGACGGCAGTTGGCGGCCGCTCGCAGGAAGTGACGGCGACGCAGACCGCGACGCAGACGACGTCGACGCAGACAGCCAGCAACCTGTCGGATCTGGTCAGCGTCAATTTGCCCAGCGCGATCAGCCAGTACGAGATGACGCAGAACTCGCTGCAGGCCGCGCAGCAGGCGTTTGCACAGATTCAAAAAATGTCACTGTTCAACTATTTGACGGGTTGATCGCCGGGGGGCAAGCAGGGAAGGAATTGATGTGGGTTGTAGGATGTGTTTTGGGCCGCCCGGCTTAAGGGCGGCCCTTTTTATTGGACGATGCGGATGCGCCCAAGAACCGACCTCTGGCCGCATGCGGAGATTAGCCGTCTTATTCACCGCTTTTTATGCGGTGAATAAATCACCCTTTGCGGCGATGACGCTCATGATCACCGCATGAAACGCGGAGAATGGACTTACATCTGGGAACATCCGGACTGGCCGGTCTGGCGCTATGAGCTGTCGGTCATCGCCGGGCCGCTGGCCGCGGTCAGCCGCGCCCAGGGTTTGCTGCTCGGCCGCCTCGCCGACGTCGGCATGACCCTGCGCAATCAGGCGAGTCTGGCCGCGCTCACCGAGGACGTGCTCAAGACCAGCGAGATCGAGGGTGAACGGCTCAATGCCGATTCAGTTCGATCGTCTATTGCGCGCCGGCTCGGCGTGGATATCGGGGCGCTTGCGCCGGTCGACCGGCATGTGGAAGGTGTGGTTGAAATGGTGCTCGACGCAACTGCGCATTGCAACGCACCGCTGACCGGGGAGCGCTTGTTCGGGTGGCACGCGGCTCTGTTTCCGACCGGCTTCAGCGCTATGTCGCGGATCCAGACCGGCGCATGGCGTAACGACACGCATGGCCCCATGCAGGTTATATCCGGCCCCGTCGGCCGTCAGCGTGTTCATTTCGAGGCACCGCCCGCCGACCGTCTCGACGCCGAGACAACGCGGTTTCTCGAGTGGGTCAATCACGACTCCAACCCGTCTCCGGTTCTCAAGGCAGGGCTGGCGCATCTGTGGTTCGTCACGCTGCATCCGTTCGACGACAGCAACGGCCGTATCGCCCGGGCGGTGGGCGATTTGCTGCTCGCCCGCGCCGATGGCAGTCCGCAGCGTTTCTACAGCCTGTCGGCGCAGATCCAGTCGGAACGCCACGGTTACTACGACATCCTGGAGCGCACGCAGCGCGGATCGCTCGATGTGACCGCGTGGCTTGCCTGGTTCCTCGACGCGCTCCATCGTGCTGTGGACAACGCCCAGCACACCGTGAACGCGGTGCTGGTCAAGACGCGTTTCTGGCAACGCTGGGCCGCTGCGCCGTTCAACGAGCGGCAGATCAAGCTGCTGAACCGGCTGCTGGATGGTTTCGACGGCAAGCTGACCACCAGCAAGTGGGCAGCGATCGCGACGTGTTCGCCCGATACCGCCTTGCGCGACATCGGCGAACTGGTGGCGCTTGGGGTTCTGCGGAGGTCAGTATCGGGTGGACGCAGCACCGCGTACGAGCTGGCTGATTGACTGGTGCCGCCGACAGCTACATCGCCGCCGCGACGCGCCCCATCTGGTCGATACCATTCTCGAAGACGCGCTGAAAGAACGGGATCAGGTTGGGGATCATCAGCTGGATCAGCAGGAAGCCGACCAGCATGGTGACCGGAAAGCCTACCTGGAAGATCCCGATCTGCGGCGCCGCGCGATTCAGGATCCCGAGCGACAGGTTGGCAATCAGCAAGGCGGCCACCACCGGCAGCGACAGCAGCAAGCCCGTCGAAAACACGCTCACGCCATACGCCGCGATCGTCTGCCAGCCGCGTGCATGCACGGCCGCACCCAGCACGTTCGCGCTCACCGGCACGTTTTGAAACGTCTGCACGAGGGCGCTGATCATTTGCAGATGGCCGTCGAAGACGAGGAACGCGAGCATCGCGATGGTGTTCAGATACCGCGATATCACCACCGAATTCCCGCCTTGACGCGGGTCGTAAAGCATCGCAAAACCGAGCCCCATTTGCATGCCGATAAACTCGCCCGCGGCATCGATAGTGGCGAACGCAATCTGCATCGTCATGCCGAGCGCAGCGCCGATCAGGAACTGATTGACGATGATCAGCACGCCATCGGCGGAAAACACGGTCACTTGCGGCACCACGCCGATAGTCGGCGCCACGATCAGTGCCATGAACCCCGCGAGCGCCACTTTGACGCGGATCGGAATGGCCTGGTGGCCGAGCATCGGCGCGGTCGCAATCAACGCGAGAATGCGTGTGAACGGCCAGAGGAACGACGTCAGCCAGACATTGAGCTGCGCGTAAGTGACGGAGAACATCGTCAGCCGGTGATGGCGGGCGTGATGGTGAAAACGTGGCGCATGTAATCGAGCAGCGTTTCCAGCATCCACGGCCCGGCGATCACAAGCGTGAGCGCCACCGCGAGCAATTTCGGAATGAACGAGAGCGTGCTTTCGTTGATCTGCGTGGCGGCCTGGAACAAGCTCACCACCAGGCCGACTACCAGCGCAACGAGCAGCAGCGGAGCCGCGAGCAACAGCGCCACGTACATGGCCTGGTGCGCGATCGACATGACGGATTCGGGTGTCATCGTGTAGGTCTCAGTCTCTGCTCTAGGATACGAAGCTCTGCGCCAGCGAGCCGATCAGCAACTGCCAGCCGTCGACGAGCACAAACAGCATCAGTTTGAACGGCAGCGAGATGGTGGACGGCGACACCATCATCATGCCCATCGACATCAGCACGCTCGCCACCACCATGTCGATGATGAGAAACGGAATGAAGATGGTGAAACCGATCTGGAAGCCGGTCTTGAGCTCGCTCGTCACGAACGACGGCACCAGCAACGAGAGAGGCACGTCTTCGGGACCGTTCATCGGCGCCGCTTTCGAGATCCGGGCGAACAGCGCGAGATCGGCTTCGCGGGTCTGGCGCAGCATGAACTGCTTGAATGGCGCGACGCCGCGCGTCATGGCCTGGTCCATCGTGATCGTGCCGTCGGAGAACGGCTTGTACGCGTCGTTATAGGCACGATCAAGCACAGGCGACATCACGAACAGCGAGAGAAACAGTGCGAGCCCGACGAGCACCTGGTTGGGCGGCGTGCTGGTCGTGCCAAGCGCCTGCCGCAACAGCGACAACACAATGATGATGCGCGTGAAGCTCGTCATCATCAGCACCATGGCCGGCAGGAACGACAGCATGGTGAGCAGCAGCATCGTCTGGACGCTGAGCGAATACGTCGTGCCGCCGTTCGGGCCAGGGCTGGTGTTGAACGCGGGAAGTCCTGCGGTGCTTTGGGCGAAAGCGGTGTAGGGAAGGGCGGCGATCAGGACAGGTACCAACAGCTTCACCAGTCTTACGCACTGCGCAAAAAAACGAGCCTGCATTACTTGCTCCCGCCTGCGAACTTTTGCAGACGTTTGGTCGCTTCACCGGCGAGGGCATCGCGAAAACGTTGACCGAAAGTGCCTTGCAGTGCCTGGCCCTCGGGCGTAGCGCCGGCTTCCACGCCGTTGAGTTCCACCGATCCCGCCGGCATGGTGTGCAGCAGCCGCACGTTGCCGGGCGCCGCGCCGAGCACGAGCCATGTATCGCCGATCTCCACCACCGAGACGCGCTCCTTGTTTCCAAGGGATGCGCCGCCAATCACCTTCACCAGGCCCGTGCGTTTGCTGCCTGCCACGCCAAACTTGCGCGCGAGCCACGCGCAGCCGAACACGAACGCGATCACGATCGCCAGTCCGAGCAGCGTCTGCAGCACCGCGCCTACGCCGAGCGACGGCACGGCCGTGCCCGCGCCGACACCCGATGCAATCTGCGCCGCGTGATTGACGGCGTTCATGTCGGCGGCGTGCGCGCTCAATGCTGCGGCGAGCGTCGTGAAAGCGACGGCCAAGCGTTTCATCGATTCAACTTCCTGATGCGTTCGGACGGCGTGATGATGTCGGTGAGGCGGATACCGAACTTGTCGTTGACCACCACCACTTCGCCCTGCGCGATCAGGCAGCCGTTCACCAGCACGTCCATCGGTTCGCCGGCGAGACCGTCGAGCTCCACCACCGAACCCTGCGCCAGTTGCAGCAGGTTGCGGATCGCGATCTTGGTGCGCCCGAGTTCCACCGTCATCTGCACGGGGATATCGAGGATCATGTCGATGTCATTACGCGTCGATGGCGCTTCGACTTTCGACAAGGGCTGGAACAATCCCGCCGATGACCCCGCTGCCGGCGTTTCATTGCCGTTCTGCTCGGCCAGCGCGCTCGCCCAGTCGTCCATGCCGAAGTCCTCGCCCTTGAGCGGATTGGACGGCAGCGTGCCCGGTTCAGTTACGTCACTCATATCCACCTTCCTTCATCGTGTCGGTTGCGCTGATCATCTTCTGGACGCGCAACGCGTATTGACCATTGAAAATTCCGTAGCCGCATTCCATCACTGGCACGCCGTCCACTTTTGCCGTGACCATTTCCGGCACATCGATGGGCAGGACATCGCCCGCTCGCATGTTTAGAATCTTTTCGAAGGTCGTGCCGATCTCCGCCAGATCCACCGTGAGCTCCACTTCGGCCGCCTGCACTTGCTGCGACAACACGCGAATCCAGCGGCGATCCACTTCGAGCGCTTCGCCTTGAATGGGCGAGGAGAGGATGTCGCGGATCGGTTCGATCATCGAATACGGCATGCAGATGTGCAGCGTGCCGCCGGTCGTGCCGAATTCGATAGAGAACTGGGTGACGATCACGATCTCGTTCGGCGTGGCCACGTTTGCGAATTGCGTGTGCATTTCCGAGCGCACGTATTCGAAGTTGAGCGAACGCACGCTTTTCCACGACGCCGCGTAGTGTTCGAAAACGAGGTTCAGCAGCTTGCTGATGATGCGCTGCTCGGTCTGCGTGAACTCGCGGCCTTCCACGCGCGTGTGGAAACGGCCGTCGCCGCCGAAGAGGTTGTCGACGACAAAGAACACCAGGTTCGGATCGAACACGAACAGCGACGTGCCGCGCAAGGGCTTCACGTGAACCAGGTTCAGGTTCGTCGGGATCGGCAGGTTGCGGGTGAACTCGCTGTACTTCTGCACCTTCACCGGACCGACGGAGATTTCCGCCGAACGCCGCATGAAGTTGAAGATGCCCACGCGCAAGAGGCGCGCGAAGCGGTCGTTGATGATTTCCAGGCCGGGCATCCGGCCCCGGACGATGCGTTCCTGCGTCGCGAGGTTGTAAGGGCGTACGCCGTGATGGCGCGTGTCGTCCGCGACTGCGTCGACTTCCCCGGTGACGCCCTTGAGCAGGGCATCCACCTCCTCCTGCGACATGAACTCTTCGTGGCCCATGAGTGTTCCTTGGTTCCTGTACCCGGTTGCTTGGTGCTGGCGTCGGCGGTCGCGTTAGCGTTTGCGGCTTAAGGCGAGGTTTGTCGCGCCGATTATTGAACGACGAATTCCGTGAACAAGACTTCCTGCACATGCGCTGGATTGTCAGCCGTGCCGCCCGTCTTTTGGACCGTCTCCAACAGCTCTTTCGCGAGCTCACGCTTGCCGTCGATTCCCGCCAGATCGTCCGGCCGCTTCGCCGAGAGCAACATCAGAATGTGGCTGCGAACCTCGGGCATGCGCTCGGTCAGCGCGGCTTGCGCTTTCTGATCCGACAGCTTGAGCGTCAAGCCGATCCGCAGGTAATGCATGGCGTCGTCGGATTGAAGGTTGACCGTCATCGACTCCAGCGGGAAAAACACCGGCGGTGCGGCAGGGGCAGCTTTCGCCGGCTCATGCGAAGCGGATCTGTGCAGGTAGTAGTAAGCACCAGCCCCGCCGGCGCCCAGCAAAACGATAAGGCCCGCCGCGATCAATAAGGTGCGCTTCAGCCTGCCGCCCTTCACGGTGACGATGGGTTGTTGAGTTGCGGTGGTGCTTGCCATGATTGCGGACCTCTTTCTGTAGCCTGAATTGTTGGCGAAAGTGAGGCTCCGTGATGGCTCGAACAGAAGGGGTTATTAGGGCTAACTCGTGAGTTTGGGTTTTGCTCGCGCCGGTGCACGGGTTGGGTTTGCTTGCGCTTGCTGGGTGGAATTTGCTCTTGGCGGGGGTATACAGGCGAGATTTTTTGCCGGCGGCCGATGGGAGGCGGTGCCAGGCGGGTGGTGGCGGGTTGGCGCTTTCGGCCTTAGTGGTCTGCGTGAGTTAGCGGATTTTTTTATCACTGTTAGCCACTGTGCGTGGCAGCACGTCATTTCTTTGCAAACGCGCAAAGAAACGAAGCAAAGAAACGCGTTTCCAACCATCGGTAAGTGAGTGTCCCTAGCGTGCAGACCCCAGTTTTTGGCACCTGATAGCACGGTGCTCGCCAGACTCGATAATGTCTGAAACCCTCCTTCTCGCGAATCCCGACACGAACACGCTTCGACACCAACGCTCTCGGGCAAGCACCATGTCCCGCGAACCAACACCGCCCCCTACCCCTACTTCATGGGGCCGGCGGCCATGCCTTCTCATACGGTCACTTACGTTTACGCTTTGAGTAGCGCGCCCGCTCAAGCAAACGTATCCACCAATCCAACCTGGCGACGCACCGGCACGCTGACGGTGTTCATCGAATCAATACTTCCTGCATCGGCTTCGCCACGGCCGCCTCTACCCGCATTCGACGACGCTCCGCCATCCTGCTGCCCCGACTGCCGTCCCGCGAAACCGTCGCTGACGCTGGCGCTGCCCAAACCAATTCCGCTCGCCTGCATCGCTTCACGCAAAGTCGGTAACGCCGCTTCCACCGCCGCCCGAACCTGCTCATGGGTCGAAACAAACAACGCATGCGCATGGTTGTCCGTGACCTGCAACACCACCTGCAATGGCCCCAAATCCTTCGGATTCAACGTCAGTTCAGCACTCTGCTGATGTCCGTTCGACAGGAACACCACCTTCTGACTGAACGCTTCATCCCAGCCACTCGACCCGACATGCGGCGCAATCGCAGCGCTGCTGGCAGCCGTCGCCGCGCTCTGTGCCGGAGCACTGCCCGCCGTCGCCATCGCCGCTTGGAACGAACCTGAGTGCGCCGCCGCGTCGGCGGTGGCTTTGTAGGCAGCACTGCCGTCATCGGCTTGCGTCGATGCAGCAAGCGCTGTGGCATCGGCAGCTTGCTGAGCTGCGGGCGCCGCGCCAGTTGGCGGCGTCATCGACGCAGCGCTTCTGCCATCGCCCGCGAATGCAGTCAGCGGGATCGCGCGGCCCGCTGTCTGGGAATTACCGATGCCGCCCGCAGCAGCGTTCGCGCCATTGGCCACGTTTGCGCTACTTGCGGTATTTGCGACATTTGCCACTACGGCTGCAGCCGCAGCTGCCGCATCGGGTGACAGCGTCGCAGGGCTCTGCGTATTCGCTAACTGGGCAAGCGCAGCTTGCAATGCGTCCGCGGCCGTCTTGGCATCGCTGGACTTGTTCTTCGGGTTGGTGGCGTCGGCGGAAGACGTCGCGTTCGCAGCTTCCGCATTCATCGCCGCAGTCGCCGGGTCGCTAGCCGCCGCAGCGGGATCGGCCGCTATGCCGGCACGGGCTTTCAACATCGCCGCGTTGTTCGCCGCAGCGATCGCAGCAGCCGTCGTCGCAGCGGCATCCGGCTGCGCCTTCGCCGCGTCGGCCTGGGTCGCCTGGGCCGACTTATCCGCAGCGGCGGTGTTATCCATCGATGACTGCGATGACGCCGCCGCCGTAGCCGATGCCTGCGCCTGATCGGCTGTCGACGCCGCCGAAGACGAAGACGAGGACGCCGCGGAAGACGCGGAAGACGCAGAAGATGAAGACGCCGCCGATGCCTGCGTCTGATCCGCTGCTGCCTGCGTCTGATCCGCACTGGCAGCCTGATCCGCCGTCGCTTTAGCCTGGACAGTTGAAGTATCGTCGGGCTTGGGCGCGTCGTGAACGCTGCCTTGCCCCGCCGACGCCGCCGCAGCAGCCTTCGCCGCCTGAGCCTGCGCTTGCACCCGCGCTTGAGCGGCTGCGTCGTCGTTCGCCTTGGTGGTTATGCTTTGTAGCGTCGATTCAAACGATGCCGTGGAGTCATCGCGTGCGGACATTACGGCCGCGTTCCGGGACTGGGCGGCCGTGAGGCTGAGCAGCATACTGGCAGAATTAACGGACGACATACGTGACCCCTTGTATCGTGTATGCGATAAAGATCGCTAAAAACTTCATGCCTTTTCGGCGCGCATCCGCAGGATCTTGGAGGCGTGCTCATCGGAATCGCGCTGTTCGATCCGCGCCTCTTGCTTCGCCTTCACAGCCTCGCCGCGCGCGGCCAGCACTTCATAAGAACCCAGCTTCTGCTTGCGCTGCTGCCATTCCGGTTTCGCCGCTTCCAGCCGCTGGTTCGCGGTGACGAGCAACACCCGCTGCTGGTTGATGGCGGAATCGAGGGTATCGACGAATGCCTGGAAATTGCGCAGCGTCTGAGCAGTCGTGCCTTCCTGCGCCGACGCCGTAAAGCGCGCGTGATACTCGTCGCGATACGTCACCAGCGAGTTCAACTGCATCTCGACCTCGTCGCGCTCCTGCTGGAGCTTGCCGAGCTTTTTCGTCGTGGCTTCCAGCTCTTCTTGCGCGAGGTTGATCAATGTATTGATCGGCAGATGGTTGGACATGGACGTCAGATTCCTCAATTATCTTTATTCGAACAACTCGTCGAGTTGGGCAAGGCTAGGTTCAAACATGGCCTGCTCACGAAATCCTTGCTGCAAAAACGCTTCTATTCGCGGATACAGCACAATCGCCCGATCAAGCAACGCATCCCTTCCCGTGGAATACGCGCCGACGTTGATCAAATCTCGATTGCGCTGGTAACGCGACAACATCTGCTTGAATAAACGCACCCGGTCCAGGTGCTTGTCGTCGATCAGCGCGGTCATCGCCCGGCTAATGGACGCTTCTATATCGATGGCCGGATAGTGCCCCGCTTCGGCCAACGACCGCGACAACACAATATGGCCGTCGAGAATGGCACGCGCTGAATCGGCGATAGGATCTTGCTGATCGTCCCCTTCCGTCAAGACCGTATAAAAAGCCGTAATCGATCCCGCACCTTCCCGGCCGTTCCCCGTACGTTCCACCAACGCCGGCAGCTTGGCGAATACAGACGGCGGATAGCCTTTGGTGGCGGGCGGTTCACCGATCGCCAGCGCAATTTCGCGCTGCGCCATGGCGTAGCGCGTGAGCGAATCCATCAGCAGCAGTACGTGTTTGCCCTGATCCCGAAAATATTCGGCCAGCGAGGTTGCGTAGGTCGCGCCCTGCATGCGCAGGATCGGCGAGACATCGGCGGGCGCCGCGACTACGACCGAGCGCGCGAGACCATCTTCGCCAAGAATCTGCTCGATGAATTCCTTCACCTCGCGGCCCCGTTCGCCAATCAACCCGATCACGATCACTTCGGCGCTCGTATAACGCGCCATGGTGCCGAGCAGCACGGACTTGCCCACACCCGAGCCTGCGAACAGGCCCATGCGCTGGCCGCGTCCCACGGTCAGCAGCGCGTTGATCGCGCGCACGCCGACGTCGAGCACCTTGTGGATCGGCTCGCGATTGAGCGGGTTGATGGTCGGCGCGGTCAGCGGCGCATCGACTTTCGAGCCGAGTGGCCCGAGCCCGTCGAGCGGCTTGCCCGATGCATCGACTACCCGGCCGAGCATTTCCCAGCCGACCGGCAGACGCTTGGCGCCGGCCATCGGATCATTGATCGGTGCGCTTTCCAGCGGATACACACGCGCTCCGGGCAGCAGGCCGGAGACTTCGGTGGTCGGCATGAGGAACAGCTTGTCGCCGGAGAATCCGACGACTTCGGCTTCGGCCATCGGGATCGAACTGCCGGCCGGCAACTCGATCATGCATTCCGAACCCACGCCGAGTTTCAATCCGACCGCTTCCAATACCAGGCCGGCTGCGCGCGTCAGACGTCCGCACGCACGCAGCGGTTTCGAAATCTGGCTGCGCGCCTTGCTCGCTTCAAGCTGCGCGCGCCAGCCGTCCAGATGCGGGTTGTTCGCCATATCGGCGAGTTCGACGATGGTCTGAGCCGCGATCTCTTCGGCAGTCGGTTCGGCGTCGCCGTCGGCGAGCGGCCCGAACGACGCGCGCGCCAGTTCCTGTTCAAGTTCGCTCAAACCTTCCTGGGTGACCCGGCGCGCAGCACTCGTAGCGGCATGGGCAGTGTTCACCATGGTTGTGACCTCCCGAGCGCCGCCGCCACGCGCTCCCAGCGCGTGACATTGGTTGCATCGATTTCGCCGCTTGCAGCTTGCGCCCGGCAACCACCGCGCTCAATATCCGGATCCGTCCTGACCGCCCATCCGGTGGCCTGCAGTTCTTCCAGCAAATACGCTTCCACGATGGGCAGATCCGCCGGATTGACCGTCAGATACGGTGCGCCGGCCAGCGCCGGTTCGGCTGCGATCACCGAGCGTGCGACCGCCAGCACGGCGGTCGGATCGAGTGTCAGATGTTGCGATACCACCTGCTGTGCGATGTCCAGCGCCAGCGCCGTCAGCGCTTCGGCGACCACAGCGTCGGCGGCTTGCAGCGCGGTTTTGAAGGCATCGGCCATCGATGCCAGCCGCGCGGCTTCTGCCCGCGCGTCACGGCGGCCTTCTTCCACGCCTTTCTCATAACCCTGGTCGTAACCGGCCTTGTAGCCCATTGCCTGACCCGCCACATGGCCCGATGCCAGTCCTTGCGCGTGCGCTTCGTCGCGAACACGGCGCAAATGCTTCTCGAGCGCGGCTTGATCGGCGGCGCTGCGATCGACCGGAACCGGATCGAACGACGCCATCTCCCAGCGCTGATAGGCGGACATGCGAGCCTTCTTGGCGGCTTCGGCAGCGTCAGACATATGCGTCCTCGGCCTTGCCGCCTAACTGGATCTGGCCGGATTCGGCCAGGTTGCGCACGATCTGCAGGATCTTGCGCTGCTGCGTTTCGACTTCCGAGAGCCGCACCGGGCCGCGCGAGTCGAGATCTTCGGCCAGCAGTTCGGCGGCGCGCTGCGACATGTTCGAGAGGAACTTCTGGCGCAGCGGCGGTTGGGCGCCTTTCAGCGAGACGATCAGCGTTTCGGATTCCACTTCTTTCAGCAGCAACTGGATTGCGCGGTCTTCAAGTTCGAGCAGGTTTTCGAACACAAACATTTGATCGATGATCTTCTGCGCCAGTTCCGGGTCGAACTCCTTCACGTTTTCGATCACGGACTCTTCGTGCGCCGTCGACATGAAGTTGAGGATTTCCGCCGCCGTGCGGATGCCGCCCATCGGCGCACGTTTCAGGTTGTCGCTGCCGGAGAGCAGCGCGGTCAGGACGTCGTCGAGTTCGCGCAGCGCGGCCGGCTGAATACCGTCGAGCGTGGCAATGCGCAGCAGCACGTCGTTGCGCAAACGTTCAGTCATCAGCGCCACGATCTCGGATGCCTGATCGCGGTCCAGGTGAACCAGGATCGTCGCAATGATTTGCGGATGCTCGTTCTTGATCAGTTCTGACACTGCAGCCGAATCCATCCACTTCAGGCCTTCAATGCCGCTGGTGTCGCTGCCCTGCAGAATCCGGTCGATCAGCGCGCCGGCCTTGGTTTCGCCAAGCGCCTTGGTCAGCACCGTCCGGATGTATTCGCTCGAATCGAGCGACAGCGCCGTGTGCTGTTCGGCTTCCTGAACGAACTCGGTCATCACGTTATCGAGTTGTTCGCGCGTCACGTTTTTCAACGTCGCCATGGTCGCGCCGATCTTCTGCACCTCGCGCGGTCCGAGGTACTTGAACACTTCCGCCGCTTCGGATTCGCCGATCGACATCAGCAGGAGCGCGGCTTTATTGAGGCCTTCAGCGTTCATCTGACACCCAGTTCTTGACGACCGTCGCGACGATTCTCGGGTCCTGGCGCGCGACCATGCGCGCGTAGTCGAGATTGCGTTCGAACTTGGCCTTGTTGCTTTCGTGACCGAGCAAACTGACCTCGGCATCCTTTTCGTCTTCTTCCAGCGATTTCGGCATGGACGGTCCGTCGAGCAGCGACAGGTCGTCCGGTGCGCCGAGCGCAGCCGGCGTCGGCGGTGACGGCGGCGGGAAAGCGCGGCGCACCGCCGGCTTCACCATGCTGAAGTACAGGAACAACGCCACTGCGCCGATGCCCAGATACTTCGCGAGCTGGATTGCGCGCGCGATCATCTCCGGGGTGCGCCACCACGGCACGTCGGGAACCACGGTCGTATCCGTCAGGAAGGTGCTGTTGACCACGTTCACCGAATCGCCACGCTTTTCGTCGTAGCCCATCGCGTCTTTCACCAGTTGCTGCACTTGCGTGAGCTTGTCGGCGGACAGCGGCTGCATGGTCGCGATGCCCTTGGCATCGACTTGTTTCTGGTAATTCACCACCACCGCGACGGAAAGGCGCTTGATGCCGCCCATCGGCTGCTCGTAGTGGCGCACGGTGCGATCGACTTCGTAATTCGTCGTGGTGTCCTTGCGGACGTTGACCGGCGCGGTTTTCGCGTCCGCACCGCTGGCGGCTGCGTCGATGGGCGCGGAGGCCGCGGCCGGCGGCTGGTTCGACAGCGCGCCCGGCACGCCGCCCACGCTGGCGCCGCCGCCATCTTTGGATTCACTCGATTGCTGGCTGCGGATCGCGGTGTTTTGCGGGTTGGCGTTCGGACCGTAGCTTTCGGCCGTCTGCTCAAGCTTCGAGAAGTCGATATCCGCGCTCACCTGCGAGTGGGCGTTACCCGCACCGAACAGCGGCGCGAGGATTGCATCGATGCGTCCCTGGGTGTTGCGCTCGATCTGCTGCACATATTTCAGTTGTGACGCGTCCAGGCCGTTCGCCGTGCTTTGCTGCGTGAGCAGATTGCCGTCCTGATCGACGATGGTCACGTTCTTCACCGGCATGTCCGGCACGCCCGACGACACCATATGCTGGATCGCGAGGATCTGGCCCTCGTCGAGCGCGCGGCCGGGATAGAGATTTAGCATCACCGACGCGGTCGGCAGTTCCTTTTCGCGCACGAACACGCTCGGCTTCGGAATGGCGAGATGCACGCGGGCTTCACGCACCGACGAAATCGACGCGATGGTCTTTTCCAGCTCGCCTTCCAGCGCGCGCTGATAGTTGACCTGTTCGGCGAACTGGCTGATGCCGAACTTCTGGTTGTCCATCAGTTCAAAGCCCACCGAGCCGTTCTTCGGCAAACCCTGCGACGCGAGGCGCAAGCGCGTCTCGTGCACCGCGTCGCTCGGCACCAGGATCGCGCCGCCGGATTCGGCAATCTTGTAGGGGATATTGCCTTGCTGCAGCGCAGCGACGATCGCCCCGCCGTCGCGGTCGGAGAGATTGCTGAACAACACCCGGTAATCCGGCTGGCGCGACCACATCACGAGACCCGCCACGACCACGGCGAGAATCGCCACGGCGATGATCAACGGCATGCGCGGGTTATTGCGGAACTGGTTGAGCATCGGCATGCGCGGGCCAAAGCCGCCGCCGAAGTCCGCGCCGCCCGCGTAGCCGGTCCCGCCCGTGCTCGCGGCGATCGACCCGGCAGCGCCTGGCTGCGCGCCAGTCAGACCCATGCGGGCGTCCGGGTTGATCAGGTTGGTGGTGGAATCCATGCTTCGAAACTCTCCGAGTCTTGCGTTTTCTGCGAAGTGTGCCGGCGTCGGCCGAGCGCACTGCAGGCACTTTCATGAGAGGAATTATCCGTAAGCAGGATTTAGTTGATCCAACGAATAGAAGCGAGTTTTGGTTTCCTTTCCCTGCTTTGAGAAATGACGCTGCTGCTAGACTTTTTCCTAATCGGTCAGGCCATATGGCGAACCGCCCAGGCTCCGGCGCAGACGCCGGCCTGAGGCCCGGGACAGGCCCCGGTTCGAATTGTCCCAGAAGCACCGCCGTCCATATGTTGCCGCCGATTTTCAGTTCCTTTCCGTTCCTTCTGGAGACACTATGAATGCTCCCATCAGCCCGTTGAGTTCGGCGCTCCAGCAAATGCAGACCATGGCGACGCAAGCGGCGGGCGGTGCCGGCAATGTCGCGAGCGGCAGCGTCGTGCCCGAATCCGGTGCAGCGAGCGCTGGCAGTTTCGCCGACGCGCTGAAGTCGTCCCTCGACAACATCAGCAGCAGCCAGATGAAAGCGGGTAAAGAGGCGCAAGCGTTTGAAATCGGCGCGCCAAACGTTTCGCTGAACGACGTGATGGTCGACTCCCAGAAGGCCAACGTGGGATTCCAGTTCGGCTTGCAGGTCCGCAACAAGCTGGTCTCGGCCTACAACGACATCATGAACATCTCTGTCTGAGCACTGCACCGCCGGCTTTTCGCACCATCGATCTTCCGACCGTTTCCTTTTCTGGAATTCGTTGTGACGCAAAGCACGCCTAAAGCTTTTGCCACTTTCTCCGATAACCCGGATAGCAGCACGATAAACGGTCAGACAAATAAAAAGGTCGGGACCTGTTCGTCGGCATCGGTTCATCACGGTTCCCGTCAATAAGTGCGCTGGCGTGCAGCGCCTTTGCGCGAAACGCACATGAAACGACGGAACCATGGGACCAGAGTAAGGCGCTGAAGTGCCAACTCTGGTCGACACAAGGAGAGGGTCGGATGTTTTCCCAGGGACACGGTGGAGCCAACGCCTACGCACGCGTCGGCGTTCAGACAGGGGTAATGGGCGCGAGCCCGCACAGGCTGGTTGTCATGCTGTATCAAGGTGCGCGGCAGGCCGTCGCCCAAGCCCGGATGCACCTGCAGCAGGGCAATATCGCGGCGCGCGGGGAGGCGATCACGAAGGCGATCAGCATTATCGAAAGCGGTTTGCAGCCGGCGCTTAACAAGGACGCCGGCGGTGAGATCGCGGCACGCCTGGACGCGCTCTATACGTATATGTCGCACCGGTTGCTGGAGGCGAATGTGCGCCACAGCGAAGAGGTGCTGGTAGAGATCGATGGCCTACTCGCGACGCTCGAGGAAGCCTGGATGGCGATTGCGCCCGAAGCAGCAAAAATGGCTGCGGCGTGACGCCGCGAAACATGCTTGCACATAATGAAAACCACACAAGAATATTTCGCTCATTACGAAGCGATTGCCGCACTTTCTGCATGCATGCTGGCCGCTGCGCGCAGCGGGGAATGGGGTGAACTGAAGACGATGCAGAGCGCCTATCGCGACTTGATCGACGGTCTGAGGGAGGCTGATCCCAGTTCCGAACTGGATGACATCGCACGGGCTCGCAAGCTTGAGCTGGTGCGCCGGATTCTTGCCGATGACGCCGCCATTCGCGACCTCACCGCCCCCAGCCTCGCGCGGTTGTCCGCTGCGTTGTTCACTGTGAACAGGCCCGTGCGAGTTTTGAAGAAGATGATCGGGCTGCGCTAGACGCGTTTTACGCGTTCGCGGCTCGTTGAAGACCAGTGGCCGGCCAATGCGGCTGGACTGGTGACCCGAGGAAACTGGCATGCCTGGACTGGACTCCGCGATCGCTGCGCTGCTTGCCAGCCGCACCGACATGCTGCTGTCCGCGCTCAATACGCAGACCAGTTCGACCGCTCCTCAAGCCAATACATCGCAACTTTCAGTCGATACCCCGCGCGTCGCCGCGCCGGCATCCGCCATCAACGCGTATGCCGCGCCGGGGCCGTCGACGCAGACCGCGCTCAGCGAAATCGCACGCACGCTCGACGCCATTTCGCGTTTTGGCGGCAGCGCCACGCCCGCCTTGCTCGGCAATATGCCGTTGTGGCCGACTGCGCCACGCATCGTCCAGGCTGCCAGCGCGTTCGAGAGCCTGTCCGGATCCTTGTTTTCCTCGAGTTCGGCGAGTGCCGCGGGCGCGGTCAATCCGCCCGCAACGCCCTTGCCGGCGACGGTTCTCGCAGGAATGCTGGCCAGGACCGTTGCGGACAGCGGACTTTTCTACGAAAACCATATCGCGCAGTGGCTGGGCGGACAACGTTCGCTCGCGTCGCTGAGCAATGAGCCGCAGGCTCGGACGGACAGATCGGCCAGCGGATTACCGTCCGGCTCCTTCGCGCAGCCGGCCGCAGCGGCTGCCGAAGTCTGGATCGACGAAACGCTGCTTCCGCCTACGTTCGCCGCCGATAACCCCAATCCGATGAATTCCGCGCGTCCCGTGCCGACGCCACAGACGCCGCAGCAAGCGGCAGCGCTGGCGGCGTCGGTGCGTGAGATGCCGGCCAGCGTGTTTTCATCGTCGGCGCCGGCGTCCTCGGGAGCAAGCACGGGTACGCAGTCTTCAGCCGCGCATGTCCAGGATTCGGCCGTGCAGGCGGCGCTTGCCTCCGGCATTCATCCATCGACTATTCCACTCGTGCGCCAGCAGCTCGACGTGCTTGCCTCCGATCAGTTTCGCTGGGCCGGCGAAGCGTGGCCGGGCGCGAAGTTCGAGTGGCAAATCCAGCCGCAAAATCATGGGCCGCAGGAACGCGATGCGTATCAGGATCAGAACGGCGGCGCGATCGACGCGGATCGCGCGTGGCACACGCGAGTCACGCTGACGTTGCCGACGCTCGGCAATGTGGACGCCGATCTGGTGCTCACGGGCAACCAGTTGGTGGTGCGAATGAATGCGAGCGAGGGTGGCGCGGCCCGTCTCGCCGCCGATGGTGACCATTTCCGGCAGCAAATCGATGCAGCGGGACTGCAGCTTGCCGGGCTGACGGTGCGCGCGCGGGACTCGCTGGCGGAATCGGCGGCTGGTCCGGCGCTCCCTCATTTCACCGACGTTGCCAGCGCGGCGGGTTTACCGGCATCAACATCGACACCGCCAGGCCGGAGCAGCACGTGAGCTCGCGCAGAGATTCGCGCAAGCAGGCCACCGCGCTCACTTATGACACGCACAATGGCGACGCCGCGCCGCGCGTGGTCGCGAAGGGCTACGGGCTCGTCGCGGAAATGATCGTGCAGCGCGCAAAAGATGCAGGCCTGTACGTGCATGAATCCCCGGAGATGGTGTCGCTGCTGATGCAGGTCGACCTGGACTCGCGCATTCCGCCCGCGCTTTATCAGGCGGTGGCGGAATTGCTCGCGTGGTTGTATCGGCTGGAGAATGGAGTGGAGGAAGGGCCACCGCCCGAAGTGGACCCCACCATTCCGGTCCGCAAGGGGCGTGGCCGCACCGCTTGATTCATCTAGAGTTGAATTACTTCGCCATCCTGGCTATCCCGCAAACGCGCGCTCGATAACCGCGCTGAAGTCGAGCGTTGCAGGTAGCGTTCCGTACACGCGATTAGCCGAACCGCTGGCATCGCCGAGACGGGTTTCGATAAACGCCGCCGCCACGTCCGCCGGCGCGTGCTGCGCGAGCAGAACCCCTTGCGCCGTCAGCACCAGTTGCTGCGCAATCCCCCGCGCCGATGTCTCGCGTGTGGCTGGATCGCCGCGCAGCATGGCGAGCAGCGTTTTCAATGCATTGCCGAGCACGCGATGTTCACTCGCCACCGACTGCCATGAATCGAACAGCGCGCGGGCTGCATCGGGCTCGCGTTCGAACGCCCGCAGCACGTCGAGGCACATCACATTCCCCGATCCCTCCCAGATCGAATTCACCGGTGCCTCGCGATAAAACCGCGCCATCGGACCTGTTTCGACATAGCCGTTGCCGCCCCAGACTTCCATCGCCTCACCGGTGAATTCGAGCGCGCGTTTGCAGACCCAAAACTTCGCCGCCGGGGTCACGATGCGACGCCACGCGCGCTCTTCCGGCCGCTCCGAATGCTCGAACGCGCCGGCGAGCCGCATGAACAGCACCGTTGCCGCTTCGGATTCCAGCGCGAGGTCGGCGAGGACGTTGCGCATCAGCGGCTGGTCGATGAGTTTCGCGCCGAAGACCCGCCTGTGCCGCGCGTGATGAAGGGCCTGGATCAGCGCGGCGCGCATCAACGCGGCGCTGCCGATCACGCAATCGAGGCGCGTGAAGTTTGCCATTTCGATGATCGTAGGTACGCCGCGCCCTTCGTCGCCGATCATCACGCCGTAAGCGTCGAGGAATTCGACTTCGCTGCTTACGTTCGAGCGGTTGCCGAGCTTGTCCTTGAGCTGCTGGACCTGCACGGCGTTTTTCGATCCATCCGGCGCGAAACGCGGGACATAGAAGCAGGAAATCGGGCCGCTTTCCTGAAGGCTTTCACCGGTACGCGCCAATACGAGATGAGCATCGCACTGCGGCGCGGAAAAGAACCACTTATGGCCGATCAGCCGATATTCGCCGCCTCGTCCGCCGCCGCCTGTCGCGATTGCTCGAGTCCGATTGCTGCGCACGTCCGAGCCGCCTTGTTTTTCGGTCATGCCCATGCCGATCATCATCGATTGTTTGCCGGCGCCGAGCGGGATATCGCGTGGATCATGTTGCCGCGAAAGCAATTGCGCCTGCAGGCTGGCGTACAACGCGGGCTCTTGCTGCAGCACGGGAATGCTCGCGAACGTCATTGTCAGCGGGCACAGCGAGCCGCTTTCCAGTTGCGCGTGGAGGAAATATCCGGCGGCGCGCGCGGCCATCGCGCCGGGCTTCGGCATGGCGGATTCGAACGGCAGCGAGTGCAGGCCCTGTTCGCGCAACATTGAAAGCAGCGTATGCCAGGCGGGATGGAATTCGATTGCATCGATGCGTTCGCCGCGCGCGTTGAACGGATGGTGCTCGGGTGCATGCCGGTTGGCGAGGTCGGCGAGCGCGAGTACGTCGGGATGCGTGAGAGCGAGACCGTCGCGGGTGAGCGCGTCGAGATGCCAGGCGGCGCCTTCGCGCTGAATGGCGCCGACGAGCGCAGGGTCAGTCGTGAGCGCGTTGTAACGTTCGAGTGGCGGCGTCTGGTTGGTGACTTCGTGCGTCTGGCCGTAGGTGGGTGAATTCATCGCTTGCCTCCGTCTGAGGTTTTAGTTTGCTCCGGTGCGGTGATATTCGCAAAGAGGGCTTCCCGCTATCCCTTTCGCAAACCAAACAAGACATCTTGAGAATCGTCTCAAATCTTCTGTCTTGAGGTATTTCCGATTTTTAGTCGGAACTCCTTATTTACTCGATACCGAACCTATACTCAGCGCCGCCCAATTGGGGCCGCAGGTGCAATCACGCAAGTAAGGAAAAGGCAATTCAAATGAGCATTAAGGTCATTCAGCTAGTACAGGGCGCTTTGACCGAAAGCGTGTTGCAACAACTCGCTACAAAACTGGGTGTCGCCCCCGAAGCGGCGAAACGCGTGGTCGGCATGATCGCGCCGGCACTGGTCGGATCGCTGATGAACAAGGCTGCATCGCCCGAAGGCGCGCGCAGCTTGTTCGCGTCGATCCTGTCGCAGGATTCGAATGCGAATATCGTCGATATGCTGCCGCAACTCGTCCACGGCGATGGCCTGCAGTTGCTGCTCGCATCGGGCACGCGGCTTTTCAGCGGCGTGTCGTCGGAAGAACGCGTCAACGCGCTGAGCAACGCCGTGGCCACGAAAACGGGCGTATCGGTTGGCGCCACGCACGCACTCAGCGGCATTGTCATGACCACGCTGTTCGGCGTGCTCAAGCATTACTTCACGAAGGTCGACGGTGCTGTCGGCCAGTTGCCTACGCTGCTCGGCCATCAGTTGCCGATGGTGAAAGCCAGCATGACGGAAGATATCGCCGGCGCGCTGGGTCTGGGTGGCGCGGGCAGTTTCCTGTCCGGCGTTGGGGCGCAGATGAAAGCGGTGTCGTCGCATCTCGGCCATCCGTCGACGGTCGTCGGCACATCGCCGGCCGTGAATGCATCGCTCGACCGGATCGTGGTGGAAGAGAAGGCAAGGTCGAAGAAATGGTGGTGGCTGGCTGTGGCTGTCGCGATCGCATTGCTCGCGCTGTTGTTCGGCCGTAGCCGCGTCAACCAGCAACCGCTTGCAACCGCACCCGCTGCGGCTCCGGTGGTTTCGTCCACACCGGTGGCTGCCGCCGAACCGGCTCCGCCACCCGCTGCCGCACCGGCACCCACGAAGGACGCGCTGCTGACGTTCACCGTCGACAAGCTCGACGCACCGACCATTCACGCAACGGTCGGCAGCGAAGAAGAGAAGGCCAAGCTGCTCGCCGCACCGACGGCGAAATTCGGTGCGGACCATCTGAACGCAGCCATTGCCGTGGACCCGGACACCAAGCAGGCTAGCTGGCTCGACAAGCTCGACGGGCTGTTGCCGCTGATGCAATTGCCGGGCGCGGAAGCCAGGTTGTCGGGCGAGAAGATCGAGTTGAGCGGGTCGGCAGCCGATGCACGCAACGGCTGGATGGACAAGCTGAAGACGTTGTTCGGCGCGGGCTTTGCCATCGGCACCTTCGACGTCAAGCAAGCGGTCGAAACCGCGAAGGAATCGTTCATGAGCGCGCTCTCGTCGTTGAGCGACGATTGCTCTGCCGCCGATGTCGCCAAAGTGTTGAACCTGCAAGTGATCAACTTTCGCACCGGTTCCGATGTGCCGCCGCAAGACGCACAACTGGCGCAGGCCAAATCGGCAGAAGTGCTGAAGGCGTGCGAGACGAAGAGCAAGACCGTGAAACTGAACGTGGGCGGTTATTCGGACAATGTCGGCCCGGCGAGCACAAATCTGGCGTTGTCGAAGAAGCGGGCGGAAGCAGTGCGCGCGTTCCTCGTGAAGCATGGCGTCTCTGCTGACTCGCTGACGGTGCAAGGTTTCGGCGATGCCCACCCGGTCGCGGACAACGCAACGGCCAGCGGACGTTTCGCGAACCGCCGGATCGACTTCGCTGTGCAGGAGTGATTGTGTGACCGGAGGCGTTGAGATCCGGTACTGACGTGGCAATACAAAACACCCCGTCCCGCGCAAGCGGGACGGGGTGTTTTCCCGTGCGTAGCCGGGCCGTTTGCGAGCCCTTTGCGTGCCCTTTACCGCGGCGCGGCGTTGCGCACGCGTGCCGGAAACCGTTCCGCCGGTCCTTGCAGGAAGTCATCGCCGAGATTGGCCGGTAGTGTTTGCCGCACGACCTCGAGCCAGGCGCGCGCCGCGTTCGACAAATAGCCGTTACGCCGCCAGCCCACGGCCATATCCCAATGGATTTCCGGCGCGACCACCGGCCGGCAGGTGAACGCGCTGATATCGAGTCGCCGGCAATACGGCGCGGGCAGCAATGCAATGCCGACACCCGCCTGCACCAGCGCCGCCATGAAATCCCAGTGCCCGCTGCGCCCCACGATAGTCGGCGTGAATCCCGCCTCGCGGCAAGCGTTGAGCACGAGATCCGATAACGCCAGACTTTCGCCGTAGAAAACGAACGGTTCTTGCGCGAGATCGGCGAGCGGCACGTCCACCGAGGCATCCCATCGCGAGCCTTTTGGCGCGACGAGCCAGAGCAACTGACGGCTGACCGGCAAAACGTCGAACGTGGCGAGATCGACGGGCTGTAGCACGCCGCCAAGTTCCAGTTCACCGTCTATCAACGCCGCCTCGATCGCCTTCGAGCCGCGCTCGAACAGCTTCAACTCCACCTTCGGATAGTGTTTCTTGAACGCGGCGATGGCTGGCGTGAACAGTGTTCCGCCCATCGGAGGAATGCCGATAGTCAGCGTGCCGCGCCCGAGTTTGCCGAGATCGTTGAGTTCGGCTTCGAGCTGCGCGTGCGCCGCGAGCACTTCCAGTCCGCGCTGATAGACGATCTGGCCGGCGTCGGTGAGCACCATCTGGCGGCTTTCGCGCAGCAGCAGCGGCGAACCGATTTCGTCTTCGAGCGACTTCACCATCTTGCTGATGGTCGGCTGCGTGACGAACATTTTTTCTGCCGCCGCAGTGAAGCTTTTTTGCTTCACGACCTCGACGAAATACCGCAGCGATCGCAATTCCATACATACCCCCTGAATTCCAAATTGGAATGTACTTGATAAGTTTAAGTCATTTTTTTTATGTTGCGGTGCACGCTATATTCAAGTACACGTTAACCCTTATAAGTCTGCAGAAAGGTCCGCCATGATCATTCTCGCCGCCGTTTTACCTCTATCCACCTTGTTCGCCGGTTCCCGCGCCACGTTTGGCCGGGTTGCGCGCATCGCCATGCAGAGCGCGGGTCTCGCCGGAATCTGGCTGCTTGCCGATTTCGCCGCGCGCACTTTGCATTTGCCCGTGCCGGGCGGCGTTGTCGGCTTGCTGGTGCTGCTCGCGCTGTTGTTCTGCGGCGGTATTGCGCCGCGCTGGGTCAAGGCGGGCGCGGACTGGCTGCTCGGCGACATGCTGCTGTTTTTCATCCCGGCCGCAGTCGCCGCGGTTCAATACGGCGGCTTGTTTCGGGAAGATGGCTGGCGCCTGGCGCTGGTTGTAGTGTTTGGCACGTTGATGGTGATGGTGGCGGTGGCATTCGCCGTCGAACAGGCTTCGAAGCTCGAGCGCCGGTTGGAACTGCGTCGCGTGACGAGCGCACGGCACGCGGCACGGGCTTGATGACTGCTTTGTGAACCCGGACGCGATGACACACTTCTACGAATCCCTTTTCGCCGACGACGCCGCGCGTCTCATCGCGGCGGGTTGCTTCGTGCTGACGGTCGCGTTGTATTTCGTGTCGAAGCGCGTCTATGCGCGCTTTCGTCAGCCGTGGCTCACGCCGCTGCTCACGGTGCCGGTTGTGCTCGTGGCCATCGTCCTGGGCGCGCGCATTCCGTACCCCGTTGATTTCGCCGATACCCGCTGGCTGATGTGGCTACTCGGCCCGGCCACGGTCGCGTTTGCCGTACCTATCTTCGAATATCGGCATCTGCTGAAGAAGCATTGGCTGTCGTTATCGGTGGGCGTGACGGTTGGGATTCTGGTCGCGGTCGGCGGCTCGTTGGCACTCGCAAAACTGCTGCATTTATCGCCGGAATTGCAGCGCAGCCTGGCTACGCGCTCGGTATCCACGCCATTTGCGCTCGCCGTCTCCGACAGACTCCACGCGCCGAAGGATCTGACAGCCTTGTTTGTGATTGCGACCGGCGTGGTCGGCATGTTGTTCGGTGAAATTGTGCTGGCGCTCGTGCCATTGCGTTCGCGACTGGCGCGCGGTGCGCTTTTTGGCGCGGCGGCACATGGCGTGGGCACGGCGAAAGCGCGCGAACTCGGCAGTGAGGAGGGCGTGGTCGCCAGCCTGACGATGATGATCGCGGGTGTGGTGATGGTTTTGCTGGCGCCGTTATTGTCGTTTTTGCCGTTTTAGCCGAACGGGGCGGCTTTTTGGTGGTCGGGTTTGTGGCTGTGGGTTTGGGTTTATGCAGGGTTGCTGCTTTCTGCGCCCATGGCCGGTCGGTCTTAGCTGTTCTCTTTATCACTATTAGCCACTGTGCGTGGCGGCACGTCATTTCTTTGTCCAACGGCG
>NZ_JALPRJ010000051.1 GCF_030464885.1 Caballeronia sp. SEWSISQ10-4 2 | reverse complement strand
GAAACCCAGTGCTAACGTGCGTTCCGGCTAATTGACGGGTAAAAGTTCGGGCTAGGCTGGACCGATCTGGAATGGGTGCGACGGCACTGGAGCGGCAAGGTGATCGTCAAAGGGGTTATGGGCATCGACGATGCATTGCTGGCCATCACGCACGGCGCCGATGGAATTGTTGTATCGAATCATGGCGGGCGGCAGTTGGGGAGCACGTTTGCCCCGCTGGAGGTGTTGCCGGGGATTGTCGATGCAGTACGCGGACAGATGGAGATTTTTATCGATGGCGGCGTGCGGCGAGGAAGCGATGCGTTGAAGGCAGTTGCGTTAGGCGCGCGAGGCGTGTTGCTTGGGCGAGCACCGCTGTATGGCGTCGCATCGCGCGGCGGAGCCGGGGCCAGTGAAGTGCTCGCGCTGATGATGGACGAAATGCTGATTTCGATGCGCTTGTTGGGGTGCCAGGGGATTGCCGATGTGAGTCCGGCGTTCGTCGAGCAAGCCAAACGCGCGGTTTAAACGACGCGGCCCGCGAGCCGCTTATAATCCCGGCCGCCGGAGCGCGTTCGCACCGCGTCGAATTCATCACTATTGGAAGGAATCATGTCCACACTCCCCGCCTGCCCGCTATGCGCGATGGAAAATACCTACGCGGACGCCGACCGCATTATCTGCGCAGACTGCGGTCATGAGTGGTCGATGACGGAAGCCGCATCAGCCGATGACGACACGAACGCCGTGGTGAAAGACGCCAACGGCAACGTGCTGGCGAACGGCGACTCCGTGGTGCTGATCAAGGACCTGAAAGTGAAAGGCTCGTCGATCACGCTGAAGGTCGGGTCCAAGGTGAAGAGCATTCGGCTGGTTGGCGGCGACCACGAAGTCGACTGCAAAATGGACGCTGGAAACTTTATGCTGAAAGCCTGCTATTTGAAGAAGGTTTAACGGGCAACTGGCGTTCATGGAGCCATGGTGCTGTCATGGCTCCACGAACAAGAAACAGTTGCCCTCAGCATTCAACTTCACGCGATCGGATTGCCCTGGTCGTCTGTATCGAAGGTCTGCGACTGGAACGCGAAGAAAAATGCACGCCACGTGTTGTCCGCATACGCGATTATGAGCGCCCCGTCCTGATACGCACCGTTATCCTTCTCGTACTGGCCGCTGTTGCCCTGGTTCATGTGGATGTCGTGTACGCCATTGCCGGGGACAAACTTGAAATACTGATCCGGCTTGTTTTCTTCAGGACCCCATCTCGATCCAAATGCGTAGATGATCGATCCTTCCATGGACATCGCCGCGACGACTGCGCTTTCGAGTTTGTCTTTCAGGTCGTTGGTCGTGCCGATTGCATCAGCGGGAACGGGTGTCATCGCTTTGGTATCCACGAGGCCGCCGCGTACATAGTCAATTGAGAGACCGCCGGGCGTAGACGGCAGCTTGGTAAACCCTGGCGTCAGCGCGGCGAGGCCACTCGTCAATGTGTCGGGCAGCGTGTCCCGCTCTTCGAACAAGACCGTTGAAGGCGCGTGCGGCGCCGACGATTTCACGTTCGATGCAATTCGAAAGACCGTCGTTCCGGCGTGGACCAGGATCTGATAGTGGTCGTCATCGGCGTTGCGAAGATGACCGGTCACGGTGCCCTTGAGCACCCCATAATTCACTGCCATGCATCCTCCTCGTATTGAAGCCGGCAGCAACCGCTGCCCATGCGAAGCGACGCGCCCGTTTCGCCCGTCGCCGGCCGGTTCGACAAACGGTCCGATAAGAAGTGCCGCCGAAACTGCACACCTGTCGAATACCCGGCTCAATGTGCGCTTGCCATCAAAACGTCATGAAAAGAGTGCCACGGCGGCGATCGTCCTTTACGCCCTTTTGTCTTATGTACGCTCGCAGACACATTGCCTCTTGTGAGGGGTATGTAATGTCATTAACGCGACTCTTTGGTCACGTACAGTGCCCCGTTCGAGCACCGAAACCGTCTATCAGGTCCCGCGCCACCCATGAACGCACCTTCCCTTTCCGACCACCATGTAAGCGACAGCTGCGATAGCCAACGGCTAGGCCGGGCATTCGCCGCAAGACTTGACATGACAATCAAACGCTCCGGGCTTTCGTCCAGCCGCGTGGCGAAATCATTGGGTGTGACCGAGGGTGATGTCGCGCTGTGGCGAGCCGGCATTACGCTACCGCGAACCGCCGACTGCCGTCGCTTGTCGGAACTGTTGCATGTGGATGTGACCTGGCTGAACGCCGGGTCGAAGCCGGCCAAAGAGGACGAACGCAAGTCAGATGGAGTAAAGATAGACAGGGCAGCCACGCACTTGATTCGGTAACTAGCGGCGCGGCCTCACGCTCCCGTGTGCCGCGCCCGAACGTCGATCAAGCATATACCTAGGCATTCACGCGCGCCGCTGTGTCAAAGAACTCGATCCAGCGCGTCAACAAGCCGTTCTTGACCGTGCAGACGTGAACCCACTCTGACTCGAACGGCTTACCGGTTTTAGCAAGCGTCACCCGGAAAAATCCCAGAACGACAATATGCTCGTTCGCGTCGATGAACTCTCGTGGTTCGAACACCGTGATATCGCCATCCTCTGCCAGCTCTTTGAAGAAACGCCCGACCTCCTGCCGGGTATGGCATTGCGTTGGGAAAGGTAACGAAGCCGGGCCTACGATCCGCCAGTCGACCGTCGGGGCGATGCACTCGAGGACACCCTCGATGTCGTTACGGCCGAACGCCTGATAGGCACGCTTCACAACAGCCATGGGTGTATCCATGAATTCCTCCTTGGAGTGAAAGGGTGGCGCGGGACGACCCCTCGGACGAATCAAGTTGTCGCGAAGGGCGATGCTCGTGGCCGGACCGCTTGCACCAGCCAGCACCATCATGAGCGGGACCCACGCATACCCTCGACACGGCGTCCCACATGAGACGGTCAGCCTTGCATGCTTTAGCGTGGCGGCAGTGCTCACAAAGAAGTGCCGATCCGTTAAGGCGGTTTGGCTTGGACGACCGGGGTTTTCCCCTGCTTCATGCAGTCATGACGCAGGGAGAATCATCATAAGAACGGGCACGGCGCTTTACGGCCGTGTCAAACCTTGAGCGCAATGCTTTTAGCCAGCACGATGAACGGTGTTATAGATGGCGCCCGGATATAAATCCAGGGTGCGGCACGCGAATCGACCACAGCCATGACAATAGATTCTGAATCAAGGATGCCTAAGTATTAAGTAACTTACCTCGAACATCCCCGTGCTGAAGCAATACAACGATTCGATCGACAGCGAGCCGCGCAGGAAGGCGGGCGCTCGGCGGCTCAGCGCTGAACCCAGTTCCGGAGCAAAGGTTTGGTAACCAACGCTAGGACGCGAGGCTCCAGCGCGATTTGCCCATTGCCTTGGCAACGTTCAGCGCTTTGTCGGCGGCATTGAGCGCCGTCAGCACATCGGCGCCGTGGTCGGGAATCAATGCCACGCCGATACTCGCGCCCACATTGACCGAGACATGGGCCGTCAATGCAAACGGTGCCGACATTTCGCTGATCAGGCGATCCGCGAATGCAGCCGCGTCCTCACGATTGAGCGCGCTGACCGTGACGACAAATTCGTCACCGCCAATTCGAAACACCATGTCCTCCGCACCCTTCAATGCGTTGAGACGGCCGCCGATCATCACAAGCAAGAGGTCCCCGGCCTCGTGTCCGTGCTGGTCGTTGACCGGTTTGAAGCCGTCCAGGTCAATGTAAAGGACTGCGGTTTTTACGGCGCTTTCCGACGCTGTTTTGTACCGGGTTTGCGACGCGTGGATCAACCCTGCCCGATTCGGCAAGCTGGTCAGCGCGTCATGGCGCGCGCGATGGTCGTTCTCCCGTTCCGCTTTCATGGTCGAAACGAGCAGCCCGTTCAGGCGAAATGCGGCAATGCTCATTGCGACGAGATAAAACGGAATTTGAATAAGCGTGATGCTCAGAATGAGCTCCTTGGACATTGCCGCTGCAATACAGCAAGGACCCAAGGACAACAAAATCATGATCGCCACCAGCCGGGGCGCACCGAAATTTCTGAAGCAAATACCACCCACCATCGCGGCAGCCGACAAGCAGGAAAGCGTTGCGGCTATCCAGTCCGTGCTCAGGATGCTGATAAATGCACCGTAACCCACGCTTGCGCCCCAAAGGACGCCGAGCAGCAGGTAGACGTCGGTGAAAGTCGGCTGTCCACGCCTGGCCGCCCGATGCGCCGCCACCAATAAAATCAGGCGCGTGCCGCACAGGACGACCTCAATCACCACCCAGGCGATAAACGCCGCAGTGGGTTCGCGAAGGGCGATCACAAGCGAAACAGCGATGGTATTGAGCACGCCGCCAGCGAAAATAGGCAGCGTGCCAAATAGACTCCCGATCAGCGCAACGCGAATGTCGTCGGGTACAGCTGGCCCGGAATAACATAACCAGGTCGTAAATCGCCAGCGGGGCAAGCTAAACGGCGCTATTTTCGTATCCATGGATTGTCTGATTTATGCTCAGCGGCGTGGCTACCTTGGCGCCGCAATTTTTGCCTGCCATGGACTCAATCGGGCTTGTTGAAGATACGACTACGGCCACGCCTCTTGGTCTGCTGGTCGCGGAGTTGGCGCTTCTCCGGGAGCGCTGGCGGACAAGTCGGTATTCTATGCCTGCTTAGATAGTCGTCGCTATCGCGCGCTTGGGCCAATATCAAAGCTTACCGGCGGTAATTCGATAATCTTTATACTTCGCTTGGGCGCCGGGAAAACCGCTCGATGCCAGGACCAAGGCCACGCCATCCCGCTAAAGCGGCGTCAGCCGGATGCGGATTGCGTCGAAATGGCCGGGTTTCCCGGTGCTGTCGCACCGTAGGCTTCAGGCGTGTGCAACGGGCGTCTTGACTTGACCTGCGTTCGCTATTCTACTTACGCCCCTATGGGGGAATGTCTGCCGGAAGCGGTATTTGAGGAAAGCAATGCGCGGCCCAACAAAGAAGCAACTGACCTTAATCGAACTCGTCGACCAGGGCTTGAGCGTCGAAGAAATCGCGACGCGCACCGGGAAACTGGTGGCGTCGGTTCATAAGCAGTTGAACCGGGTTCGACGCAAAGTGCGTGAAGGGCACTTTGCGCCCGCCCCGCTTCCCATCGAACGTGCAGCGGCAACGCCGCGTGTCTATCTTGCAGGCTTCGACGTTTTCCGCAGCGACGCGCCAAGTCACGGCCAGCATCTGAAAGCGCTCTGTCAGGTCCGCGGAATGATCGGTCTGTATCCACTCGATAAAGAGGTTCCCGACGAACTCGAACCGCGCGTCAAAGCGCAGTGGATATGCCGCGCGAACATGGACGCGATTCGTTCCGCCGACGTCGTCATGGCCAACCTGAACGACTTTCGCGGAGCCGGCGAGCCGGACAGCGGCACCGCGTTCGAAGTGGGTTTTGCCGCCGCGCTCGGCAAGCCGATTTGGGCTTACGTCGATGACGATCGACCGCTCATCGAACGTGTATCGGTAAGAACGGACGGATCCGCTGCCTATTGTGCAAAGGGCTTTGCGGTCGAGGATTTCGGCTTGAACGTGAACCTCATGCTGGCGTGCAGCGCCCGCATTGTCGTAGGCGGTCCGCAAACCTGCCTGGACGCCATGATCGCGAGCGGGCTGTTCGCTTGAATGGAATGCCGCCTCTTTATCGCTTTCGCGTTTTGTCCCGTGCTAAGCGCGGACTATCGTAATGCCGGCGTCCTCTAGCGGCTTGGTCAGCGCAAGCTCGGTCGCCCGTTCAACGATGATCGTCTGAGCCAGCGTAACTTCGCCGATCACATACTGCGACGCGGCGTTGATCTTGTCGGATGATGCCAGGACCACTGTTTCCGCCGCGCGAGCCGCAAGGGCTCGCTTCACGAAAGCCTCTTCGAAATTCCCGGTGCTCAAGCCTGCCGTCGGATGCACGCCGGTCACGCCCATGAAATAGATATCGGCCTGGATATGCGACATCGCTTCCACGGCAGCGGCGCCGACCGTCACGATCGAGTGCTTGAAAAGCCGGCCGCCAATGACAATCACCTCGATCGATGGATGATCGACCAGCCCGACGGCAACGCTCGGGCTATGCGTCACTACAGTCGCCGATAAATCGCGCGGGATCTGGCGGATGAGCTCAGCGGATGTCGTGCCGCCGTCGACTATGACGACTTGCCCCGTTTCGATCATCGCTGCCGCCGCTGCGGCGATTGCGCGTTTGGCGGACGACTCCAAGCCTCGCCTCTCGGCGAACGGCGCGACGGCCATTGAAGCGGGCAGCGCTCCGCCGTGAACGCGCTGCAGCAAGCCCTCGCTGGCCAGCTCGCGCAGGTCGCGCCGCACGGTGTCTTCCGATACCCCGAATGTCTCGCTGAGTTGCTTGGCGAGCACTTGCCCGTCGCGCGCCAATGTTTCGAGGATCGCTTTCTTTCGTTGAGAGGTCAGCATGGCGTTTGCACGAAATATCTTGATATTGCACGAAATCACACGATACCATGACTCCTCCTTTTGCGCGACGTGGAGCTAAGAGATGGTTGCTACGAAAGACCGGGTTCGCATTATCGACACAACGCTTTTGTCCGACGATTGGTACGTGCTGAAGAAGACGACCTTCGATTTCCTGCGTCGCGACGGCGCGTGGCAGCGTCAAAGCCGCGAGACTTACGACCGCGGTAACGGGGCAACTATCCTGCTGTTCAACCGCGACCAGCGGACCGTCGTGCTGACCCGGCAGTTCCGATTCCCCGCATTCGTCAATGGCCATGACGGGATGATGATCGAGGCCGCCGGGGGGCTGCTCGACAATGCTTCGCCGGAAGAGCGGATCCGCGCTGAAGCGGAAGAGGAAACGGGGTATCGCGTACAAAACGTGCAGAAGGTTTTTGAAGCGTATATGAGCCCCGGTTCGGTTACGGAGAAGCTGCATTTTTTTATCGCCGAGTACGACGCGTCGGCGCGCGTGGGACACGGCGGCGGCCTGGAAGCGGAGGGCGAGGATCTCGAAGTGATTGAACTGACCTTCGACGATGCGTTGCAAGCGGTGCGTCGCGGTGAAATTGTCGATGCGAAAACGATCATGCTGCTGCAGTTCGCGGCGTTGAACGGTGTGTTTGAAAGGAGCGTGCCGTGAACCCCAGACTCATACTCATTGCGGGACCGTACCGCAGCGGCACCAATGGCGATGCCGCCTTGATCGCCAGAAATCTTCAGCGGCTTGAAGAGGCCGCATTGCATCTCTACCGGCTCGGGCATATGCCGATGATCGGCGAGTGGGTGGCGCTTCCTTTAGCGGCGGCGGCGGGCTCCAAAACCGTGGGCGATGCGATAAGCGAAACGTTCTTATATCCAGTCGCGAATCGCCTGATCAGGCAATGCGACGCGGTATTTCGCATCGACGGTGCGTCGCAAGGTGCAGATGCCGACGTCAAGCTCGCCGAAGAACTCGGGTTGCCGGCTTATAGAAGTCTTAGCGATATTCCGGAAGTCACCTTGGCGTTTTCCTCTAACGAGAGGTAAAAACAAGGATCACTAAGCCAGAAAACGCTCATCGATTCGCGGCAAGATCAAAGCATCGAAACGGAGGTTGATCATGGTCTCGCTGCAATTGCTGCTCGTCTTTATCGGGGCCCTCGCGGTCGTTTATGCACTACCCGGCCCGGACATGGCGCTCATTCTGCAGACGAGCTCAACGCGCGGGCTAAAGCACGGGCTCTCGACCGCCGCCGGCCTCGCGATTGCCCGTAGCCTGCACGTCACGTTGTCCGCGCTTGGCGTGGCAGCATTGTTGCGCAGCGCACCGTGGCTTTACGACGGCGTGCGTATTGCCGGAGCGCTGTATCTCGCCTATATCGCGATCCAGATTTTCCGCTCGCCTGCGTTCGGTCTCGACGACAACAATACGACTTCGAAGACACGTCCGACGCTGCGCGCCGCTCTGTCGAAGGGCGTGCTGAGCAGTCTGCTCAACCCGAAGGCGCTCCTGTTCTGTTCAGTCCTGCTGCCGCAATTCGTGCATCCCGAGGCGGGTGCGGTGTGGTCGCAAGTGGTAGAACTGGGTGTGGTGCTGGTTGTTATAGGCGCGGTTTTCGACACGACGCTCGCGTTTTCTGCCGTGCGTATTTCGGGTTGGTTGCGCAGTCATCCGCGCGCCCAGGTCGTGCAGCGCTGGACGTTCTCGGCGGCATTGCTGGCGTTCGCGTTGAGGCTCTCGATTGAGTAACAAGAGAACCCGACAGTTTTAATCACGATAACTTAGACCGCTACATCGCTCGATAGAATGGCGCCCTCCTGCTTTAGCGCATGGATACGTTCATCGGAGAAACCGTATTCCCGCAGCACTTCCGATGTGTGTTGACCGAGCAGCGGCGCGGGCACGGGCGATTGCGTGAGGCCCTCGGAGAAATGGATCGGCAGACCGAGACCGCGCATGCGCCCTCCAACCGGATGTGTTGTCTCCACAATCATTCCGCGCGCGATCGCTTGTTCGTGTGCGACCGCTTCGGGCACGCCAAGCACCGGCCCGGACGGCAGGCCGATTGCATCGAATGTCGCGAGCCATTCGTTCGTCGTCCGCTCGACAAGCCTCGCGGTCAGGATTTCGACAAGCACGCCACGATGCTTCAACCGTCCAGCATTGGTCCTGAAACGCTCATCGCCGGCAAGACCCGGAATATCCAGCGCGTCCACCAGACGCTCGTAATTACTCTGATTCGCCGCGCCGATATTGACCCACCCGTCGCGTGTCCGGAACGCCTGATACGGCGCGCTAGTCGGATTGGCCGAGCCTGCCTTGGGCAACACCGTGCCGTCGGCGAAGTAGTTGGCAAAGGCCCAGTACATCTGCTGCAAACCCGCTTCGAAAAGCGACGTGTCCACCATCTGGCCCAGCCCGGTTCGCTGCCTGCCGGCGTAGGCCGCGCAGATTCCTAGCGCGGCGAGAATGCCCGCGTTGATATCGGTGACAGGCGAGCCCGCTTTGATGGGCGCCTGACCGGGTTCGCCGGTCATGCTCATGAGGCCGCTCATGCCCTGCGCGATCAGGTCGAACCCCCCTTTGTCGGCCATCGGTCCGCTGCGGCCGAAACCCGAGATCGCGCAATAGATCAAGCCGGGATTCTCGGCCTTGAGCGCCTCATAACCCATGCCGAGTTTTTCCATCGTGCCGCGCCGATAGTTCTCGGTAACTACGTCTGCGGTGGCCAGCATCTTGCGCAGCACTTCGCGGCCGCCCTCGGTCTTGAGGTTGATTGCGACGCCGCGCTTATTGCGGTTCACGATCATGAACGACGCCGACTCGCCGCCTTCAAGGATAGGCGCGAATCGACGGCAGTCGTCTCCGCCGGGAATCTTCTCGACCTTGATGACATCGGCGCCCATGTCGGCGAGCATCATTCCGCAGATGGGACCAGACATGATGTGAGCGAGTTCAATGACGCACATGCCCGCAAGCGGACCTTTGCTGCGTGTTTCTGTTTCGAGCATTTCAACGCCCCTTGAATTCCGGTTTGACCTTATCGAGGAAGGCCTGATAACCCGTACGAAAATCTTCCGTACCAAAGCACGCAAAACCTTCGTCGCGTTCCTCGGCCGTCAGCGGCGCCGGGTTCATTGCGCGCTTCACGAACTGCTTATGCCAGCGCGCGACGAGCGGCGCACCGTCGGCAATCCGGCGCGCTGTGGCTAGCGTTTCTGCGGTGACCTGATCGTCGGCGACGACCCGCGTGACGAGTCCCTTCGCACGCGCCTCTTGCGCGCCGAAGATGCGCCCTTCCAGCAAGATTTCGAGCGCAACGGCGGGACCCGCGAGTTGCACGAGGGCGTCGAGTTCCGCATGCGCCATCACGAGGCCAAGGTTCTTGATCGGCACGCCAAAACGGCTGGACTCCCCGCAGATGCGCAGATCGCACATGGCTGCAATTTCGAGCCCGCCGCCCACGCAGATGCCGTGAATCATCGCGACTATCGGATGCCGGCATGCACCAAGCGATGAAAGCGTGCGATGCATGATCGCGCCATACGCGCGGGCCTGTTCGACGTTGGAGCGGTCGGTCTGAAACTCGGCTATGTCGTTGCCCGGCGAGAAGGCTTTCTCGCCGGCGCCCCGCAGGATGATGCAGCGGATGGAATCATCGGCGGAGAGCGCTTCGATGTTTTCGCCCAGCGACTGCCATAACGGTTTGGTCATGGCGTTGAGCTTCGCTGGCCGATCGATGACAACGGTCGCGATGAAATCCCCGCGTTCGATCAAGATGGATGGTTCAGCCACATCGTCTCCTGGAGCAAGAAATAACAGCTTCCGGCGCGAGCGCGCTCCTAAACAAACTTCCGCTCCGGCTCCGCGCCCTTCTTCCCGTCAGCACCGGCAACAACGTCATCCAGCGCCCGGTCTGGCCGCATGGTGAACGAAAGCACAATGCCGGCAACCATCAAGATCATGGACACCGTGAAAGGCAGATTCCAGTTCCCGGTCCGGTCGATCAGGAATCCGCCGACAACCGGGCTAATGATCGCGGCGAGCGCAGAACCCGAATTCATGATTCCGCTAGCGGTGCCCGCGTGTTTCGGCGCGATGTCCATGGGCACGGCCCACATCGGCCCGATCGTCATCTCGTTGAAGAAGAACCCACCGCTCAGGCACACCGCGGCCAGGGTGATCGACATGTTGGAAACCAGCATGATGGGCGCAAGCGAAAGCAGCGTCAGGAACATGCAGACACCGACCATCACATTGCGAGCCAGGCGGATGTTTCCGCTGCGCCGCAGGATGCGATCTGTCATTGATCCGCCGAGCCAGTCACCAAGCACGCCGGCAAAGAAAACGCCCGAGGCGAACAACGCCGACTTCCCCAACTCCATGTGATAGTTGTGGAGAAAGTACTGCGGAATCCAGCCGAGGAAGAGCCACAACACCCAGCCGTAGCAGAAGTACACGGCGGTCACGGGGGCCATCCGTCCCAGCAATGCACGCCACGGCACGGGCACGCGCTGCTTGACTCCGGAGAACGACGAAAGCGTGGCGCACTCGTCGGGGGTAATGCTCTTATGCTCGCGCGGGTTATCGCGGAAATAGAAGATCCACACAACCGCCCACAAAAAGCTGATAACCCCCGTCACGATAAACGCACCACGCCAGCTGGTCGCGATCATCAACCAGACGATCAACGGCGGCGCCACGGCGTTACCGATGCGCGATGCGGCGTGTGTGGTCCCTTGCGCGAAACCGCGCTTATCGGCGGGCATCCAGTTCGACATGGCGCGGGTAGCGGTGGGGAACGTTGCCCCTTCGCCCAGCCCGAGCAACAAGCGCGCAATGATCAGCGATACGAACCCGCCGGCCAGCCCGGTCATCACCGTGGCACCTGCCCAGATCACGGCACAGACGGCAAGCGTCCGACGCGGCCCGAACCGGTCACCGACCCATCCGCCAATAATCTGGAACACGAGATACGGATAGGCAAACGCTGAAAAAACGAAGCCGATTTGCGTATGAGACAAGTGCAGTTCCGCGCCGAACTGCGAGGCGGCGGTACTGACGTTGACACGGTCGACATAGGTAATGAAATACATTGCGCACAGCAACAACAGAACGCGCGTCGTAGCTCGACGGAACATCATCGTCTCCTTGATTAGTGCGTGTTTCATCACGACGCCCACGGGCGCCTGAAGCGAGCTGCATCTGAAACGTCGATAAGGCGTTACTGAACGGGCGTTAAAGCGATGTGTCGAATCCTGGGTCTGCGCGGTCGTGCCATGCGTGTCTCCTGTTCGCGGAACGTGAGCCCGTCCGCTGTTTATGTGAATCCCTGCGCGTCGCTAATCTTTTAGCGCCGACGCCAATACCTGGGCGACATGCAGCGCCTTCGTGTCCGTGCCGTCGGCTATCTGATGGCGGCAACTCGTGCCGTCGGCTACGATCACGGCGTCCTGCGCCCGGCGTACCGCCGGCAGCAGCGACAACTCCGCCATCGCCTTCGATGCTTCGTAATGCTCGGCTTCATAACCGAAGCTTCCGGCCATGCCGCAACACGACGATTCGACTACCGACACATCGAGTTGAGGAATCCAGCCGAGCACGGTCTGCACGGGACGAAACACATCGAAGGCCTTTTGATGGCAGTGGCCATGCACCAGCGCCTTCGGCTGAGCGAGGGGTTTCAAGGAAAGCTTCAGACGTCCCGCCTCTTTCTCGCGAACCAGGAACTCTTCGAACAAGAACGAGGATTGCGCGAGCTTGCGGGCTTCGTCGCCATAACCGTAGTCGAGGAACTCATCGCGGAAAGAAAGCAGGCACGAGGGTTCAAGGCCGACGATCGGCACGCCACGTTCCATGTAAGGCCGCAGCGTGTCCAGCGTGCGGCGCGCTTCGGCTTTCGCTTCGTCGACCCGTCCCGCCGACAGGAACGTGCGTCCGCAACATAGCGGCCGTTCGCCCGCCTTCACGTTGAAATGAACCGTATAACCGGCCGCTTCCAGCACGCGCTGGGCAGCGCGTGCGTTGTCGGGTTCCACGTAGTTGTTGAAGGTATCGACGAAAAGCAGCACTTCCTTGCCGTCCGGGTTGGGTGATAAGGGCTGCACGGCCGACGATAAAAACGACTTCAGGAAGCGCGGAAACGAGCGCTGCGGCGCAAGGCCAAGGCGCGTTTTCAACCAGCCCGCGAAACGCGGTAACCGCTCCATCGATCCGAACAACGACGGCACGCGGCTCGCATACGGCGCGTAACGCGGCAGGAACGCGACCAGCCGATCGCGCATGCGCAGGCCGTTCCTCGCGGTCCACGCCGCACGCGCTTCGATCTTGATCTTCGCCATATCGACGCCGGTCGGACAATCGCGCTTACAGCCCTTGCACGAGACGCAGAGGTCCAGCACGTCCTTCACGTCCTGGCTCGCCAGTCCGTCTTCACCGAGTTGTCCGCTGATCGCGAGCCGCAGCGTATTCGCGCGGCCTCGCGTGACATGCTGTTCGTCCTTGGTGATGCGATAGCTCGGGCACATCGTGCCTGCGTCGAACTTGCGGCAATGGCCGTTGTTGTTGCACATCTCGACGGCCTTCGCGAGACCGCCGGTGCGATCGTCGCCCGTTCCCGGCGCGGTCTCCGCTCCGGTCAACGGATCGCGTGTCACGTTCCATTGCGACCAGTCGAGTTGCGTCTTTAACTCACGCTCGCGGTAGCTCGGCGGGAAACGAAAGTTCGTCGCGTCGTCCATCTTCGGCGGATTCACAACGCGATCCGGACTCATGCGATTGTCGGGATCGAACAGCGCTTTGATCTCGCGGAACGCAGCGTTGATACGCGGTCCGTATTGCCACGCAACCCATTCGCCGCGACACAGGCCATCGCCGTGTTCACCCGAATAAGCGCCCTTGTATTCGCGCACCAATGCCGATGCTTCCTCCGCAATCGCCCGCATCTTTTGTGCGCCCGTGCGGCGCATATCGAGAATCGGCCGCACGTGCAACGTCCCGACGCTCGCATGCGCGTACCAGGTGCCTTCGGTATGGTGTTTGTGGAAGACCTCGGTAAGACGCGTGGTGTACTGCGCCAGATGTTCGAGCGGCACGGCGCAATCTTCGATGAACGATACCGGCTTGCCGTCGCCCTTCATGCTCATCATGATGTTGAGGCCGGCCCTGCGCACTTCCCACAAGGCCTTTTGTTGCGCGGCATCGGGCATCTCGACCACCGAACCGGGCAGGCCGAGATCGCCCATCAGCTCCACGAGCTGCGCCAGCTTCGCGAGTTGCACAGCCTTGTCGGCACCGGCGAATTCGACCAGCAATACGGCTTGCGGTTGACCAACGAGCGCCTGTTCGATCACCGGACGGAACGCGGGATTGGACATCGACAGATCGATCATCGTGCGATCGACCAGTTCGACCGCAACCGGTCCCAGCTTGACGATGTGCTGCGTCATGTCCATGGCGTCGTAGAACGCCGGGAAGTTCACGACGCCCAGCGTCTTGTGCTCGGGCAGCGGCCACAGCTTCAGCGTGAGTTGCCGGCTGAACACGAGCGTGCCTTCAGAGCCCACCAGCAACTGCGCGAGGTTCGGTTCGCCGTCGGCGCTGAAGGGCAAGGGACTCTGGCAATCGAAGAGATCGATGTTGTAGCCTGCAACACGCCGCAGTACCTTCGGCACCTGCTCGCGGATTTCATCGCGTTCACGTTGCGCTATTTGCTGCACGCCTTCCACCAGCAGACGCGTGCGTGGATCGGAGGACATCGCGTGCAAAGCCGCGAACACCGCTTGATGACCATCGACCAGAACGGCGTCTATCGACGTTACATTGTGGACCATGATCCCGTATTCCATCGACCGCGAGCCGCACGAGTTGTTGCCCGCCATGCCGCCGATCGTGCATTGCGCGCTGGTCGAGACATCGACGGGAAACCACAAGCCATGCGGTTTCAGCCACGCGTTCAGATGATCGAGCACCACGCCCGGCTCCACCGTCACCGTGCGCGCTTCGCGGTCGAAGTGGACGATGTTGTTGAGCCACTTGCTTGTATCGATAACCAGCGCCTCGCCAATCGTCTGCCCGCACTGGCTCGTCCCCGCGCCGCGTGCAAGCACGGGCACGCGGGCGTCGCGTGCAATCTCCAGAGCGAGCAGCAAGTCGGCCTGATCCTTCGGCACGACTGCGCCCAGCGGCATGATCTGGTAAATCGATGCATCCGTCGCATAGCGTCCACGCGCCGCACGGTCGAACAGCACATCGCCCTTCAACTCGCGACGCAGACGCGTAGCCAGCGGCGAGAGCGTGGCACGCGCCGAGACCGGCATCAGGTGGATGGGCTGGACGAGTGCTTCGGATGATTTAGTCAGCATCGGCGTCTGCGCGCGGTTGATTGATAGGAGCGTTCAAGCTGGCTGCAAGTCCCGCTTCGCGTCGCGCCGCCGCTTTCAACGCCGGCGCCGCGGGGTGGCTCGTCAGGTAGTCCATCGCTGCGAGGACACCGCTGCCGGCGAGCTTCACGCCCGACAACGTGAGGCCCATTTCACAGCCTGTGAGGGTGGCCATCAGCGTGAGGTCGTTGCAGTCCCCCAGGTGCCCAATGCGGAACATGCGGCCCTTGAGCTTGCCGAGACCGGTGCCGAGCGACATGTCGAATGTCTCGTAGATGGTCTTGCGGATCGCGTCTGCGTCCACGCCGTCTGGCATCATCACGCCCGTCAGCACCGGCGAATACACCGCCGGGTCGGCGCATTGAATGTCGAGTCCCCACGCGTTGACAGCTGCCCGGCAAGCCGCGGCCAACCGTTGATGGCGAGCGAACACTTGATCGAGGCCTTCGTCGCCGATCATCTCGAGCGCTTCCGACAAGCCGTACAACAAATTGGTGTTCGGCGTGTACGGCCAGTACCCGCTCTTGTTCATCTCGATGATGTCGTCCCACGCCCAGAACGCGCGCGGCAGCTTCGCGTCCTTGCTTGCCTTCAGCGCCTTCTGCGAGACCGCGTTGAAGCTGATTCCCGGCGGCAGCATCAAGCCTTTTTGCGAACCGGACACGGTGACATCGACGCCCCATTCGTCATGCCGGTAATCCGCCGAGGCGAGGCCGGAGATCGTATCGACGAGAAAAAGCGCCGGATGCCCCGCCGCATCGATCGCGCGGCGCACCGCTGCAATATCCGACGTGACGCCCGTCGAGGTTTCGTTATGCACGACGCAGACCGCCTTGATCGTGTGCTGCGTGTCTTCACGCAAACGGGCTTCGATCATGTCCGCCTGCACGCCGCGCCGCCATCCCTCGATGCCCGGGAGGCCCAGGAATTCCGGCTTCAGCCCGAGGTTTTCGGCCATCTTTTTCCAGAGCGTCGCGAAGTGGCCGGTCTCGAACATCAGCACGGTGTCGCCGGGGCTCAGCGTGTTGCAGAGCGCCGCTTCCCACGCGCCCGTGCCCGAGGACGGATAGATGACCACCGGCTGCGCCGTCTTGAAGATCGTCTTGATGCCATCCAGGACCTTCAGCCCCAACGCGCCGAATTCCGGCCCGCGATGATCGATCGTCGGGTAACTCATTGCCCGCAGGATGCGGTCGGGCACCGGGCTCGGACCCGGAATCTGCAGGAAATGGCGACCAGCGGGATGGAAATCGAGCTTCAACATGATGCGTCCTTTGAATTTTGCATGCAAAATACTTTAGCGCACCGATGCGATGACTCAAAGCGCTAAATTCGTGTTTTGCTTAGGTGAAAACCCGTCCCTCCTGTTTTGCGAGGGTGGTACGGTAAAATCGCGTCAACAGAATGATTCGAGGTATTGAATGCAAAATGATCATCTGCCTGGTGCGGAGATCGCACAGGTTGCGCAGATCCCGAGCATGCTTCCGAAAGTCGAGCGGCAACGGCTGCACGACACGGTGGTCGATCACCTGCGCAATTTCATTGTCGAGGGGTTGCTCGCGCCGGGCATGAAGCTCAACGAACGCACGTTGTGCGAGACGCTCGGCATTTCGCGCACGCCGTTGCGTGAGGCGCTGAAGGTGCTGGCAGCCGAGGGCCTGATCGATATCCTGCCGAATCGCGGCGCGTCGGTGTCGCAGATGAGCGAGGCGGAGATTCGCGAGACCTTCGAATTGATGAGCGGGCTGGAAGCGTTCTCGGGCGAACTCGCGTGCGAACGGATGACGCCCGCCGAGCTCAGCGAGATCAAGGCGCTGCATTACGCCATGCTCGCGTGCCGCGAGCAGAACGACCTGTCGGGGTACTACAGCCGCAATCAGGCCATTCACGACAAGATCAACGACGCCGCGCGCAATTCAGCTTTAAGGCAGACGTATATCGCGGTGAACCGGCGGCTGCAGGCGTTGCGGTTCCGGTCCAACTTCCAGACGGTGAAGTGGGACAGTGCAATCCGCGATCACGAAGCGATGATCGAGGCGCTGGAAGCACGCGACGGCAAACGGATGGCAACGATCCTGCGCAGCCATTTGCTGTCGAAGCGCGATGCGGTGCTGGCGGAAAGGACCATGACAACGCTGCGGCCGCGCTCGGAAGGCGGAACGCTGGATGATGCGCCACCTGGTTGATCGCGCCGGGGATTAAACCCCGGCGAAGCCCCGGCGCCGCTGCTCACCAGTCTTTAGTATCGAACCATGTTTTCGGGCAGCAAGGGCAAGACCGCCGTCCGCTGACCGTCGACAGTCGCGCCTGCAAACGCGAAGCTTGGCGATAGGTCCCTGTTGATATCGGCGGGGAAGTTGAGAACCGGCTTCGATGCCTCGTCAAGCGTCGCGATCTGCGCCTCCGTCAGCTTGAGCTCGAGCGCGGCAAGATTCGCCCGAAGCTGATCGATCCTGCGCGCACCGATAATCGTCGAGCTCACGCCCGGACGGCTTTGCACCCACGCGAGCGCCACCGCCGCCGGACTGGCATTCGCTTCCTTGGCGACAGCGGTCAGCGCATCGATAACCTGAAAATCCTTCTCGCCCGGCAAGCCGACCAGAGAACCGCGATCGGACGTCACGGTCCCGACATTGTCACGGCTGTATTTCCCCGACAACCACCCGTTCTTCAGAGGACTCCACGGCATCACACCGATGCCAAGCTCTTGCGCCATGGGCGTGAGTTCGCCCTCCACGGTCCGTTGCAGCAGGGAGTATTCGACCTGCATCGCGATCAACGCCGTCCAGCCGCGGAACTGCGCGATGACTTGCGCCTGCGCGACCTTCCAGGCGGGTGCGTCGGAGAACCCCAGATAACGCACTTTCCCCGCGCTCACGAGATCGTCCATGGCGCGCATCGTCTCTTCAATGGGCGCGGTGCGGTCCCAGTTGTGCATCCAGTACAAGTCGATGTAATCCGTCTGCAGCCGGCGCAGCGATTGTTCACATTGTTCGACGATGGCCTTGCGCCCGGCGCCGCCGCCGTTCGGATCCCCACGATACAGATTGCCGAAAAACTTCGTGGCGATGACCGTGCGATCCCGGCGGCCTTTTTGCCGCGCAAAGAAATCGCCGATGATCCTCTCGGAATGGCCGACGGTGTAGATATTGGCGGTATCCAGGAAATTGCCACCCCGGTCGAGATACTCATCGAGGATGGTTTCTGCCTCAGCGGGGCTCGAGCCCCAGCCCCAGTCTTCGCCGAAGGTCATGGTGCCGAGACAAAACGGGCTGACGCGAAGGCCGGAGCGGCCGAGGGTGACGTAGGAATCCAGCGACATGAAGTTTCTCCTGAAAATTGACGGGTTCGCCTGACATCGATGAGACCATCGCGCGCTTGGCCGGCGGTAGATCAATGCTCGCAAGCTCTTGCACAATCCTGCCAACATTGAGCGAATCATGCGTGCGGACCTTGCGTCTCGCGCGTTCACCGCTTACCGTAGAAGGATGGACCATCTCGCCGACCTTCGCGCACTGATCACCCGCCACGCTCGCCGCGACATAATGGTCGAGGCGCTGCCGGGCGTCGCGGTAATAGCCTCCGACACCACCACCGAACCGATCCACCATGTGTACGAACCCGCGCTTGGCGTGGTCGCCCAGGGCACCAAGCGAACCGTGCTGAACGACAAGATTTTCGAGTACCGCGCGGGTCAATACCTGGTGGTGTCCGTCGATCTGCCGATCACCGGCCATGTGGTTCAGGCTAGCCCCAGCGAGCCATTTTTGGCAATGGGGCTGATGCTGAAGCCGGCGAACATCGCCACGCTGCTGCTGGAGACTGCGACCAGCGACCGAGCCGTTGTCGAGCCCCTGGGTCTGGGCATCAGCAACGCCTCGCCCGAGTTGCTCGATCCGGTCGTGCGTCTGCTTCGCCTGCTGGATCGTCCCGAGGACATCGCCGTGCTCGCGCCCATGATCGAGCGCGAAATCCTGTGGCGGCTGCTCGCGGGAGAACAAGGCGCCATCGTGCGGCAAATCGGGCTGGCGGACAGCCGGTTATCGCAGGTCAGCCATGCCATCCGCTGGATTCGCAGCCACTACGCCGAGACGCTGGCGACCGAAGAACTCGCCCGGCTGGCGGGCATGAGCGTTTCGTCGTTTCATCGGCATTTCCGTGCAGTTACTTCGATGAGCCCGCTTCAATATCAGAAGCGCATACGCCTGCAGGAGGCGCGCGCCCGGCTCCTGAGCTCAGGGGATGTCGCCGCGGTGGGATTCGAGGTGGGCTACGAAAGCCCGTCGCAGTTCAGCCGCGAATATAGCCGCCTGTTCGGCGCGCCGCCCGGACGAGACGCGGCGCGCCTACGGACCGTGCCGATGCTGGAACAAGGTATCGCCTGAGCGTTCAGCTCTTGTCTCCCCTTGCTTGAGAATTCCCCGAGCGTGAACCCGCTTGTATAAATTCATTTGATGGGTTTATAAAAAAACACAATTATTTTTATGGTTTTCAGCTTTGTACAGTCCGATGCAGTCACAACGCGCCAGGCAATAAAAAACGAGCGCGACAAAAACATCCACTCGCCACCGGACCACCATGAAACTACTCAAGCTTGCTCCTCTCGCGGTGCTCGGCGCCTTCACGGCTTCGTCGTATGCACAGAGCAGCGTCACCCTTTACGGCCTGATTTCAGGCGGCGTCGGCTTCGCGACTAACCAGGGCGGTCACAACGCCTATCAGGCGCTTAGCGGCACGAACCAGAACCCCCGTTGGGGCCTGAAGGGACGAGAAGACCTGGGCGGTGGCCTGAGCGCGGTGTTCCAGCTTGAAAACGGCTTCAACCTCATGACCGGCACGGCCTCGCAGAACGGCCGCGAATTCGGCCGCCAGGCGTACGTTGGTCTTGCGGATAAAACCTACGGCACGCTCACGCTCGGCCGCCAATACGATGCGATCCACGATTACATCGGCCCGGTGATCATCGCGAGCAACGGCGTGAATATCGGCGATAACGACAACGGTTATAACGACATCCGCATCCAGAATTCGGTCAAGTACGTGAGCCCGGATTATCGTGGGCTGAAGGCGACCGCCATCTATGGCTTCAGCAACGCGACCGGCTTCGGCGACAACAACGCGTACAGCTTCGGACTCGGTTACGAGCACGGCCCGTTCAAGTGGAGCGTGGTCTACGCGCAGTACAACCACCCGTACAGCAGCACGAATCAGGACGGCGCGATCTCGAACGACTACGCTTCGTCGCTGCTGATCTTTGCAAAGAGCGCGACCACGCCGTCCGTGTTCGCGAGCAAACAACGCATTGCCGGCACCGGCGGTTTCTACACCATCGGCCGCGCGCAATTCGCCGCGCTCTTCACCGATGTCCACTACGATTACCTCGACAACTCCCACCTGCATTTGCAAAACTTCGGCGTAAACGTGGTCTACACGATGACCCCATCGCTATTCCTCGGTGCTGCATACGGCTACACGGACGGCAAATACGACGTGATCAACCAGAGCCCGAAGTGGCATCAGGTGAACTTGCAGGCAGACTATTTCCTCTCGAAGCGGACGGACGTAGCGTTGACGGTGATCGGCCAGCAAGCCGCCGGCGACGCCCAGCATGCGCAGATCTTCGCGTTCGCCCGTTCGACGACCACGCGCCAACTGGTCGCCACCATCGGCATGCGCCACGTATTCTGATCATGAGCCAGACTTCTCGTTTCCCTCGCCGTACGTTTCTCAAGGCATCGGCGGCGCTGACTGCCGGTGCGCTTTTCAACTCGTTGGCGCAGGCTGCGAACGAGCGCCGCACGGTGATCTTCGACTGCGATCCGGGTCAGGACGACGCCATCGCCATCCTGTTTGCCCTCGGCGCTCGAGACCGGCTGGACGTGCGCGCGCTGGTGGCCGTTGCGGGCAACGTGCCGCTGAATCTGACAGAACGCAACGCCCGCATCATTCGCGATTGGGCGGGTCAAACGAAGACGTTGCCGGTGTACGCAGGCTGTCCGCGTCCACTGATGCGCCCGTTGATCACGGCTGCGAACGTGCATGGCAAGACGGGTCTTGAAGGCGTGGAGTTGCACGAGCCGTTGGCGCCGCTTGGCACCCAACATGGCGTGGCGTATCTCATCGAAACCTTGAAAGCAGCCGCGCCCCACAGCGTGACGATCTGCGCGATCGGACCGCTGACGAACCTTGCCACCGCGCTGACCGAAGCGCCGGAGATCCGCGAAGGCTTGCGCGAAATCATCATGATGGGGGGTGCGTTCTTCGAACGCGGCAACATCACGCCGGCCGCCGAATTCAACATCTACGTCGATCCTGAAGCGGCCAGCATCGTGTTCGCGAGCGGCGTGCCGATTGTCGTGCTGCCGCGCGATGTCGCCGTGAAAGCGTCCATCACGCCCGCGCGCATTGCGCCAATACGCGCCATCGGCAACCGCTGCGGCGCGATCGTCGCAGACATCATGGCGGCCGAGGTCAAGTATCAGAAGGGCCGCCGCGGCGTGGAAGAAGCGCCGATGTACGATCCCACCGCAGCCGGTTATCTCGTCGACCCGACGTTGTTCAAGGGGCGCCAGGTGAATGTGATGGTGGAAACAACGGGGCAATGGACGCTGGGCGAAACCGTGGTCGACTGGAGCGGTCACAGCGGCCGTGCGCCGAACGCAACCTGGATCACCGAGGTCGATGCCGATGCGTTTTATGCCGCCTTACGGGCGAGCATTGCAACGCTGCCCTAAACCGCCGTTGACCAATGGCTCAAATGTGTGCGGCGATATAGTCCCAACACGCTTTCACATGCGGACCGCGATCTTCACCGACCAGCGAGATCAACGCGATTGCACGCGTGACGCGCGGTTTGTCGAGACGCAAGGCTATCAGTTCGGGATCGTGCAAATGCAGCGTGTAGAGGCTCGGCAGCACCGCAATGGCGAGTCCGTTGCGCGCCAGCGCGTAGAGCGGTTCGGAGTATTCCATCCGGTACGCCACCGAGAGGCGCAGGTTTTCATCGCCACTCGTACGATTCAGAGCATCGCTCACGCTGCCGCGCACGAATACAGCGAGATCGCGACCAACGAGCTTCGCCCAAGGCAGCGTCTTGCGCTTGGCGAGTGGATCGTCGCGTCGCAGGACCACCACGATCTCGTCTTCGAAAATGTCCTTGAAGCGCAAGGCCTCGTGGTTTGCTTCCGGCTCGTGCACGCCGATACCGATATCCGCCACCCCGTCGCGAACAGCCTCGATAAGCGCCGTATTCGGCAAGTCGGTAAGCGTGAAACGCAGCGAGGGCCGCTGTTCGCGGAAGGCGTTCAACACCGGCAGCAGGCGTCCCGCCACCGATGGAATCATCGCGATACGCACCGTCTGCAGACGTTCGGCGAAGGTACTGGCCATGTCGTCGAAGGTGCCGCGTGCGTGATTGAGCAGGCGTTCGGCGAGCGGCAGTATGCTGGCCCCGGCAGCGGTCAGCGTCAGACGGTGGGCGGAACGCGCGAACAGGGGACCGCCGAGCAGGAACTCGATCTGCCGGATCGCGGCGGTCAGGGCGGGTTGCGTCAGCGAGAGCGATTGCGCCGCCTGCGTAAAGCTGCGCGCGTGCGCAAGCGCAACGAAGTACTGCACTTGCCGCAGCGTCAGCGCAGGCAAGAGGGACGAACGATCGGACATTGAGCGCCACCGCTTGAGACAGATGCGCCGCAGTATAAGGCGCGTGCAAGTCTGGCCGGGCAAAGGAAATTAATAGTGAACAAGGAATCTTCGATGTCATCTCCCGACCTGATCGCAGCAAAAACATCGAGCGGCTGGCTGGATCGCCGCTTTGCATTGAGCGCACGCAATACCAGCGTGCGCATCGAGACGCTTGCGGGTATTACGTCGTTTTTGGCGGCAGCCTATCTCCTCGTCGTGATTCCTTCGCTGCTTGCAACGGGTGGCATGGATCGGGGCGCGGCGACCACGTCGACCATCATCGTTTTCGCTTTGAGCACCATTTTCATGGGGCTTTATACGAATTTGCCGTTTATCGTCGGACCGGGGATTGGGGGGTCGGTGATCCTTGGCGTGACGCTGGCTGCGACCGAACATGTCGCATGGCAGACGGGTCTTGGCATCGCGTTCATCTCGGGCGTGCTGTTCCTGATCCTCACGCTGGTCGGCGCGCGCAGTCTCGTCGTGCGGTTGATTCCGGCGCAGATCAAGCTGGGGTTGGGCGCGTCTATCGGACTCTTTATCGCGGTGCTCGGATTCCGCAACGCCGGCATGGTGTTCGCCAATGCGAAGACCAACGCTCTTGCGCTCGGCGATTTTTCGCGGCCCGGCACCATCGTTGCGCTGATCGGATTGGCGGCGGCTGTTGTGCTGCAGGGGCGCCGTGTTCCCGGTGCAATTCTCTGGGCGATCCTGATCGCAGCGGCTGCAGGTGTACCGCTTGGCGTCACGCATTTGCCGTCATCGATGATCTCCTTGCCGCACGACATCATGCCCGTTGCGTTCAAGCTCGATATCCCGAGCGCGCTGACCGTTGCTGCGATTCCTTATCTGTTCGTGTTCTTCGCCGCCGAGTTTTTCTCGACCCTCGGCACGACGCTCGCGGTCGGCGCCAAAGCCAATCTCCTCGATGAAAACGCCAACCTGCCGAATATCAACCGGCCGTTCCTCGTCGATTCGATCGCGGCCACGCTTGGCCCCGTGTTCGGTATTCCGGCGCTCACGGCGCTGGTCGAATCGGCGGCGGGGGTGGAAGCGGGCGGTCGCAGCGGTCTCTCGTCGCTGGCCGCCGCAGCCATGTTTGCGTTGATGCTGCTGTTCGTGCCCGTCGCGCTCGCGATCCCGAAGGAAGCCACCGCGCCGGCGCTGATCCTGATCGGCCTGTCGATGTTCAGCACGATCCGCCACGCGCATTTCGATGATTTCACGGACGCTTTCCCGGTCCTGTCCATGGTCCTGCTCACGCTGATGTCGAATAGTTTCGGCACGGGGATTGCAGGCGGCCTGTTGTGTTTCGTGATCGTGAAGCTGCTTGCCGGGCGCTTTAAAGAAGTCCCCTGGGGTCTTGTTGTGCTGGCGATTCCGCTTGGTTATTACTTCTGGACCGTTGTAAAACATCATTAATTTTGCACTACCGCAAGTACCGAAAAATATGAACGAGACATTTGGCAACGTGCCCGCTTCACGCACCGGCGTAGAGATCACGCCCGCGCACCGGGCATTCTTCAAGGCAATCCCGAAGGTCGAACTGCATTGCCATCTGCTGGGCGCGGTTCGGCACCAGACGTTTATCGCGCTGGCTGAAAAAAGCCGCGCGCCGATCGAACGGGCTGAGATCGACGCGTTTTATACGCGCGGCGAGAAACCGGTGGGCGTGTTGCGCGTGCTGCGCGCACTCGATGAATACTTGCTCACCGATGCCGACGACCTGCGCCGCATCACCTATGAGTATCTGGAGGACGCGGCTGCGCATAACGTGCGCCATGCCGAATTTTTCTGGAATCCGACTGGCACGGTACGCGTATCGAAGATTGAATACGGCGATGCGCAGGCGGGCATAGTCGCGGCCATTCGCGATGCCTCGCGGGACTTTGGAATGTCCGCGCGTTTGATTCCGAGTATCGATCGTGAGGCCGATCCTGACGAAGCGGTGATGCTGGTCGAGTGGATGAAAGCCCATCGCGCCGATGAAGTCGCGGGCATTGGCGTGGATTATCGTGAGAACGACCGGCCGCCGGAGTTGTTCTGGAAGGCGTATCGCAATGCTCGCGAGGCGGGTTTCAAGACCACTGCGCATGCCGGCGAGTTCGGCATGCCCTGGCGCAATGTGGAGACGGCGGTCGAGTTGCTGAAGGTGGATCGTGTTGATCATGGTTATACGATCGTCGATAATCCTGCGCTTGCAGCCAAGTATGCTGCGTCGGGTCTGGTGTTCACGGTGGTGCCGACCAACTCTTATTATTTGCGCACGCTTGCGCCGGAGAAATGGGCGGAGCTGCATCCGATTCGCCGCATGCCGGGGCTTGGTTTGAAGATCCATCCGAATACCGACGACCCGGCGCTGCACAAGGTGAATCCGAGCGAGGCGTGGGAACTGATGTTCAGCCATTTCGGATTTGGCATCAGCGATTTGCGCGGCTTTATGCTGAACGGGATTGATGCGGCTTGGATCGATGACGCGACGCGGGAAACCTGGAGAGTCCAGTGGCTCGGGGAGTTCGATGCGCTAGCCGCGAAGTTACCGTAGGGGGTTTGCTCGCGCCGGTGGACGGGTTTTGGGTTCGCACTCAAGCGCGAGTATTCGCATTGCCTTATCATTCGTCGACCAGAAAAAAGCGACCCATGCACATGGGCACAGCCGCCAACGACCGCCCATGTACCCCGCAGCAGATCACCTGACCCACGCCCCAAACGCAAAACCCGCCCGCATTGTCCTGGCGACCATCATCGGTAACGCGTTTGTCGCGTATGACTTCACGGTCTACAGCTTCTCCGCCGTCATCATCGGCAAACTTTTCTTTCCGTCGCACAACCCGCTGTCTTCGCTGTTGCTGTCGCTGGCGACCTTCGGCGCAGGCTTCGTCATGCGCCCGCTCGGCGCAATGATCATCGGGCACATCGCCGACAGCCGGGGACGCAGGGCCGGCATGGCCTGCTCGCTCGCGCTCATGACACTCGGCACATGGCTGATCGCATGCCTGCCCACCGTTGCGTCCATCGGCCCAGCTGCAACCGTACTCATGGTCGTCGCGCGGCTCATGCAAGGGCTCGCGGCGGGAGGGGAGATCGGCCCGGCGTCAGCGGTACTGATGGAATCGGTCGCGCGCAACCGGCGCTGTTATCTCACCAGCTGGCGTGGTGCGAGCCAGGGCGCCGCCGCGTTCGCCGCGGCACTGGTCGGCGCAATCACAACCGCCTGGCTTTCGCCCGCCGACATGCAGGAATGGGGATGGCGGATTCCATTCGTGCTCGGTGGCCTGATCGGCCCCGTCGGCTGGTATCTTCGCCGGCGCATGCCCTCAGTCGTCGTGGATGCACCCGAGCGCCCGCGGCTCGCCAGCCTATTCGCTCAACACGCCCGCCCGCTGCTCTTCGGAACGTTGATGATGGCCGCGCCCTCGGTGGGCATCTACATCACCGTGTTCTACATGCCGAGCTATCTGGTGCGAACGCTGCACCGGCCCGCAGCCATCAGCCTGATGACCGCCAGTCTGTCCGGCCTTGTGATCCTGGTGGTCAATCCGCTGCTGGCTCGCATTGCCGATCGACAACGGAGCCGCAAGCCAATCCAGTACCTGACCCTCGTGATCTGTCTCGTGATGACTTATCCGGCGTTTCTCGGCCTGAGGTCAGGCGTAGGCGATGTAACCGCGCTGCTGATCATCCTCGCGTATGTCGCCGTGGCGCTGAGCAATGCTGGCGCCAGCACGGTGCTGATGCTGGAGGCCTTTCCGCAGCATCAACGCGCCGCCGCGCTGTCCATCATGTACAGCTTCGGTGTGACGATCTTCGGGGGTTTTTCGCCGCTCATCGTTACGTGGCTGATTGCCACGACCGGCAATCCGATGATGCCCGCGTGGTATCTCATCGCCGCCATCGTCATCACGCTATTTGCCTTGCAGCGCTTCCCCGAAACGATGCCCGACTGAGCGCGTCAGCAAGTCATTGAATCATTTACCGCCGGGCGCCTGCGACGACAGCATGTCCAGCCTGCTCGCCCGCTGCAGCTCGAACGCGCGGGCGCGCGCATCTTGCGGGCTCATGCCGTAAGCGCGGCGAAACGCGCGCGTGAAATCCGACGCGCTGTTGAAACCCAGGCCGTAGGCAATATCGATGACCTGCAGGTGCGGGAAGCGGACCAGCTCGTCGGCCGCCTCGCGCAAACGGCGATTGCGGATATAAGCCCCCAGTCCGCCCTCATGCTCGAACCAGCGATAGATCGTGGCGCGCTTCAGTTGCAGCGCGTCCACCACGCTCGAAGGCGAAAGGTCCGGCTGGTTGAGGTTCGCTTCAATAAACCGCCGCACCTGGCTCATCACTGCGACCTGCACGGCCGCACGGGCATCGCCTGTCAGTCGTGCCTGCTTGTGAAAAGCGGCGAGCAGCAGTTGCGCGCCGGCATCCAGTTCCTGCGCTGCCAGCGCCGCGCTCATTCGCAGCAGATTACGGCTCAGTGCGGTGGCGTGATTCATGATGAGCTGGGTCAATGGCGCACCCTGCTCGACCACGCGGCCATGAATCGAATCGACATCCTGGAACGCCGCCGCAACCATCGCTTTCGGCACGAAAAGCGTTAATACATGGCACGCAGGCCGCTCGACGTGAAACGGCTGATCCAGGTCGAAAGCGATAATTCCCCGCACGGAATTCGCGGCGCTGCGTTTCTTCTGCATGCCCGTTACCGTGCCGACCTCGCCCTCCACGAAGACGTGGAAAACATAGTCGCGCCGCACGTCGGTGGACACTCTCGCGACCGAGCGTTCGAGCTGCATCGCGTCGGTAACGGTGTCGGTGAAGACGAAATCGCCGACGGCGTACCGGTCGATACGGCCGCTGAAGCCGCCGGCGATCTGCTCGTTCGAAGGCGGAACATCCACGATATGCCCCACACGGTCACGCCAGGCCAGAAGTTGCCGGTCCACTGCCGTGCCATGAGTGCTGAAACTGCTGCGGACAATGCCGGCATCTGGCGTCGCAGCCTGAGCGGACCCGTCTGGACGGGAGTGTGAAGACATTTTCGTTACCTGATAGCGCCCCAAAAACAGCCAGACAATCCGGCGGGGACACAGAGTTCAATTTATTTCGAGAACTGAGACATAGGGTAAAGCCTGCCAAAGACAGTGCGATATCTTCAGATTAATAACATCGCTGTCCATTCCCGATCACGAATGGCGATGCTTGGTTTACGGCATTGCACGCTGGAATCGCAGGCTCACCCGTCAGAAAGACCGGCATAACGGTACCGCGGCCCTTGTTCATCGGGATGCGTATGGGCTGAGCGAGCGGATTGATCGGCGATGTCCGGACGAACTGATCGCAGCATCCTTCCTGAGAAGCTCAGCGAAGCAAGACGAGATATCAGCAAATGAGCGCTTTAAAGAAAGCACCGTCGCCTAGCCCCGGCAACTTGCTGCCCGCAAGTCTAGCCGATCGCCAGCTTGACCACATTGAACGCATGGTCCGTTCCGTCGCGCGTGCCAACCCCGTCGGACCGGTTCACGGCATGGACCAGGAGTACTGGGAAAGCCGGATTCGCGCGTTGGTAAAAGAGAACAACCTGGTGGCCGTGCAACAACACCGCGTGCAGCGACTGTTAAAAGACCTCTCCAAGCGGGCGCGACCGAACGCGCTGAAAAAAACGGCGGCGTGAGCTGCGAAGGGGCGGTCGAGGAGCGGTCGAGCTCCGTCTAGATTGCTTCCTGCCACGGACGATTGGCGAAGACCCCAACTATCCACTCCACAAACGCGCGGGTCTTGGCCGGCTCGTGTTGAATGGATGGCCGCACCACGCTGACCCCCGACTCTTCGCTAACCGCCCAGTCCGTCAGCACCGGCACGAGCCGGCCGTCGGCCAGTTCCCTCGCCACCTGCCAGTCGGCCGCCATGAAGATGCCCGTGCCGGCGAGTGCTGCCTGGACGCCGGCTTCGGCATCGTCCGTTTCCAGCCGTCCTGTGATCCTCACCGTCCGGGTTTTGCCATCGCGATTCAAATGCCAGACCGGATAGGTAGCCAGCCGCGTGAAGCCGACGCAGTCGTGACGCAGCAGATCATCCGGCTCTCTCAACGCGGGCCGCCGATCAAGGTACGAGGGCGCGGCGCATAGAAGGCGGCGCGTCATCGCGAGGCGGCGGCCGATCAGCCGGCTATCTTTCATCTCGCCTAGCCGGATACCCGCATCGAATCCTTCGGCAATCAGGTCGGTGTATCTATCGGCATAAAGCGCCTCGACGCGAACCGCCGGATACCGTGCGAGGAACTCGGGCAACCGCGACGCAATCCACATGCGCCCGAACGTAACGGGTAGCGTAAGCCGCAGCAGACCCGTCGGCGAAGCGGCCATCGCGCGCGCCTCGTCTTCGGCCGCGCGCACCATCTCCATGGCGTCGCGCATCCGGTCGCGGAAACGGACACCGGCTTCGGTCGGCGCCACGCGGCGCGTCGAACGCTCGAGCAGGCGAATGCCGAGGCGTGCTTCGAGTGCCGCAACCCGTCGCGACACGACCGATCCATCGCGACCGAGTTTGCGGCCGGCCGCTGAAAAACTCCCGAATTCGACAACGGCGAGAAAGGCCGCCGTCTGATCTGCTTCTACGCTATCCATTGATGCGCCACACGCAGTAGTGTTTTGTTTTCACGATGAATTATAGCGTCGGGACGTTGTTACGATTTTCTCCATTGCCTCCTGGAGATTGCCATGCGCGCCTTCCACCTGACCGCCGCTTCGATCGATGCCCTGAAGCGTGTCGATGCCCCGACACCCCGGCCCAAGCCCGATGAAGTATTGATCCGTCTGCACGCGGCGAGCCTGAATTACCTCGACTTGATGGTCGCGTCGGGACGATTCGGTAACGCGATCATGCCGTTTATCCCCGGCACGGATGGCGCGGGCGAGATCGCGGAGACCGGCAGCGGAGTGCAGGGCTGGGTGGTCGGTGATCGGGTCGTGCCCGGCCTGATGGCCGACTGGCCGGCCGGGACTCTGACGGCCGTGGGCGTCAAGCGCCTGCGTGGCGTGACCATGCCGGGTTCGCTCGCCGACTATGCAGTGGTTCCCGCCACGTAGCTGGTCCGGATCCCCGATCAGCTTTCGTTTGTAGAAGCCGCCACGCTGCCGATAGCCGCAACGACCGCCTGGAACGCTATCGTCACCGGACGGGTGCGCCCGGGATCGACGGTCATGTGGCTGGGTACGGGCGGGGTCAGCCTGTTCGCGCTGCAGTTCGCCAAGGCGGCGGGGGCTCGGGTGATTATCTCGTCGGCATCGGATGAAAAACTCGAGCGCGCGCGCTCACTCGGTGCGGATGTGACGATCAACTATCAATCGACGCCAGCCTGGGACGAAGCGGTCCTCGCCGCGACCGACGGTTTGGGCGCAGACCTGATTGTCGAGACGGTGGGCGGGCAGACATTCGCGCGCTCGCTTAACGCGGCGGCTGCGGCCGGGACGATCTTTGTGGTGGGTTTTGTCGGCGGGATGGAGCTCACCATTCCGGTCTTGCCCATCAACATCAAGACACTGAATATTGTGGGCAACAACACGGGATCGACAGCGAATCTTGCCGATGCGATGCGCGCAATCGCCACGGCCGGCATCAAGCCAGTGATCGATCGGACCTACGGCTTCGAGCGAGCCGTGGATGCTTACCGGTTCCTTAAAAGTGCAGCGCATTTCGGGAAGGTCGCCATCGATCTCGACGCTTGATTTTGATATTAAAATCCGTTCAATATCAGCGCCGCGGCGCCGGAAGGAGACGATATGGACGGGTTACTCAAACAGCACTTCGACACATTCGCGCGCTACAACGCGTGGGCAAATGCACGACTCTTCGATGCTGCCGCCCTCTTGAGCGACACCGATTATCAAGCCGATCGCGGTGCGTTTTTCCGATCGGTACATGGCACGCTCAATCACTTGCTGGTGACCGACCGGGTGTGGATGTTTCGCTTCACTGGCGAGGGCGATGCGCCTGACCGGCTCGATGCAATCCTCTTCGAGCAACTCGAGTCGCTGCATCGCGCGCGCGAGGTGGAGGACGCACGGATCGTGCGCTACGTAACCGGGCTTGAAGAGGCCGCGCTGGAAGGCTCGATCACGTACCGGCGTGTATCAACGCCGGAAGCAATCACGCAACCGCTCGCGCCCGCGCTCGCGCACTGGTTCAATCACCAGACGCATCACCGCGGTCAGGTGCATGCGTTGCTGACCGGTCTGGCCGGGCGTGCGCCTGAACTCGATCTGCTGTTCTACCAACGCCTCGCGGACAAAGGGCTTGCTTGAACACGAAGCGCACTGTGTCGCTTAGAGCAGCTTGCGATAGACCACGGACCCTTGCTTCTCGGCGACCTTGTCGTACAGTTGCATCGCCGTGGTGTTCGTCTCTCGCGTGTGCCAATACACGCGTTCCACGCCTGACGTCTGCGCGCATCGATAGACCTCGTTGATCAGCCTGCGACCGACCCCTTTTCCTCTGGAAGATTCCGCTGTAAACAGGTCCTGCAGATAACAACTCGGTCCCAGTTGGATCGTGCTTCGATGAAAAAGAAAGTGCGTAAGGCCGATCAACTCCCCCGCGCTTTCTGCGACCAATGCATGCATGGGCTCGTAGGCGTCGAAGAACCGCGACCACGTCATCTTGGTGATTTCAAGTGGTAACGCCGTGTCGCCGTGGCGGCCATAAAAGGCGTTGTAGCCATCCCAGAGAGGCTTCCACGCGGGAAAATCGGACAACACAACAGGGCGTACATGGATGGCTTCGGTCATATCGAGTGCTTGAGTGATTAGCGGCCCGGTGGCCGCGGTTGGCATGGTGCGTCATGTAGAAGCAGCGCAGTCGCCGAGCACCGTGTAGCGCTCCGCCGGCTGAAGAGCCCGCGTTTGCTTTTCTCACGCTCCGGCGGTGCGGCTTGCCACGCATAACTCGACATTTCTCTTCGACGCGTCAGCTATGCGACGAATAGGGTGAGCGAACGCGAGCGCCGCGATGAGCACTGCGGCAAGCAGCAGCCGAACAAGATTCCATGCGAAAGCACGCGTTTCAAGTTGTCGTGTAGTCGTTCGCATCGTGCTTCTCCGGCTCGTCAGGTCGGTTATAAGAATAAAATAGTGTTGGCACCATTCATAGACCCAATAAACTCATTCGAACTAGAGCCACAGCCGGACTCCCGCATGGACCTTGCACTGCTGTTTTCTTCATTCACTGCCCGGCTAGACGGCAGAAAAATAACGCAGCAGCGAATGCTGTATGAAGCGTTGCGCGATGCCATCCTGGAAGGTCTGCTCCCGGCAGCTACGCGCTTACCGGCAACGCGCGCGTTAGCGAAAGAACTGGGTATCGCGCGGAACTCGGCGATGTTCGCCTACGAGCAACTCGCGGAGGAAGGCTTTCTCGACGTTAGCCGCCAAGGCTCGGTCGTCGCGCGGGTCGGCGCGGCATCGCTGCTGAAGTCGACCGGGCACAAAACGGCTTCGGCGAGATTGTCGCGCCGCGTCGACGGATTGAGGCGTGAGCCGCCCACCCGCGAGACCCCCATTTCGTTTCGTCCCGGCCTGCCCGCCTTCGACGAGTTTCCGATGCGGCCATGGCGGGCAGCCATCGCCCGCGCGTGGCGCAGTCTGGACGCGGCGGATCTCGGTTACGCAAGCAGCGCGGGCCTGCCCGACCTTCGGCACGCGCTGGTCGACTATCTGAAGGTATCGCGGGGCGTACGATGTGACGTCGGGCAAGTGTTCATCACGGACGGCACGCAGACCAGCCTCGATCTGTGCGCGCGAATGCTGGCCGATGCCGGCGACCGGGTGTGGATCGAAGAACCCGGACACATCGGTGCGCGCGCCGCGTTTCAGGGCGCTAACCTCACGCTTTTACCCATACCTGTCGATGCTGACGGCATCGCGCCATCGCCGATGGATTGGGCGACCTCACCGCCCAGACTTATCTACGTCACACCTTCGCATCAGTATCCGCTTGGCAGCGTGCTCAGCATCGAACGGCGGATGGACATGATCGAGCGCGCACGGGAACACGGTGCATGGGTCATTGAAGACGATTACGACAGCGAATTCCGTCACACCGGTTCTCCGTTCGCCGCCATGCAGGGACTGGCGGCGGATACGCCCGTCGTCTATCTCGGCACCTTCAGTAAAACCATGTTCCCGGCGCTGCGGATCGGCTTTATGGTCGTGCCGGCCGCTCTGTCTAGCGAGTTTGCCCACACGCTCGGCGAGATCTCTCGTCAAGGCCGCGTCGCCGATCAACTGGCGCTCGCCGATTTCATGCGAAGCGGCGCATACACCCGCCACCTGCGACGCATGAGGGTGCTGTATGCGCAGAGGCGCGTTGCATTGATCAGTGCGCTCCAGCGCCACTTCGGCGAGGCCGTGACCATTTCAGGCGACGCCGGTGGCATGCATCTGACGGTACGGCTGAACGTGCCGCTCGTCGACGTGGATGTGTGCCGTGCCGCTCGATCAGCCGGGTTATGGGTCGCACCGGTCAGCACATTCTGTCTGGCCCGGGGAAGAGCCGCTCGCTACAACGGCCTTCTGCTGGGTTATGCAGGCGTGGCCGCAGCACACGCCGACGAAGCCGTCGGCAGGCTTGCCCAGATCGTACGGTCCATGTTGAACCCAACGGCCAAGGCGCCAAAGACAAACGCTAAAGTCTGAGTGCCACCTGCCGATAACGGGTAAACACCTATGCCATGGATTCACCATTCATATAAACATATATATGTTTCATCGAATGGTTGACTATGGGTCAATCTCGATTCGCCTCATTCATCCAAAGCACGACAAAGACGCACGGAGACTCGATGTTTTCCTGGTACCGGCAGGTTTCTCAAGGTGAGCGATACACGTTCTGGGCGTGTTTCGGCGGCTGGGCGCTCGACGCCCTCGATGTCCAGATGTTCAGTCTTGTCATTCCCGCGATCATCGCTGAATGGGGCATCAGCAAGACCCAGGCGGGCCTCGTAAGCGGTGTCACGCTGGTGGCGTCGGCGCTTGGCGGATGGATCTGCGGCGCGGCGGCAGACCGGTACGGCCGCGTGAAGACGCTGCAGGTCACCGTGATTTTCTTCTCCGTGTTCACGTTGCTGTCGGCGTTCGCGCAAAACTATCCGCAGTTCATCGTGCTGAAGGCGCTGCAGGGTTTTGGCTTCGGCGGCGAATGGGCAGCGGGCGCGGTGCTGATGGCGGAGACGATCCGCAACGAGCATCGCGGCAAGGCGATGGGCGCCGTGCAAAGCGCGTGGGCCGTGGGCTGGGCCGGGGCCGTGCTGCTCTATGCGGCCGTGTTTTCGTTCATGTCCCCCGACATGGGCTGGCGCGTGATGTTCGCCATCGGCATCCTGCCGGCGCTCCTGATCATCTACATCCGGCGCAACGTGAAGGAACCCGTTGCGCCCGTACCCAAGACCGCGGCACTGAACGGCGCGAAAAAACGCACGCCCCTGCTGTCGATCTTTGCGCCGGACGTATTGCGCATGACACTGATCGGCGGCCTGCTCGGCGTGGGTGCACACGGCGGGTATTCCGCCCTGACCACCTGGCTGCCGACCTACCTGAAAACCGAGCGCCATCTTTCGGTGCTGAGCACCGGCGGTTATCTGGCGGTGATCATCGCGGCATTCTTCTTGGGCTGTCTCGCCGCGTCCCAGTTGCTGGACCGGATCGGGCGCCGCCAGACCATCCTGTTTTTCTCCGTATGCTGCGTGGCGACGGTGATCGTGTACTTGTTCGTGCCGCTCTCCAATCACGCGATGCTGGCGCTCGGCTTCCCGCTCGGCTTCTTCGCAGCCGGCATTCCGGCCAGCATGGGCGCGTTGTTCAACGAACTCTATCCGCGCGGCACGCGTGGCACGGGCGTGGGTTTTTGCTACAACTTCGGCCGGGTGGTGTCCGCCGGATTCCCGGTGATGGTCGGACATCTGGCCGCGAAGTATTCGCTCGGGTTTGCAATCGGCGTGGACGCGGCGTTCGCTTATGCGATCGTTGCCGTCAGCGTGATGATGCTGCCGGAAACGCGCGGGCGCACGCTCACTGAAGACGTTGCGGCATAGACAATCATGACCGATAGCCTTATTACCGGCATCGACACGCATGCCCACGTCTTCACGCGAGACCTGCCGCTCACAGCCGGCCGGCGTTACGCGCCGGCCTACGATGCCACGCCGGATCGCTACCGGGCGATGCTCGCGAGCATCGGAATGTCCCATGGCGTGCTGATCCAGCCCAGCTTCCTCGGCTTCGACAACAGTTATCTGCTCGCGTGTCTCGACGCTTATCCGCAGCAATTGCGCGGCGTCGTGATGGCCGATCCGGAGAACGCCCTCGGTTATATCGACGATTGGCATGCACGGGGGGTCGTGGGAATTCGCGCGAACCTGATCGGCGCGCAACTGCCCGATTTCGCCGATCACCACTGGACCGCCCTGCTATCGCGAATGGTCGTGCTCGACTGGCACCTCGAAATGCAGATCGACGCGGGGCGACTGGACCAAGTGACGCCCGCCCTGCTGGCGAGCGGCGTGCGGATCGTGATCGATCATTTCGGCCGCTTCGATCCCGCGCTCTGCATGGGCGACCCGGGTTTCGCGCACCTGGTCTCGCTCGGCCAAACGGGGCGCGTGTGGGTGAAGGGTTCGGCGGCGTATCGGGTAAGCGCAAAACCGGGGGATGCGAAAGCGACCTTCGCGACGGCCGCGAGCGCCTGGGCCGCACTGCTGCCCGCTTTCGGCGTCGACCGCTTGCTCTGGGGCACGGACTGGCCGCACACCCAGTTCGAGCAAGTCTGCGATCCCCAACGCGCGATAAACGACCTGCACCGTCTTGTCACCGATGCGTCACATCGACAGGCCGTGTTGATCGACACGCCTGCGGAGCTGTTCCACTTTCGCTAGAAACAGATAGCTAAGAGCCGGTAACAGGAAAAAAACTCAAGTCTTCTGTTCTCGGTCCGTTAAACATAGTCATATATATGTTCATATCATTGAGGCCAACGGACAGTGCTTAGAAACCTTTCAATCAAGACAGGCTTGAGCCTTGCGACAAGCGTGTTCGTCTTGCTGGTGCTCGTTGTCGGAACGTGTGCATTTGTTTCGCTAGGCCGGGCAAACCACGCGCTCAGCGGTATGTACGAGCACGATCTGGCGGGGAGCACGGCTTTGACTCGCAGTTCCGAGTTGCTGTTGCGTTGCCGCTCGGCGAAGAACCGCTATGAATCGCTGACCACCGATAACAAGGCCGACGCCGCCGCGAAGCAACTGGCCGCGGCCCACGAGTACTGCAACGAATCGCAAAAGCAGTGGGATGTGTTTGCCGCGTTGCCGGTATCGGGTGACGCGCAAGCGCTCATTACCGACGCCGCCGCCAAGCACGCCGCAATGATGCAAAAAGGCATCATGCCGGAGTTCGACGCGCTCGAAGCGAAAGACTTCGACGCGTATAAACGTATCCAGATGCAGTTCAGCAGCCCGCTATACAACCAGTTCGACCAGCTTTCGCAGCCATTACTCGGCTATGTATCGACGCGTGCCCAGCAGCGTTTCGAAGCCGCGGAGACAACCGCCGACGTCGTGAATATGGTGCTGGCCGCATGCGCGCTGCTGGCGCTGGCGATTGGTGTCACGGTGCGGATTGTGTTGACGCGCCTGGTCGTCAAGCCGATCACGGCGATGGCCGCCGACTTCGAGCGCATTGCCGGCGGCGACCTGCGTACGCCGATCGTCGTGGAAAGCGACAACGAAATCGGCCAGTTGCAAGGCGCGTTGCGCCGCATGCAGACCGAACTCGCGACCACCGTGCGGCACATTCGCCATTCAGCGGAATCGATTACTGTTGCGGCCGGCGAGATTGCATCGGGTAACACCGACCTGTCATCGCGTACCGAGCAGCAGGCGGCCTCGTTGCAGGAGACTGCGGCGAGCATGGAGCAGATCAGCGGCACCGTCGAACGCAACGCCGACAACGCCACCCAGGCCGCCACGCTCGCCGCGAACGCATCGGCGATTGCGAGCCACGGGAGCACGGTGGTCGACAACGTGATATCGACCATGGCCGATATTTCGAAGAGTTCAGCAAAGATCGCGGACATCATCACGATCATTGAAGGGATCGCGTTCCAGACCAACATCCTGGCGCTTAACGCAGCCGTGGAAGCCGCTCGCGCGGGCGAGGAAGGCCGCGGGTTCGCGGTCGTGGCGGGCGAAGTGCGCAGCCTCGCACAACGATCGTCCAGCGCGGCGAAAGAGATCAAGGACCTGATCGATACATCGGTGGAGCGGGTGAGTGCGGGCTCGGGACTCGTTGGAGAAGCAGGCACGACGATGACGCAGATCACGCAGGCCGTGAAGCGCGTGACCGACATCATGAGCGAGATCTCGGCGGCATCGGGTGAACAGAGCCGCGGCATCAGCCAGGTCGCCACCGCCGTCACGCAGATGGACGCCGTCACGCAGCAGAACGCCGCGCTGGTGGAAGAGGCCGCAGCTGCGGCGCAATCGCTCGAGGATCAGGCGAAGTCGTTGAAAGACGCGCTCGCGATTTTCAGCGTGAGCCCGGAAGCACGGACGTTCTGAACACGCTCAGGCGAGCGGTTCAGCGTATCTCGGACTGATACAGGAACTGGCTCGCCGGGCCGCGAGAGCGACGCCATTCGAGCGGATGGCGGTCGTATCCGTAGGCCAGCCGCTCGATCACCACGATCGGCGTTCCCTTCTCGATTCCCAGCAGCTTCGAGTGTTTCGGGCTTGCCGCTTCGACCGTCAAGGTTTCCGTGGCCGACGCGACAACCTGATTACATTTCGCTTCGTATACGGGATAAAGCAGATCGCCGATGGAGTCGAGCGGCAAGTCGGCGAACGCCGCAAAACGGTCGAGCGGCAGCCAGATGTCCTCGGTCAAAACAGGTGCGTCTTCGATCAAGCGTAGCCGCGCCATCTGGATCACATGGGCACCAGGCGCGATCTGCAGCGTCGCCGCGACGGTGGACGGCGCCTCCACCACGCTGCGTTTCAGAATCTGGCTCTTCGGAATCCGTCGCTCGCCCGACTTGCTTTGGAAGCGGAAAAAGCGGAACAGCGAACCGTCGAAACTCGCGCGGCGGACGAACGTGCCGCGCCCTTGATAACGTTCGAGCAGGCCTTCGGCTACCAGCAGGTCGATCGCCTTGCGCACGGTTCCAACCGCGAGATCGAAGCTCTGTGCAAGTTCCTGTTCTGTGGGAATGGCGTCGCCGGGTTGCCAGCGACGCTCAGCTATCTTCGACGCAAGCTCGTCGCGCAGGCGTTGATAACGGGGAAGTCGGCTGTCGGATTGCATGCGTGATTTTCGGTGTAATACATGCACAGGATTGTATGACTTCCCTCGTATTTTGTTGCGTCAAATTGTTGGCGACGTCACATGGCGTGTCGCCAATGCAACCATCTCAGATACTGCTTCGATTTATTTCGCCGGTAGCGACCGTGCGAACTCAAGAGCGGCGTCCAACAGCTTCCGGCGTAGCGCGTCTTTGCCATAGACTTCCGGGGCGGCCCATACCCAGCCTTGCATTCGACGGCCTTGTGAAATCATCGGAACGATGCCGGGCATTTGAAGAGCCCAGACATCCTTGTCCTTGCCGAGCCGCACCAGCATTCCGTCTTCCCGGGCGCCACACAGAAGGTTGCCGTTCACAAGCCACACCCAGCCGCCGAACATTGCCTTTTCCGTGATTCCTGGCTCTTCCCTAAGCTCATCGGTTAAGAGTTCTTCGAGACCTTTGTCGCGTGCCACGGCGTTTTCCTGTTTGGTTGATTTCACTATTCAGGCGCTGCTGAGAGAGCAACAGTATCGAAGCTCGGTCAGCCACTTGCCGCCGAGCTGGACACCTCTGCTGGAGTTATCGCAGACAAAGCCGGCTCGTTTATAAAAGGCCCGCGCGCGACGGTTGTCCAGCAAGACCCAAAGCGCGACGTCCGTATATCCGGCGGACTTCAATACATGTCGTGCAGCGTCGATCAATCGCTTGCCCACGCCCTTTCGCCAGAACGCCGGGGCAATGTAGAGCGTCTCTACCTCGGCCCAGTGATAACCCTTGTCACTGTCCCGGCTGCGCCCGAATGCGATCCAGCCGAGAATCGTTTCATCGGTATCGGTGTTAGCGTTGGCGACCAGGACCCGGGGTCTTCCGGACATGATCGATTGACGCCATGCCTCGCTGCGCGCCTCGACAGTCAGCTTCGCCAGGTAACCGTCGGGCAAGATTCCCTGATAAGCCGCTTGCCAAGAGTTCACGTGGATCTTGGCGATGGCCTCCGCGTCTTCGACCGTTGCCTCCCGTATTCCAACAAGCATGGAAAGTCCTTCTGATTTGGATTGCGCTACAGACTAACTTTGGCAGATCGGCGGCCATTCTACAAAGCGGCTAACTTCCAGCAGCGGCGGCCTTACCTGTGTTGGCCGTCGCGACAGCGGGCTCTGCGGATCGCCGTGTCGCCGATGTTTAAAGCCTTGCGCTGCGCCGACGCAGTAGATTTTCTGTTCTGCCGCGCGTCACGCGCATAGACTCGTCAAAAAGTGAACTCCACACCTGCTTAAATCGTCCGATAATCGGATTTTCGGATCGGAAACCGCTGTTACGGGGACGGTTGCAGATAAGCATCGGAAGTTGCACTCGCACGATGAGAGGCCATATGCGAAAACAGTTGATTCAATGGGGATGCGCCGGGATTGCGGGTCTGTTGGCGCTGCCTGGCGCGGCGTTCGCGCAGCAGCAGGCGTACACCAATAGCCCGGTCTATATGTTCGCCGGGCCCGCGGGAGATTATCCGGCCGTGGCTCAGTTGCCCGGCGGCGTGCCCGTCACCGTGATGGGTTGCGTCAGCGACTATTCGTGGTGCGACGTGGTTGTGCCCAACTTGCGCGGCTGGGTCTACGGGGCAAATCTCAGCTATCCGTATCAGGGCAACAATGTGCCGATCCTCACGTACGGGATGGTGATCGGCTTACCTATCGTGACGTTTTCCATCGGCTCGTATTGGGACAGGTATTACCGTGGCCGCCCTTGGTATAACGACCGATCGCGCTGGGAGAGTCATCCGCCGCCACGGCGTGAGCCGGGCGAAGGTGGCCGTCCACCGCAGGGGCCACAACCTGGTCATGGCGAAGGCGGACGTCCTCCGCAACAACAAGGTCAGGGCATGGCCGGGGGCCGCCCTCCGGGGCAACAAGGGGGCGGCGGACATCCTCCGAACCCACAGCCCAGTCACGGCGGCGGGGGTGGTGAACAAGGCGGTGGTCGCGGAGGCGAAGGCGGTCACGGTGGTGGCGGTGGAGGACAAGGCGGAGGTGGTGGCAATCAGCCGCCTCACAATTAAGCGCGACATCGCGTCGAACAAGAGGACATGCGGATCTCCGACGTCGGCGACAAAACGCAAGCAATTGCAGAAATCTCAAAGCGTTCGCGACGTCGGCGCGAACGCCACGACCTATAAGAATCAACCCTCTCGACGAGCGCCCGCGTTCACGGGCGCTTAAAGGATCGATGCCTGCTGCAATGAGGAATCGGAGAGCACTCGAGCCAGGAACAATGCTGCCAGCCAATGCGTCGACGCAACATGCCAGCCAAAAGACTTTCGCTGCCAAGATGGTTTTCGTCCTGCTCTGGTCGGGCGGTTTCCCGATTGCGAAACTGGCGGTGGGATACGCGCCGCCACTGACCTTGCTGGCGTTGCGCTACGGATGCACCGTCTGTTTGCTGATCCCGCTCTTCATCATCACCAAACCTGCGTTGCCGAAAGATCCCATCGCCTGGGCACATGCGAGCGTGGTCGGGTTCCTTGTGCAGGTTATCTACTTCGGCATGAGTTACCTCGCCTTCAAAGCGGGGGCTTCAGCGGGCGTGGTGGCGGTCATCGTGTCCTTGCAACCCGTGCTGGTCGCGGCGCTAGCTCCGCGACTCGTTGGTGAGCGGGTGGCCGGGCGGCAATGGCTGGGTTTGGCGCTCGGGTTGATAGGCGCGACGGGGGTGATTATTGCCAGGTCGAGCTTGTCGGTGAATTCGGCGTCTGGTCTCTTCCTCGCGATTGGTGCGTTGATTGGGATGACGGCTGCCTTGCTCTATGAGAAGCGGTTTGGTGTAGGACTGCATCCGGTGACGGCGAATCTGATCCAGTACTCGATTGGCTTGGTCTTCTGTGCTCCTCTGGCGCTTCTTCTGGAAGACGCTCATGTGGAGTGGACCGGGACGTTTATGTTTGCGCTGGGTTACCTCGTGATCGGCAACTCGCTGATTGCGATTACTTTGCTTCTTGCGCTGGTTCGGGCGGGCCAGGCATCGAAGATCGCGTCGTTATTTTTCTTCATTCCGCCGGTTGCCGCTGTCCTCTCTTCACTGCTGTTGAGGGAAGTCATGCCACCGCTCGCGTGGGGCGCGATGGCCTTTGCTGTTGCTGGTGTAGCGCTGGCAACATGGTCGACGTCGAATGCGAAACCGCGAAAAACGTGACGATAAAGCCGTAAACCGAATTAAAAGTGTCGCCGTCGCGCCAATAACAAACCTCAACGCACTGAGGCGGTCAAAGTTGCTTTCACCGGTTTTTCAAGGCGGCAATGGTTCGCGAGGAATAAGATCCTTCAGCCCCGCCCCGCCCACCCCAGCCTGTCTCTCCCACCTTGCTATAGCAATTCTGAAGCAGACCGGCTTCGGAGCGATTACCCCCTAGTGCCGACCGCGACAGAACCAACCCTCTGCAAACTGGGCCGCGTCGTGGTTACGTGTGCGTCAGCCAGCGCGCACCCTGGCAGCTTTGCCCCCGGGGTTTAAGCAAGCCAACCACAGCGTCAATTCAGTGTTGCGAAAACGGAGGTGGCCAGGGATTTGAGCTCTCGTATCATGGGTTGATTGATCGAAATTATTGATGCTGAGGGTAAAAATATATCGTTTTTACGCTATTTTTGTCATCCCTAGACTGCTTCTCATGGCGTGTTCTCCAGGCGCACCAACATGGCGGGAAGATGCGGTTGCGATCCTGTCGCGGGCTAAATCATTCAACTTATATCGGTCTGATCTCGTCAGGTAACGCGCTCGAGATCAAGGCATTCGCACATATCGAATTGCTGTTCGCAAAGTAAGCGTTGCGCTGCGTGTTCACTTCGTAAATGAGCGGCATCGTCATGACGCCGCTCATTGCATTGCATTCCCCATGAAGCCGGATCTGCCCCATGAAAAGCGCGTCCTACCTGCCAGAAGCTGAGGCTATTCCTGAGTACGCATGGTCGATCTTCCCATCGGGCGAGAGCCTTCTGATTATCGAGGTGGCGGGAACCGACCGCATCGTGCAAAACCAGCGTGCGCGGAACTTTGCAGCGTGCATGGCGGCCGCGCAGCTTGCCTGTGTGATCGATATCACGCCTGCCATGACGACTGTCGGCATTCACTATGCGCCGTCGCGGGTTCCGCTGTCACATCCGGCAGAGGCGCCTTACGACGCGCTGGTGAAAGTAGTGACCGGCCTGCTGGAACGCGCAACTGCAGCGCAGCCCAAGTCGGCGCGCATCGTGGAGATCCCCGTGTGCTATGGCGGGGAGCACGGACCGGATCTTGAAAACGTCGCTCGTTCGTGCGGTCTCTCCAGCGATGAAGTCATCGCGTTGCACAGCGAGTCGCTGCTGGATGTGATGCTGCTCGGCTTTGCCCCCGGACATCCGTACATCGGCATGTTCGACGAACGCCTGTCGCCGCCCCGGCGCGCAACACCTCGCGTGGCGGTCGCGCCCGGCTCCGTGGGTCTCGCAAACCGGCAAAGCGTCATCTATCCGATGACCATGCCGGGCGGCTGGAATCTGATCGGCCGGACCCCCAGTCTGATGTTCGATGCATCGCGCGATATACCCTGTCTTGTGAATGCCGGCGACCGGATCCGCTTCGTGCCGATCACGCCGAAGCAGTTCCAAGCATGTCAATCGACGCACCGGCATGCGAGGGCAGCTCGATGAGTATCGAGGTCATCAAGCCGGGTGCGTTGAGCACGTTTCAGGACCTCGGCCGCGTGGGATATCAGCATCTCGGCATTCCGGTCAACGGCGTGATGGATGAACGGGCGCATCGGCTGGCCAATGCACTGGTCGGCAACCCGCCCGCCATGCCGACGCTCGAAATTACGCTGATGGGGCCGACGCTCAGGTTTCACGACACGGCAACGATCGCGTTCAGCGGCGGCAATCTCGACTGCCAACTCGACGGACAGCCGCTCTTTAGCCATTGCGCCTTGAATGTCCCCGCAGGCGGCGAGATCTCGTTTGGCGATCGCCGAACAGGGCTACGCACCTACCTTGCCGTGCGCGGCGGCTTCGCGATCGAGCCGGTCATGGGCAGCACGAGTACGTTCACCCGCGGCGGTTACGGCGGCCACGCCGGCCGCCCCCTGAAGAAAGGCGACAAGCTGGTCACGCGGGAAAGCACGCCATGGCATAGCCGCTCGCTCTTTTCGGAAACGGTCTTTGCCGACGACGTACTGTCATCGAATAACGCGCCGATCAGGATCACACGAGGGCGCGAATGGCGATATTTCACGGCGGATGCACAGCGGGCGCTCGAACATCAAACGTACAAGATCACTGCGCAATCCGACCGCATGGGTTATCGCCTGCAAGGCCCGGAACTCGGCCTCGTGGCTCCCCGGGAAATGGCGTCCGAGGCGGTGGCTTTCGGCGCGATCCAGGTGCCCGCCGATGGCCAGCCGATCATCCTGATGGCGGACCGCCAGACGACCGGAGGCTATCCGAAGATCGCGCACGTGTGCGCCGTCGACTTGCCGCGTCTCGCCCAGCAGATACCCGGAGACAGCGTGCGCTTCGCGCTGGTCGACCTGGCCGAGGCGCAGCGCCTTCTTCTATCGCAGGAAGGCAGCTTCGCGCAGTTGGAGCAACTGTGCCATGCGTAATCGCGATTTGAATCGCGACTTCGACCGCGATCTCGGCGGGACGAGTCTATCTTTCACCCCCACAACGGAACGCACAATGTCCCACGCCCCAACAGCCGCCTTTAACGATGACATTCCGCCTGCATCCCTTCCGGCCAAACACGTCGCTCGCAAGGCCGCGACTGCCGCCGCCGTCGGAACCGCGATCGAGTACTACGAATTCGGCGTGTACGGATACATGGCCGCGGTAATCGGGCCGCTGTTCTTTCCGTCGGACAATCCGACTGCGGCACTGCTTTCGATCCTGGCGATCTTCGGCAGTGCATTCCTCATGCGCCCAGTTGGCGGAATCGTGCTGGGGCGCCTTGGCGACAAGCTCGGGCGCCGCGCAATCCTGCTGGTGACCGTTATCGGCATGGGTGTCGCGACTGCCGTCATTGGCCTGCTGCCGACCGCAGCGAGCGCGGGTGTGTTCGCTCCGGCGGCGCTGCTGGTCGTGCGTCTCGTGCAGGGATTTTTTTCAGGAGCGGAAGTGACCGGTGCTGCCGCTTACGTCGCGGAGTCGGCGCCTCACGGACGGCGCGGATTCTACGGCGCATTCACGCCCGTCGGTGTGGCTCTCGGTGGCGCGCTTGCTGCGGCAGTGTGCGGGTTGACTACGGCTGCCATCAGTTCGTCGCAGTTGCATGACTGGGGCTGGCGGATTCCTTTCCTTGCGGCGGTTCCGCTCGTGCTGATATCGGCTTATGTGCGCAAACGCGTGGAGGAGTCGGTCGCGTTCAAGAAGACGCTCGAACACAGCGAACCGCTGAAGGCGCCGCTCAATGAAGTGTTCGCGCACCATCGTGCCGCCATGCTCAAGGTCTTCCTGATTTCGTTCGGGCAGAACGCCGGGTATTGGGTAGGTTTCGTCTTCATGACCATCTACATGACCACGTACCTGAAATACGACAAGACAAGTGTCTACTGGATCATGTCGATCGTCAGCATGTCGATGGCTGTGCAGATGCCCCTGTGGGGAGGACTTTCGGACCGCATCGGGCGTCGTCGCGTGCTGGCGATCGGCTTTGTCGGATACATCGTGCTGGTGTTCCCGATGATGATGCTCATGAACCATCAGAATCTCGCTCTTGCCTTCCTTGCGATGTTTATCGTCGCCCTGCCGATGCCTGTTGTTCAATCGGTTGGTTATCCTACTTATGCCGAGCAATTCCCGACGCGGGTGCGCCACACCGGGATGGCCTTCAGCTTCAATTTCGGCGCCATGCTCGGCGGCGGCGTGACGCCTTACATTGCGACTGCGCTGATCGGCAAGACCGGCAACCTGTTGAGTCCAGCGTTCCTGCTGGTTGGCGCGGCGGCAATCGGTTTGTTGACGCTTTCCAGGACGCGTGAGACCGCAGACTCCTCCTTGCTGTAAATGCCATCGCGCAACACGAATCTCAATGCAATCCTGCTTGAAGGACCTGTCATGAACCAGACAATTGGCGCATCGCCGGGCAGCGTCCTGGCCGGTTTGGCTTCCACGCCTCGCGGTGCGAGAGCCCTTATTCGTGCCGGCTTCAACGGCAATACGAGCGGTATGGCTCCCGGCTTCGCGCAGGGCAACCTCGTGGTTCTGCCGCAATCGTGGGCTGACGATTTCATCGCGTACTGCCATGCCAATCCCACACCTTGCCCGCTCATCGGAATGACCGAACCCGGGAGCAGCCTTGTTCCGATGTTGGGCGACGACATCGACCTGCGCACCGATATTCCGCGCTACCGGGTCTGGCGCGACGGCATACTCGTGGAGGAACTGACGGATATCTCCGCGATCTGGCAGGAGGACTTCATTGGTTTCGTGCTTGGCTGTTCGCTGTCGTTCGAGCACGCGCTGGAATCTGCAGGTTTGCGGGTGCGGCACGTGGACGAAGGTAAGGTCGTTCCAATGTACCGCACCTCTATTCAGACGCAATCCGCCGGCGCTTTTCGCGGGCCGATGGTCGTATCGATGCGGCCGTACACGCCGGCTGAGGCGGCGATCGCGTATGAGGTTTGCCGGAAGTTACCGGGCGCGCACGGTGCGCCCGTCCATATGGGTGACCCTGCGTTGATCGGGATTGCGAATGTGGACTTACCCGATGAGGGCGAACCGACCGAGGTCCGCGCCGGAGAGATTCCTGTTTTCTGGGGCTGCGGAGTGACGCCCCAGGCAGCGGCGATGGAAGCACGGCCGCCGATATGCATCACTCACGCCCCGGGTTACATGCTGGTTTGCGATGTAAGGACGGAGGATCTAACACTCATTCGATAGTGTTGGACGGTAGCTCACATCCTTTGAAAAAAACGAAGGGCGCCACGCACAGTGGCTGATAGTGGTAAAGAAACAGCTAGGACAGACCGCGCAAAGGCCCGAGCAGCAGCAACCCGGCATCGACCCAGCCCAACGAGCGCCAGAACCCAGAAACCCGTCCACCGGCGCGAGCGAAACACCTCGCCCTAGGTGTTTAACCCAACCAAACCAAACCCTCGTAATAACCCGCTATTACCCGCTTTTGTGTCAACGTTGCATACTGAAGTGACGCTACGACACGAGTCCGCGCATGTCCAAATTCCTTCACCTCATGATCCGCGTTGAATCGCTGGATCGCTCTATTGCGTTCTATCAAAACGCCCTCGGTATGCGCGAGTCGCATCGCCTTGACTTCGATACCTTCACACTCGTTTATCTCCGCGATCCCGAGAGTGGCGCCGAAATCGAACTCACTTTGAACAAAGGCACGACCACGCCATACACCCACGGCACCGGCTACGGCCACGTGGCGTTTGCCGTTGACGATATCGAAGCATTCCGTGACCGTCTGCTAAGCCAGGGCCTGCAACCAGGCGACCTGAAATCGTTAACCCACAACGGCGCTATCGCCGCGCGCTTTTTCTTCATCACCGATCCCGACGGCTACAAGATCGAGGTGTTATCCAGGGAGGGTCACTACGTATGAACTGAGGTTGCTGCAGTACAAAATATAAAAGGAGACAAATCATGCCAAAGGCAATCCCCATTGCCATAGTCGCCGCCGAGACCTTCACCGGATCGACGGGCGATGCGATCCCCGCTGTGTCGTCTGCGCGCGTGAGCCGCAGGCACTTCCTCAAAGGTTCCGTGGTGCTGTCCGGTTTGCTTGCGGCCGGCACCCCGATCGCCCTGCTTGCGCCGAGCCGAGCCTGGGCCGTGGAACTGAGCCATATCGATCAAAACCAGGCTGACGCCATCATGGTGCTCGCGCGCACGCTCTACCCGCACAAGACGCTGCCGGATGCGGTCTACGCGCTCGCGGTGAAAGATGTGGATGCAAAGGCCACCGACCCGAAGACCGTCGATGTCATCAAGACCGGCGTGGCGAAACTGAACGATGCGGCGTCCGGCAAATGGAATGACACCGCAAGCCTCTCGGACGCGCAGCGCACTTCAATTGTCGAAGCGAACCAGACCGATCCGTTCGTCCTGCTCGTGCGCGGCCAGTGCATCACATCGCTGTACAACAACGACATGGCGTTTGCCCATTTCGGCTACGAAGGTGAAGCGTTCAGCAAGGGCGGCTACGTGTATCGCGGCTTCAACGACCTGACCTGGTTGCCCAATCCGCCCGCCGACGCAAGTCCGCCGGTTGCCTGAGATCCGGGCGCACACCTGATACCTGCCGAGGAGGCAAGCATGGCTAAGTTCGACTACAACGACGACTCCGTTGTCGTGATTGTCGGTTCGGGCGCGGGCGGCGGGACGCTGGCGAACGAGTTGTGTCAGAAAGGCGTGAAAGTGGTCGTGCTGGAGGCTGGCAAGCGCCAGTCGTCGGCCACGTTCATCAACGACGAATGGAAGTCGTTCGGGCAACTCGCCTGGACCGACAAACGCACCACGTCCGGTAACTGGCGCGTCGCCAAGGACTTCCCGGAATTGCCAGCGTGGGTCTGCAAGACAGTGGGCGGCACGACCACGCACTGGGCAGGCGCGTCGCTGCGGTTTCACGAGCACGAGTTCAAGGCGCGCACGACCTATGGTTCCGTCGATCAGGCGAACCTGCTCGACTGGCCGATCACCCTCGCCGATCTCGAACCGTACTACGCCCGCGCCGAGAACAAGATGGGCGTCACGCGCACGAACGGCATTCCGGGCCTGCCGGGCAACAACAACTTCAAGATCATGTACGACGGCGCGACGAAGGTCGGCTATAAAACCTGCAATACCGGCCACATGGCGATCAACAGCCGCCCGCGCGCCGGGCGCGGCCGTTGCATGCAACTCGGCTTCTGCTTCCAGGGCTGCAAGTCGGGCGCAAAATGGTCGACGCTCTACACCGAGATTCCCGCTGGCGAAACCACCGGCAGGCTCGAATTGCGTCCCGAATCGCATGTGATGCGCATCGAGACGAACGCGGCCGGCAAGGCCAGCAGCGTGGTCTATATGGACGCCGACGGCAAACAACAGCGCCAGCGCGCACGCGTGGTGTGCGTCGCGGGGAACTCGATAGAAACACCGCGCCTGTTGCTGCTCTCGGAATCATCGAAGCACCCTGACGGCCTCGCGAACAGTTCGGGCCAGGTCGGCCGCAACTACATGCGGCACACCACCGGCTCGGTATTCGGCGTGTTCAAGGAACCCGTGCATTTTTATCGCGGCACGGTGATGGCAGGCATCGTCACGGACGAAGCCGGGTTCAATCCGAAGCGCGGATTTGCAGGCGGTTACGAGCTGGAAACGATCTCGCTCGGCCTGCCGTTCGCAGCGGCGTTCTTCGACCCTGGTGCGTGGGGATCGGACTTTACCTACTATATGGATAACTACGCAAATACGGCGGGCATGTGGATTGTCGGCGAGGACATGCCGCATGAGTCCAACCGCGTCACGCTGAATCACGACGTGAAGGATCAGGTCGGGTTGCCAGTCGCAAACGTCCATTACGACGATCATCCGAACGACATCGCCATGCGCGATCATGCGTACAAGCAAGGCGAAGCAATCTACGCGGCAGCCGGGGCAACGAAGACGCTACGCACACCGCCCTATCCTTCCACGCACAATCTGGGCACCTGCCGGATGAGTGCGAAAGCCAGCGACGGCGTCTGTAACAAACACGGCCAGACCTTCGATGTGCCAAACTTGTTCATCTCCGACGGCAGTCAGTTCACCACGAGCGCGGCTGAAAATCCAACGCTGACAATTGTGTCGCTGGCGATCCGGCAATCGGACTACATCGCGGACCAGATGAAACGCCGCAGCATCTAGCTTTCTCTAGCGTGCGCAGGAGCCGCCGCCCGGCGGCTCCTGCTTCTTTTTGAGGAGATATCATGTGCAGAATCTACGCTCAAACCGATCCGATTCTCTATGAATGCCGCGCGCGCTCTGTCCGCATCAGCGGCGTGACAACCACTATCCGGCTGGAAAACCTGTTCTGGCAGACGCTGTCCGAGCTCGCCGCCGACAACGACATGACGACCAACCAGCTCATCGCGAAGTTGCATGAAGAGGTCACGCAGCATCTGGGCGAAACGACGAATTTCGCGTCGTTCCTGCGCGTAACCTGTCTTCGATATCAAGGGCTAAGAGCGAATGCATCGATGGATTTTCGCAGCCACGTGGCAGCCACGGCGACTGACAAGGTGGCAGGCTGACCGATGACAAAATGGCCACGCAGTCTATTCAGTCTATTACTAGCTGCATTCGCACTGACGGCACACGCAGCGCCTGATGCCGCGACGGCGTTATCGATCGTGCAGAAGAACAACTGTGTCTCCTGTCATGCTGTGGATTCACAGGTTGTCGGGCCGGCGTATCGAGAGATTGCGAAGAAGTATCGCGGCGATGCCACGGCGCCCGACACACTCTTCACCAAGGTCCGCAAAGGCGGGGCGTTCGTTTGGGGAGAAGTTCCCATGCCCGCGAACCCGGGTATCAGCGACGCCGACCTGCATACCGTGATCGCGTGGATTTTGGCCGGCGCACCTGATCACTGAAACTGCTTGCACCGGTGCGCCCGCTCCGGGCGCACCGCTATCCCTCATCTAGGTAAAACCCCTGATTTCGCGTGCCCTCCTCACGCACTACTCTCGCGCCACCATTAAACAGAACGTCGTTCTATCAGATAGAACGACACAAAAGCGAGACGCCCATAGGAGGGTTCCATGGCAAGCCTGCCGATCGACGCGACACACGGGTCGCCTAACTCAAGCGCTGGCGGGGGCGAACCAACGCCCGGCGTCAACGCGCGCATCGACCGGCTGCCGGCGACGCGTTCCGTCTGGATGCTCGTGTTCCTGCTGTCCATCGGCGGCTGGTTCGAATTCTACGACCTGTTTTTCACCGCGTACGTCGGTCCTGGCCTCGTCAAGAGCGGACTCTATTCCACGACAACCGCCTCCTTTTTCGGCGTTTCGGGACTTGGCGCATTCGTGGCGGCGTCGTTCGCGGGCTTGTTTATAGGCACGTTCTTCCTGGCGGGTCTCGCCGATAAATACGGCCGCCGCACCGTCTTCACCGTCTCGCTCCTCTGGTATTCCGCGGCGACGCTGGTCATGGCGCTGCAAACCACCGCGCCCGCGATCAACCTGTGGCGCCTGATTGCAGGCATTGGCGTGGGCGTGGAACTCGTGACCATCGATACCTACGTCAGCGAACTCGTCCCCAAACACTTGCGCGGCCGCGCGTTCGCGTTCGTGCACCTCGTGCAGTACACGGCGGTGCCCTCGGTCGCGTTTCTCGCGTGGTGGCTCGTGCCGCAAAAGCCGTTCGGCATGGACGGGTGGCGCTGGGTCGTGATTATCGGTGCGTTGGGTGCGGTCGTGGTCTGGGCGATCCGCCGGCGCGTGCCTGAAAGTCCGCGCTGGCTCGCGCAGCAAGGCCGTGCGGCGGAAGCGGAAAAGGTGCTGCAAGCGCTTGAGGCGAAGGTCGCCGCGCAGTACGGACGCGCGTTGCCACCACCGGTCGCAACCCTCGAACCGGCGACGACGAAAGCCGCGTTCCGCGAAATCTGGCAGCCGCCGTATCGCAAACGCGCGATCACCATGCTCGTTTTCAACTTTTTCCAGGCGATCGGGTTCTACGGTTTCGCGTCCTGGGTGCCGACTCTGCTCGTCTCCAAAGGCGTCACGATCACGCACAGCCTGCTGTACTCGTTTGTCATCGCGATCTCGAATCCGTTCGGTCCCCTGATCGGGATGGCGATTGCGGACCGGATCGAACGGAAGACGCTGATTGTGCTGTCGGCGTTCGGCATTGTTGTGTTTGGCAGCTTGTTCGCCGTCCAGACATCGCCGGTCATGCTGATGATTCTCGGCGTGCTGATCACGCTCTGCGGCACCTTGCTTTCCGTCGGGTATCACGCTTACCAGACCGAGCTGTTCCCCACGCGTTTGCGGGCGCGCGCCGTCGGTTTCGTTTATTCCATCTCGCGTCTTTCGGCCATGTTTTCCGGCTTCATGATCGCGTTCGCGCTGCGCCACTTCGAGGTGACCGGTGTGTTCGCTTTGATCAGCGTGTCGATGGTGATGGTGATGGGCGCGATCGGCATCTTCGGGCCGCGTACCAACAACCGCAATCTTGATGAAATTTCGCAATGACGCTTTGCATCGGCTTTTTAGCATTGAACAAGAGGGTTTGACATGACGCTTCCGTTGACTGGCGTGCGGGTGCTGGATTTATCGAATGTGCTCGCCGGGCCTTTTTGCGCGTACCAACTCGCGCTGCTCGGCGCGGAGGTAATCAAGGTCGAGCATCCGGAAGGCGGCGATCTGGCAAGGCGTCTAGGCGCCGATAAAGAAGCGTCGGCGCGCGACATGGGTGCGTCGTTCGTGGCCGTCAATGCGGGCAAGCAGTCGATCACGCTGAACCTGAAAGACGCGCGCGGCAAAGAGATCTTGCGCTCGCTCGTGAAGACGGCGGATGTGCTGGTGGAGAACTTCCGGCCCGGCGTGATGGAACGACTGGACCTGGGCTACGCCGCGTTGAGCGCGATCAATCCGAAGCTCGTTTATTGCGCGATTTCCGGCTTCGGAATGGACGGCGAGTTTTCGAAGCGTCCGGCTTACGACCAGATCATCCAGGGTATTTCAGGCGTGATGAGCGTCACAGGCGATGCCGACAGCGCGCCTTTACGCGTCGGCTATCCGGTCTCCGATACGGTCGGCGGCCTGACCGCGGCGTTCGGGATATGCGCGGCTCTGGTCGATGCCCGCGCGAGCGGTCGCGGCCGGATGCTCGATGTATCGATGCTCGAAGCCACGCTCTCGACCATGGGCTGGGTCGTGTCAAACTACCTGAACGCCGGTGTCACTCCCGCACCGATGGGCAACGAAAACTTCACGGCCGCGCCGTCCGGGACGTTCAAAACGGGCGATGGTTTGCTGAACATCGCGGCGAACGAAACGAAGCAGTTCGTGAGTTTGTGCCGTTTGATCGGGCGGCCGGATCTCCCTGACGACCCGCGTTTTTCCGAGCGCAACACACGCAAGCTGAATCGCGCGGCGTTGAAGGTCGAGATCGAAGCGGCATTGGCGACGGATAGCGCGACGAACTGGGATGCAAAGTTTATCGATGCAGGCGTGCCGGCCGGACGCGTGATGTCAGTGCCGGAAATCCTCGCGCATCCGCATCTGGTATCGCGTGAATTCGTACGCGAGTTCAACAGCGACGACACCACGACAAGACAGCGCGTTACGCGCGCGGGTTTCCGTTTCTCCGATGCGGATACAGCCCCCGCCACCCCCGCGCCGATGTTATCCGCGAACACACACGGGCATCTCTCGGAGCTCGGTTTCGACGACCAACAAATCGACCATCTGCGCGCCGAAGGAGTGATCTGAACATGACGCAAGCTGTTGACGCCGCCACGCTCGCTGCGGATTACTGGAGCACGTCGATCATCGATATCCATCCGGGATCGATCAGCGTTCGCGGCTTTCCGATTCAGGAGCTGATCGGCGCGGTCAGTTTCCCGCAGATGATCTGGCTGATGCTGCGCGGCGAATTGCCCGATAAAGCCCAAGCGAGTTTGTTTGAAGCGGCGCTCGTCGCGTCGGTGGATCATGGTCCGCACGCACCGTCCATTGCCATTTCGCGCATGGCGACGAGTTGCGGTTTGCCGTTGAACGGTGCGATGGCCTCGGCCATCAATGCACTCGACGACGTCCACGGCGGCGCGGGTCAGCAAGCGGTCGAGCTATACGATTCGATCGTCGCGCTCGAAGAGGCGGGTGCCGCTTCGAACGATGCGGTCGCGCAAGGCGTGGATGCTTTTATTGCCGAACGCGGTAAATATCTGCCCGGCTTCGGGCACCGGTTTCATCCTGTCGACCCGCGCGCGGTCAAACTGCTTGCTTTAGTCGATGCAAGCGTCGAACAAGGCACGATCAGCGGCCGATATGCTTCGGTAGCACGCGGTATCGAAGCGTTGTTGAAGCAGCGGAAAAACAAGCCGGTGCCGATGAACATCGACGGCGCAACGGCCGTGATTTATGCTGAACTCGGCTTTGCGCCGGAGTTGGCGCGTGGGGTGTTTTGCCTATCGCGCGCAGTCGGGATCTTGTCGCATGCGTGGGAACAGCGCGGCCGCAACGAGCGCAATAAAGGGCCGATGCCGCGTCAGATGGCCTACAAATACACCGGCAAACCCGAGCGTCATCTGCTCTGACTCATTTGTTCTGAATTCCGGCTGCACGCCGTTGCGCGCTGCGCAACGCGCGCGCGTCGCCGCCGAGCGCATCGGTGGCGCGGGCGGCGCAATCGAACAGCGCGCCGATGTTGCGTTCCACGAATACCTGATCGATCCGCGAGCTCGGACCCGCAAGCGTCAACACGCCGCGCAAGGTCTGGCGCACGCCGAAGACGGGCATGGAAATGCCCGCTGTTTCGCGGTCGCGCTCGCCCATCGAGACGCAATAGAAGTCGTCGCGAATGCGCTCGAAAACTTCGCCTTCGCTGCCGCCAAACGCCAGCAGCGCCAATCCGCCCGACCCGCTTTCCAACGGCAGGACGTCGCCTTCGCGCACGTGATAACGCACCGCGTGCGTCGAATCCACACGATGCAAACACACGCGCACCGCTTCGTCGCGAACATAGAACGACACGCTTTCATCGCTTATTTCGGCGAGTTCGCGCATCAGCGGGACAAGGATATCGCCGAGATTCAAGCTGCGCTGATACAACGCACCGAGCATGAAGGTGGCCGGCCCGAGTTGATAGTGGCCATCGTCCAGACGCAGCAGCAAGCGGTGCTGGATCAACGCGCCCGCAAGGCGAAGCAGCGTGCTTTTGTAGAGCCCGGTACGCGCCGCGAGTTCAGCGAGCGTAAGCGATGTATCGTCCGGCCTGAATGCAAACAGGATCGCGCAAGCACGGTCGATGACGGCAACGCCTTCGCTCTCTTTCGGGCCGGGTTTGATCTCGGGCGTTTGCATGGGTTAAGCGAAGCGTCTCGTCTCTTGTCGAAAGGGAAATTTTACGCGATGCCGCTCATGTCTCATCTGGTTCATATCGAATGTCGAGATTCATTTAACTGAGAACTGGTGATGTCTCCAGGATAGGAGTTTCGGGGCGTACTGCTCAGCCAACTTTGAACCCGCAGTTCACTTAGGTTTGAGCCATCTGGAGTTTGGATGGTTTAAGTTTGAATTTTCTGGAGCGCAGCCTGAACCATGACGGCCAGCGGCCGATAGCCTATGGCAAATTCCCGAAATCGGCCAGGAAGTGACGTTCGATGCTTCCGCCCAGACCGTCGCCAATCGTGGGGGAGTTCGTTTGCAAGTTTGCTTACCGGCCCCCCCGCTCCAGTGGCTGTTCGCTATCCACGCAGCCCAATCAATTTCCTCGCGGGTCACGTAGCATGCACCGCGCAACGCCGAACCACGCCGACCTCAGATTGGGGACCAGGACCCATCAGGGGTAACCCCGAAAATAGAAATTCACCCTTGCGAATAATGCGCTTAATTATCAGCGACCGCTTTCCTAAACTTGGTATGGCCTGCTATGGACTCGATCGCGCGCTGTCGGCGCACTGTATGTCGTCAATACTGTGCAATATCGGCCCGAGAGGCCTTGTCGCGCGTCGCTTGAGCTGATTGAGACATAGAGGGCATCGTGGGCATAAACGAGGTGCCGGTCACCCAGGTAGGCCTTAGGCGGGCGTAGATTCTTTCCAGGAATGAAGTACGTGTCTCGTTGCCGACCCTGAGCGGCGATCTGTCGTTTGCGTCACGTGCACCACTACGAACGGTCGGGCGAGTTTGTTTGATCGCCACGAGCCAAACCTATAACGACCGCTATGGAAAAATACGAATGGATCGTTTGCGTCGAAATTCCAGTCCAATCAAGGAGGAACGGGTCATGAACAAGGCAACCAGCACATTGATCGCGGCCGTCGCCACACTCACGCTGTCGAGCGGCGCTTATGCACAGGGCAACAACACGCTGGCGACCCCGAGCGTAATGTCGCCGGCCGCCGTGTCGCCGGCCAATGCAACGAGCGGCTACGGCACGCCTGGCGTCACCAACTCGGAAAGCGGCATGGGCGCCGGGTCGCCGAACTCGGGTCTGCCGAATAGCACGAACAATAGCGCGACTTCCCTCACTAACGCTCCCGGAAGTCACAACACGCTGGCGACCCCGAGCGTCGTGTCGCCGGCCGCCGGCCAATAACAGTTGTTAAAGATGTATCTTTACGCAGTTGCTATCGCATTGCTCGGTGATGAATTGATTGAGCAAGTGAACCCGGGGCCACTGCACGGGGAGGCAGAGTGCCGGATTGTGTTCTTCGATCTGCCTGAACGTGACTGACGATTGCAACCCGGGTGGGGGGTTCCCTGGATTTGGCGTGAGTCGCTAGGATTAGCGAACGGATGCCATGAGAAAGGGCCGCACAGTTCACGAGTTCAGACTTAAGTGAACAACGTTCAAAGTTGAGCGGATCTTGACATCGAAGGCCGGAAGGCCCTTTTTCTGCGAAACCTGCTTTGATGAACGTGGGGCGGTAACAAACTCGAGGGCGCTGGCAGGGCGGACAGTTAGTTGCTTTTATTAGTGAAGGCGTACCGGACACGACACGCCCTCTCGTCCTCATTCCACGCTATACCTGCGTTCGAGTTCGTCGTAGAAATCCTTGTTTACGAGCCGCTGGCGCTCAGCGAAGGAGGCAACGATCGCGGGGTCTTCATCAATACGCCCCCGCTCCTTCAACACACCAAGCGCCTTGTTCATGCCCGCTACCGCGCCCTGCAGCGCGGCGTTGGCATACAGCACGATCGAGAAACCCATCGCGCCGAATGCGTCGGCGTCCAGGGTCGGCGTCTTGCCGCCGATCACGATGTTGATCAGCAGCGGCCGGTCAAGCAGTTGCGGAAGTTTGCGAATCTCCGCTTCGCTCTCCACCGCCTCCACGAACAGGATGTCAGCGCCCGCCTCGGCCATGCGTTGCGCCCGTTCGATAGCGGCATCGAAACCCTCACCCGCCGCCGAATCGGTGCGGCCGATGATCATGAGGTCCTGGTTCTTGCGGGCATCGGCGGCGGCCTTGATCTTCGCTTCCATGTCCTTAATGTCGATCACCTCCTTACCCGAGAAATGCCCGCACTTCTTCGGGAAGATCTGGTCTTCGAGCTGGATCGCGTCGGCGCCGGCGCGCTCGAGCATCTGCACGGTCCGGTAGGTATTCACGGGATTCCCAAAGCCCGTATCCGCATCGACGATAACGGGAATTTCAACCGCGTCGCGAATCCGCGCCGTGTGCTCGCAGATCTCGTGCAGGCCGATGAACGACAAGTCGGGAATGCCCATGTACATGTTGGTCACGCCCGCACCGGTCACATAGACGGCGCGAAAGCCGTTCTCGGCCACGACACGGGCGCTCATCGCGTTGAACGCACCAGGCACGACCAGGCCGCGCCGTTCATCGACCATTTTCCGCAATGCGGCTTTGCTTGAGTCCATGTCTCACCTCGTCTCGTGTAGTTTCGTTTCGTGGATGGCGCCCGTTGGAAAACCGGTGCGAATGATCGACAGAGTATCAACGCAGCGCGTCATGCACCAGCGTCCGAACCGCTGGAACATGCAGATGGAATTGCGTGTCAATATGATTGGCCACCCTCTCGCGGAGAACGCGCATGGACGATCAGAACCTGCTGGCACGCACGACCAAACTTGAGATTGCGTACACCGAGTCGGGACCGGCCAACGGGCCGTCCGTCATGCTCGTGCACGGCTGGCCCGACGCGGCTCGGGCTTGGACAGTCGTGGCGGCACGCCTCGCCGCAGCGGGTTTTCGTACGATCGTTCCAGACTTGCGCGGTGCCGGCAAGACACGCTTTCTCTCGTCCGACACGCCGCGCGACGGTTCGGGCGTAGCGCTCGCCCAGGACGTTATCGATCTGGCCGACGCCTTGGGAATCGATCGTTTCGATGTCGTCGGCCACGACTGGGGCGCACGCACGGCATATACGCTGGCAGCGCTTTTTCCCGGGCGCATCAGCCGCATCGCCGGGCTCGCGCTGCAGTTCCAGCCGAAAGGCGCGTTCGAATTGCCGCACTTTTCGCAGGCCCGGAAGCTCTGGTATCAGTGGTTCATGGCGCTCGATGGCGGTCCCGCGGCGGTCGCCGCCGATCCCAAAGGTTTCGCGCGCTTGCAGTGGGATACCTGGTCCCCGCCGGGCTGGTTCGACGAGGACGAGTTCGCCCGCACCGCCGCTGCCTTCGATAACCCCGACTGGGTGCCCATCACGCTCAACGGGTATCGACGGCGCTGGCGTGAAGGCGAGGTATCGGATCCCGCGTATGCCGCGTTGCGGGAGAAACTGGCGGCCATCGACCAGCTTTCGACGCCCACGCTGATGATTCAGGGCGGCGCCGATTTCTGCGATGAACCGGCTTCATCGGAAGGGATGGAGGGGTATTTCACGGGTGGCTATAAGCGTGTGGTGCTGGACGGTGTCGGGCACTTTCCGCCTCGCGAAGCACCTGACGCCGTAGCTGATCTGGTCATTGCGCATCTGCGCACTGAGTAAGCGCGTAGGCGCTCGGATTGGGCTCCCGCTTAACCGATTCATCTCCGGACGATTACCATGAAAAATTCAACTGTGTCCGTGACCTCCGTCGCGTTGCCGGCCCGGTCACACGTCACTGAAATGTACGCGAGCCCGAACCTCGCCGATGCCTACACCATCCGCTTGCCGGACAACGCAAGCACCGATCCCGAACTGCTCGCCCGATTCATGTTTTCGCATCAGGCGGCATGGGTTGGAAAACTCATGCGTATGCGCGACGCACTCGTTGCCAGGTTTGGCCTCAAGACGGCGAAGCAGCTGGCAGAGTCTGCCCGCTCTCAAAGTGATAAGCATCTCTACATATTCAGAATCTACGAGCGCACCGTCGACGAAATCGTGATCGGCGAGGACGACAAGCATCTCGACTTCAGGGTGTCCGTGTTCCAGGAGACGAAAGACGATGCCGCAGGCGGTGAGCGTTATCTGACCGTGTCGACGGTTGTCCGATGCCACAATCTTCTGGGACGTGTCTACATCATGCTGATCGCGCCGTTCCATCAAATGGTGGTTCGATCAAGCTTGCGCAGCGCTGCGCGGATGGGTTGGCCTACTGCTTCGTGAACCGGTTTGCTTGTTAGTCCAGCGATTCATCGCGCCATCGATCAATCTGAAAAAAAGCCCAACATTTAGCTGGGCAAATCCATCGGGATCGGAGCAACCCCGCTGGAGGAGGTGCTGTTCGTTTACTTGAAATGGATAAGCGCGCAGGATCGCCGCGCGCTCATCAACCCATCTTCAATGCCGCCAGGATGTCTGGCGGTTTGGCGACGCAATTAATTAACGACCGAAGTAGACCGACTTCGCGTTGTCGTTCAGCGCGGGGCTAACGACTGCGCGGGCACCGGATACCGACGTTCCGTCGGTCACACCACCAAAACCAACAGCAGCGCCGTTTTGCGCAGCAACGCGTGCTTCAGCGGCTTGAATGTTTGCCGGATAATCCGGGTCGTCACGGCCGGGTTGATACCCCGCCTTTTCAAGCTGAACCAGTTGAGCTTTCACTTCGGCGCGGGTAACAGGCGCATTCGATTGAGCGAAAGACGAGACAGCCGGGATGGCGAGGACAGCAGCAACAATAAGAGATTGAACGAGTTTCATGACCTACCTCCGAATCTTGGTTTTTGTCGCGAACAACCCTGTTCGCGTTTCAGTGATTCAAGTTTAGGTAAGTGCACGCTTAAGATTAAGAGCAGAGTGCGCAAGGGATTATTGTCGAATTAGGCGTAAACCCTAGAACACCCGAGTGTCGACGATATTGTCGAATTACGATTACCTGACGGTTTTGTGCGCCTCGGTTGTTGATAACACCTAGATCAGACGGTTCTCTTGCTCGCGCCGCTGCGTATCGGGCCAGCACGTTCTTCCATCGCGCGGCGAACCGGGTCGCGCAGACCCAGGAAAAACGCCAATTCGGCCACAATGAAGAGAGGCCCGACCGCCAGCCCGATCACATCGTCCACGAAAGCCGGTTTGCTGCCTTCGAAATAGTGGCCGATGAACTGGATCACCCAGCCGACAAAAAACAGGCCCAAACTCCAGGCGAGCCACAGCCCGGTCGATTGCATGGCGAGGAGCTTCCCGGCCCAAACGCTCAAGGCCAGCAAGACAGTCATCAGGATGCCGAATCGTATATCCAGTCGAAGATAGAATATTGCCACCGCGGCGGCGACCAGCATCGCCGGTGACAAGGTCAATGCTGCGGTCATATCAAACGACGGACGCGCCAACAGGGTGGCGACGGCGACCACGATCAGCGGAATGCCGATGAGGTGCGAAACAATGTTGCGCGAGTCGCGGTGATACACCGCGTACTGCCCAAGCTGGTCAACCAGGGATTTCACGGCAGTACCCTCCTAAGCGTGGCAAACGACATCATGACCCGAACCCTGCACCCAATCTGTCGGCTACCCGACGAGCTGGAACCTTACCGCGAGAAACTGCGTGCCTGCCAGTGGTTCTGCGCATTACCCGAGGCCTTGCAGGAGGATCTTGTCGCGCGCGACGAAGGGCGCCTTGAAAAGCCGGAGCGCTCGTTGCTCCCATAGAACGCAATAAGATTTCAACGCACGTCAAACTGTTCGGCGATCCGGACTAGCGAAAGCGACGACCGCTTAACGCGCACTCGAGTTCGACTCGATACTTCTCCGCGCGGCCAACAACTTAAAGGCGAACATGCCTGCAAGCATCGCGGCGAGGAAAATTACAGCGGCAGCTTTCGCCGAGCCTGCCGCAACCACGGCGGGTCCCGGGCAGAAACCCGCAATCCCCCAGCCGACTCCGAAAATCGCGCTTCCCACAATCAATTGCACGTCGATTTCTTTCTTCGCGGGAAGATGCTTTGTTTGATCAAGAAGCGGCTTTCCAGCCCGTCGGCTTGCGAAAAACCCGATTGATGCAAGCGCGATCGCGCCGATCATGACGAAGGCCAGCGAAGGATCCCATTGTCCCGCGAGGTCGAGGAAACCAAGCACTTTCGCAGGGTTCGCCATGCCGGATAGGATCAGGCCGAAACCGAAAAGCAGCCCGACAAGAAACGAACTGATGTTTCGCATTAGCCGCCCCACAGATGTCTGATAGAGAAGACCGTCACGAAGCCGGCCAGCATGAATGTCAATGTGGCGACACCCGAGCGGACCGAACCGCGTGATATTCCACACACACCATGACCACTCGTACAGCCGCTTGCCGCGCGTGTGCCAAATCCAACAAGCAGGCCACCGAGAATGAGAAGCGGCGCGCTGGTCTGAACAACGATCGGAGGTAACGGCGTCATCAAAACGTAGAGCACTGGCGCACCAAGCAACCCTGCGACAAAAGAGACCCTCCAACCGTCACGCCATCCGCCAGCCGTCAGAAGGCCGCCAAGAATCCCGCTTATCCCTGCTATACGCCCATTGAGCAGCATGAAAAGCGCAGCGGACAAACCGATCATCGCGCCACCTGCCAGTGATTTGGTCGGCGTGAAATTTGCCCAGTCGATAATCATTGTTCGCAATCCTGTCTTTGTTTTCTGTCGTAAATTCACGAGCTACTTGGCGAGGCTTTTCCCTTCATGGCTTGATTGACGGGAGCGCATCCGTGAAATCTCGACGCTTATGCATGAGCGGCCATCGCTTTCCTTTCATGACAATGTTCCAATACAAGTACGGAAGGAACGATCGTTTGAGCCACCAGTAGATCTTTCGCGGCGAACGCGGGTCCGTCGGGAAACTTGGCGTGACCACCCCGTCATAGCAAAACTCGGCGAGCATCACCCTCCCTGCGGAAGTCGTCAGCGGACAAGACGCGTAACCGTCGTATGTCACGGTTTGCCCATGGCCGGTCAGCGCTGCCATCAGGTTCGCGGCGACCACGGGCATCTGATTCTTGACGGCCGCTGCGGTTTTGCTGTTAGGCGTGGAGGTGCAGTCGCCAATGCCAAAGATGTTCGGAAACCGCATATGCCGCAGTGTTGCCTTGTCCACCTCGAGCCAGCCGCCAGCATCGGCCAGCGTGCTTTCACGGATAAACCGAGGAGCACTTTGTGGTGGCACGACGTGCAGGAAGTCAAATTCGATTGGCTGGATCGACTTGACGCCATCGGTCGTGATTTCAAAGTACGCAGTCTTCGCGGGCCCATCAACTCGCACAAGCTTTTGACCAAAGCAAGGCTTTGCCTGGTAGTCGCTCATGACACGATCCAATGCTTTCGCATAGAAAGGAACGCCGAACATGGACGGCCCGGGCGTAAAGAAACGGATGTCCGCGGTTATCCGGTGTTTTCGAAAGTAATCGGCTGCGAGGTAGAGGATTTTTTGTGGCGCACCGGCGCATTTGATTGGCATCGGGGGCTGCGTAAAGAGCGCCGTGCCGCCCTTGAATTGCTGGACGCACTGCCAGGTGTAAGGCGCGAGGTCGAAACGGTAATTGCTCGTCACGCCGTTCTTGCCAAGCGTATCCGTCAGCCCTTCGATTGCATCCCAATCAAGTTGAATTCCAGCTGCCACAACCAGGTATTTGTAGCCGATCCTCGTGCCGCCCTCAAGAACGACCACGTTCTGAGCCGACTCAAATGCGGTTACCCGGCCGGGAATAAATTCGACTCCATGCGGTAAGCACTCACGCATCGGACGTCGCGTTTTTGCGCTGTCGTACTGTCCACCACCGACCAATGTCCAGGCCGGCTGGTAATAGTGAAATTCCGAGGGATCAATGACGGCAATGTCGAGCGTCGGACTCATGCGCTTGAGGCGCGCAGCGACACTTGTCCCGCCTGCGCCCGCACCCACGATCACCACGCTGAACGATGCTCGAATACCCGCGTTCGTAGCCACAACTCCTTCCTCCCGTTGACTTTCCATGGTTTCAACACTATATTCAATAAAGATATAAGCTTATATTAAAAAGTGATATAGCGTTTTTGCCAGGGTTATCAGTCGATGCTTTTCCGACAACTTTTCGACAGCACGTCGAGCACCTACACCTACCTGCTCGCCTCTCGAGCAGGTGGGGAGGCAGTCATCATTGATCCCGTCAAGGACCAGCTCGAGCAATATCTCAAGCTGATCGAACAGTTGGATCTGCGACTGGTTCACGCCATCGACACCCACACGCACGCCGACCACATTACAGCACTCGGCGACCTGCGAGACACTACGCACTGCAGGACGATCATGGGCGAATTGTCGCAGGCGGATTGCGTGTCGCAGCACGTGAGTGAGGACGAGATCGTCCGTGTCGATGGAATCGAATTGCGGGCTCTTTACACGCCTGGCCACACCAACGAGTCGTTTAGTTTTGTCCTGAACCCTTCGGCACCGAAGGCCGTTTTCACCGGCGATGTACTGCTCATTCGCGGAAGCGGGCGCACGGACTTTCAGGGAGGAGACCCGCATCGGTCGTGGGATTCGATCGTCAACAAGCTGTTCAAGCTGCCTGACGCAACAACGCTCTATCCTGCTCACGATTACAAAGGGTGGACCGCGTCAAGCATTGGCGAGGAGAAGCATTTCAATCCGAGGCTCGCGGGGAAGACAGCGAGTGAGTACGTGGAGATCATGAGGGGCCTGAATCTTCCGAACCCCAAGATGATGGATGTCGCCATACCCGCGAACCTGGCGTGTGGTCAGCCCTCTACGCTGGCGAAGCGCCAAGGCTGATCCATGATCCTTGCCTCCACTCCAATGCGATCAACTATTCACTTTCGGGTCAGATCGATTGGCTGGTCGCGGCGGAATTTGTGGGTGGCGGCGTTGTGGGCGGCCTCTTGGGGACTCGTGCTGCAAGTCGTCTCGCACGCAAGCGTGGCGCGCTGAATCTCGTTTTCTCCGCAATGATCGTCTCGGTCGCCGCCTATATGCTCTATCACGCTTGGCAAGCACGATGAATCTCGACATACCAGATCGTTTTCTTGGTGAGCGCTGCAGGCAAGAAACCCGACGCACCCCATGCGGGTCTGGAGCGCGTCGCGCGAGCAATGAGCTTGTACAGAATGTCCGGAGTGACGCCCGATCGACTTCGATGCGTCGTCGTTATCCACGGCGAAGCCATGGCATTGCGGTTTGCGGGCTTCACGAGTGGATGCGCAACAACCTTGCGACAGGCGAGTGCGCTTCGCTTCCGGAGGCCGGCGATCGGGGAATGCAAAGAAGAAGCGAGTAGGTGTCCGCTTTCTACGCTTCCACCACCCGCGCACTCAGAATGCGCGAAAGATTCACCTCGATCCAGTCCGCTAGCGACGTGACTTGCCGCGCGACCTCCTCACCCAGCGGCGTCAGCCGATAGTCCACATGCGGCGGCACCTCCTCGTACGCGGTGCGTATCACGAAGCCATCGGCCGCCAGCCACTGCAAAGTCTGCGCGAGCATCTTTTCGCTCACGCCATCCACCTTCCGACGCAGATCGCTGAAACGACAGGTCTGGTCCAGCAACACCATCAAGACGAGCACGCCCCATCGGCTGGTGACATGCTTGAGCACCTCCCTCGATGGGCAGTCCGCCGACAACAATTCGCCGCGGCGCACCTGGTCCGATAACGGGACGCCGTCGCGGGGGAAATCAATGTTTGAGTTCATCCGTTAGCGCGGGAAACCTCGGCATTCATGCCGGGGAGGGATAGCGCAGCTTGCGCAG
>NZ_JALPRJ010000050.1 GCF_030464885.1 Caballeronia sp. SEWSISQ10-4 2 | reverse complement strand
CCACGCACAGTGGCTAATAGTGATAAAGAAATCAGCTAACTTAAACCGACCACAAGCCTGAGCAGTAGCAACCCGGCATTGCGCCCGACTACTAAGCCCAAAAAACCCGCGCACCCCGCCACAGACCCAGGCTCACCCGCTCCGGCAAGACCCCAAAAACCCGTCCACCGGCGCGAGCAAACAACCCCAACCCCGAGCGAAAACCACCCCCAAACCCGAGCGCCAGCGGTAAACTCCGCCCATCTCAAATTGTCCACGCGCCGTCCAATCCAACGGCGCCCACCGTGTCCAGCGTGCAAAAGATCTTGATTGTCAGGGTGTCGTCACTAGGCGACGTCGTCCATAACATGCCGGCCATCGCCGATATCCGCCGCCTCCACCCCGATGCCCAGATCGACTGGCTAGTCGAAGAGAGCTTCACGGATCTCGTCGAACTCGTCGACGGCGTGCGCCGCGCGATCCCGTTTTCGCTCCGGCGCTGGCGCAAACGCCTCTTTTCCCTCGATAACTGGCGCGAAATCCAACGCTTCCGCCGCGCACTCGCAGCCGAAAAATACGACCTCGTTATCGATTGCCAAGGCCTCATCAAAACCGCATGGGTCGCAAGCTGGGCGCGCGGCAAGCTCGTCGGGTTGGGCAATCGCACCGACGGCGCCGGTTACGAATGGCCCGTGCGCTTCTTCTACAACAAACGCGTGCCCATCGAGCCGCGCACGCACGTCGTCGAGCGCACCCGGCAACTGGTGGCAGCCGCGCTCGGCGATGCGCGCCCCGAAGCAACGGACACAATCGAATTCGGCATCGATACCCGCCGCGCCGCGCTGGCCTTATCGCAGGCGGATTTGAACCTGCCCGTGCCCTACGTCGTGTTTGTCCACGCCACGTCGCGCGCCGATAAACAATGGCCCGATACGGCGTGGATCGAACTCGGCCAGACGCTGATCCGGCACGGGGTATCGATCGTGCTGCCGTGGGGCAGCGAAGCCGAGCGCGAAACCAGCGACAAACTGGCGAAAGAGTTCGGCGCGGCAGCGGTGGTGCCGCCCAAGCTCTCGCTGCCGGCAGTGGCCGGCCTGATCGACGGCGCAGCAGCGACGGTGGGCGTCGACACGGGACTCGTGCACATCGCGGCGGCGCTGAAGCGGCCGACCGTCGAGTTGTACAATTTCTCGACCGCCTGGCGCACCGGCGGTTACTGGTCGCCGCACGTGGTGAATCTCGGCAGCGCCAGCCAGCATCCGACGTTGCAGCAAGTCAAGGCGACGCTCGCAGGGTTTGGACTGCTTTGATCCACGAACACGAGTGGCAGAGGGTGACCTAGCGGCCGCGCATGCATGAGAAACCGCTCGATTAACCGATGCGCGTTCTCGCAGCCCGGCGATTTGGACCCGGTTGAGACCCGATTTGAGGCGCATCAACAGCCCGCCTCTCACGCAGCGGATTTTGCAGTCGGTTTGAGCGAAAATGCAGCTCGCCTGGTCGGTGCAACGATGCTCGATGCGTGAATCGAATCGAGTCGCCGCTGACCGAAGCCGAAGCTAATTGAGCCCGCTCATCCAAACAATCGAAGGCACATGACCGAATCTCAAATTATCGAAGTCGCCTCCGCCGACTGGCAGGGCCAGCAGCTCTCCGTGCCGCGCGAGGCGTTGCTGGCCGGCGTCGAGCGCGGCAAGGTCCTGTATTTCCCGCATCTGGCGTTTGCTATCGAAGGCGGTGAACGGGCGCTGCTCGACCCGAAGGTCGCCGATCCCGAGCGCAAGAACATCAGTCTCGCGCCCAATGGCGGCGCGCTCGTAGGCGTGCTTGGCGACGCCGTCACGCAATCCGCCGTGCGGGCGTTGATCGCGCGATATCAGGCCAACGCGCACTCGCTGGTCGACGGGCTCTTTCCCGAATATCGCGGCAAATTGAGGGTGGCGCCGACGAGCCTCCGGCTGCATCGCGTGGAAACGCGCGAGACGTCGTGGCGCAAGGACGACAGCCGTCTTCACATCGATGCGTTCCCGTCGCGGCCCAATTATGGCGAGCGCATCCTGCGCGTGTTCACCAATGTCAATCCCGATGGTGCGCCGCGTGTGTGGCGCGTCGGCGAGCCATTCGAGGACATGGCCAAGCGCTTTCTGCCCGCCATCAAAGCGCAGGTTCCCGGTTCGGCGTGGCTCATGAACCTGTTGCAGATCACCAAGACGCCGCGCAGCGAATACGACCACCTGATGCTTCATTTGCATGACGCCATGAAGGCGGATCTTGGCTATCAATCGAAGTCGCCGCAACAGGAAATGCCGTTCCCGCCCGGCTGCGTGTGGGTGTGTTTCTCCGATCAAACCTCGCACGCCGTGATGTCCGGGCAGTACATGCTGGAGCAAACCTTCTTCCTTCCCGTCAATGCCATGGCCCAGCCCGACTGCGCGCCGCTCGGAATCCTGCAGCGTTTGAAAGGCAGGGCGCTGGTTTGAGCGCCGCTTGGTTTTTCGGACGCTCCCGCGTACCGGGTTCCGTGGGTTCGGAGGCGCGTTCCCGCGTGTGCCGAGAACAATCGTTGCCGTCGATCATTTGCCGCGAGGACGGCCGATGCTGAGGCTCGTGTATCGCGCGTTATGGTGGCTCGTCGCGCCGCTCGCCGTGCTGCGCCTCTTGATCCGCTCGCGGCGGGAAAGAGGCTATCGCGAACATATCGGTGAACGGTTTGGCTTTGGTCCCGCGCGCCGAGCCGATGACCTCGCGCCGCTGATCTGGGTCCACGCGGTGTCCGTTGGCGAGACGCGCGCGGCGCAGCCGCTGATCGAAGCGTTGCAGCAGGCGCATCCCGATGCCCGCATCCTGCTCACGCATATGACGCCGAGCGGACGTGCGACCGGCGTGCAGCTCTACGGCGAGCGTGTTTCGCGCAGCTATCTTCCCTACGATTCCCCCTCGCTCGTGCGGCGGTTCCTGCGCGCGTGGCGGCCGTCGCTGGGCATCGTGATGGAGACGGAAGTGTGGCCGACGCTCATTGACGAATGCAAGCGGGCCGATATCCCGCTCGTGCTGACCAATGCGCGGATGTCGGCGCGCTCATTCAAGCGCGCGGCGAAATTCGGCAACGCGACGCGCGAAGTGTTCGGCGGATTTACGCGCGTGCTGGCGCAGACCCAGTCCGACGCGGAGCGCCTGAGCGCGCTCGGTGCACGCAATATCGCGGTGCTCGGCAACCTGAAGTTCGATATGACCGCGCCGCCCGAACTTTATGCGCGCGGCCACGCGTGGCGCGCGGCGATCGGGCAGCGCCCGGTGTGGGTGGCGGCGAGCACGCGCGAGGGTGAGGAAGCGCTCGTGCTGCAGGCGTTCACGACCTTGCGGACCCGCGTGCCCGATGCGTTGCTGATCCTCGTGCCGCGCCATCCGCAGCGGTTCGACGAAGTGGCGGTGTTGATCGATTCAGCGGCGTTGTCCTATGTGCGGCGTTCGGCCTGGGCGGGACGGGTGGCGGCGGCGGGATCGGGAATCGATGCCGCACCGGTTCTGCCTTCGGACGTCAACGTGCTGCTCGGCGATTCGATGGGCGAGATGAGCGCGTATTACGCGGCGTCGGATCTGGCGTTTATCGGCGGGAGTTTGCTGCCGCTGGGCGGGCAGAACCTGATCGAGGCGTGCGCTGCGGGCGTGCCGGTGCTGATCGGGCCGCACACGTTCAATTTCACGCAAGCGACGAATGATGCGATCGCGGAAGGCGCTGCGCTGCGGGTAAGCGATCCGGCGGCGTTGGCGCGTGGCCTGCGCGAGCTTTTCACCGATAAACCCCGCCGGCTGGCCATGAGCGCGGCGGCTTCGGCGTTTGCGGCGAAGCACCGCGGAGCGACGGCAAGGACGGTGGCGGTGCTGGGGGCGTTGTTGCGCAATCAGGCAGAGGAACAGTGAAACGGACGTTCGCGCCGTCGGCGGCGAGAACCATTCTGTCAGCGCCTAACCGCGTTTCTCCAAGATCCGCATCACGCACGCGGCAAACCGTTCATTGCTCGCTTCCAGGCCATACTCCCGCGCTCGCGCCAGCGCCTCACGCGTAAAACCATCACGCAGGGCGTGATCCGACAACAGCCGCGACAGCGCCGCCGCCATGGCGTCCACATCGCCGACTGGAACCAGCAGCCCGAACCGGCCATCGTCGAGAATTTCTCGCGGCCCCGTCGGGCAATCAGTCGAAATCACCGGCTTGCCGAGCGCGAGCGCCTCGAGCAACACCATCGGCATGCCTTCGTAACGCGAACTGAGCACCAGCGCGCTCGCCCGTGCCACGACCGCGTGCGGATTGTTCCGATACCCCGTGAAATGCACCCGGTCGCCAATCCCCAGCTCCACCGCCAACGCTTCCAGTTCGCCGCGAAACCCGCCATCGCCGACTATTACCAGATCTTCCTGCAGCGCGCCGCCAGCAAACGTTTGAGCAAGCTGCGCGTAAGCGCGCAGCAAGGTCCGGTGATCCTTCTGGATTTCATCGAGCCGCGCCACCGAAACGATGTACGGCCCAAGGCACGGCGGCTTTTCCACATAGGCGGCGTTTTCGCGAATCCGATCGATATCGATCGCATTCGGCAGCACAAACACGTTGCGCAGATTGCCGTTGAACAGCGCGCTCGCTTCATCCGCCATGTGGCGGTTGAGCGCCGCGATGCCGTCGTAGCGCTCGTATTGCGTCAGCAGGCGCTTCATTTTCCGCGGCCTGCCTCCGAGCCGTGCATCGAAGCTGAAGTGGTTCACGCCGAGCCACGCCATGCCGAACTGACCGGCCAGACGGCGCAGCGACATGTCGAAGTCGACAATGATTTCGTGGCGTTGCGCGAGTTCAGCCACACGCGTCTTGACGTAGGGGCGCACGGCGAGCGTGTTGAAAATGTCGCGGCCGATCCGGCCGAGCTTGCTCAACTGATGCGCATAACGACGTGCCTGGAACACGTTGAGCCACGGTTTGTCGGTGAGAATTTCGACGCCGATATCCGCCGGAATCTGCACGCGAAAACGCTGCTCGAACGCCGGCGAGGAAAACATGACCGATAGTGTCACCGCAAAGCGCGCACGGTCGTAGATACGCAGCCACTGCATCAGCGACGATTCGATGCCGCCGTCGTTGAAATCCGCGACGTGAAACAACACGGAAACGCGCTTCGGCGAGGATTGCGCGACGGTTTCCGGCGACGCCGCAGGCGACGATTTCAACCGGACGGCGTTGTCGCGAGTAAGGAGCATGTCGGGGCTGTCGATCAGAGGTCTCCGAAAAACGGGCCTATGGCCGTAAAAAAGTGCAAGGCGACATGCTATCGCACTCGATAGGGTGAGAACAGGTGCTTTCAGGCACCCGCACCTGGATTCAGACCGCGAGCAGACCCTTCTTTTCAATGAAGCGAACCACGTGATCGAGCCCTTCAAGCGCCTTCAGGTTACACATGACAAATGGACGTTCTCCGCGCATCTTGCGGGCATCGGAGGCCATGATGTCGAGATTTGCGCCTACATACGGCGCGAGATCAATCTTGTTAATGATCAGCAAATCGGACTTGGTGATGCCCGGACCGCCCTTGCGCGGAATTTTTTCTCCGCCGGCGACATCGATCACGTAAATGGTCAGATCCGATAATTCCGGGCTGAAGGTGGCCGCGAGGTTATCCCCGCCCGATTCGATGAACACGATGTCCGCGTCCGGGAAACGTTCGATCATCTGGTCGACGGCTTCAAGGTTGATCGACGCGTCTTCGCGGATCGCCGTGTGCGGGCAGCCGCCCGTTTCCACGCCCATGATGCGCTCGGCCGGCAACGCGCCCGCGACCGTGAGCAGGCGCTGGTCTTCTTTCGTGTAGATGTCGTTGGTGATCGCGACGAGGTCGTATTTCTCGCGCATCGCCTTGCAGAGCATTTCGAGCAGCGTGGTCTTGCCCGAGCCGACCGGGCCGCCCACGCCCACACGCAAGGGCGGCAGTTTCTTGGAGCGGCGGGCAGCGGCGGAGTAGACGGGTGCGTTCATGGTTTTTTAAGAGCGGAATAAGCGCGAGTACTGCGACTCGTGGCGCGCGGAGAGAATGCCGAGTTGCGGCGCGAAGGTGTTGATCTCGTCGGGCGAGGTGGCGAGCGCGCGTTGCACGGCGATGTCGATAGGTTCGCGCAACGCGACGATGATCCGTTGGCCTGCGATCTGGCCCAAGGGTACCGCTTTCAGCGCTGCCGCGGCCTGGTTTTCTACCCAGGCGAAGGCGTAGGCGGCAAGGACGGCGTCGGGGGCTGCATTGTTGGCGCAGGCGGCGAAGGCGAATGCTGTCGGCTGCGAAATCGGTTTGATGGCGTTCAACGTCGCGAGGCGCGCGGCGTCGCCCCATTCGAGCTGTGTGCACAATTGCGCAAGCGACCAGCCCATTTGCTGTGTCTCGCGACGCAATTCCGCAGACTCGCGGCTGGCGAGGAATTCTTCATCGGCGGTGGCGAGTTCTGCTGCTTCGTGATTGCGCCAGCGGGTCATCTGGTGCGCGAGGAATGGGAGTTCGCCGCGTGCGAGCACATGGGTTAAACCGCTGGCGATCCAGTCGCGAGCGGTGTCACCGTCGTGGATGAAGCCGTGTTCTATCGCCGATTCGAGACCCTGCGAATAACTGAACGCGCCGATAGGCAATGCCGGCGACGCGAGATGAAGCAGGGCAGTGAGCTCAGCGGTGCGCATGACCGTGGTCGTGACCTTCGTGGCTGCACTGCGAGTGGTCGCCGTGATCGTGGCCCTTGCCGTGCGCATGCCCGTGATGTTCATCGAAGACCTTTTGCGCGAGCGCGTAGTCCTCTACAAACGTCTCGTCATGCCCATGCTTATGACCGCCGCCATATGCACCCGTCTCCGGCTGGAACGGCGCGCTCGCGTGCTCAACATGCGCGCCGAGACGTTTCAGCATGTCTTCCAGCACGGGATCGGCTTCCAGTTTCAACTGGCCCGCGCTCACTTCCACCGGCGTGTGCCGATTGCCCAGATGATAGGCGGCGCGCGTGAGCGTAATAGCATCGTGGGCATGCACGACCAGCACATCTTGTGCAGCCGCGATCACGCGCACGAGGCCGCCGTCATCGGCGACGAGCATATCGCCGTCGCGCAGCACCGTGCCGCGCGGCAGCACCAAGGCCACTTCTTCGCCGTTATCCAGCGTCGCGGCGAGACGGCTTTTGCAGCGGTCATCGAAGGAAAGGGTGAGCGTCGGCGCGCGCTTGATCAGCGGCGCGGCCAGTTTCGCTTCGATACGTTTGTCGATCGTGCGCATGAAAGTCTCAAAATAGGAAGTAGCGCTGCGCCATCGGCAAAACGGTTGCCGGCTCGCAGGTGAGCAACTGGCCGTCGGCTACCACCTGGTACGTTTCCGGATCGACGGTGATCGACGGCCTGTACGCATTGTGAATCATGTCGGCCTTCGAGATGTTCCGGCAGTTCTTCACCGCGACCACTTGCTTACGCAAACCATACCGTTCGCCGACACCGTCATCCATCGCCATCTGCGAAACAAACGTCAGGGAAGTCTTGCCCAGCGCACCGCCGCGCGTCGCAAACATCTCGCGATAATGCACCGGTTGCGGCGTCGGAATCGATGCGTTCGGGTCGCCCATCTGCGCCACCGCGATCATGCCGCCTTTCAGGATCATTGCAGGCTTCACGCCAAAGAACGCCGGTTCCCAGAACACGAGATCGGCCCACTTGCCCGGCTCGATGGACCCCACTTCATGCGCGATGCCATGCGTAATGGCCGGGTTGATCGTGTACTTGGCGATGTAGCGTTTCGCGCGGAAGTTGTCGTTACGCGATGAGTCTTCCGGCAGCGCGCCGCGTTGCGTTTTCATCTTGTGCGCGGTTTGCCAGGTGCGCATGACGACCTCGCCGACGCGGCCCATCGCCTGCGAATCCGAGGACAGCATGGACAACGCGCCGAGGTCATGAAGAATGTCTTCGGCCGCAATCGTCTCGCGACGAATCCGCGATTCAGCGAACGCGATATCTTCCGCAATCGATGGATCGAGATGATGGCAGACCATCAGCATGTCGAGGTGTTCGTCGAGCGTGTTGATGGTGTACGGACGCGTCGGATTCGTCGATGAAGGCAGCACGTTCGACTCGCCGCAGACCTTGATGATGTCCGGCGCATGGCCGCCGCCCGCGCCTTCGGTGTGGTAGGTGTGGATCGTGCGGCCTTTGAACGCGGCCACCGTCGTTTCGACAAAACCCGCTTCGTTGAGCGTGTCCGTGTGGATGGCGACTTGGGTGTCGGTATCGTCGGCAACGGACAGGCAGTTATCGATAGCCGCCGGCGTCGTGCCCCAGTCTTCATGGAGCTTGAGCCCGATCGCACCGGCCTTGATCTGCTCGATCGCCGGCGCCGGCAAACTCACATTGCCCTTGCCGAGAAAGCCAAGGTTCACCGGCCAGCCATCGGCGGCTTGCAGCATGCGCTCGAGATGCCACGGTCCCGGCGTGCAGGTCGTGGCGTTCGTGCCGGTCGCGGGACCGGTGCCGCCGCCGAGCATCGTCGTGATGCCGGAGGCGAGCGCCTCATCAATTTGCTGCGGGCTGATGAAGTGAATATGCGAGTCGATACCGCCCGCCGTCACGATCATGCCTTCACCGGCAATCACTTCAGTCGCTGCGCCGATGGCAATCGTCACGCCCGGCTGAATATCCGGATTGCCCGCCTTGCCGATAGCAAACACCCGCCCGTTCTTGATGCCGATATCCGCCTTCACGATGCCCCAGTGATCGAGGATCAGCGCGTTCGTCACGACTGTATCCACCACGTCGGCGTGCACGCGCTGCGACTGGCCCATGCCGTCGCGAATCACCTTGCCGCCGCCGAATTTCACTTCTTCGCCGTAGGTCGTGAAGTCGCGTTCGACTTCGATCAGCAGGTCGGTATCGGCGAGACGCACGCGGTCGCCGGTGGTCGGGCCGAACATCTCCGCGTAGGCGCGGCGTCCGATGCGTAGCGTCATTTCGATGTTCCTGAAGAGAAGTTCAAAGCGGGCCCATCACGAGGCCATTGAAGCCGTACACCGTGCGGTCACCTGCGAGCGCAACGAGTTCGACTGTGCGTTCCTGACCGGGCTCGAAGCGCACGGCCGTACCCGACGCAATGTTCAGCCGAAAGCCTCTTGCCTTGTCGCGTTCGAAGGTAAGCGCCGTGTTGACTTCGTAGAAATGAAAATGCGAGCCGACCTGCACAGGCCGGTCGCCTGTATTCGATACCGTCACGGACACCGTCTCGCGGCCCGCGTTGAGTTCGTGCTCACCATCGTCGATGAGATATTCGCCGGGAATCATGCGCGGCTCCTTTTAGCGTGCTGCATGTTCAGGGAATCGGATGATGGACGGTCACGAGCTTGGTGCCGTCGGGGAAGGTGGCTTCTATCTGGATGTCAGGGATCATTTCCGGCACGCCGTCCATCACGTCGTCGCGCGTGAGGAGCGTGGTGCCGTAGTGCATCACGTCGGCAACGGTGCGGCCGTCGCGCGCCGCTTCCATCAGCGCCGCCGAGATGAACGCGATGGCTTCCGGATAATTCAGCTTCAGCCCGCGAGCGCGACGCCGTTCGGCGAGCAGCGCGGCGGTGAAGATCAGCAGCTTGTCTTTTTCGCGGTGGGTGAGCTTCATGGGTTCGGGGCGTGTGAGCGTGTCTTAGGTAAGCGTCAACTTAGGTAGGCGTCAATTTTGAAAGAATCCTGGCATTGCAACCCTGCGATTTCATTGGATGAACTTCTGCAACTCGACGGTCGTCGGCCGCTCGAAAATCTCTTCCGGCGTGCCGCTTTCCCACACGCGTCCCTGATGCATGAACACGACCTTGTTCGACACACGCCGCGCGAAGCGCATCTCGTGCGTGACCATGATGAGCGTCATGCCATCGGCGGCGAGGCTTTCCACTACGGCCAGCACTTCACCGACGAGCTCAGGATCGAGCGCGGAGGTGATTTCGTCGCAAAGCAGGACCGTGGGCTTCATTGCAAGCGCACGCGCGATGGCTACGCGCTGTTGCTGTCCGCCCGAGAGTTGCTCGGGATAGGCGTTGAATTTATCGGCGAGGCCGACGCGTTCCAGCACTTGTTCGGCCGTGGCGCGCGCCTTCGCCTTGTGGACTTTCTTGACCACCGTCTGCGCGAGCATGACGTTCTGTCCCGCGGTGAGATGCGGAAACAGGTTGTACTGCTGGAACACCATGCCAACTTTCAGGCGCAACGCGCGCAGATCGGCATGACGCGCATCCATGTGTTCGCCATCGATTTCAATGGACCCTTCATCGATACTTTCCAGTCCGTTCAACGTCCGCAGCAAGGTACTTTTACCCGAGCCGCTGCGTCCGATGATTGCCACTACCTGTCCCGATTCCACCGAAAAATCGATGCCCTTCAGGACCTGGTTCGCGCCGAACTGCTTCTTGAGGTTTTGCGTTTCAACGAGCGGCATTCCATTTCCTTTCGAGCGTGCGCGCGTAGCGGGTAAGCGGATAACAAATCACGAAGTAGATCACGGCGACCAAGCCATAGACCACGAACGGCCTGAAGGTCGCGTTCGAAATCATCGTGCCGGCTTTAGTAAGTTCGGTGAAGCCGATGATCGAGACCAGCGCCGTGTCCTTCACGGCTTGCACACCGAAACCGACCGTCGGCCCGATGGCGATGCGGGTGGCTTGCGGAAGAATCACGTGGCGCAATTGTTCGAAGTAATTCATCGCGAGACTCGACGATGCTTCCCATTGCCCCTTGGGAATCGCTTCCACGCAGCCGCGCCAGATTTCGGCGAGATACGCGCTGGTGAACAGCGTGAGGCCGACGGTTGCTGCTATCCATGGCTGGACTTCCACGCCAAGCAGCGGCAAACCGAAGAATACGAGGAACAGTTGCATCAAAAGCGGCGTGCCCTGGAAGATCTCGATGTAGAGCTTCACGAGCGTTCGCAGCACCCGCGAACTCGACACGCGCATGACAAGCAGCACGAAGCCCACGATCCCGCCCGCCACGAACGAAACGATCGACAGCACGATCGTCCAGCGCGCCGCAAGCAGCAGGTTGGTGAGGATCTGCTCGAAGGTGAATTCGATCATCGGGCACCTCGCAGATTGCGTGCGAACAGGCGTTTGCCCACTTCGTTGAGCAGGAAGCGCAGGACGATCGCCATCACGAGATACGCCGCGGTGATCAGGAAATACGTTTCGAACGCACGGAAGTTACGCGATTGAATGTAGCTTGCGGCGTAGGTCAGGTCGGCGACGGATATCTGCGATACCACCGCCGAGCCGAGCATCGTGATCACGATCTGGCTGGCGAGAGCAGGAAATACTTTTGCGATGGCTTGCGGCAAGACCACGTGCCGGAACGTCTCGCCACGTGTCATGGCAAGCGACGCCGCCGCTTCAAGATGTCCCTTCGGCACCGCCGCGATACCCGAGCGGATGATCTCCACCGAATACGCGCCGAGATTGAGCGTCATCGCGAGCACGGCGGCGACGTATTCATCGATACGAATACCGAGCGCCGGCAGCCCGAAGAACACGAAGAACAGTTGCACGATGAACGGCGTATTGCGGATCGCTTCCACATAGCCGCCGACGAACGAACGCACCGCCGCAAACTTGCTGCCTTTGCCCGCCGCGCCGAGGATGCCGACCGCGAGGCCGAGCACGGTTGAGACGGCGGTCAGCCCGAGCGTGATCGCCGCGCCGCTCGCGAACATGCCGGCGTACTGCCCGAGATCGCCGAACTGGAGTTGATAAGCCATTAAAGCGGCGCCTTGTTATTTAAGCTTGACGGTGTTGATTCACGAGTCGATTTGTCGATTTACAAACCAGCCGGCAGCGGCGCCTTGAACCATTTTTCCGACATGGCTTCGAGCGAGCCGTCCTTCTTTGCCTGAGCGATGGTGGCATCGACTTTGGCCAGCAAGCGCGGTTCGTTCTTGTTCATGCCGACGAAACACGGCGAGTTCTTGATCACGAATTTCGGCTCAGGACGGCGCGGCGGATTCTTCGCGAGGATCGCTGCTGCGACGATATTGCCGGCCGCGATCAGTTGCACCTGACCGGAGAGAAACGCCTGGATGGTCGCGTTGTTGTCTTCGAAACGCTTGATGGTCGCGTCCGGCGCCATTTGCGTGAGCGCGATTTCTTCGAGTGCGCCGCGCGTCGCGCCGACCGTCTTGCCGGCGAGATCGGCGGGACCGGCGACCTTGACATCGGCGGGACCGAACACACCCTGGAAGTACGGCGCGTAGGGCGCTGAAAAGTCCATGACCTTCTCGCGATCCGGCGTCTTGCCCAGCGATGAAATCACCAGATCCACTTTGTTCGTCGTCAGATACGGCACGCGATTCGCGCTGTTCACCGGCACGAGTTCGAGCTTTACGCCCAGCGACTTGGCGAGCAGCGCGGCCATGTCGATGTCATAACCCTGCGGCTTCATATCGCCGCCGACCGCGCCGAACGGCGGGTAATCCTCGGGCACGGCGACTTTCAAAACGCCGGCTTTGGTGACGTTATCGAGCGCGTCGGCGTGGGCGGTGAGCGGAGTTAAAGCGAGAGCCGGAATGGCGAGGAGGGCGGCAACGAGGGTACGAACAGCAGTGCGGCGAAGCGTGTTGGTCATTTGATTCTCTTTCCTTAAGTCGCGATGTGGCGCGGTGCGTGTCATGGTTGACGCACTCGTCGGAAAGGTGATTAAGCGAGAGTCGTGCCATTGCCTCTGTGCCTTGCTGGGCGGGCTCAAACGAGAGGCATGCAGCAGCTATGCACAAATAATGGGCTTAATTGTGCGCTTTTGTGGTGCGATTTTTAAGAGGAATTACCCGCTTAGGTGGTCCAAAGCCTCAGCGGTCGGGCATCGACGCCATGAATCAACGGGCGCAGCGTGGTCCAGCATTCGATCATCGCGCGTTGGAGTGGCTCCATCGAATGGCTTGCGGCGCGCACGATCAACACGCCCGGTGCGACGCATGAGGCGGCGGCGCGCAGCGTGGAATCGAAGGGGAGGCGGGTTGTCAGAGACTCCGCCAATGCGTCGTCGCAGGCCGCACCGATTGCCCACAACGTGCCGTAGGCCGTGAACCCGCCAAGACCTTGCGGCGCCACGCGCAATGGGTCGTCGGCGCTCAGCCGCGTACGTTCGAACCAGCGCAAACGACCCTTGCTGTCCGTGATCCGTGCCGTGGAAACCAGCCGTCCGTCCGACCATCGTTCGCCCGCTGCCTGACGGCCCAACTGCATCGCGTCCCAGCCGATAGCCGTCGCCGTTTCATCCATCGTCAGCGTGAAATCCAGCGCCACGTTCGACGATTCGAACACAATGTTGTTCTGCGGCAGCCAGTCGAGTTTTGCATGTGCGCCGACGCGGATATCGATGCGTTGCGTCGCGAGCTTGCCGTTCGCCTTGTACCACTTGGTTGCGCCGGGCGTCGTGATGACCGCATGCGTTTCGGGAGCCAGATCGATATCGATTGCAAGCCGATCACCGCCCGCCACACCGCCCGGCGGATGCACGATCACCGCGTGGCAGATGCTTTCGCCTTCGGGGTACAAAGGCCGTTGCATGCGCAAGGGTCCAACGTGCTTGCGATGCGTGAGCGCCGTGCGCCCCGGAAGCTGATGTGTGAAGCCGAGTTCGAGCTTGCCGTGCCACTCGCTGGAGTCCGAGTCGGTTAATGGCAAGAGTGTGGCTATAGGTTCGTGATGCATGAGGTGTTAACGATCGGAACGAGCCGCCATGGTACGGCGAGCATCAGACGGCGATCAACTCCCGCACGCCCTGCGCTTCCATATCCGCGCCCGCACCACCCGCCACGATTTCACCGCGGCTCATGACCCAATACCGGTCTGCCAACTCGCGTGCGAAGTCGTAATACTGTTCGACGAGCAAGACCGTCATGCCCATTTCATCGACGAGTTGGCGCAGCGTCCGCCCGATATCCTGGATGATGGACGGCTGAATGCCCTCGGTGGGTTCATCGAGAATGAGCAGTTGCGGTTCGCTCATCAACGCCCGGCCGATCGCAAGCTGCTGTTGCTGACCGCCCGACAGATCGCCGCCGCGCCGGCCTTTCATCTCCTTGAGCACGGGAAAAAGTTCGTAGATCCGGTCCGGTACTTTCGATGGCGCTTTACGGCTCGCTGCGCCCACCAGCAAGTTTTCTTCGACGGTGAGGCGGCCGAAGATATCGCGGCCTTGCGGTACATAAGCAAGACCGCTCGATACGCGTTTGTAGGTTGGCATCGATGAAATCTTCGCGCCGCGCCATGAGATCGTGCCGCTTTTAGTGGGCACGACGCCCATTAAACAGCGCAGCAGCGTAGTCTTGCCGACGCCGTTACGGCCGAGCAGGACCGTCAGCTTTCCATCGGGCACGGTCATTTTGACATCGCGCAGGATGTGGCTGCCGCCGTAGAACTGGTTAAGCGAATCGACTTCGAGCATTTCTGGAATTCCTTTATCGGCCAAGGTACGACTCGATCACCTTCTCGTTGCGCTTCACTTCGTCGAGCGTGCCGTGCGCGAGCACGCTGCCTTCGGCCATTACCGTTACGCGTCCGGTGTCGCCCGAAAGCGCCGCGACGAATTCCATGTCGTGTTCGACGACCATCATCGAACACGTGCCGCGCAGCTTGTTCAGCAACTCCGCCAACTGCATGGTTTCGTGGTCCGTCATGCCAGCGGCGGGTTCATCGAGTAAAAGGAGCGCCGGCTGCTGCATCAGCAACATGCCGATCTCCAGCCGCTGCTTCTGACCGTGCGACAACTCGCCGGCGAAACGCGTGGCATCGGCTTCGAGATGGATCAGCTCGAGCGTCTCTTCGATGCGCGCCTGCGCCTCGCGATCCAGCTTCGATCTGAGCGAGGCGAGCCAGCCCTTGTTCGTTTTCATCGCGAGTTCGAGGTTTTCCCACACCGGATGATTCTCGAACACGGTCGGCTTCTGGAACTTGCGCCCAATGCCCGTGCGCGCGATTACCGGCTCCGACATACGTGTGAGATCAAAGGTCTGGCCGAGAAAAACCTTGCCCGAATCCGGACGCGTCTTGCCGGTGATGACGTCCATCATCGTGGTCTTGCCCGCGCCGTTCGGACCGATCACGCAGCGCAGTTCGCCGACATCGATAGACAGCGTCAGCTTGTTCAGCGCGCGGAAACCATCGAAGCTCACGGTCACGTCTTCGAGATACAGGATCGTGCCGTGGGAGACATCGATAGCGCCGGGGTCCAGCACGTGGCCGAGGCCCGTGATGCCGTTTTGATTGCGCTCGTTGAGTTCCGGCAGCGGCGGCAGGTCTACGATCAATGCGTTGTATGCGTTAGCTAATGGGATCGATAAAGTGGTCAATGTGAATGTCCTCCCGCTTTCTTCTTGCGCAGCGCGATATCGATGAGACCCATGATTCCGCTCGGCAGCAACAAGGGCACGAGCGTGAAGATCAGGCCCAGAAAGAACAGCCAGTATTCAGGGAAGTTCGCCGTGAAGAAGCTCTTCGCGCCGTTCACCGCGAACGCGCCGATAATCGGCCCGATAAGCGTCCCTCGACCACCGACGGCGACCCAGATCGCCATTTCGATCGAGTTGCCCGGCGACATTTCATTCGGGTTGATGATGCCGACCTGCGGCACGTATAACGCGCCGGCGATGCCGCACAACACGGCAGAAACAGTCCAGATGAACAGCTTGTATGAGAGAGGGCTATAGCCCAGGAACATCAGCCGCGCTTCACCGTCTCGCACACCGGTCACGACTCGCCCGAGCTTCGACGTGACAATCGCCCGTGCCGCGATAAACGCAAGGATCAGCACGCCGAGGGTCATGAGGAACAACACGGTGCGCGTACTCGCCGACGTGATCGGGAAGCCCGCGATGCGCTTGAAGTCTGTAAAGCCGTTGTTCCCGCCGAAGCCCGTTTCGTTGCGATAGAACAGCAGCATCGCGGCGAAGGTCATGGCTTGCGTGATGATCGACAGATACACGCCTTTCACACGCGAGCGGAAGGTGAAGAAGCCGAAGACCCAGGCCAGAATTCCCGGCACCAGGATCACCAGCAGCAGCGCGTACCAGAGATGTTCAGTGCCTTGCCAATACCACGGCAGCTTGTGCCAGTCGAGGAAGACCATGAAGTCGGGGAGGTCGCTTTGATAGTTGCCTTCACGACCGATGGAGCGCATCAGGTACATGCCCATCGCATATCCGCCGAGGGCAAAAAACAGCGCGTGGCCGAGACTCAAAATACCGCAATAGCCCCAGACGAGATCGAGCGCCAACGCGCCGATGGCATAGCACATCAGCTTGCCGACGAGCGTCATCGAATAGGCGGAGAGGTGGAACGTGCTCGACTCCGGCAGCACGAGCGCGGCGATCGGCACACAGATGCCCATCGCGATGATGAACGCGATCAGCGCAATCCAGCCGCTGCGGGGAAGCAGCGCCGCGCGCGGCGGCAGGCCCAACGCAAAACCTTCGCGCTTGGCTTGCTCGTCGGGCTGTGGCGAGACGTCGAGATTCGCGGAGACGTTGGGTGTATTCATCTCAAACCTCCGCGCTGCGGCCCTTCAGGGCGAACATGCCCTGAGGACGTTTCTGGATGAACAACACGATCAGCACGAGCACTGCGATCTTCGCGAGCACCGCGCCCCAGAAGGGCTCGATCGTCTTGCTCACCAACCCCAATCCGAAGCCGCCGATAACCGTCCCCGCCAGTTGCCCGACGCCGCCGAGCACGACCGTCATGAATGAATCGATGATGTAGCTCTGCCCCAGATCCGGCCCGATATTGCCGATCTGCGACAGCGCGCAGCCGCCGAGTCCGGCGATACCCGCGCCGAACGCAAACGCATACGAATCCACACGTGCGGTCTTCACACCGACGCACGCCGCCATGCGGCGGTTCTGGGTCACGGCGCGCACGAACAGGCCGAGGCGTGTCTTGGTCAACACGACCCACGCAAGCAACACGACGACCAGCGAGAAGCCAAGAATGGTCAGCCGGTTGTACGGCAGGATCAGGTTTTGCATGACGGACACGCCGCCGCTCATCCACGATGGATTCGTCACCTGCACGTTCTGCGCGCCGAAGATGGTTCGCGTCGCTTGAATCAGGATCAGGCTGATGCCGAATGTGGTCAGCAACGTTTCAAGCGGGCGGCCGTAGAGATGTTTCAACACCAGCCGTTCCAGCACGATGCCCACCACAGCCGCCGCCGCGAACGACACCGGCACGGCGAACAGCGGATACCAGTTGAACGCGCCGGGCGCGTAGTGCTGGACGAGGTTCTGCACTACATACGTGGCGTACGCGCCGATCATCAGGAATTCGCCATGCGCCATGTTGATCACGCCGATCAAACCGTACGTGATCGCAAGACCGAGCGCCGCGAGCAACAGCACGCTGCCAAGCGACAAGCCCGCGAAGATCGTGCCGACGATTTGCCCGCGTCGCTGAATGGAATCCAGCTCTTCAATACCTGCTTGTGCTGCCGCACGAACACGCGCATCGGGTTCGGCGAAGGTGCCGTCGGCGTTTTTCACGACGATCGGCCGCAAGAGTTCGTTCATATCCAGGTCGTGACGCGCGGCGACCAGTTGCACGGCTTCAAGGCGCTTGTTGGCATCGGTATCGTGCAGGGCGGTTGTCGCCCAGAGCGTATCGAGGCGCTTCTTGAGCGTCGGGTCGGTCTCCTTCGCGCGGGCTTTATCGACCAGAGGTTTGATCGACGGGTCGGCGTTCTTCAGCAATTCATCGATGGCCGCGCGGCGCTTTTCAATATCCGGCGACGCCAGTTGCAACCCCGACACCGCGCCCGATACCTTCGAGCGCAGCAGATTGTTTAATGTGACCGGCTGCGCATCGGGCGCCTCCACGGTCTTGTTGGTCAGCGGGTCCTTGTTGCCATCGTCGGTCTGGATCAGGACCTTGCCGGCATCGGTCGCGACGAGCGAACCGTCGGCGAGCGCGTTCAGCACGGCGATCGAGGGCGCATCGGCGTTGGCGATCAGCTTGTCGATGGCAGCGGATTTGGTGTCGAAGTCGTCGGCGGCGAGGGGGGCGAGATCGTCGGCCGAAAGGGCGGCGAGCGCGGCGAGCGGCATGCAGGCAATCAGGATTGCGCAGAGGCCACGGCGAGCGAAGCGAAGAATCGAATCAGTCATGAATGGCCTGTCAGGTAGAGCGGAGTACGGCGCGGCGCGGTGTGTTGCATGTTGCGTGCCGCCCGGACTCGTACGGACCGCCGCTCTTGTTTTTGTGCTTCGAGCGCGGCGGTCCGATGTTTCAACGTTCGTACTTGTTGAGGCTTAATACCGAGACTTAAGCAACGCGACGGCGGCGCAGGAAATCCGGAATCGAACTGACCACGTCCGGCTTGCCCTCGTTTCCCGGAATGTACGGGCTCCACGGTTGCGCGCGGATGGCGGTCTTGGTGCGCCACACGACGTTGAACTGGCCGTCCGCACGCACTTCACCGATCATCACCGGCTTGTGCAGATGGTGATTGCCGTCCATCTCAAGCGTGAAGCCCGAGGGTGCCGCGAACTTCTGGCCGATCATTGCCACGCGCACTTTATCGACATCGATGCTTTTCGCTTTTTCAGCCGCCTGCTTCCACATATGGATGCCGACGAAAGTCGCTTCCATCGGATCGTTCGTCACGCGCTTGTCGCCGCCGGGCAGGTTGTTCTTCTTCACCCAGTCGGCGAACATCGCCTTGAACTTCGTGTTCTCCGGGTTCTTGAGCGACTCGAAGTAGTTCCACGCGGCCAGATTGCCGACCAGCGGCTTTGTATCGATACCGCGCAGTTCCTCTTCGCCCACCGAGAACGCGACGACCGGCACATCGGTGGCCTTCAGGCCTTGATTGCCGAGTTCTTTATAGAACGGCACGTTCGAGTCGCCGTTCACCGTCGAGATCACGCAGGTCTTGCCGCCTTGCGAGAACGTCTTGATGTTCGCCACGATCGTCTGATAGTCCGCGTGGCCGAACGGCGTGTAGACCTCTTGAATGTCGTCGTCCTTCACGCCCTTGGAATGCAGGAACGACCGCAGAATCTTGTTCGTCGTGCGCGGATAAACGTAGTCCGTGCCGAGCAGGAAGTAGCGCTTCGCGCCGCCGCCTTCCTTGCTCATCAGGTATTCGGTGGCCGGAATGGCTTGCTGGTTCGGCGCTGCGCCCGTGTAGAACACGTTCTTCGACATCTCCTCGCCTTCGTACTGCACCGGGTAGAAGAGCAGGCCGTTGAGTTCCTCGAACACCGGCAGCACCGATTTACGCGAAACCGAGGTCCAGCAGCCGAACGTCACCGCCACTTTGTCTTGCGAGATCAGTTGACGGGCTTTTTCGGCGAACAGCGGCCAGTTCGATGCGGGGTCGACGACCACCGGTTCGAGCTTGCGGCCGAGCACACCGCCGCTCGCATTGATCTGGGCGATGGTCATCAGCGCAGTGTCTTTCAGCGATGTTTCCGAAATCGCCATCGTGCCGGAGAGCGAATGGAGAATGCCGACCTTGATCGGCCCGGTATCGGCGGCTTGTGCCTTCGATAGGGGCAATTGGCCCGCAATCGCGAGCGCGCCCGACATGGAGCCGAACTTCAGGAGACTGCGTCGTTTCATTGTGTTTCCCCTTGCCGATTGTTTGTTTTAAAGCGGTGTCTGGTGGATTTTTATCGAGCTGACGGAGAGGTCAGCCAGAAACACACTGCAAGGGGTATGCCAATGAGTTGATTGTGCTGACGGTTAGCGGGTTTGACGCAGGGAAAAGGCGACAGGCGGAATGTAGGGGCTAGCGGCGATGCACTTACTTGGTGCGAAGACGCGTGGAGCGCCTTTTGGCGGTGCGTCAGGCGTGGGGGTGGAGCGTGGGTAGTGGTTGCGACCGTACTGTGTGTCGCTTCTAGCGAATTTCGCCGTTAAATCCGGATTAACGGTATCTGCGCGAGTGCCTTGATTCGTTAATGCGTTTACTTGGAGATTTAAAGCCCGGCATAAACGCTGTCGACCAGATAACAGCCAGGCGTTGAGTAATTAGTAATTAATTGTTCGGTGGCGTGGGGCGCACCGAACGTGAGTGCGTTCGGTGTTCAACCATCTGCAAGCGTGCTTAGCTATTGACCATCCGCTTCGGCACGCTCAACGCCAGCAACCCGCCCAGCACCATGAACGCGGCGAGCATATACATGCCGCTCGCATTCGATGCCGTCACTTGCTTGAGCCATCCGACCAGATACGGACTCAAAAACCCCGCCAGATTTCCCAGCGAGTTGATCATCGCGATCCCAGCAGCGGCGCCTGTTCCGGCGAGAAACGCCGTCGGCAAACTCCAGAATAGCGGTAGCGTCGTGAGGATGCCCATCGTCGCCAAGGTGAGCCCGAGCATCGCCAAAGGCGTATTCGTCGACCACACCACCGACAACACGAGCCCCAACGCTCCCACCGCCGCCGGCACAGCGATATGCCACCGCCGTTCGCCTCTTTTATCGGCACTGCGCGCAACCAGCAACATGCCAATCACCGCTGCTCCAAACGGAATCGCGGACAGCAAACCGATGTTCAGCGCGTCCGTTACCCCTGTCGCCTTGATGATCGTCGGCAGCCAGAAGCTCACACCATAAAGTCCCATCACGAAGGAGAAATACGTCAGGCTCATCAACCAGACCCGGCCGTTCTTCAGTACCTGAAGCACCGGCATATCCACCTTTTCGACATTGTCCTTCGCGATATTGCGCTCCAGCAGCTCCCGCTCTTCGGCCGTGAGCCACTTCGCTTTCGCAATGCGATCGTCCATCACCAGGAACACGACAATCCCTACGACTATCGATGGAATGCCCTCAAGCAAGAACAGCCATTGCCACGAGTGCCAGCCGTTCACGCCATCGAAGTTCTTCATGATCCAGCCCGATACCGGTCCGCCGATCAACCCAGACAAAGCAATCGCGGTCATGAACAACGTCGTCATGCGGCCGCGCCGTTCCGCCGGAAACCAATACGTGAGATACAAAATGATGCCGGGGAAAAATCCCGCTTCCGCCACCCCGAGCATGAAGCGCATCACATAGAACATCGTCGGCGTGGTGATGAACATCGTGAGCGCCGAGATGATGCCCCACGTGATCATGATCCGCGCGATCCACACGCGCGCGCCCACCTTATGCAAGATGACGTTGCTGGGAATCTCGAAGATGAAATAGCCGAAGAAAAAAATACCCGCGCCGAAGCCGTAGACCGCATCACTCAAGCCCAGATCGGCCGACATCTGCAGCTTCGCGAAGCCCACGTTCACGCGATCCAGATACGCCACCACATAGCAGATCAGAAGCAACGGCGAGAGCCGCCATGCGACCTTCTTATACGTCGCCGTTTCGAACTCCGAGGGCGGTGCGCCCGCGCCCGGTCGATGCAGTTCACCCGTAGTACTGGCCATTGTTGTCTCCTGAATTTTTTTAATCGATGGAAAAACGTGCTGTCGATTTTAGTCGCTGACCATGAGGCTCAAGCGTCTGTTTCCCATGGGGAAAACACCGATGATTGGCATCCCGTGGCAAGCATCGGATGCTTTCCCACACCCTTGAAAACGCGAGCTTCCAAGGGCCGGTCAGCGCGATACGAAAGCCATCAAACGCAGCGTCCGCCATCCACTTCCAACGCTACGCCTGTGATGAACTCGGCTTCATCGGAGGCGAGATAGAGCGCTGCGTTCGCGATGTCCTGCGGCGTCGAAAGCCGTCCAAGCGGAATGGTCGCCAGGAATTTCTGCCGGTTCGCGGGCGTGTCTTCCATGCCCATGAACTCGGACAGCAAACCCGTTTCACCCATCACCGGATTGATGCAATTGACGCGAATCCGGTCCGGCCCAAGCTCGACGGCCAGCGCCTTGCTCGCGATAATCACCGCCGCCTTGCTGCCGTTGTACCAGATCAAACCAGGCCGCGGCCGCACCCCTGCCGTCGATGCAATATTGATGAATGAACCCCCGCCGACCTTGCGAAAGTAGGGGACGAATTGCGACACGCTGAAATAGAGGCTCTTCACATTGACCGCATAAACGCGATCGAATTCCGCTTCGCTAACTTCCATCACCGGCTTGTTCCGATGCGTCGTGCCCGCGTTATTCACCACGACCTGCACACTGCCGAAGTCTTCGATGGTGGCATCGAAAAGCGTTTGCCAGTCGGCTTGCTTCGTCACATCGCCGGGTACCGCGATCGCCTTGCCGCCGTTCACGGCAATCTCGCTTGCCACGCGCTCGGCCGCCGCGCCATTGAGATCGTTCACCACGACGTTCGCGCCTTCGCGCGCAAATGTCTTCGCGATTCCTTCGCCGAATCCCGATCCGCCGCCGGTCACAATCGCGGTCTTGCCTTGCAGTCTCATGTCGTCTCCCTGTTTAGCCATGCTTGATGGCGATGGTCTTGAGCACCGTGAACCCGTACAGCGCTTCGAAGCCTTTTTCGCGGCCGTGGCCCGAGTGTTTGACGCCGCCGAACGGCAGTTCGACGCCGCCGCCCGCGCCATAGTTGTTGATGAACACCTGACCCGAGCGCACCTTGCGGGCAACGCGCATCATGCGGCTGCCGTCGCGTGTCCAGATGCCGGCGACAAGACCAAAGTCCGTACCGTTGGCGAGCTTGAGCGCTTCGGCTTCGTCATCGAAGGGCATGGCGGCAAGGACCGGACCGAACACCTCTTCTTGCGCCAGACGGTGTGACGGTGGCACATCGCGCAAGAGCGTCGGCGCCTGATAGAAGCCCGCTTCCGGCGCTTCCGCAACGACTTCGCCGTGTGCCGCCATCGCGATGCCGTCGTGTTGGGCATCGGAGAGAAAATCCCATACGCGTTGCTGCTGCTTCGCGCTGATGAGCGGGCCGCAGTCCAGATCGAGCTTGCTCGGGCCGACCTTCAACGCGCTGAACGCCTGCGATAACCGCTCGAGCAAGGGCTCATAAGCCGGTCGCTCGATCAGCACGCGGCTGCCCGCCGAGCACGTTTGCCCGGCGTTCTGCACGATCGCCGAGACGAGCACGGGCAGGGCGGCATCGAAGTCGGCATCGGCGAAAACGATCTGCGGCGATTTGCCGCCGAGCTCCAGCGTGACGGGGACGTGGTTATCGGCGGCCATCTTGACCACCGCTGAACCCGTTGCCGGCGATCCGGTGAACGAGATGTGATCGATGCCCGGATGCCGCGCGAGCGCAGCGCCTGCTTCGTAGCCATAGCCTGTGACGATATTGAGCGCACCTTCGGGTAAGCCCGCTTCGGCGGCGAGTTCGGCAACGCGCAATATCGATAAACACGCGTCCTCCGCCGGCTTGACCACGCACGCGTTGCCGGCCGCGAGCGCCGCGCCGACGCTGCGGCCGAAGATTTGCAGCGGGTAGTTCCACGGCACGATATGCCCGGTCACGCCGTGCGGTTCGCGGATGGTCAGCACGGTGTAGCCGGTTTGATAAGGCAGCGTCTCGCCGTGGAGTTTGTCGGCCGCGCCCGCGTAGAACTCGAAATAGCGGGCAATGCCGGCTGCATCGGTGTGGGCTTGCTTGAGGGGTTTGCCGGTATCGCGTGCTTCGAGGTGCGCTAGCTCGTCCTGATGGGCAGCGATGATCATCGATAACCTGAACAGCACGCGTCCGCGGTCCGCCGCGCTTGCGTGGCCCCACGGGCCCTCGTACGCGTGCCGCGCTGCCTGGACGGCGCGATCGATATCGGCTGCGTTGCCACGTGCGAGTTGCGCGAACACCTGGCCGTCGGAGGGATCAAGAACGGGAATTGTCTCGTGGCTTGCTGCGGCCACCCATTGGTTGCCGATGAAATGCTTTGCCTCTTCCATGCCTGACTCCTGTCTGCGTGGCTGTTTTTGGGGTGCCGCACACCGGTGAAATCTAACCAGCGGTGCTCCGTCTGCTTCCTCAGGCGCGACGCTTCGAGCTTATTTTGCGCTGTTTTCCTGTGCATCCGCTGACGCCGGAGCGTACCCTGCGATTGGCTATAATGACGTAAATACGCTGTCACATGGGCGCATGCGCCGCCACGAAGCAGCGTTGCACCCAGAACATTCACGCTTGACGTGTATTGTCGCGATGCAGCAAAACGCGACATCAGCGCGTACCGAATTCGTTTATCTCCGACACCGAATTTCCACTTCGAAGAGAGTGCATATGAGCTTTAACAACGTACCCGCAGGCAAGGATCTTCCGCAGGATTTCAACGTGATCATCGAGATCCCGGCGCAAAGTGATCCGGTGAAATACGAAGCGGACAAGGACATGGGCTTGCTCGTGGTCGACCGTTTTATCGGCACCGGCATGCGTTACCCGGCGAACTACGGTTTCATTCCGCAGACGCTTTCCGGCGATGGCGACCCGGTCGACGTGCTGGTGATCACGCCGTTCCCGCTGCTGGCCGGCTCGGTGGTTCGGGCACGCGCATTGGGCATGTTGCAGATGACGGATGAATCGGGTGTCGACGCAAAGCTGGTGGCGGTCGCTCACGACAAGATCTGCCCGATGACGGCGCACATGAAGACCGTGGACGACGTGCCGGAATACCTGAAGGACCAGATCAAGCATTTCTTCGAGCACTACAAGGCGCTCGAGAAAGGCAAATGGGTGAAGGTCGAAGGCTGGCAGGGCGTGGAAGCCGCCCACAAGGAAATCACGGAAGGCGTGGCTAACTTCAAGAAGTAAGCTTGTTCAAGAAGTAAGCTTGGCGCAGACCGTAAAAAAGAAAGCCGCCGGGTCTTGTCTTAAGGCAAGACCCGGGCGGCTTTTTTTTATAGCTGCGCCTATGTCTCGGTTTCAGGAGTGTCTTCGACTTCAACTTCGGCCGGCATCACGGCATCCAGCGTCAATTCCCCCGCAACCAGTGCCCATTTGCGCGCCGCTGAAAGTCGCTTGACCCAATACTCGGCCCGGGAAGCTTCAGCGCGTCCATCCAATAAAAACGAAGCCCGCACGCAAACCGGCTTATGCGACCGCGTATACCGCGCGCCCGTGCCGCTGACGTGCTTGGCGAACCGAGCATCGACATCGGTGGCAATCCCGGTATAGAGACTGCCGTCGGCGCATTCGATGAGGTACAGGAACCAGGGCATGGAAGAAGCCAAAAAATAACGAAAGCCGCAATGCCGCGCATTATCCCTCAAGCCTTGGCAACGAACCCCGCTCCGACAAAAACCCGCGACTTCGGCGAGAATAACTGTTCCGCGCTGCACCAAGCGTCCTGTACAAAGCCCGAACGAGGTAAGCCTGTTGAACCGCAAGGTCGAAATACATGTGGTCGATTCGCTCGACAACGTGACCCCGGACGAATGGAACCGTCTCGCCGGCGATAACCCCTTCGTGCGGCACGCATTCCTGTCGGCGTTGCAGGACACGGGCTGCGCGGTGGCGCGAACCGGCTGGCGTGCGCACTTTCTCCTGCTCAAACGCGACGGCGAACTCACCGGCGCCATGCCGCTCTACCTCAAGAAACACTCCCGCGGCGAGTACGTCTTCGACCACGCCTGGGCCGACGCTTTCGAGCGAAACGGGCTTCGGTACTATCCGAAGGGACTATCGGCAGTACCGTTTTCGCCCGTGACCGGCCCGCGCCTGATCGCCGCCACGCATAAAGAGCGCGTGATGCTCGCCCGCGGGGCGATCGAATTGACCAAGCAGTTGGAGCTGTCGTCGCTGCATGTGCTGTTTCCTCAGGAACAGGATCTCGAGGCGCTAACCGAAGCCGGCTACATGCTGCGCGAAGGCGTTCAGTTTCACTGGGAAAACGCGCCGGGCGGCTACGAAAACTTCGACGCGTTCCTCGCCACCATGAGCCACGACAAGCGCAAGAAGGTGAAGCAGGATCGTCGACGCGTGGCCGATGCCGGCGTCACCTATACGTGGTTGCGCGGCGCGGAAATAGATGAGGAAGCGCTCGATTTCTTCTACGCGTGTTACGAGAACACCTATCGCGAGCACTGGAATCCACCGTATCTGTCGCGCGAATTCTTCGGCCAAATTCACGCGGCCGCGCCCGACAGCATCTTGCTCGTGATCGCCGAAGCGGATGGCCAGCGGCTCGCGTGCGCGCTGAACATGATCGGCGGCGACGTCATGTTCGGGCGCTACTGGGGCACGAAAGAATTCATCTCGGGTCTGCACTTTGAAACCTGCTATATGCAAGGAATCCAATATTGCATCGAGAACGGGCTTGCCCGGTTCGAGGGCGGTGCGCAAGGCGTGCACAAGATGTCGCGCGGCATGCTGCCCACGCCCACGTGGTCCGCGCACTGGGTCGCGGACCCACGGTTTGCGCACGCGATCAGTGAATTCCTCGATGAGGAAACGGCGGCGATGGACCAGCATATCCACGAGCTGGAAGCGCATACGCCCTTCCGTAAGAAGACGTAGTTCGATTGGAGGTTTCGGGCTGCTGACTCGCTCGAAACCTGACCGGATGGCTAACGCTTGATCCAATAGACGCCCGGAAACTGCAACTCGACTTATCATCATGTCGAAATGCTTTCGCTTTCACAGCAATAACCCTTAACCCGTTATGCGCCGGAACAGGATCCCCGAATGCGGGGCATCGTATGGATAAGCTCAAGATGAAAAACCGATTCTTCAATCTCTACAGCCACGATTTCGCACGCGTGGCGGTAGGCGTGCCCCGTTGCCGCGTTGCCGATCCGGCGTTCAACGCGGGCGAAACCATCGACCTCGCGAAGCAGGCGGCGGCGAACGGCGCAGTGCTGGTAGCGTTCCCGGAACTCGGCCTGCCTGCCTATACCTGCGACGACCTGTTCCACCAGCGGGCCTTGCTCGACGCCTGCGAAGAGGCGCTGGCGTCGGTCGTGGCGGCATCGAAGAACCTTTCCATCGCGATGATCGTGGGCATGCCGCTGCGTGTCGACCACACGCTCTTCAACTGTGCGGTGGTGGTCGCGGGCGGGCGGATCCAGGGCGTCGTGCCGAAGAGCTATCTGCCGAACTATGGCGAGTTCTACGAAGCGCGCCAGTTCAGCGCGGCCGAGAACGCATCCACGGATCGCGTCAATCTGCTGGGTACCGAAGTGCCGTTCGGGTCGTCGCTGCTGTTCGAAATCGCCGACATGCCGCTGTTTCGCTTTCACGTGGAAATCTGCGAGGACGTCTGGGTGCCGGTGCCGCCGTCGTCATTCGCCGCGCTGGCGGGCGCAACGGTGCTGGTCAATCTGTCCGCATCGAATGTGGTGGTCGGCAAGTCGAGTTATCGGCATCAACTGGTTGGGCAGCAGTCCGCCCGTTGCCTCTCCGCGTACCTGTACACCTCGGCGGGAAGGGGAGAGTCGACCACTGATCTGGCCTGGGACGGACAAGCGGTGATCTACGAAAACGGCGAGCTGCTCGCCGAATCCGAACGTTTCCTGGACACCTCGCACCTCGTTTTCGCCGATGTCGATCTCGAACGGCTCTCGCGCGAGCGCATGCACCAGACCACGTTCGCCCAGTCGGTGCGCAGACATGCCGACGAAGTATCGAAGTTCGAAACGGTCTGCTTCAACCTCGATCTGCCGATCAACCGCGCCTTGCCGCTTGACCGCGTTGTGGAGCGATTCCCCTACGTTCCGTCCGATCCGAAGCGCCGCGACGAACGCTGCAACGAGGTCTACAACATCCAGGTACAGGCGCTGGTGCAACGGCTCTCGGCGAGCGGCATATCCAAGGTCGTGATCGGCATTTCGGGCGGGCTCGATTCCACGCATGCGCTGCTTGTCTGCGCCAAGGCCATGGACCGGCTGAAGCTGCCACGTACGAATATTCTCGGCGTGACCATGCCCGGTTTCGCCACCAGCGACCGGACGCTCTTGCAGGCGCGTCAACTGATGGAGATTGTCGGTTGTTCGGCGAGCGAGATCGACATCCGGCCGAGTTGCGAGCAGATGCTGAAAGATCTCGGCCACCCGTACGCATCGGGTAAAGAGGACTACGACATCACGTTCGAGAACGTGCAGGCCGGCGAGCGCACGAATCATCTGTTCCGGCTGGCGAACTTCAAGGGCGGCATCGTGGTCGGCACGGGCGACCTGAGCGAGCTCGCGCTCGGCTGGTGCACCTACGGCGTGGGCGATCACATGTCGCACTACAACGTCAACGCCAGCGTCCCGAAAACGCTGATCACGCACCTGGTCCGGTGGGTCGCGGAAACCGGGCAAATCGGCAACTCGGGTTCCGATGTGCTGGTGAACATCCTGAATACCGATATCAGCCCGGAACTCGTTCCCGGTAAATCAAACGGCGGTCCGGAGCAAAAAACGGAAAGCGTTATCGGACCGTACGAGCTGCAGGATTTCAACCTCTACTACACGTTGCGCTTCGGTTTTGCGCCATCGAAGGTCGCGTTCCTGGCCTACACCGCGTGGAAGGACCGCGACGCGGGCGCGTGGCCGGAAGGCGCGCATGTTGCGCGAAACGAGTACGCGTTGCTGGCTATCAAGCACAACCTGGGTATTTTCCTCGACCGCTTTTTCCGTACCAGCCAGTTCAAACGGTCCTGCGTGCCGAATGCGCCGAAAGTCGGGTCCGGCGGTTCGTTGTCGCCTCGCGGCGACTGGCGCGCGCCGAGCGATTCGGAATCGGTCGTCTGGATGAACGATTTGAAGAATATTCCGGTGGAATGAGGTGTTTGCACCAGATTTGCGCGTAAATGCGCGGATATCTGCATGATCGCTAGGCTATGGCGCGAGATCACTGCGGTTAACCGTGAAAACGCAGCTAGAATCAAACCATCGATTCCAAAATCCGTTTTCTCGCTTATCCGCATAATTTTCGAAGAGGCGCGCCATGAAACGCATCACCGCAGTCATCAAACCGTTCAAGCTCGACGAAGTCCGCGAAGCGCTCGCCGGCGCCGGTCTCACCGGCCTGACAGTCACCGAGGTCAAAGGCTTCGGGCGCCAGAAGGGTCATACCGAACTGTATCGCGGGGCGGAATACGTGGTCGACTTCCTGCCGAAGGTGAAGATCGAAGTGGTGGTGGCGGACGCCCAGACGGATCAGGTCATCGACGCAATCATCGGCGCTGCCCGCACCGGCAAGATCGGCGACGGCAAGATCTTCGTGACCGACGTCGAACGCGTCATCCGCATTCGCACGGGCGAAGAAGACGAAGCGGCTGTCTGAGCGCGCTTCGTCCAATGTTCTGCCTCCAGCCTGATCCCGTTCAGGCTGGCTTGCGCATCGTGTCGCGGACGCCTCACGACCGCGTGTAACACCGTCATCGGCTTCTGCCCGGTGGCGTCTCTCGCCTTGTCCCCTCGTTCTGAGCGTTTTCGTCACCAATGTAAAAAACCGTTGCGGTACTATCAGCATCCTTGTGTGCTTTTTGTAAGGATTGTGGATGCATCACGCGATTGGCTTCATTCAGGATCTAGCGGTAATCATGGCGATTGCGGGTGTCGTCACGGTGTTGTTTCACCGTTTGAAGCAGCCGGTCGTGTTGGGGTACATCGTGGCGGGCGTGATTATCGGGCCGTATACGCCGCCTTTCCAGCTTATCCACGACGAAGCCACGATCCAGACGCTAGGCGAGCTCGGCGTGGTGTTTCTGATGTTTTCTCTCGGGCTCGAGTTCAGCCTGAAGAAGCTATTCAAGGTGGGCGCGACCGCGTTCGTGGCTGCGGCGTCCGAGATCGTGCTGATGATCTGGATTGGCTATGAAATCGGGCAGTGGTTCGGCTGGAACGCGATGGATTCGCTGTTTCTCGGCGCCATGCTCGCCATTTCGTCGACAACGATCATCGTCAAGGCGCTTTCCGAACTCGGCATGAAGGGCGAGCCATTCGCTCAACTGATCTTCGGCATTCTGATCGTCGAAGACATTCTGGCTATCGCAATGCTGGTGCTGCTGTCGGGCATCGCACAGACGGGCTCTGTGTCGGCGGGCGTGGCGTTTGTCACGCTGGGCAAGTTGCTGCTGTTCATGACTGTGTCGATGGTGGTCGGCATCCTGATCGTGCCGCGCGCGCTCGACTATGTCGCGAAGGCCAAAAGCGACGAAATGCTGCTGGTCACCGTGCTTGGATTCTGTTTCGGCTTCTGCCTGCTGGTCGTGAAGCTCGATTACAGCATCGCGCTCGGCGCTTTCCTGATCGGCGCGATCATGGCCGAATCGAGGAATCTGCAGCGCATCGAACACCTGATCGCGCCGGTTCGGGACATGTTCTCCGCCATCTTTTTCGTGACCATCGGCCTGATGCTGAACCCGGCCGTGCTAGTGGATTACTGGTGGCCGATCGCCGTCATCACGGTCGCGGTCGTGGTCGGCAAGATCGTGTCGTGCGGGCTCGGCACCTTCCTCGCCGGCCGCGACGGGCGCACGTCGATGCGCGTGGGCATGAGCGTCGCGCAGATCGGCGAGTTCTCGTTCATCATCGCGTCGCTGGGCTTGTCGCTGAAAGTGACCAGCAGTTTCCTGTACCCGATCGCTGTCGCGGTTTCGGCGTTGACCACGTTGTTCACGCCGTATCTGATCAAGGCCGCAGACCCGATCACGCGCCGCATCGCCCGCTCAATGCCCGTTCCCGTCGCGAACACGTTCGGCCTGTATTCGCAATGGCTCGCAAGCCTTTCGCCCGATACCGGCGCCCCGACGCTGTTCACCATGACGCGGCGGATCGTGCTGCAGATCGCGGTTAATCTCGCGCTGGTGGCCGCGATTTTCCTCACCGCGTCCTACGCGGGGCCGTTCGCCACCGAATATCTGTCGCGCTGGTTGCCCACCAACGACGCCCAGCGCGTGGCCTTGTGGAGCGCGGCGTTGCTGATATCGATGCCGTTTCTGGTCGCGGTCTATCGCAAGCTGGGGTCGCTCGCATTGATGCTCGCCGAAGTCAGCGTGCAGCCCGCGAAGGCGGGACGCTTCACGCGCGCGTTACGCTCCGCCATCTCCGGCCTGATCCCGATTCTCGCGATGTTCGGCGTTTTCTTGCTGGTGACCGTGCTCTCGGGCGGCATCCTGCCGCGATTCGGCTTGATGATCGCGGTACTCGTCTGCGCCGCGTTGCTGCTCACGGTATTGTGGCGCTGGTGCGTCAAAATCCACGCAACGATGCAGATCGCGTTGCGCGAAACATTCGAGGAGCCGAGAGATCATCCTTGAGCATGAAAGCTTTGTTTTCCCCGATAATGTGAGCAATTGTTTGATGGTTTGCCGCCCCCGGACCAGAGGCGGATAATTAAACTCTGACCATTCTCACAGCGCCTTGCGCCTAAAACGGAATGAGCGAAAACAAGTCGTCAAACCCGGGCACGCCCGGCACGGGTGCTCCCGCCGCCGATTCTTCGGGTTCACTTCCGGGCAGTCACAGTCCGGCTGTCCCGCCCGCGTCATCTCAAAAAATTTCTGATATTCCCGCCGCTGCACAGTCTGGCCCACAATCCAGCGCGGTCGAGCGGGTGTCGACGGACGCGCCTGAGAGCGCATCGACCGTAGAACCCGTCGATACCGCCAAAGCCCAACGCGACGATGCAGCCGAAGCCCGCGCGTTAGCGGCAAGAGCGACGTCGGCGCAGGAAACGGCAGCGCGTGAAACCACGTCCGCGTCTGGGTCCGCCGCGAACACAACACTCGATCCAAAGGCGAGCCTTGCCGCGAAGGTCGAGACTGCTACGGCGGCAGAAGCGAGTCTCGCGGTGGAGGTTGAAAACGCTACCGAGGCGCAAGCGGCTGAGACAGCGGAAACCAAAACCGCTGCCGCCACAGAAAGTGTTACACCGCCGCCGGCTTCCAGCTTGCCGCCGGAGTTCACGACCGCACCCGATTTCGGCACTTTCCGTCCGCCGCCTTCGCCCGACGCAGCGGAAGCGAAAGCACCGCCTGCCTATCTGCGTCAAAGCGATTCGGCGTGGTCAGTGTTCGGCCGGGTGATGAAGGCGCGCGCGCGTCAGATCTTCGACCGCGCGGGCCAGCGCATCACGCAGCGGACATTGAGGATCGGAGTATCGGCGCGGATTTTTCACCCTGAACCGGGTGCGAAGGGTCTGCGCGGCAAGACGCTGCAGTATCTGGAGGAATCGATTGCGCACTGGGTGATGTCGCGCGACGTGCTCGTGTTCATGATTCCCACGGTCGGCCATCAGGGCATGCTGCATCCGAGCAACATCCGGCTGCGCGACTACGCGAAACATCTCGATGGCTTGCTGCTGCAAGGTGGCGCCGACGTGTCGCCCCAATCCTATACGGAAGCGGCCACGCGCCACGAATGGCCCGGTGACCGCGTGCGCGACATGTACGAACTGGAGTTGCTGCATGAATTCATCGAGTCGGGTAAGCCCGTGCTCGGCGTGTGCCGCGGTTGCCAGCTGATCAACGTTGCGTTCGGCGGGACGCTTTATCAGGACATTGCAACCGATGTCCCTACAGCCGGCGTGCATGTGAACGAGCAATACGACCAGCATCGTCACCCGATCCGTTTCCCCGACGGCTCCACGCTCGTCAACATGTTTCCGGGCCATCGCGAAGCGCTCGTCAACTCCATCCATCATCAGGCGGTCAAGACAATCGGCCGCGATCTGAACATCGAGGCAGTGTCGGCGCATGACGGGATTATCGAAGCGGTGCGTTATCGGCGTGCGCCGTTTGTGATGGGCGTGCAATGGCATCCGGAGTTCCATCGCGCGGGCGGCGACGAGTTGCTCGATTGCACGCCTTTGCTCGATACCTTCCTGCGGGTGGCGCGCGAAACGCGTTTCTAGCATTGCGGCTACGCTACGCCGTTTGAACACTGCGTCGCGAGCTTCGGTTCAGCGACAACAAAAAGGCTGTTTCCAACGTAAGTTGGAAACAGCCTTTTTGCTACGTGGTTGCTCCGGATCAAACGTCGGATCGAGCGCCAAGCGTTACTGCACGAGTCCCGCTACGCTTTGATCCTGAAGTTGCTGAACCTGCCGCTGCAGCATGAGCAACTTGCGCTTGGCGATCGATTTGTCGTTCTGCAACGCCGCCGATTCCAGCTGCATCTGCTGCTGACGTTGCGACACTTCACTTTCCCGTGCACGGGCGATCGAAAGGTCGGCGGTTAGCCGCTGAGCACGATCGTTGGATACCACAATGACGCGTTCGAGCAAGGCCTTTTGTGCCTGCAATTGTGCATGGCGGATCTCATCCTCGGCGAGCGCGTAGCTCTTCCGGGCGAACTGCGCGCACACCGCTTCGGCGCGTGCGTTGTCCCGCGATTTCACCACGCGCCAGAAATTCTTATCCTGGAACAGCGCAACGTAATACACCATGTCTTGCGGATAGAAAAACAGCGCCGCGCCATAGTTGCCGTTGTACGTGACGCGCAGTTCGGTCAGCTTGCGGGCCTGGACCATTTGCTTTAGCTCCGACACATTGCCCGGCGTTTGAGCATTCGAAGCGGTGTCGGAGGCGTTCTGAAAATCATCCATGGCGCCGTTAGTGGACGGTTGCCGGATGGGATCGGCGAGACCGGTTGCCGAAAGCAATGTGCCGACTGACCGATAAGCCATCGCGACGGATGAGCCAAGCGTGATCACAAAAACGAACAGCGCGTTCAGAAGGGTGGAGGTGGAGACGGACTTCATAGGGCGAGGCTTCAAAATCGTGTCGGGAAACGGAATTCATTGGACTAGCGCGCAGTTAGCTAGACTCGAAAGCACGGAATTGACTGGACTGCCGGGAAAGCGCGGAAATCGAAGGACTGCCGCGCGGCGCAGTTGGCTCCCGGCAACGTGCCGATGAGGCTTTGTTGAGAGAGGGTGAGAGGCGCTTGACGACCCCGAGCGGCCGATGGCGTCTCAAAGTCCAATGTCTGCTGATACCCGCAGACCGGACGTCGCCCAGGTCACGCGCGTTGACGAGCGCCGCTCGGCCACTTGCCTGCGCCGCTCTGTTCTCTTTGTCATCCCCCATGCCCAGCAGGAATGACAGTTATGCATTCATGCTGTCTTCTCCGCCGGTTTGCATTGGCTGACTATTCCTACCACGCAATGTGCGTTAAACCTCATCAGGAAAGGGATAGTCATGTCACTTCAAGCCAAGCTCGACGCATTCAAGACCGATTTCAAAAGCGGCAAAGCCCCATTCTTTGCACCGCCGGAAATCCATCCGATCATGGAACGCGCGACGGCCGAACTCGTGGCGTCCGGCCAGGCCGCACGCGCTCTCAAGGCAGGCGACGTAGCACCGGAATTCACCCTCAATGATCCGGATGGCAAACCGGTGTCGTCTGTCGACCTGCTGAAGCAGGGGCCGCTCGTGATCAGCTTCTACCGTGGCGCATGGTGCCCGTATTGCAATCTTGAACTGACGGCCCTTGAAGAGGCGCTGCCGTCGTTCAAGGCCGAAGGTGCGAGTCTGATCGCGATCTCGCCGCAGAATGCCGTGAACAGCCGCAAATCGATCCGTACCAACAAGCTGAGCTTTCCGATCCTAAGCGACACGCACAACGATGTGGCGGCCGCATTCGGCATCCGCTTTGCATTGCCCGACTATCTGGTGGATCTGTACAAGAATCTCAAGAACGATCTGCCGGCATTCAACGGAGACGACAGTTGGACGTTGCCGATGCCGGCGCGCTACGTGGTCGGGCAAGACGGAACGATCCTGTACTCGGAAGTCAACCCGGACTATACGCACCGTCCTGAGCCGCAGGACATGTTGCCGGTTCTCCGCAAGAAGGTCGCTTCGGCGTCTTGATCCGGTCCTGCTTCGTTCCCGGCCATGAACCGTCGGGAACGATTGGACGGGCAAGCTGATACATAAACATCGAGGCAATATGAAATCACGTACTTTTCTCGTAACGGGTGCCAGCAAAGGCATCGGCAGGGCTGTCGCACAGCGGCTGAACGCAGACGGGCACCGCGTAGTGGGGCTGGCACGTCACGGGGACGACCCTGGATTTCCAGGAACGCTCGTTTCTGTCGACCTGTCCGACCGCGTGAAAACGCAGGCCACGCTCGACAAGCTTGTGGCGGACTACAAGTTCGACGGCCTGGTCAATAACGTTGGGCTGGTCAAACCGCAGAGGCTGGGCGCCGTCGATCTGGACGCGCTTGACTCTGTCATGTCGCTCAATCTGCATCCGGCTATCCAGGCAGCGCAAGCACTCCTGCCCAATATGAGCGCGCAAGGCTGGGGGCGAATCGTCAACATATCGAGCCTCACTATCCTTGGCATTGTGGAACGTACGGCTTATGCCGCCGCCAAGTCCGCCCTGGTGAGTTTTTCACGCTCCTGGGCGCTTGAGTTGGCGACCACCGGCATCACGGTCAATTCCGTGGCTCCCGGCCCCACGGAAACCGAACTGTTTCGAGCCAATAACGCTCCAGGGAGCGAAGGGGAGCAGCGCTATCTCGCCTCCGTTCCAATGAAACGCTTCGGCAAGCCAGACGAGATTGCTGCAGCCATCGCTTTCCTGCTGTCCGACGATGCTGCTTTCATCACGGGTCAAACGTTGTTTGTCGATGGCGGCGCCTCGATCGGCAAGGCTTCAATCTAAGGGCCGAACATCTCCTCGATCCAGGCGACGAAAGCGCGTGCTTTTGCACTGACCATGCGCCCACTGGGAAAAACGGCCCACAGGTCGATACCGGGCAATTCCCAGTCGGTCAGCACGCGTTTTACTGCACCGCTCGCGAGTTCCGACGTGAACATCCATTCCGAAGCGATCGCGACGCCCATGTCGGCGAGCACGGCCGCGCGTACGCCTTCCGCCGCGTTCACGCGGACGCGCCCGGCGACGACAATCGCCGTTTCCGAATTGCCTTGCCTGAACGACCACACGCTTCCGCCGCCGCCCTGCTCATACACGATCGCCTGATGCGATAGCAGATCCGCAGGTACCCGAGGTTCGCCGGCCTTTGCGAACCAGGCTGGCGTGCCGACGACGCAGCGCCGACCGTGAGTGATCTTGCGTGCAGTCATGTTCGAGTCGCCAAGCACCCCCAACCTGAGTGCTACGTCGATACCGCGTTCCAGCAGATCAATGTTTTCATCGTCGAGCACAATGTCGATGTTGAGTTCAGGGTGCTGATCAAGAAATGTCTGGAGCCGCGGAAGGATGTGAATCCGCGCAAAGGTCACCGCTGCTGAAATCCTGAGACGACCCGAGAGGGCGCCAGCCGATCCTCTTGCCGCAACCTCCGCCTCGTCCGCCTCTTCAATCGCCCGCTTTGCGCGCTCGTAAAATGCGTGGCCGGCCTCAGTCGGCGTCAGCCCGCGCGTCGAGCGCAGCAGCAGTCGAACCGCGAGCCGCTCTTCGAGTTGCGCGATGGACTTGGAAACGGCGGGCTGCCCAACGTTCAGCAGCCGCGCTGCCGCCGAAAAAGAACCGGACTCCACCACACACACAAACGTTTCCATCGCTGTCAGTCGGTCCACGGTCGTCCCTCCTGGAACGGATGTCTGGGGTTCGAGCGTCGCCCCGTCAAACACGCCCGGCAAAACCTGCTTGCCGGAAGATACACCACCTCGCCGCGCTGTTTTACGTAGCGCTGGCATAACACTTGGTCCGCACAGGCATACGGTAACGCGTTCTTGTCCTCAGCGTCTTCCGTTGCGCCGTAAGCGGTTCACCGACCGGGATGAGGTCCGCCCGATATGCCCCAAGGGAATGACTGTTATGCCGTCACGCTGTCTACCCTGGCCAGTTCAATTCAACGACGATGTCTCTGTGTTTGGCGAGCCGCTACCAGGCGCTCGTCTGACAGCAAGTCGCCGTTGTGGCTCTCCCCGCAGTTATAAGAGCCATCGAACGTGTTACCGCGCTCGTACTGCTATGCAGTACTAACTGATCTGCAAGGAGTAACTCCATGAGCAAGCTGTTTTCAGCCGTCAAAGTCGGCCCCTACACCCTGTCCCATCGCGTCGCGATGGCGCCATTGACACGCATGCGTTCGGAGCCCGGTGACTTGCCGGGTGATCTGATGGTTGAGTACTACACGCAGCGCGCAACCGAAGGTGGCCTTATCGTCACGGAGGCAACCCCCGTTTCCGTACAGGGCTACGGTTATGCAATGGCCCCGGGAATCTACTCCGACGATCAGATTGCAGGATGGCGCCGGATCACGGATGCCGTGCACGCCAAAGGCGCTCGCATCTTCCTCCAGTTGTGGCATGTCGGCCGTCAGTCTCACCCCGATCTTCAGCCAGGCGGCGCGGCGCCCGTCGCTCCGTCTGCGCTGAAAGCCGAAGGCTATGCGTATTCAGTGAACGGCGAAGTCGAATTCACGATGCCCCGCGCGCTTGAATTGCACGAAATCCCCGCCATTGTCGAGGACTTCCGCAAGGGTGCCGAGCGGGCACTGCGCGCGGGCTTCGACGGTGTGGAACTGCACGGCGCAAACGGCTACCTGCCGGACCAGTTTCTCCAGGACGGTTCGAATGCTCGCACCGACGAGTACGGTGGACCGATCGAAAATCGCGCCCGTTTCTTCCTCGAAGTAACGGACGCACTGATTTCCGTGTGGGGAGCGGATCGGGTTGGCGTGCGCATTGCACCGAGCGGCACTTATGGCTCGATGCACGACAGCGATCCGGAAACCACCTTTGGTTACGTGACGGAGCAGTTGGACACGCGTGGCATCGGCTATCTCCACGTGGTCGAGCCGCGCATCAAGGGCACGGAAACGATCGGCGAAGTTCACGATCCGGTCGCGTCGCGCCATCTGCGCCCGAAGTTCACCGGCACGCTAATCGCTGCAGGCGGCTTCACGAAAGAGACTGCGGACGCGATCATCGAAGCGGGTCACGCGGACATTGTCGCGTTTGGCCGCCACTTCATCGCCAACCCCGATCTGCCCGAGCGCCTGCGGTTGAATCTGCCGCTCAACCGGTACGACCGTAGTACTTTTTATGGCGGCGACGCAAGCGGTTACACCGACTACCCGTTCCATGCTGAAACGCAAGCGGCGTAATTTTGCACCCCACCATCCGGACCCGGAAGAGCGGATTCCGGTACTTGACTCCCTTCACACCAGCACGCCCTGAACGACGCAACGACCCGCGCTAACGTAGCGCCGGTCGTTGCGTTGGCCACTACGGGACGGCAGGGTGAGAGGGTCTAATCTATCTCTTAGGACTCGATATGAGCATTCTGGTTACCAGCGCTTCTGGTTCGAACGGAGATGGATACGGGGCGCTCCTGTCATTCCGCCTCGACGGTACTTTCATTGGTTCGTTCAGCGACGACCCTCGCATCGTCGATCCTCGCGGTATGAGCGTCAGTCCGGATCGGCAGCATCTTTATGTCAATAGCGGAAACGACCGCATCCTTGCGCTCGACACCAAAGGGAGGGTGGTACGTGACACGGGTTCCGTTCCGGGTCTGAATGCCGGAGGCGGCAACCTTGGGCCCGATGGGCGCTATTACGTTGGATTGCGTAGCGCGCGGACGATTGCTGCGTTTCCCCCCTATCTCGAGGGTGCCGCGCAATCCGTACTGCCCGCCAGTGCGATTCCGTATCCTCGCGGATTCGCCTTCGGGACGGATGGCAAGCTTTTCCTCGCTTCCGGCATCGGTCCAGACGGTGAGGGTGAGAACAACATCGTCGTGTTTGACCCGGACGGCGGACTGCATGCTTCCCGATTCATTACGGACGACGCGGTGAGTCCACTGGATCTCACGATTGGGCCGAACGGAAATGTGCTTGTGTCCAGCGAGTTCCCCTTCGGAAAGCCGGACGCGGTATGCACCGTACGCGAATACGACAGTTCAACCGGTAGCCTTGTCCGCGTGTTCCGGGTGGATCGGAATATGAGCTTTCATCGTCCTCGGGGTCTGCGCTTCAGCCCTGAGGGATATTTGTTTTGCGTCGCTCGGGATGCCGTCATTGCGTTCGATTTCGTCGACGGACGTTGCCTGGGCCCCGTTATCGATATGCCAAGGTTAAACGGCCAGGCGATCGCTTTCTTCGCTTGACGCATCGATTCGACACGGACGCTATTCATATTCACCGATGTGGCTTTTTCGATCACGAACCGAGGAGTGGCGAGGTTCAGCGACTCCTGCCTTACTGGACGCCGCCCGCCATCCCCATCCATGTTGTTAGCCCCCGTGAGCGTAGGCGTTCGGACGAGGTCAAAGTCTTCGTCGAGTAACGTCGACCAGGAGATGGCCCGCGGATAACTGCGCTGAACGTCTGCAGTGCGTCAGATGAACGGTCATTCGGCGGTGCCTCGCCATTGTCCCATTCTGGCCGAACTCGGGCCGATGCCAAACGTCCCTGGTCGACCGTAGGCGACGATCTCTGACGGTATGAAACGCAAACACAATTGGTCACATCATGGCAGCTTCTTTTCAAACCAGCGGTGGGCGTATGGCTCAGCGTTGAACGCATCGACTTCAACGCATCCGGATCGCCGGTAGTTCGCGATCGCTTCGATCAGAGGATCGCCGCTGAGCCCTGGCGGGGCGCGCAACGTCGTAATTCTGCACCGCTACCGGCTGAGAACAGGACCAGTTGAACAAAACTGTTCACATTGGCGTAAGGCTCGAACAGCCGGTCCATTACGCCAGCAAAGAGCGCCGTGCTGCTTCCCGCGAACGCCGACTCGTCGACGGTGAGGCGAACCTCGATGCCGCGCACGAACGTCGGAAATGGCTTGATCGGCAGCCACCTCGTCACGACCTGATGATCGAGTCCCACGATACCGTCAATATGCCGTGTCGCCGTCGCGAACCCCGCGCCAGCGTGCTGACGCAGCGTTTGTTTCAACCCAGCAAGGCCCGACGGGGCGAGGGCAAATGGATGCGGCGTCATTCGCGAAATCAACCGCCACAGAGAACCACGTTCACGAGGCAGGCGCATCTGTCTCGTTGGACGCGTCAGCATTGTGATCGGACAGGACAGCGCCGCACTCTCGTTCAACAGATCTCCGTCGTTCGAACCAAAAGGCAGCGTGGCAGGGATATCGCGGTTTGTGCAGGTCAGGTCGATGCCGATCTTCCGGCTGCCCGGTAATGTTGGCCTGCCGTCGATGCCGACCAGCGACAGCAGGGTTTCACTCGCTGACCGGTCCGTCGTGAACGGACCACTCCTACTTGCCAGCCAGTACGGGTCGGAATTCCGATGCGATGTACCGTGGCGCAGCGCGTGGTAGGGCGGCATGTCGGTCTCTGTCGTGCCCGAAGCACCCTGCTCCGTTACGTACACGCGATCGATCGAATAGACTTCTGCGGTCGATGCTTGCAACGATTGCGGTATCACCGGATATGCTGCCGTGGCGTCGCTCAACTCGATCGGCACTGCTTCGCGTTCAAAGAGATTGATGACCGGTGTGCAGAATAGTTTCAAGGTCGATGTCGTCAGCTTTTCCAGCGCGCGTGCGGCCTCCGAGTCCGCCGGGATATTACGAACGACCAGATGAAGTGTAAGTTCCCGGGAAAGGCCGGCTGCTCGCGCGAGCGCGGCAAGGTCGACGTCCACGAAATTGAATTTGTTCGGAAAAGCGAAATAGTCGAGCAGCAACCGAAATCCGGGAGGCGATCCGTCAGCATCGCCAATAAGTGCCTCGCGATCTGCAAAGCCTGCCTCATGTACCGGAATGCCAGACAGCGCTTTCCAGGTGCCTCGACTATCGGCTTCAACAAAGGCCGCGGCCGCGTGCATCAGCAAAGCGTCAGTCAGCGTTCCAACCAACGGGAACTGCCCATGGAGGTGGAGTCGCGTCGTACCGGCTGTTTGTGCTTCAAGCGTGCCGGATTCCGCCGCCGACCCGAACGTGATCGATATCAGCCCCGTCGCATCGGAGGGCAGTCGCGCCATGGAGGGCGCAGAGATGGTTGACGAATACTTCGCCGAGCGGATCTTCAACGGCGCCAGTTTGACGTCGAAGACCGTGCGAAAGCGGCACTTGCCTGTTCGCGTCTCCAGTTCCGTGCCGCGACTCACGATGACCGGTTCGGTCAGTTGCGCAAACAGATTGCTCGCGTCGAACTGGGCAATCGAGCAAGACGGAAGTGCTCGGAGATAGCGCGGGTACAGAATCTCAAGCAGCGCCTCGCTGAACTCCGGGTGGTCATCATCGAGCCGGGTATCGATGCGCGCTCCCAACAGGGCGAATGATTGCAGCATCCGCTCGATGTGCGGGTCCTCCGAGTGCTCGCCAGATAGAGCAAGACGAGCGGCAATCTTAGGGTTGCGAGCGGCGAATTCGCGCGCCGAGCGGCGCAACCGCATGAGTTCGTGTTCGTAATGCGGAAGCAGGTTTTCCATCGATCGGTCACTTGCGCGTATGAGAAGCGGCGCGCGTTGCCGCTGTTGTGCGGTTCTGGGTAGCGGTCCTGTAGATTGCGCGCAGTTCGGGATTGATCAGCCGCCCAATCCAGTTTCCAGCGCGGGCCTGTTGCACTTCTTCCAGGTCATGCAATGGAAACTGCGTACCAGTAGCCTTCTCCAGCTTACGAAGCTCGGTCAGCCCGATGATGACGCGCATGCCATAGCTGAGCGTCAGAATTGGCAGTCCTACCACGGCGAGCGCTACCAGAGCTCCTTGCGCATGCTCTTTGCCAAAAAATGCACCGGCGATCGTCACCAGCGCTATCGCCCCGCCAATGGCTAGCGCAAGCAGAACTGGCGTGGTACTTCGGCCCTTGTCGAGCCAGACAACCTTGCCACCGGCGACGCTCAGATACCGGTTTGCGCGCGTTACCTGGAAATCCTGCCACGTTGTGCGACGCTCGCGAAAGTAAAAGATGCTGTAACACGCGGCGAGATAGAGCAGTCCGGCGGGCGCGGCAAGGTAACTGCTTGTCTTGGGGACATGAAAGAAGACCTCGGACAGCATGATGCCGCCAATGAGCAAAAAGACAATGCCAGCGCCAACGCCGAAAAGCAGCAAGCCGCCAAGATGATACGTATATCGCTTGTTAAAAAATGCGGCCCTGATAGCCCAATACAGGCATGCGACACACATCCCGAGCGAGGGCACGCCCAGGATTGGGTACATAAACGTCACCATAGCGGCGGTGATCGCCCAGAGAACGGGTACGGCGAAGATTTGCTTCAAGTCGAGGCTTACCGATCTGGTGGAAATCATGGCCGGTACCCACGCCAGGCGTCGACGTGATCGCCGATCCAGTTGCCCACGCCCTCGTGGTTCACAAACAGCGCCACGACGACTCCCGCGCCTAGAGCTAACGGTACGACCACGACGGCGGATGCACTTCCCAGAACGGCGGCCACGACGAAGCTAACACCCCAGGCGGCCAGGTTGGCCGGTTGATTGTGAGCCTCAAGGCTTAGCCATTGACCGAAACTGTGGGAGTCAATTGCATCCAGAACCATCTGCGGCCCGAAAGACAGCGCAGCGGTTCCTTTTGCCCCGGTGAGTATGCCGCCGAGTCTGGTTGACCCATAACCCTCCATGTTCATCCACGTTTTCGACTCGAGCGCGTCCTGCGCCAGTTGCCGGTAAGCCGGAATGCGGATGACGCGCTCCGCGGCCTGTCCTCGAATGACGAACGACTTCGCGGTTTCGCTTGCCGGGATCTCGAAGACGAACTTGCCGTCGACTTTGGTGATCTTGAGAACGTCACCGAAATTCTTGCGAGCAGACTTGATGCCCTGGTTGCCGCCCTTGTTCGCCCATTGCAGCAGCCGCTTTTGCAAATCAGGAGGCAGATCCAGCATGCCGGATACGGGTGCTCGGGACGCGACCGCATGGAGCGTCGCCGAGCCCGCTGCCAGCGTAGCTGGCAAACTACCCGGCGCTACGCTGACATCGATCACTTCGCCGACGCCCGGGATGCTTCTCGCCTGCTGATAGACTTTCCCGACTTCTGACTGACTGGCCCGGCTTGACGCCGAGCGCATTGCATTCAGTGCCTCGCGCAGCCACAGCACCAGTTGGATACGTTCGCTGGCCGACAGGTCCGGGTTCGACTTCAGGCGCTGCACAATGTACTGCGCAGCGGTCAGGTTGTCGGTCGCATAGCTCCCGCCTAGAGGCACCCGGATGACCCCGATATCACGGCGAAAAAGCGAAAGACTGGGGTCGGGCGATTGACCCGGCCCAAGCAGTCCCGGCGAAGGGCCGTACCCGTACGGGTCTTCCGCTGTGCATGCGTAAAACGGTGAATTGTTCATGTGTTGCCGCTCTTCGTTTCTGATGCCCGCGCCAATATAATCCGTCGCCGGTATTAACGTCCGTGTGCCCTCCGAGGGCTGGATTCATTCGCATAAACCGAAGCGTCATATTTCTGAAAACGTGGAAATTACCAACCCATTGCGCTCAATGCGCTTCGGCATTCTTGCTTCCGAAACGGGACGCTCATTAGCAACAGTTAATCCATGCAACGAGCAACAGTTAATCCATGCAACGGCAATCCATATTTTCGTGGGGCAGCCCGAGACTGCGCACCGGTGCATTTTTCAGACAAATCGCGCTATTATCCGCATTGTATCGCCGACTTCGGGGAAAGGCATGCAACTCTCGGATATCGCGGGCGTTTTGAGCCTGCAGAACAGCCGTCTGTTTAGTATCACCACACCATTGTCCGGTCAATCACAACTGCTGGTTGGCGATTTCCATTGCTCAGAAGGGTTGTCACAACTCTTCCGGGTCACAGTGGGGCTTGTTTCGCAGAATGCGACGATCGAGCTAAAACAGATGATCGGGCAATCGGTGACGGTTGAACTAGAACTCACGACTGGCACTACGCGCTATTTTAATGGCTATGTCACGCAGTTTTCACATATCGGCACTGACGGCGGCCTGGCGATTTACCGAGCGACAGTACAGCCCTGGATCTGGATGCTTTCTCGCCGGATCGATTCGCGGATTTTTCAGGATATGACAGCGGAAGATATTGTCTCCAAGGTCTTCTCCCAATATTCGAAGCTGGCGTCGTACGAGTTTCGCCTCCAGAAGAATCTGAAACCCTACAGCTATTGCACGCAGTATCGGGAAAGCGACCTGAACTTCGTTTTGCGAATACTCGAGCAGGAAGGCCTGTTCTTCTACTTCGAGCACACGAAGGACGGACACAAGTTAATCGTTACAGATGGTTCGCAAAATGCGAAAGCCATCGATGGCCAGAGTTCGCTACCGTACGCGACCACCGAAACGCTTGATGATGAAGCGGTCGTCACTTCGTGGAGCGCGCAACGGCAGCTCGAGTCGGGCAGCATCAGCATGAAGACCTTCGATTACAAAGCACCTGGCGCGCGTCGCCTGGTGTCGGGCGACACGAAGACCGACCAGGGTAACGTCGACCGATACGAAGTCTACGACTATGTCGGGCTGCACGGATTCGATTCGACTGATCGAGGAGAGGAGCTGGCGCGCTTTCGCCTCGAGGCTCTGGAGGCGAACGGCAAGCTGTTCAGTGGCGCAAGCAACTGCCGCACACTGAGTGCCGGCCGGTATTTCGAGTTAACAGATCATTACGATCATGGCAGCGGCAGTGAGCAGGATCGGCAGTTCCTGCTACTGTCCGTCGATCATCACGGCGCGAACAATTACCAGTCGCACGATCAGGCCGCGACCTATTCAAACAGTTTCACGTGTATCCGCAAGAAAATTCCGTTCAGGCCCGCATTGTCGGTCGTCAGACCCAGCATTCCCGGGCCACAGACTGCCATCGTGGTTGGCCCCAAAGGTGAAGAGATCTACACGGACAACCTGGGTCGCGTGAAGGTGCAGTTTCACTGGGATCGGCTCGGCCAGAGGGATCATCGCAGTTCGTGCTGGGTGCGTGTGGGTCAGCCTTGGGCGGGTGGAGGATTCGGTGCAGTCCAGATTCCGCGCATCGGAGACGAGGTGGTTGTTTCATTCCTCGATGGAAATCCGGACAGGCCGCTCATCACCTCGCGCGTGTACAACGCGCAGAACATGCCGCCGTGGGCGCTACCCGCTAATGCGACCCAAAGCGGCTTTCTGACCCGTTCGAGTAAGGGAGCAACGGCGGCCAATGCCAATGCGATTCGCTTTGAGGACAAGCGCGGACAGGAAGAGGTCTGGATTCATGCGGAGAAGGATCAGCGCATTGAGGTGGAGAACAACGAGTCTCACACCGTCGGCAATGACCGCGTCAAAACCATCGATCATGACGAGACCGTTCAGGTGAATCACGACCGTACGGAAGCGGTCGGCAACAACGAGACGATCACGGTCGGCGTGAACCGCACCGAGCAGGTTGGTAGCAATGAGACGCTTTCGGTCGGCGGCAATCGCAATGAGACCATCAGCGGGATGGAAAACCTCGTGGTCGCGCTGACGTCGACCGAGACTGTGGGGCTCGCAAAGGCGCTCACGGTAGGCGGAGCCTACACGGTGACGGTTGCAGGTGCGATGAATTCTGCAGTCGGTCTGGCCAGCGCCGAGGAGGTCGGCTTGTCGAAAAATACCCTTGTTGGGAAGACGTGGACGATCAAGGCAGGGGATCGCCTGGAGATCACGGTTGGCAAATCGCGGATCGTTATGGAGAGCAATGGCAACATTTCCATTCTCGGGGCGAACATCAATATTGCCGGATCAGAGTCAGTGCAGATCGACGGTCAGTCCGTTGACGTCAACTAAGCGACATCTCGATGGAATTCCGCAATCTGACACCGTTGTACGCCATGGCGTTCAGTGCAGTCGACGTTGGGGGCAATGAGTTTCACGTCGCTGTGATGCGCGTGGGTTATCGCCTCGTCAGGCGATCCGCATTCGATAGTAACAACGGACTGACCCACGATTGTGTCCTGCTCGAGGGTGATGCGGCGTTGCCGATCGCAATGAGCGACGAATACGAAGACGAAGAAGGCCGAAGTAGCGTCAAGGTTGAGAGCGACCTTGCTCCGTTCAAACCCAAATGCGACGTGCTGGTCCGCGCGACGTCTTACGCGCCAGCGGCTCAAGCAGCAACGTCGTGGGCAGCACGGTTGCGTGTATTGGATGGAGAGACGGTCGTGGTGGACAAGGCGCTGCGGGTGTGTGGCCCGCGCAGCTTTCGCAAGGGATGGCGCGGGTGGCGATTAGGTGAGCCAGAGCCGGCGACATGTGTGCCGGTACGTTGGGAGTACGCGTTCGGCGGCTCGAGTCTCGTTGCGGCATCAACGCGATCGGAGCCATCCGATGTGGATGCCTCACCGTTGCTCAACGAAGTATGTTTTGCCAATCCACTCGGTGCGGGTTGGCTGGAGAAACGGTATCTGTCGCTGAGTTCCCGGCCCGATGTCGAACACACAAGCGACGTGCTGAAACCGCCGTCAACTGAACGCCGCGTTCGGGAGATCCGGGCATGCCAGATCGAAGCGTGGAGTGCTCCCGTTACAACGCTTGACATCGCAGACCACAAAGCTACGAACCTTGACGCGACACAAATGACTGAAGTCGCGACGCGCTATGGCGCGATCCCTGTCGGGCTCGGTCCCGTGGGCCGGGCCTGGAGTCCGAGGCTGGCGCGTGCCGGCACGTACGATGCATCGTGGCTGGAACACGGCTGGCCCTATCTGCCCAAAAACTTCGACTTCCGATACTGGAATGCGGCTCCCGATGATCAGCAGATCGCATGGCCGAGTTCGGGGTTCAGTTTCGAGTTGGCCAACCTCGCGCGTCCGGAGGATAGCGCCTCGGGTTTTCTGCGTGCGTGTATGCCAGGGCATCGTGCGATCACGGCACTCAGGTTCGAAACCGGCGCGGTCGCTCCGATCACGACCCGGCTTGACACCGTGCTGATCGACACCGAAGAGATGACGGTGTCGCTGACGTGGCGGGCGGTATTTCCTGCGAACCCCGCAGTCAGGGTGTGCGAAGCGCGCTTTGAAACAGACCCGACGGCACCCGCACTGCGGTTTGACGTGTCGCGGTCAGCTGACCAGAAGGAGGAGTCGTGGCCAGTAATGTGATTGCGCGACAGGACGGCAATTGGAAGATCGTCTCGATGATGCCAGACGTCTGCAAGACTCCGATCGGCAGCAGCACCCCGCCCGTCCCATACCCGGTGACCTCTGACCTTGGCGCGAGCGCCCAAACCTCGACCAACGTGCGCGTCAACGGAAAACCGGTTGTCGTGTTCGATGCGAGTTATGCGCCGGCGACCCAGGGTGATGCCGCCGGCAAGGCCAATGGAGTGAAAAGCAATACAGTCGGTGCGAAGTGCTGGCCCCAAGAGAAAAGCAGCACCGTTCGCGTGCAGGGCAAATATGTCGTGAGGCACGGCGACATGTTCTGGATGAACGGGGAGTAAATGGAACAGATTAGTGAGGTCGCCGTCGTCGCTTATCGACAGGCTCTGCCGGACGGCTCGGGCGCGGCTGTTCAGTTTGGAACGGGAAATGGCGCTTCGCTGACGACGTGGCCGAGTGCAGGCTCGGAGGATCTCGTCAGCCAGGACCTGACACCTCAAGAATATGACGCGTGGCTCACTGGGCATCCAGAGTTCAACCGGTTGCCTCCCTATCCGCTTGTCGCGTCAGCACCCAAGAATGGCAACACGCTGGGCCGCCTCCAGGGCGAGGTTGCGATGTCGAAGGTGTCTGCCGCGGCGGCCAATCCACCGGTCGTGGCCGAGACCGCAAAAGAAGCCGGCTGGTGGGCCTCAGCCGGTGCCTGGGTACATGGGGGACTGGATGTACTTGGCGCGATTCCTGAGGTCGGCGCGGTCTTCGATGGGGCGAATGCGCTTGTGTATTCAGCCGAAGGCGATTTCGCGCAGGCGGCGATATCCGGAGGCGCAGCAGCGCTCGATCTGGTGCCAATAGCCGGTACAGCCGGCAAGGTTGCTGAGTTTGGCGTCAAGGGCGCGGTCAAACTTGCGGCCAAGGATGCTGCCGAACAGGCCGCCAAGGCGGAGGCCAAACAGCTTGCCGAGCAGGAAGCGAAGCACCTAGCAGAACAAGAAGCGAAGCAGATCGCGGAGCAGGAAGCGAAGCAGGCGGAACACGCTGCGGAGAAAGATGCCGGCGAGGCTGCGAAGCCGCCAAAAGGCAAGGATGGCGGCAAGGTAAAAGGCGGCCCGTGCGATCATTTGAAGCAAGGATCTGGCAAGGGGCCATACCGAGGGGGCGCGCACAGCAAGACGAGTAAGCCGGTAAATGATGGGAACGACTCGCACCATATACCGGCGGACGATGTGAGCCCACTTGCACGAAATGACGGACCTGCCATACAGATGGACCCGAAGGACCATGGGAAAACGTCCAGCAATGGTCAGCAAGGCGCGTCAAGCTATGTATACCGCGATATGATTGAGACCCTACTTCAAGATGGGAAGTGGCGGACCGCAATGACCAAAGAGATATTGGATGTTCGTCGCGTGGCGCGGCTCATACAGGATCCGCGAAAATACAATGAAGCGATGCTCGAAATGATGGAATATTTTAAGTGCCTTGAAAAGAACGGACTTTTACCAATTGGATAAGCAATGGATCTGAAACGACCATACCAAATATTTCCGCTTCAGGGTTTGGACGCCGTTAAGTTCGGGATGTCTGCTGCGGAGGTTGCTGCACAGTTCGGCAGTCCGGCCCATACTTTGAAGAATTTCACGGGTGAGACCATTGATTCTTGGGGCGCGGCCACTGTCAGCTATTCGAGTGACAACCAGACAGTGGTTGAAATTGGCTTCTCGAGGCAATTAAGTGGCGTGTTTTTGAACAGTATCCATCTATTTTCGCAAGATAGCCGACAGGTGATTGATGCCCTCTTGGTGCTCGCAGGCGAGGCCTATGAAGGCAAGGGCTTTTTTGTTTTCCCTACACTTGGCATAAGTCTCTCCGGGTTCCTTCATGCTGACGAGTCCGATAAAACGGCCACCGTCTTTCAGCAGGGGCGATGGGATTCGTTAATAAAAAAAATGAATAGGATTACGAAGCTGGCCTGATTTCCATTGTGTATGCGCTTGATTGGCCTCAAGTGTAAAGGGAAAGGCATGATGGTATATCCATGTGCCGCGCGAGAGTGAGCACGACAAATTTCGATGCCTTGAGCGCAGCGGCTCGATACCACTCGGATAATCAATGTTCTCACCATTCATCATTATCCCAGATGTCAGTGCAGGTCCGGTCGCGCTGGGTATGACTCGCACGCAACTGCATGTGCTGTTCGGACCTCCAGACAGTTCGAGAAAAAGTCGATTCGGTCCAAAGGTAACTGATCGCTGGCTCGCGGAAGACCTCACTATCACGCTGTCGCACGATGCTGGATTGGTGGTAGAGATCGGGTTTGGCAGTGAGCAAAGCGAGGCAGAGGTCGCTGGTGTTCGACTGTTTGATCGGGCCGGGCCGGATGTTTATCGCGATCTATGCCGGGCTGACGGGGCACCACGTGAGGACGTAGGATTTACGGTGCTTTTCAAATTTGGAATAGCATTGGACGGTTTCCTGGTAGCGGAGCAGGACGATCGGGCTGTCACGGTATTTGCGAAGGGAATCTGGGACGAAAATGATGCTCGTCTGAAGCCGGCAAAGCTGTAGGCCGTTCTAGCGGGATGCGCATTAGAACGGTGGCCCGACAGCGTGGGTACGAATCGTGGATCGCAAGAAGATGTACGAGATATTTCCACAAGTCGGAGTGGACTCCGTCAAGTTCGGCATGTCCGCCGACGATGTGGAGTCTCTTTGGGGAGCGCCAGCGCGCAAGTCAAAGAATTTTCTTGGCAATAAAACCGAAGTTCGTGATGCCAGCCTGGTCACTTATGATCGAGCGGATGATGGTGTTGCCGAGGTCGGATTCCCGTCTTCGTACGCACAATTGACTCTCAAGGGCGTTCAAGTTTTCCAGCAACCGCATGCGAAAACCATCGGGCAGTTGAGACAGTTAGACTCGGACGCATTTGAAGGTGATGGATTCATCGTGTTCAAAAACCTCGGCGTGAGCCTGTCGGGATTCAGGAGCGACGATTTTGACGCACTGACAGCTACCGCCTTTAAGCTCGGGTGGTGGGACGATGAACTTGCCGACATGACGAAACTTGTTTTGTGAGGCGGATGACGGTAAGGATCCACACCACATGCCGGTAGACAGCACTAGCGATCTACCTCTCAAAGATGGACCGGCTTTCAGATGGACGAACGGGCCGCACTTCAACAACCAGTTGGAGCAGAAGTTCTGACGCAGTAGAGTATCAGGAGACGCTTGAAGAGCTTTTGCCCAACGGAGAGTGGTGCAAGGCCCACGCGGTCGGGTCAGGTTGGTTGCACCGGTCAGCTTTGGCAGTCAGAGCCTTGTGCCCGTGCTGACCGACTATCTAGATGAACGGGAATTGTCAAAAAATTAGATGCCTCCGTCCACTGACCGCTTCTGGCCGACGCTTGCCGGTCCGACGTTGAACTGGCGGAGTGTGCCGCCATTGACCGGTCAGCGTCCGGCAGAAGCCGACCCATTACGGACCGTCACGCCTTCCGCAAGCGGTCACTCACGAGTGCATTTCGACGATGAACATCCGCGCTTGCTGGGCTTCCCGACGTTCGGCCTTGATCGGTGCATACCTCTCGGAATTGTAGAAGGCTAGCGCTTGGGCGAGAGTCGGAAACTCAAACACGCCGGCCATCGGCAGCGGCACCTCATCCCCCTCTAGAATCTGCGCAACAGGACCGAAATGTAGAATCTTCCCGCCCGCCTCTTTTAGCGCCGCCTGAAAGCGTGGAGCGAGCGCGGCCTGCTTGGCGGAGTCGATGACGCGTAGATTGACGTGTACGTATGCTGGCACTGTGTCCCCTCAATAATGCATATACATTATTATGCGAGGATGGGGTTGTCAACGAGGTAGACGTGAACGGTTTTGATCCGGAGTCTTTGAAGGGCGTCGCAGCGGAGTGTCCGGGCTTCCAGGCCCGTGCAACGGCGCGTGCACTGACGCGATATTACAATGCCTGCTTCAAGCCCCTCGGGCTGACGGCCGAGCAATTCAGCCTCTTGGTTGGGATCGGTGCGGCCGAAGGGGCGACGCTCGTCGATCTTGCGGATAGGGCCGGTGTCGATCCGACTACCCTCAGCCGAAATGTTCAGAATCTGGAGAGCCGGGATTTAATCCGCGCTGAAGGCGGACGTGGGCGCGCTGGAAAGCGGCTAGCTCTGACGACATCTGGACGTCGACTCGTGGTCGATGCGTTCCCGGTGTGGAATTCGGCCAAGGCGGAACTCGCCCGTCGCATGGGTGATGAAAAACTTCGTTCGGCAAGGCAGGCAATGGCGAAGCTGGCCAAGGCCGCAGAATCCTCGTGAACATATTATGAGCTTTGTGGGACAAAGCTCGAAATCACATCAGAAACCTGTTGCGACCATCCAGCCGTAAGTCCTATTCAGGCTTCAGTCTTGAGAACCGAAAATTGCAATGGCTCGCACCACCTGCCAATGTTTGCGTCCTTTCTAGGTGGATGCCCCGCGTCGCATAGTCGTCGAAATCGAGCCCACAGATGCTGGGCAGGATTTCCTTGTCGCCATGGCGAGCGGCGAACTTGCAGAAACCGCAAGCCGTGTAGTTGATACCGAATTCGAAATTGTCACCTGGGCTCGACTCAACAAACTCGTATGCAAAATCGTCCGGGAACGCTTTCCGGTGGCCTTCTGTCATGCTCATGACGGCCTGCTTGCTCAGCAGGGCTCGGTTCTCTGGCGACAAAAATTGGAGACCTGCAGCGAGGCGCTCTGCTTCGGGCACAGCGAGCCCTTGCGACTTCAAGGTTTCTCGCGTGATGTCGTTAATCATCGCCAGCGGCACCCCATGCCGTTGGAGCACCCGGCTGATGGCCAGGAAGCCAATGAGGCGCATGAAGAAGTTGCTCATGCGATTTTCCGAGCCGCCGACATAGGGCAACTGGGTGAGCACCAAATCGAATTCAGCCATCACCTCATGCTTGATGCCTTCGATGTCGGAAAGGTGCGCGCACTCGCGCAAGATCGTCTCGGCCAAATCGAGGCGATGGCGCATGCTGGCCTCCATGGCGCTGCGATTTGACTCGTAAAAGGGATGGACACTTTCAGTCATGGGGCACATCTCCAAAAGCCCTGCCTGAAAAACTAGCAGGATAGGTTGATTACCCAGCTCAATTTTCAGTCGGCGTAAACAGCTCGCGGAAATCATAATGAGGCAGAAAATCGTCGATCAGAGGCATTTATATTTTCCCACACGTTAAGGTCTGCAATTCAATCCACGAAGAAAATTGTTTGCCATTCACACGTCGATTGCCAACGATCCAGGCGTCCGTGTCGACCGACCGTTCATGGCCGAGCCCGGGCCGACGGCGACCGGCCCTGGTTGACCCACATGAGACAGTCGTGATGATCGATATCGGACATTCAAAAGGTTTTCCGGCAATGATGCGCGGCCAAACCGGAGAGCCTCTTTCGGCTTGACGAGGGGCGCAAAGGGTCAACGGATAAGTTATCCGAAAACCCGAACCCATGCTGTCCGAAGGCGTCGCGCGTGGTCTTCGAAGAGATATGAGGCAGCCAGCGCCAAGAGACCTGCAATAGCACCCGTTACGATGTGCTCGACGTAGGGGATGCGATAGTGACTCGCATGAGAATAGGCGTCGCCTACCGTTGTCAAGATGCCGACGACCAGCGAATTGCCGTATCGATTCGCGTAGAGCTTCGCCGCAGGCGTGAAAGTCAAAAGTACAGCCAGGAGCCCGGTGAGCAGACCTGTATGGAATGCAATCGTCCAGTGGCCAAGGCTCATAATATTGCCCCAACTCCCCGGCATGCAGGTCATGCACGCACTGGTCGGCTGCCAGAAACGCTGGATAAACAGCAGGAAGCGGCGCTTCCACTCAGCTGACATGACGTATCCGATCAATGCCGTTTTAACGGCCGGCGCACCATAGGTATCGCCGGAGCAGCTTCCAGCCATTTAACCAGTTTGTTGTCCTTGTCGTGGATGCGTTAAATCTGCACACCGTCGACGCCGGATAATAACGTGGTCATGGTGAAATACTACACCGCGATTGGACGGTCGCCGTTTCAACCGTGACCAAAATCCGCCCCCCGCGTTTATCGGTGCGGCGCCACCGATGACGGCTTCGAACGAACGCTCCACACGAACTCAGGTTCCGGACTCGACCCATTACCGCCTGTCGTAAGAGCGTTCGCTCGATGACCGGTAATTGATCGGACCCGCCACCCAATGTCGGATCGTCCATACGATACGGTGGTTGCGTGACTAAGGCTTGCATTCGCGACTGGCCTGCGTCACAGATCGACTGACTCCGATCGAAATTCTGCAATCACTGCGGCCAGCATCCTAATCCCTTTCTGAATCTCGTCGACCGTCAGACTGGCATAACCCAGGATTAACCCCGCGGCTCGAGTCTGAGCAGACGGCCGCGGCTGGGCAAACAGCGGCGACACTGGGTAGATTCCCACGCCACTGTCGTTGGCGGCCACCACCAGGGCGGGCTCGTCCTCCCAACGCAGGAACGGCAACCACAACAACACATGCAGCCCGGCCGCTGTGCCGGTGACCTGGGTGCTGGCAGGCAAGTGCTGTGCGATAGCATCGAGCAGCGCCGCACGACGGCGCTCGTACTCGCGCCGTACTCGTCGCACATGGCGCTCATAAGCGCCGCTCTCGATCAGGGAGGCCAGGACGCGCTGTTCGAGTATCGGCGCGTGACGATCACTTAGTCGCTTGGCCTGTCGGAAGACCGGCACCAGTTCGACGGGCAAGATTAGGTAGCCAAGTCGAAGGTGCGGCGACAGCGCTTTGGAGAACGTACCGACGTAAATCACGCGGCCATTGGAGTCGATCGACTGCAGTGCGTCGATCGGGCGCTGGCCGTAGCGAAACTCTCCGTCGTAGTCGTCTTCGACTACCCAGGCGCCATGCTGTTGCGCCCACTGGAGCAGTTCAAGGCGTCGCCCGATGGGTAGCACGCCGCCCATAGGAAACTGGTGCGAAGGCGTCACGTACACCAGACGAGCGCGACAATTCCGTGGCATGCGCCGAGTGTCCAGACCGTGCTCATCCACTACGGCGGGCAAGAGCCGGCCTCCCGCAGCCTCGAAGCAGTGGCGCGCGATCAGATACCCAGGATCCTCGAACAGGAAGGCATCGCCGGGATCGAGCAGCAGGCGCGCGCACAGGTCTATGGCCTGCTGTGTGCCGTTCACCACGAGAATCTGTTCTGCGTCGCAGACAAGCCCGCGGGCTCGTCGCACATAGGTTTGGAGTGCGCGCCGCAACGACGGGTCGCCTTCGGGCGCGACGTAGTAGAGCCTATCCTGTTGGCGCAGCAGTTCGGCCTGGTACGCACGCCGCCATAGCAACACAGGAAAGTCGCGAGCGGCCAGTGCTCCATACAGGAAGTCGATGCGCCCCGTTCCGGCCCGAGGCAGTGAAGGCGGCGCAATTTCCGCCACGCGGCGACCGTATGTGGAGAGAAAGGGCACCGGCCCGGCGGACCGAGGCGGACTCGATGCCGCAAGCGCAACCGGCGGATTGGCGACCCGCGGCACTCGCCCCGCAGCAGTGACGATAAAACCTTCGGCCGCGAGCTGTTCATAAGCCGATGTGACGGTGGTACGCGATACACCCAGATCGGCCGCAAGAGCACGCGTGGATGGTGCTCGCGCGCCTGCAGGAAGCGTTCCGTCGGCCATCTGTGCGCGCAATAGCTCGTAAATGCGGCGCCCCGTCCCAGAGGCATCCCGGTCTGATGACATGGGAACTGGTCCACGTAAAATGACGAAAACTGGATCTTCTCATTGTGCCTGTTTCGCGCGAAAGTGGGGACCTTTACTCAACTTCGCTTCAGGGAAGGACGATGTATATTCCACCGCACTTTGCCGAAACCCGCGCCGAGGAAATGCAGCGCATCATCCAGGCGCACCCGCTCGGCACGCTCGTCACGCATACGCGCTCGGGGCTGGACGCTAATCACATTCCGTTCGAATTCGATCCGGCCCACGGAGAGCACGGTCTGCTGACGGCCCATGTCGCCCGTGCAAACGACGTATGGCAGCGGTGTCCGACGGGTACGCCAGTCATGGTGATCTTTCGTGGGGCGGACGCCTATATCTCGCCCAACTGGTATCCGAGCAAACATGGGATGCACCGACAGGTACCGACGTGGAACTATGAGGTGGTTCACGCCTACGGCAATCTCACCGTGCGCGACGATGAAAGTTTCGTACGCGGCATGGTCGCGCGCCTAACCCGGCGGCACGAGGCGAATGAACCCAAGCCATGGAAGATAGGAGATTCTGCACCCGAATTCATCGACCGCTTGCTGCGCAATATCGTGGGGATCGAGATCGCCGTTACGTCGATGATGGGCAAGTCGAAGCTCAGCCAGAATAAGGACGCGAGCGATCGTCACACTGCCGCCGACACGCTGGGCGCGCGCGGGCAGAACGAAATGGCGCGTTCAATGTACAACGCAGGGTAAGCCACGAGCGAGCATGTCAACTCCCCACGACATCATCTACACAGCCACCTTCACTTTCGTAGCAGGCGCGCTCGACGAAACGTTTCATGAGCTGGACAACGAGATCGCGGTGATCGTCAAATCGATTCCCGGATACCTCGGCGAAGAAACCTGGAAAAACGCGTCGACCGGACTCATCTCGACCGTGTACTACTGGGAAACATTCGATGCGCTCAAGACCCTGATGAGTCACCCGAAACACCTCGCAGCAAAGGAACAGCAAGCGCGCTGGCTCAAGGGCTATCAGGTCGTCATTGCGCAAGTGATCGGCTGCTATGGCGACGGCGGCATCCCGCATCCGCTCGTGCCTTGGCACTCATCCGCATGCGGCGGAATTGAATAGGGATAGTTGCGCGCTGACGTCGGCCAGTCGGCCCTGCTTTCGCAGTTCGCGAATCGAGCACCCAACTTCACAATCTCGCCAACGCTTCTACTCATCATTGATCTTCACAATCTGCACATCATGTCACTCATTCCATTCCTGATCGCTGCCATCGTTCTTGCCATCACTCCTGGTCCAGGGATTGCCTATGTCGTCGCCCGCACGGTCGCCGGCGGCCGCACGGAAGGCCTGGCCTCGTGCTTCGGCACGGGGATGGGCGGTTTGCTTCATGTACTTGCGGCAGCGCTCGGACTGTCTTTGCTGATTGCCCGGTCTGCAATGCTCTTCAGTCTGGTGAAGTACATCGGTGCGGCTTACCTGGTTTATCTGGGTGTCAGCATGCTGCTGCACAAGGACCAGCCGCTCACGGTGGAACCCGTTGCGTCACAAGGTGCGCGCCGTGCGCTCTGCGAGGGAATCGTCGTCGAAGCACTGAATGTGAAGACAGCACTCTTCTTCCTGGCTTTCCTGCCGCAGTTCGCCTCACCAACTGAGCCACTGGTTGCGCAACTGGCGCTGCTTGGCAGCATCTGTGTCGTGTTGAATACGCTCGTCGACGTCATTGCCGTGTTCGCCGCTGCCCGGTTGCTTAAATCCAGCACCGCGCGTGCTGCTCGCGCGCGCTTGCTCACCCGCACGTCCGGCATTGTCATGGTGAGTTTAGGCGCCTATCTTGCGCTGGCGCGCCGAGCACCCTCCGTCTGAGACGAATGGAGGAGTCAGATCAAAGAGTCATTTGAACAGCCATCCAAATGAGCTTGAACGGGATTTGGTCAAGTCGGGTGCGTCGGCTCTCTGGCTGCTACCAAATCGAAGCCGCCGTTCGAGCGGCGCATTCGCCGGTCCTTGAAGCGGCCGCGCCTGGCCGCCCCCTGCCTGTCCGTGATCGGCGGCACGCGACCCACAAGCGTCATTCGCGTGAACACTTTGAACGGCCGCATGTTGGTTCGTTGCAGACGATCACACAATGAGCGACCAGTATCGGGGCATCACGTGTCGCCGGTGGGAATGATCCCCGCGGCCTCTACCATCAGGATCACCGTTTTCTCCGGCGCTCGAGGGCGATGTAGAAGCCCTTTATGCACGACAAACGCCTGTCCCGGCCTCAAATCCACGACCCGGTGTTCAAGCTCAATCAGGAAGTGCCCACTAACGACGTAAAAGAATTCGTCCTCTGCTTCGTGCTTGTGCCAATGATATTCGCCCTGCACGACACCCAGCCGGACTACCGACTGGTTCACCTGGCATAGCGTCTGGTTATACCAGGGATGGCTGTTTGCCGCCACGAGGGCAGGAACGTCGATGATTTCGCCGAAGGCGTGGAGGACGTCAAGGCGGGTCAGATACGGAAAGGCTTCGGTGCTCACATCGATCTCCGCGAAAGTTAGTTCGGGTCGAACGTGCGAGCAACTCTAAGCCGTAACAGCTCCGTTGGTCTTGTACCGGACCGTCAATCTTTGGTACAGGAGCGATCTTCAAGCAACTGCGCGCGGTATGCGCCTGGCGTCACCCCCATCCTGCGTCGAAAGACTCGCGTGAAGTGGCTTTGGTCGGCGAAACCGGCGGTCTCCGCGATGGCTGCGAGCGAATGGCGTCTACTGGTCAATTGTGCGCATGCGAAATCGAGCCGAAGCTGGCGCACGTACTCTCCGACAGTAAGGCCAAAGTGCTTACGGAATTCACGCGCGAGGTGGTCTGCGGAAACATGGCTATCTGAAGCGATTTCATCCAACGTCAGCGCCTCACGAAAGCGATCGTGCAGTAACGCTTCCACGCGATCGAGCCATCGATGTGAACCGCCTACCGTTGCAGCGCGCCAGACGGATCGCTCGCAGGCTGCAAGAAGTTCCAGTACCAGCCCCTCAATCGCCAGTGGGGTAGCCGAATCCTGTTCACGGCACTCGCGGACGAGGCGCCGCATGAACGATACCGGAGCCCCGTCGACAAAGTCATCTGGACGATCGAGAACCCGGGTCCGGCCACCAAGCCGTTGTAGCCACAAAGACGAAAACTCAACATGGAGTGCTTTGCCGCCGGCCCCGTACCAGCAATTTGCATGCGGCACGCCTGCGGGGAAAAGGGTCAGTGACATCGGTCCGTCTTTGCCACGGCGTGCCGGCCAGGACCGTGTGCCGCGACCGTCCAGTACGAAACAGAAAAACGGATTGACATGTTCGTGCTGAGGGATGACCAGATCAGTTGCGAAACTGGTCTCCACGACCGAGATGCCGTCATCCCCATATTGCAGGCTGGTTGTGCCGAAGTAGTCACCCGGTTCAAGTACCCTTAGCATGGGACTGCTCCAAAGAGACATTGCAGTCGATTTTACACACGTCTATGGAACCGTTTGAAGGGCGGTAATGGGCTGAACTTCAGCTGTTCGGAACAACATCGCGGTCGTCCCTTCATGGCCGCCTGCTTCATCACGTCTACGCGAGGATTTGAACCGTGCCCGATTCTATGCCATGCTGCTCTCGCCCAACATCGTGAGAAAAATGAGGGCGTGCGCCGGAGACCAATCCTGTTGTCCATTCCTTCGGAGGAGACATGATTGTGACGTCGAAAGTTCGCTGCAGCATTGCCATCGCCGTGACTTCATCACGCCCTGCAGCCGGCACGTTTCGGCAACGAAGCGCGAAGCAGGCGGCGGCCGTTTCGGGATTCGTTGTCCTCACCTGTCTTTCTAACGTCTGCCTCGCAGACACCCAGGTCGGTGGCACGCTTCCACCGCCTCCGGACAAGCTGTACGGCGATCTGTTCGTAGCGGTCCAGACCGCACAGATCTATCCGGATCAGAAAACATTCGTCGATGCGACGCCGAACGCGGATCCCACCGCGATCGTCCAGCTGTATGAACAGCAAAAGAACAATCCGGGCTTTTCGCTGGCAAGCTTTGTCAACCAGTACTTTACACCGCCAAGCGAGCCGGTTATCACACCGCCCCCGAATCAGACGCTGCGCGAGCATATCAACTGGCTGTGGCCCGCGCTCACCCGGACCACGGCGAGCGCGCCGGCGAACAGCTCTCTGATTCCATTGCCGAAGCCCTATGTCGTGCCAGGCGGGCGCTTCCGCGAGGGCTACTATTGGGACACCTATTTCACGATGCTGGGGCTCCAGGAATCCGGCCGAGAGGATCTCGTCGACGACATGCTCGACAACTTTGCGTACGAGATCGATACATTTGGCCACATTCCGAACGGCAATCGCACGTATTACCTGGACCGTTCGCAGCCGCCGTTTTTCTCGTACATGGTGACGCTCGCGGCGAAGGTCGAAGGTGGCAAGGTGTATCAGAAATATCTGCCGGCCCTGCGCAAGGAGTACGCCTACTGGATGCAGGGAGAGGGCTCGACCCGCCCGGGCGACGCGACTCGCAACGTCGTGGTTATGCCGGACCATACGGTGCTCAACCGCTATTGGGATGAGCTCGATACGCCGCGTGACGAGTCGTACCTGGAGGACGTGCAGACCGCGCAGCAGGCCACAGGCCGAACTCCAAGCGAGGTTTATCGTGAGCTGCGCGCGACCGCCGAAAGCGGTTGGGATTTCAGCTCACGCTGGTTCGGCGACAACATGACGCTCGCGACGGTGCGCACCACGTCGATTATTCCCGTCGATCTGAACAGCCTCCTCTTTCACCTGGAAACGACCATTGCGCAAGGCTGTGGCGAGAGCCACGATTATCGCTGTGTGGGCGAGTTCGCCGAGCGCGCGGTGAAACGTGCGGTGGGCATCAACCGGTACCTGTGGAATGCCAACGGCTATTACGGGGACTACGACTGGAAGCTCGGGAAGCCGCGGGACAACAAGACGGCGGCGATGCTGTATCCGCTATTCGTAGGTGCAGCATGGCCGGAACGAGCACAGAAGACGGCTCACCAGGTGCAGTCGACGTTGCTGCAGCCGGGAGGGCTCGTGACGACCACGTACAACACGACACAGCAATGGGACGCGCCGAATGGCTGGGCGCCGCTGCACTGGATCGCGATCGAAGGTCTGACGCGTTACGGACAGGATGCGCTCGCGCAGCAGGTCGGCACGCGGTTTCTGACGGACGTAAAGGGCGTCTACGCGTCCGATAAAAAGCTGGTCGAGAAGTACGTGGTAGAAGGCGCGGGAACCGGCGGCGGAGGTGGAGGCGAATATCCGTTGCAGGACGGCTTCGGGTGGACCAACGGCGTGACGCTCAAGCTGCTCGATCTGTACAGCCCGGGCGAGTAGTGTCTGATACGGCAAGGGGCGCACACAGTTAGCAACTGATGTGTGCGCCGCCGTTCCTGAAGCAGAAGGGTGCGGTTTGCACAACGTGGGGCAAAGGCTTGCTGAAAGGCGTACTCGACGTTTGATTGCCTGATCCGGCGCAGGCAACGTCGCATCGCATGCGACCCTTGACTGTCGTTCGCCACCGGCCGCTTCGGCGAAGGCTAGATCGCAAAGTACCAAGGCGGAGCTGGAACAGACCAACAGTTTCCCAAATTGCCCTTTGCCATGGCTACTCCTTTCCAGAGTGGGCGATCTCAACGGGGTAGGGGTCCTGCAGCGCGATGGAGCCGCTCTCCAGCAGGGACTTGAGGTTGGAAATGACTTTCGGCCAGCCGCCTGACACAGCCTCGATGAATTTCGAGGGCTCGCGCTCGATGGTGTGGGTGATGGAGAGCTTGACCGCCGTTCCACTAGGTTCCAGTTCCATCGTGCAGAGCGACTCGCCTTCGGCCTTGAGCTCGGGCTTGTCCTGATGCTGCCAGCGGATCACTAACCGCCGTGGCGGCTCGGCCTCGACGATCTCACCGACGTCGGTGATGCGGCCATCGGGGTACACATTCTTCCAGGAGGATCCCGCCGTCCACTGGCTTTCGCAGTAGTTGCCGAACCAGTATTGCTTCATGAACTCCGCGTCGGTCAGTGCTGACCACAGCTTCTCCGGCGTGGTGCGGATGTAGGTCACGTAGACAAAAGTCGATCTAGTCATCGGTTTTCTCCAAGCGTTGTTTCAGATCTGAGAGCGCCTTGAGGCGCGGCTTCTCGAACTTGGCAATCCAGCGCTCGTAGACCTCCTGTAGCGGTACTGGATTGAGGAAGTGCAGTTTTTCGCGGCCGCGCCGCACAGTGGCGACCAGGTTCGCCGCCTCCAGCAGGTCCAGGTGCTGCGTCACGCCCTGCCGCGTCATGTCCAGGTGTTCGCACAGCTCGTTGAGTGTGCGGCCGTCGTGCGCATGTAGCAGGTCCAGCAGCCTGCGCCTGCTGGGATCGGCCAGTGCCTTGAACAGCACGTCGGTGTCGAGGCGCTCTGCCATGTGGTACACGCAAGAAATTACTTGCCTAAAGAATAGGCAAGTAATCCATTGCATGTCAAGTACTGCCCGACGATCGCCAAGGCGCGCACTAATCGAGGCCACTCTGTTTGCTCGCCGCCTTGAATGGCGGCTTTGTTGCGTCGAATTTCGATGCTGCTAGTTCCGTTCATGAAGAACAACGGTCAGTTGCCAACGGGTATAGCGTTCCGGTCATCGGCCGACACGCAGGCGCGCCTCATCGCGTCACATTGACCACCCCGACAAGTGTTTCTCGCTCAGAAATGCCGAGGGTCGGTGGCCCCGACTTAGCGCGCGATCAATTTGCGACTTCACCACGCGTCGTGCGAAGTTTTCTCCGATAATGACGCCCAGTCAGGGACGAGCGTCGATGCGCCTAGGTTCCACCGCTACGGGAGGTCACTATGCGTCTCGCCGGCACCATACTTCCGATCTTTGCCATCATCCTAACGGGATGGCTTGCTGGCGCCTCCGGCTACCTGCCGCGCGCGCTGGCCGCCGCTGATGCGCTTTGCCTACTACGTGGCGATGCGCTCCCTTAGCAAGTCCTTGATTTCTCAATGTGCCGGAGTCTGGAGATTTCTGTGTTCCTTCAATTGAGTGGGTGTCAAAGGCTGGTTATCGTCTATCGGCGCATCGGTCACTTGGAAAATTGCGAGGGCGTGTCGGTGACGCGGCGTTGGCTCAGGTCTGAATTCCAGCTGGGTGTGTCACTCGCGCTGGAGCGCGGTGACGGGATCGATGCCGGTTCTCTGGGTGCCGCGCGGACCGGCTGGTGCGAGGCGCCGCTGTTGTCATCGAGCACGGCGGAGTGCGCAAGCATGCTATGCGTATCGGTGACGCTAAGCGATGAATCCCCCGCGTTTGCGCGTGTGTGCTCGCGTGTGAGCGTGCGGCGGCCAGGCAATGCGAGCCGCGTTTCATGCCCGGCGCTGCGATAAACCGGTGCGCCCTGATACTCATGGCCATGCTGCCGATGAACCACCTCGTTCCGATGTGCATCGCGCTTGCTTTTTGCTTTGGCTTTCGAGCCATTGCGTTCCACCGTTTGTGCAATTGTCGGTGGTTTGGTTGCGCGGTCTGACGCAGTATTGAGCGTAGCGGACTGGTCATGGCTGGCGATTGTGCTCGCCAGCGGCTTGCTGCTTCCACTGGCTTGACTGACAACGACGGGCTTTTGCGCCGCAGGCAAAGCAGCAATCGTAGTCGCCGCCAAGGGAGCAGAAGCAGAGGAAGCCGAAGCAACCGCCACCGTTGCGTTCGACGCGCCCGACGCATGAGCCGTTTCAGAATTCGGCATTGGTTTGACCACCGGTGTAGCACTGAGCACAAGCTTGGTTTTTTGCGTTTCCGCATCCTGATGGCCGATTTTCGTACCGAACAACGCCCACGCGATAAGCGCAGCGCACGCGAGCGCAATCGCACCGCCGGCAAGCTGCTTGCGATGATCGTGATTAGCCGCCGGCGCTTTCACGTGATGGTCGTCGGACGCGGTGAACGGCTCGAATGCGAAGGGCGCCGGCTCGGCGGCTTGCGGTGTTGCATTGGCGGGAATCGGGGGAACGCCTTGCGAGGCGTGAACGATTTCGTCGTTGCGTTTGAACTTGCCCCAGAGACTCGCCGGTGTATACGGGAAACGATCGTTGCGAAGAGACAGCGGGCCGACATAGGCAGTGAGGAAACGAGCCGCGTAAAACGGTATTTCGTATTCCGTCAAAGCGGGACGCATGCCGCTCAGGGTCCACTCTTCACCATAAATGGCGTTGGGCATACCGGCCAGCGGGAACAGCGTCGGCAGAAGCAGATCGCCTTGTACAACGACCAGAGGAGCATTCATCTTTTCTCATTTCCGAAAGCGGGCATCAGGACTGCTCAACGAACGAACAAGCGGGGCAGCCGTGTGGACGTCGCCCGGTTGTTGCCGCACAGGTGTTGAATAATTCACCTTGCCCGGACCCGCCACAGAACAGCCCACGATAATACCCAGCGTCAGCTTGGAGGTCGCTCAGAGCCTTCTTAGTTCCGCGATAAACGGGCGTTCGGATAGAAAAAAATTCGCCGATTTGGCATGGACACAATGGACGTTTCAGCGGACGACGCCCGACTGTCCCGATGCGCGCTTTTTGCAGCCGGCATACAGGCGTTGAGCGAGATTACTCCGGCGAATCCCCGAGCGCAAAACAAACGCCTGGGCATCAGCCGATCGGCAGGACATAACGGAGCGCGATGATATCGATGCCGCCCATCGTGTCGTTTTCGCGACCGGCCAATCGCCATCCGCGAGACTCATAGAAGCCGATGGCCGCAACGTTCGGCTCGAGTACAAACAAATGCATGTTGGTCGCGCCGCGATCACGCGCCCATTGCGCGGCGACGGTGAGCATGGCGGTGCCCAGGCCGGTGCCTTTGGCGCCGGGGAGGGCGTGCAGATTGTCCACGAGCACGCTGCCGTTTTCGTCGGGTGCGATCAGACAAACGAAACCGATCGGCCGATCGTCTTGTATAGCGATCAATACCTCGCCTGAGCCCGCCGCCAGTTCCTCAAATCGCTTACGCCAGTGCGCTTCACGTTCGGCCGACATCTCGCGATCGAGAAAATCGTCCGGCAAGATTCCGCGATACGCAGACGCCCAGCTTTGCGCATGCATTCCGGCGATGAGCGGCGCGTCGGCGGAAGTCGCCTGCCGCAGCGTGAAGGGCCACGACGCGTCAGAAACTGTAGGCTTGAAGATGGGCATATGTAATGCAAAATTAAGATGATTTTAGACAGATATACGCGACGTTCCGAATAGGCGAATTTCACTTTTCCGCTGTAACATTGCCGTCGTGCATGGTTCCGGTGTTCTTAAGGCTAACCCTGATTTTCGGTTTTCCAGCGCGCTTCCGCATCGTTTTGAGCAGTTTTCGCCGGTTAAAGCACCGCGAAGCTTACACAGGCATCCGGGGTAGTGCTACCAGGTCGTCGTCAACATCCGGGTCGAGTCACGGCGCATCAGCAGTGGAATGCGGCCACCGTTTTTAGAGATAGCCATGTCCACCCCGTCACATGCAACGCCCGCGAACGAGTCGAAGGCGAAGTCGGTGTTTCGCGTCGTCAGCGGTAACTTCCTCGAAATGTACGACTTCATGGTCTATGGCTATTACGCCTCGGCCATCGCCAAGACGTATTTCCCGAGCGGTAACGAGTTCGCCTCGCTGATGCTCGCGCTGTCGGTGTTCGGCGCCGGCTTCCTGATGCGGC